>CACKRO010000005.1 GCA_902602695.1 uncultured Alphaproteobacteria bacterium | reverse complement strand
CAAATTTTTTTGATTCACAAGAAGTGACATTAATAAAAGCTGATTGGACACAACCAAATGAAAAAATAAATAAATTTTTAAAAAAATATAATAAATTTGGAATACCTTTTAATGCATTTTACTCTTCAAAGTTTCCAGAAGGTATAGTAATGAATGAAATATTGACTGAGAAAGAAATATTTGAAACATATAATAAAGTTAAATAAAAAATATGGTTATTGATGATTTTAAAGTGCCTATAATTAAAAAAGGTATATCAACAGTATCTTCATTAAAAAATGAATTTATAAAAAAAAAAATTATTCTATTTGGTGTTCCAGGTGCATTTACACCAACTTGTTCTGAGAAACATCTTCCAGGTTACATAAAATTATATAATGCATTTATAGATAAAAAAATTGATGGCATTTACTGTCTATCTGTAAACGATGAACATGTTATGAAATCTTGGTTAGTGAGTTATACAGATGGAGAAATGATCAATGGAATTGCAGATGGAAATGCAGAGATTACAAAGTATTTTGACTTGATATCGGATAAGAGAAAAAATTATATGGGTTTTAGATGTCGAAGGTTTGCCATGATAATTGAGAATAATGTGATTATAAACAAATTTGTTGAAAACGATGGCGAATATAATGTTAGTTCAGCGGAATATATTTTAGAACAAATCTAATGAATAAAATTAATTTAGAAAATAGAGTCGCAATTGTAACAGGTGGAGCACAAGGCTTTGGGTTAGCAATTACAAAAAGATTTATTGAGTCAGGTGCAAAAGTATTAATATGGGATAAAGATACAGAATATTTGAATAAAGTTGATTTAAAAAATACTCAAAAAATTGAAGTTGATGTTTCAAATTATAAAAGTGTAGAGAGTGCATTTGCCAAAAGTCTTACGTATGAAAACAAAATTGATATTTTAATAAATAATGCAGGAATAGCTGGACCAAACTTTAAGACATGGGATTATCCGCTTGAGGAATGGCAAAAAGTTATAGATATAGATCTAAGTGGAGTATTTTATTGCTGCAAAACTATAGTTCCTCATTTCATAAAACATAATTATGGACGTATAGTTAATATTTCTTCGATAGCTGGTAAGGAAGGTAATCCTAATGCAATGCCTTATAGTGCAGCTAAAGCAGGAGTTATCGCACTTACTAAATCTTTAGGAAAAGAATTAGCAGAAAATAACATTTCAGTAAATTGTGTTACTCCTGCGCCTGCTAAAACGCGTATTTTTGATCAAATTACCCAAGAACATATTGATTATATGTTATCAAAAATTCCTAGAAATAGATTTGTGTTAGTTGAAGAATTAGCTTCTTTAGTTGCATGGATGTCTTCTGAAGAAAATTCTTACACAACAGGCTCAACTTTTGATTTGAGTGGAGGTAGAGCTACTTATTAATTTTTTCTTCTTTGTATTAGAGCGTAGACTGTTACGGCTACTGTAATCATGAGTCCGTTAATAAATTTTACATAAAAACCAGATAACCCTAAAGCAACTATTCCTGATTCTAATGATCCAATAATTAATACTCCAATAAAAGTTCCAAAAATAGTACCTTTACCACCAAAGACTGAAGTACCACCAACAAAGACAGCTGCTAGTGTCGTTAACATTAAACCTTCACCTTGTGTAGGCCAGAAATATAACATTTCATACATTGTAAAGATTCCTGCTAAAGCAGAGAAAAATCCAAGTTGAACAAAAGCAATAATTTTTACATTATCAACATTAATTCCCATCATTTGAGCACTTGCTTTGTTGTCACCTACAAAGTGGATGTGATTTCCAAATTTATGGTATCGATAAACCCATTGCATTAATCCAGTTAAAACAATGAACCAAATAAATTGCATTGGAATTTTTCCAAATAATTTTTCAACAAATATCATATGATGCCAGGTTCCATCTGCTACATCGACGATTGCAATACCACTTCCTTGGGAAATTACATTAACCAATCCACGCCAAAAAAATAATGTCCCTATTGTAGCTACTATTGAAGGAATACCTATTTTAGTAACGAGTAATCCATTAACTAGACCCGCAAACATTCCAAGAGAAGTTGCAAGTATAAATGCAATGAAAACGTTACCATCAGTTGATGTCATAACCATTCCAAATATTAATGAAGTAATTCCAACTATAGAAGGAAATGATAAATCAATTTCACCAAGCGTAACGACAAATGTTGCTGATATAGCAATGATTCCAAAAAAAGGCATTGATTGCATAAATGCCCTATAAATTGGAAAGCGAGTGAAAACATGTGGTGCACCTAAAAAGTATATTAGAAACAGAACGATTGCGATTATTGTAATACTAATCTCAAGTTTATGTGTTTTTACAAAATAACTATTTAATAAATTACTCATTTAATCTTCCACTTTAATTTTCCCAGATTCATGCAACTGTATCATTTTCTGTACAAGTTCTTCTCTTGATATTTCTTCTTTATTAAACTCTCCTACAACTTCACCCCTATCCAAAATAATAAATCGATCTGCAGCACCATAGACATGAATTATATTATGATCGATAAAAATTGCTGATTTATTTTCATTTTTTAAACCCTTTACGAAATTCAGGACTTTTTCTGTTTCTTGAATTGATAAGCCCATAGTTGGCTCATCTAATACGATCAAATCAGAATTAAAATATAATGATCTACCAAAAGCAACACCTTGCTTTTCTCCACCAGATAATCCCATTACTTGAGAGTCAACTGTTATAGCCTTTGATGTAAATCCAATATAGTCACGAAGAATTTTTTCTGCTTCTTTTCTCTGTTTTTTTATATCTAAAAAGCCAAATGAATTTGTAATTTCTCTTCCAGCAAATATGTTTCTAAATAATTCTTGTTGATCACACAATGCTCTTTCTTGGTAAACTGCTTCAATTCCCATTTTTCTTGATTGAGCAACTGATTTAATTTGCACTTCTTCATTTTTAAAAAATACTTTTCCTGAGTTTGGACTATGAACTCCAGTTATGACTTTTATAAGTGTTGATTTGCCAGCTCCGTTATCACCTATTAAAGCTACTACTTCACCTTTATTTATTTTAATGTTTACGTCTTTTAAAACTTTTACGTTTCCAAAGTTTTTGTATATATTTTCTAATTTTAAGAGTTCTTCTGCCATAAAAATAAACCTGCCTTATAAAATAAGGCAGGTTATAACATTTTAATTTATCTTATTTGTACCGCTGCTAATGGAGCAACAGCTTCCACATTATCAGCTGTAACAAATGCAGCACCAGTATCCATTGCTAATCCAGCCATTCCATATTTTGTACTTAGGAATAATTGAATTATTGGCATATACCCTTGAATAAATGGTTGCTGATCAATTACTACATCTATGTAACCAGAATTTATTCCATCAACAATCGGAGCTGATAAGTCAAATCCAGCACCACAGACTTCTTCAGTACCGTGACCTGCAGCTTTCATGTAAGTAGGTAAACTTGCAGTCAATCCACCATGATCAGTAATTGCCATTTTGATATCAGGATTTGCACTGTAAGTCGCAACGTACATAGGAGTTCCTTGAGATGCATCTGAGTTTACATTATCAGGTATTTCTTGATATACAACTTCTACACCAGCTGCTTCAACACCAGCTATTGCACCTTTAGTTCTTTCTCCTCTATTTGGCATACTTGCAAGACCCCAAATAAACGCTTTATCTCCAGCTTGTAATCCACAGACATCAACAGCTTTTTTACCTAGATTAAATCCAGCATCAAAAAGATCTGCACCTGCGTAACCAAAACCTTCAGTTTTAAATTCAGATTCAAGATCAGGAAGTGGCGTGTTCATAGTTGTGATAACAATTCCCATTTCTCTTGCTTCTTGAATAATAGGTCTCATTGCTGCATCACCTGGAAAACCATAAATTGCAATTCCGTCTGGCTGTAATGCAACAGCTTCTTTAAATTGCTTAATCATAATTTCTGAATTCCATTGTGACCAGTAATAATCTACGTCACAACCAGTATGTTCTGCTGCAGCTACTGCACCATTGTAAACGATAGTTCCAAATGGTCCACCTTCTGGCCCACCTGGGAAAAAGATAAATTTCTTATCACAGCTGTAATCATTTTTTGCTACTGCTGAAGTAGATACAAAAGCAAAAAATAGAGCAATGACGGCAAAAATTTTTTTCATAATTCCTCCAAATAATTTATGATTTATTTTATAAGTGAATAAATCAATAATACAATTAAATTAAATTATTATACGTCTTATTACAATTCATATTCTTGAACTCCTGGATAGATTAAATGGTCGCACTTAATCAGGAATTTAATTTATTTTTTATATTTATAATATTATCAAAAAGTGGTATTTTTTAATAATGGATGTGGATTTAGGTAAATGGTATAGAGCCAACATAGATAAAAAAGAATTTAAACAATTATGTGTGAAATCTGATTGGCAAGGTTTCAAACACATGATTATTTTTTTCTCTTCTTTGGTTCTTTTCGGTTATTTAGCATATGTTACTTGGGGCACTTGGTGGTCTTTACTATTTTTTTTAATATATGGAAACATTTGGGGATGCAGTGATGCTATTTGGCACGAAACTGGTCATAGAACAGCTTTTAAATCTAAATTCTGGAATGACTTCTTTTATTACATAGCCAGCTTTATGGATAACTTTGAGCCGATTAGATGGAGGTATTCACACTACCATCATCATACCTATACTCAATTTAATGATCCTGTAGATTTTGAAATACATGTAAAAAAACCAACTGACTTGATTGTATTTTTCTCTCACTATATTCCATTTTCAAGTTTATTTTTCTTTAAAAATTCTCTTCAATGGGAAACTATAAAACATGCCTTCGGTGTAACTACAGATGTAATGAAAGTTTGTATTCCTGAAAACGAAAGATGGAAATGTAGATTATCTGCGTGGAGTCATCTCTCTATTTGGATCATAAGTATTGCTTCTTCAGTATACTTTCAAAGCTGGCTTCCAGTTCTATATGTTTTATTGCCTAATTTTTATGGAAAAACACTTGTCATGCTTATGGGCCTTACTCAGCACGCCGGACTTAGAGAAGATAAAAGAGACCATAGGTATACAACTAGAACAGTATATTTAAATCCAGTTTTAAGTTTTTTATATTGGCATATGGAATATCATGTTGAGCACCATATGTTCCCTCAAGTTCCCTCACATAATTTACCTAAGCTGCATGCTATGATTAAAGATCAATTACCACCTGCAAGAAAAGGTCTTCTTGGGGCTTATAAAGAAATTATTCCAGCACTCATAAAACAAGCAAAAAATCCAGACTATCAAATTCCATTATCTGTTCCAAGCAACGCTTAAACTAAGTGAAAAATAACATTACAATTCTAGGCGGTGGTCAAGCCGGAATCTATGCTGCAAGAGAAATTAGAAAAAATGATACAGAATCAAATATTAAAATTTTAGGTGAAGAAAATTTATTACCATACGAAAGACCTCCTTTATCTAAAGATTTTTTGCTAGATAAAAAAAAAGAAGAAGATCTTTATTTTCATTCTAGCGACGTACTAAAAAATGAAAATATAGAATTTGAAAATATATCAATTAATAAAGTTGATTTTGAAAATAAAAAACTTTTTGCAAAAAATGATAATGTTTACTCTTATGATAGTTTGCTTATTTCAACAGGTTCTGAAAATAAAAAACTTACTTTAGATAATAATTTAAAGAATGATATTTATTATCTAAGAAATTTAGAAGAAGCCAAAAAAATTAAAGAAATAGTTTCAAATAAAAATAAAATAACAATTATTGGTGGCGGTTTCATTGGCTTAGAAATTGCCTCATCTTTATCTCAGCTTCAAAAGAAAGTAATTGTTATTGAAATTGGCAGTCAACTTATGGGAAGAATTATACCCAAACAAATTGCTGATTTAGTTCAAAACACTCATATAGAACATGGAAATGAAATAATATTAAATAAACAGATAGAAAAAATAACTAAAAAAAATGGCGATTATGAAATTTTATTAAATGATAATACTCTAATAGAAACAGATTTTATAATTGCAGGTATAGGCTCAACCCCGACTGTAAAGTTATTTGAAAATACAAATTTAAAGCTTGATAATGGTATTGTAACTAATCAATTTTGTGAAACTTCTATTAAAGATGTTTTTGCAGCAGGTGATGTATCTAATTTTTATCATCCATTCTATGAAAGAAATATGCGACTTGAGTCTTATCAACATGCACAAAATCATGGAATATGTGCTGGAAAAAATATTGCTGGAGTAAAAACAGAATACACTTCAATTCCTTGGATGTGGTCTGATCAATTTAATTTGAATCTTCAACTGACTGGTATTTGTGATGAGTATGATGAAATTATCGAAAGAGGTAATGATATTAATAATGGTGTTATTTATTTTTTCCTAAAAAATAATAAAATAAGAGGAGCATGTGGTGTTGGAATCATTGGAAAAGTAGGCCGTGACATTAGAATAACTTCTAAATTAACTGAGAAAGATACCATTGTAGATAAACAAATTCTCTCAGATCAAAATCTAAAATTAAATAAACTTATACAAAAATAACAATTTAATTATTTTTTATTTATTTTCACAAAATAGCTATTATATACAATTTATGTCTGAAGAAAATTGGATTGAAGTAGGGTCTACAGATAGTATTGAAGAAGAGGATCTCATCAGATTTGATCATCAAGATAAAACTTTTTGTGTGTATAAACTAACAGATGGTTTTTATGCTACTGATGGAATTTGTACACATGAGGCGGTACATCTTGAAGATGGTTTGGTTATGGATGATGAAATTGAATGTCCAATGCACCAGGGAATTTTTAATATTAAATCCGGAGAAGCTTTAAGCCCACCAGCGTGTGAGGATTTAAAAACATATCCAGTTAAAGTTGATAATGACAAAATTTTCATTAAGATAGATTAACTATTTTTTTGGAGATTTTATGAGCAGAAAAAAACTTACGGTTTATGATTATTTGCAATGCAAAGGTAAAAGACAACTAAGTGTTATGTTTGTACATAATGCTGACGAAGCTGCAGCAGCTGAAGAGGCTGGCATTGACATGATTTGTACTTCTCATGATGCTCCACAATTTGGTATTTACAATTCTTTTGATGAGCTTAAGCGAATTCGCGAGGCTGCACCAACTTGCTTTATGCAATCCGGAGGGGCAGTAAGAGTAGCTTCTGAATATGAAGCAATGAAACTATCACACAAGTATTTAGACATTGGCGCAGATGTTATCTATGGTGGTAATTGGAGTTACAAATGGATTAGAGCATTAAGAGATGAGTATGTTCCAATTAATAGTCATGTTGGATTAGTTCCAGGAAATGCTACTTGGATTGGAGGATTTATTGCACAAGGTAAAACTGCTGATAAAGCCGTTAGAATTTTAGAACATACTCTTGAGTTACAAGAAGCGGGGGCTATCGGAGTTGAACTCGAAGTAGTTCCTCCAAAAGTTGCAGAAGTTATTACAAAAAAAGTTGATATCATGACTCTCTCAATGGGAAGTGGTTCTGGATGTGATGGGCAATATTTATTTGCTAATGATGTACTCGGATATACCCAAGGAAAAATTCCAAGACATGCGCGAATTTATAGAGATTTTAAAAAAGAATTTGCAAAATTACAAGCTGAAAGAGTAAGTGCATTCAAAGAGTTTCACGATGACACGGTAAACAAAAAATTTAATGATCCTAAAATCACAGTTAACATTGATGAAAGTGAATTTGAAAAATTTTTAAAGCTTTCAGAAAAATTTTGATTAATGTTTGCGGGCGAAGTTGATTTAAAAACTTGGTATAAACCAAAAATTGATAAGAAAACTTTAAAGGAACTTTCTAAGAGATCTGATACAAAAGGTTTATTAGATATATCCATATTTATTGTTGCTCTAATATTAAGTGGATATCTGTGTATTCTAAGTTGGGGTACTTTATGGTCAATACCTGCTCTTTTGCTTTATGGAAATATTTTCTATTGTAAAATCATAAGCATTCAACATGAAACAAATCACGAAACATATTTTAAAACAAGAGCGTTAAATAAACTTTTTTATCATATAACTTCTTTACTCGGTGGTTTTGAAGCAGTTAGATGGAAGTGGAGTCATTTTCATCATCATACTTACACTATATTTACACATGAAGAGGTGTACGATTACGAAAATAATAGTCCGAAACCAACAGAGCCTATTAGATTTCTTTTAAATTTTTTACCTCTTGGTCCAATAATTAATATTCAAAAAATTAGACATTTTACACATTTTGAAATTATTAAACATTCATTTGGGATAATTACTCATGTTGTAAAAGTTACAGTACCTGAAAAGGAGATAAAAAAAATTATTAATAGTTCAAGATTATATTTAAGTTTTTGGTTGCTCGTAATTTTATGTTCAGTTTTGTTACAATCATGGCTACCAATCATAATGATAATTTTACCTCCATTTTATGGTAATACTATATTAATGATATGCGGCATGACTCAACATGCTGGACTAGCTGATAATATTAAAGATCATAGAAAAAGTACAAGAACCGTTATTATGAATCCTTTTTTTAGTTTTTTGTATTCAAACATGGAGTATCATATTGAGCATCACATTTTCCCAAAAATCCCATGCCATAATTTAAAAAAATTTCACAAAATAGTTAAAAATCAAATGCCAGAACCTCATAACGGAATAATTTCTGCTTATAGATCAATAATTCCAGCAATATTTAAGCAATCTAAAGATAAAAATTATTTTATTGATGTGAAGGTTCCAGATACGACAATTTAGTCTCTTTTTTTTTATTCAAAATATACTATAAATATACAATGGGAAATCAGCTAAATGATAGTGACTTTGGTAAAAGAGATAAAAGGGGTCACTGGAAACCATTTGGTACAATAAGTATTAACCCACCTAAAGATATATTTTTTAACCCAATAAAATTTTTAAAATATTTTTTTAAATTTCCAGGAATTTTTTTCCCATGGACATTTGTCTTTGCAGCAATAACAGTTGCTACATATCTTTTTTTGACTCCTTCTTTAGAGACAATGAAGACTTTTGAAATAGGATGGATATCATATATATTTTTCAGGAACGCAGTTATTATTTTGCTTTGGACAGGCTTCTTTCATTTAAGACTGAAGACTCAAGGAACTTCATTTAAATATAACCCACGACCTCTAGAAAAAAATAACCCAACTTTTTTATTTAATGATCAGACTAAAGATAACCTATTCTATACTTTTTGTAGTGCTATTCCATTATGGACAGCTTATGAAGTAATTACATTTTGGGCATTTGCAAATCAAATAATCCCATATGTAAGCTGGGAGGCGTATCCAATATATTGTTGTTTCATGTTCTTTCTTGTTCCATTTATAAGAGATGCACATTTTTACTTAACTCATAGACTATTGCACTGGGCACCACTTTATAAAATTGCACATAAAGTTCACCACCGTAATACGAATACAGGTGCTTGGTCAGGTATGTCTATGCATCCAATAGAGCATATATTATATTTTTCAGGTATCTTAGTTCATTGGATAATCCCTTCACATCCTCTTGTTGCGATGTATCATGTATTTCATGCTGGTTTAGCACCTACACCTGGACATACAGGATATGAAAAAATGACTTTCAAAAATGGTGTATCAATTCCAACAGGTGATTATATGCATTATATTCATCATAAATATTTTGAATGCAATTACTCAGGCGGAAATACTAGTTTCTTAGATAAATTAATGGGCACGTTCCATGATGGATCTGAAGAAGCCACTAAGGAAGTAATGGCTCGTATCAAAGATAAAGCCCATTACCTCTAAACTTATCTTCATAAATATTAATTTTTATTATATTGATCTAAAATATGAGTAAGGTCGAATTATATAAAGATGTAAAAAATAGTTTAGGAGAAGGCATCACTTGGTCTTCCATTGATCAAAGTTTACTTTGGGTAGATATTAAACCAAAATCAGTTTTATTCAGAATTAATTTAGATAACGATAAATTAGAAACTTTTGATTTACCTGATTTTGTAACAGCGACGTCAATAATCTCAAAGAATGAAACTGCTTTAGTCTCAAATAATGGAGTAAATAAATTTAACTTTCAATCTAAAAAATATGAAAGAATAATTAATGTTGAAGATGATATTCTAACAAATAGATCTAATGATGGTGCATCAGATGCTAAAGGTAGGCTTTGGTTTGGGACGATGCAAAATAATTTTAATCAAGATGGAAGTGCAAAATCTTTAAATGCTAAATCTGGTAGTTTATATTGTCTATCTAATAATAAGGTTAATATTGTTGAAACAAATCTTGGTATACCTAATACATTTGTTTGGAGTCCAGATAACACAAAATTTTATTTTGCTGATACAACTGAGGGATCATTACTCGAATACAAGTTTAACCTAGATGAAGGTAGTTTGTCAGACAAAAAAAACTTCTTCAATTTTGATAGAGGTGCTCCAGATGGATCAACTATTGATAGTGATGGATTTATTTGGAATTGTCGTTGGGGTGGATCATGTGTTGTGAAAATTGATCCAAAAGGTAGGGTTGATCAAATTTACGAGCTACCTGTTGAAAATGTAACAAATTGTGTATTTGGCGGCAATGATCTTAAAACTCTATTTATTACTACTGCTAATAACTCAGGTAAAAATAAATATGATGGCAGCCTATTTGCATTAAATGTTACTACTCCTGGTATTGAAGATAATAAATTTAAAATTTGATTTTTTACTTTAATTAGATAAAACTTTTTTTATGAATAAAAAAAATAAATATAGATCTTCTAATTGGTATAATTCTAAATCACATCGAAGAGATACATTTATTCATAGAGGCTGGATGAGAAATCAAGGTCATCCAAACCATTTATTTGACGGGCGTCCTGTAATTGGTATTTGTAATACTTGGTCTGAATTAACACCATGTAATGGACATTTCAGAGAAATTGCTGAGTCTGTTAAAAAAGGTGTTTATGAGGCAGGAGGCTTTCCTTTAGAATTTCCAGTTTTTTCAGCAAGTGAATCCAATTTACGACCAACAGCTATGTTGTTTAGAAATTTAGCAAGTATGGACGTTGAAGAAGCAATAAGGGGCAATCCTATAGATGGAGTAGTACTACTAATGGGTTGTGATAAAACAACTCCATCATTGATGATGGGGGCTGCAAGTGTTGATCTTCCTACAATTGGTGTCTCTGGTGGCCCAATGCTAAATGGACATCATCAAGGGGAAACAATAGGTTCTGGAACAGGAGTTTGGAAACTGGATGCAGATTTAAATGCGGGCATAATAACTGAAGAAGATTTTATTAATGCTGAAATCTCAATGAGCCGTTCAAAAGGAAACTGTATGACAATGGGAACTGCATCAACAATGGGTTCAATGGTAGAAGCATTAGGAATGTCACTTCCTGGAAATGCTGCAATACCTGCAGTAGATTCAAGAAGATATGCTTTAGCGCACATGTCTGGAAAAAGAATTGTTGAAATGGTCAAGGAAGATATAACAATGTCAAAAATTGTTACAAAAAAATCATTTGAAAATGCAATTAAAGTAAATGGAGCAATAGGTGGATCTACAAATGCAGTTATCCATTTAGCTGCAATTGCTGGTCGAATGGAAATTGATTTAGATTTAGATGATTGGAATAAATGTGGGGAAGGTATTCCAACATTAGTAAATCTACAGCCTTCAGGGAAATACTTAATGGAAGATTTTTATTATGCAGGTGGCGTTCCTGTAGTTATAAAAAGATTAATGGAAAAAAAATTACTAGATGAAAATTCAATGACTGTTAATGGAAAAACAATAGCTGAGAATAATATAAATTCTAAATGTTGGAACAATGACGTTATAAAAGAATTCGAAAATCCATTAACAAAAAATGGAGGTATTAAAATTCTTAGGGGTAATATCGCTCCAAATGGTGCAATTATTAAACCATCAGCTGCATCACCAGAATTAATGAAACATACGGGAAAAGCGGTAGTTTTTGAAAGCGTAGAAGAATTTCATGAAAAGATTGATGATCCTAATTTAGAAGTTGATGAAAATTCAATATTAGTTTTAAAAAATTGTGGACCAAAGGGCTATCCTGGTATGGCTGAAGTTGGAAATATGAGACTTCCACAAAAAGTACTTAAGAAAGGTGTGAGAGATATGATTCGAATATCTGATGCTAGAATGAGTGGAACAGCCTATGGTACAGTAATACTTCATACAGCTCCAGAAGCTGCTGTTAAAGGGCCTTTAGCAGCCGTTCAAAATGGTGATGAAATAGAAGTTGATGTTGATCAAGGTACAATGAATTTAAAAGTTGATGATGAAACAATAAAAAATCGTCTGGAAAATTATTCACCCGTTGTTCCAGAAATAACAGGTGGTTATCAAAAAATGTATGTAGAACATGTGATGCAAGCCGACAAAGGAGCAGATTTAGATTTTCTAATTGGAAAAAGAGGTGCTGAAGTCAAAAGACATAGCCACTAAATATTATTGATGAATGTCAAAGTTATCTAAATATTTTTCGGATAACTCTATTCCTAATCCGTGCTTATTTTCATCTAATTCAATAAAACCATTTTTTGCTTGAGGCTCTCCATCAAAAACATACCAAAATAATTCATTACCAATTTCTACTGGCCAGAATGGAAAATATTCGACAATAGGAGCGTTGACTGAACTCATGGAAATATGAAAATTATGGACTTGTCCAGCATGAGGAATAACGGGTATTTGAAATGCTTCAGCTAAAGCAGAAATTTTATGCGCCTGTGTTATTCCACCAACTCTATTCGTATCAAATTGCACAACATCAATTGCTTTTTTTTCTAGTAATTGTCTAAAACCAAAAAGTGTATATTCATGTTCACCACCAGATATAGGAGTTCTACATGAAGCTTTTAGATCTGCATAACCATCAATATCATCAGCAATAACTGGTTCTTCTAACCAACGAAGATTTTCATTATCAATTAATCTCATCATTCTTTTTGCATATTCAAATGTCCATCCCATATATACATCAGCCATAAGATCAACATTATCACCAACAACTGATCGTACTGTTTTGATTAACTCAATATTCTTGTGCATACCTTCAGCACCATCAGTCGGACCCCAACCAAGTCTTAATTTCATTGCTTTAAAACCTTGATCTACATAATCTTTAGCTTCTTTTGCAAGACTATCAAGAGGTTGACTGTAAAGCTTACTTGCATAACAAGGGAGTTTTGATTTAGTTTTTCCACCTAATAATTTGAATACAGGTTGTTTAGCAGATTTTCCAAGTGCATCCCATATTGCAATATCAACAGCACTAATAGCTGTCATACCTACACCTTTTCTTCCCCAAGCTAGTGTTTGTCGATACATCTTTTGCCATATATGCTCATAATCCCATATACTTTCACCAATAATGGCTGGCGCTAAATAAGTATCTACAACTGATTTACATGGTTCTGGGGATAATGCAGCATTACCTAAACCTATAAAACCATCACTTGTTTCTACTTCTACAACTAACCAATTATGAAATTTATATGTTGTCCATCTATCATTTGAAATATTTTCTTGATTCACAATATCTGCAGCATTTGTGCAAAAGTTTTCGTGAATTTTTTGAACGGGCCCTGTCCATTTATAGACCTTTGCTTTAACACTTAAAATTTTACTCACAAAATAATTATTATACTAATTTAATTCAATTTAAGAGAATTTTTTAATATTAAGATAAGAGTTTAAGTAATAACTTTAAAGATTCGAGCATCGGACTTACATTAGCTTTATTTTTACCCACAATATCAAAAGCTGTTCCATGAGCAGGTGTAGTTATAGGTATTGGTAGACCTCCTTGAACAGTAACACCTTTTTCAAATCCAAACGATTTAAGACCTGATTGTATGGCGTCATGATACATACCGACAAGACAATTATACTCTTTATTTTTATAAGCTCTAATAAATGATGTATCACATGGTAACGGGCCAAAAGCTTTGATTTTCATTTTTCTTGCTTTGTTTATTGCAGGAATTATTATTTTTTTCTCTTCATTTCCAAACTCAGCGTGAGGATTTAAAGCTTGAACACCTACTTTCGGATTTTTTAATCCATTTTTTTTTAAATACTTGTTAACTAATTTAATTGGTTCAATAATATTTTTAATAGTGATATTTTTTGCAACATCTTTAAGGGGAATATGTGAAGTTACTCGTGCAGTCCAAAAATTATTTAATACGTTAAGTTCACAAACATAGCTTTTTATTTTAAATTTATTTTTAAAATAATGGAGCTCATCTTTAAATTTCATACCAGCAAGATCTAAACTTGTTTTATTAAACGGAGCAAAATTAATTCCATCTATTTTTTTCTTATTATATAAATCAACTGCTATATCGATAGAATTTAGAACAGAAATTCCTGATTTGATATTTGCTTTTCCAATTGGATATCTTACTTTTCTTTTATTAATATCAAAGAAAATTTTATTAGTATTTTTAAATTCTATCTGATCAAAATTATTAATTAATTTAATATTTTTTTTATTTTTTGGTTTCGTTAAATATTGATCAAATATAGATTTTTCTCCAATAATTATAATATTTATTTTTTTTAAAATATTATGAGATAGAATTTTTGAAATTAATTCAGGGCCTATTCCAGATGGATCACCTAAAAGAACAGCTATACTTTTTTTATTTCTCATTAAATTCTATAAAACTTCTCTGCATTTTTTAAAAAAATTTTATTATGTTCATCTTTTGAAAAATTTTTTACTATTTCAAAATATGAATTCCAATAGTTATCAAAAGTGTTAAAAATTTTATCTACAGGAAAATTTGATCCAAACATACACCTATCAATACCAAAAATCTCAATTGTCTTAAGAATAAAATATTCAGTTGAAATAATTGTCCAATTAGGATTAAACATTCCTAAACCTGATATTTTACAAACAAAATTTTCATTTTTGGCTAAAGATTGCATTTTTCTCATCCAATAATTTTTGTATTCTTTTGTTTGGAGACAAGGCTCGCCAGTATGATTTAAGATAAACAGAACATTTGGATACCGTTTAGCTAATTTACAAGCATCATCAAACTGATGAGGATATATTTGGATATCAAAAGATAAGTCTCTATCGGCTATATGTCTAAAGTTATTTAGCCATACCTCGTCTTTTAGAAAATCTTTTTTAGCATGAGAATATTGAGGTTTATCTTTATCAAATGACAAGATTTGTCTAATTCCTCTTACATTTTTATATATAAGGTGTTGATCAAGATCTTCACTGACTCTTTCTTTAGAAAAATCTGCAAATGCAACTATACCATTTGGGATTTTTAAATTATTATTATCTGAAATATTTTGTAACCATTTTGTTTCTTCTATCGGGTTCATTGCATCATGTTCAGCCTGAACATGTATTGATTTTACAAGATTTTGATTTTTTGCATCATTTAAATAATCATCTAATAAATAACTCTTTTTAATACTTTTATAACTTCCATAAAAAGCTTTTTCTTCATTACTACTTAACCAAGGATAATGTGTTTCTTTAGAATCAAGATCCCATAGATGATGATGCGAGTCAATAATAGCTATTCTTTCCATTTATATTTTTTAAAAAATTGAATTTTTTCTATAAGTTTATAAAATTAATACATATTTTTTATTTGAAAAGAGGTTTTATGAATTACGCATGGATTCTTGAAATCCGACCAGGATATGAGGAAGAATATAAAAAGAGACATGATGAAATTTGGCCAGAAATGGTTCAAATGCTTAAAGAAGCTGGATTACGAAATTATAATATTTTTAGATATGGAATAAAACTTTTTGGATATTTTGAAACTGATGATCTTAATAAATCAATTAATTTTATCTCTAATAGCGAAATTAATAAAAAATGGTCTGAATATATGGAACCAATTATGAAAGTAGATATTGATCCAAAAACAAATTTTCCATACTTATTACCATTACAAATGCATTTAGATTAAATTTAAAAATGAATAAATTAAAAATTGGGGTAATAGGCGCTGGATGGTGGGCAACTGAAAACCACATTCCACACTTATTAGAAAGAAGTGAAGTAGAATTAACAAGTGTATGTAAACTCGAAGAAGATCAATTAAAATTTGTTAAGGAAAAGTTTGGATTTAAATTTGCATCAACAAATTACAATGAAATGCTTCAATTTTCTGATTTGGATGGGGTAATTATTTCTTCTCCTCACCACGCTCATTTTGAAAATGCCAAAGCTGCTCTTGAAAAAAAATGTCATGTAATGATTGAAAAACCCATGACGACAAATGTTAAAGATGCAGAAATATTAATTGAACTTGCTAAAAAATATAATAAGGAAATTTTAATTCCAAATGGTTTTAATTTTAAATCTTTTATGTCAAAGGCAGAGGAAATAATTTCAAATGGTTTAATTGGAGAAATTAAGCACTTAGACGCAGCTTTTTCCTCTTCTTTAATAGATTTATTTCAGGGCATACCTTTAAGTGAATCAAATAATCATACTTTTCAACCTCATGCATCAACTTGGTCAGACCCAGAAAAAGCTGGTGGTTATGGTTGGGGACAATTATCGCATATGTTTGCAGGTATATTAAAAATTACTAATCTTGACCCAGAATGTATATTTTGTCTTTCAGTTCCATCACCAACAAAAGTTGATTATACCAATGCGATATCAATGAAATTTGCCAATGGGGCAACTGGATCTTTTTCTGGCAGCGCTTTTGTGCCTAAAAATTTTGGAGGAACTTTTTATATTACAATTCATGGAACCATCGGTACTTTATATTTAGATATGGAAATAAAAAGAGAAAGACTTTTTGTAAGATTAAATGATGGAAATATTATTGAACATAAAATTAAAGAGGGTGATGGGGCTTATTCTTATGGCACTAAAGAAGCATTGAATACATTTGTAGATATATGTTTAAATAAAAACGTAACGAACCATTCAAATGGTGAACTTGCTCTTAAAACTGTGAAGATACTTGAAGCCATGTATAAATCTCTGAAAAGTGAAAAATTAGAAAGAATATAGTTTACTTCACCATTTATTAACTGATCCTAAAAGTAATTTTTGTAAACTACTTCCACTTTTTTTTATCTTTGAAATAATTGGCCCATCAAATGTTTCTCGTGATTTCATCCATGAATTTTGATAGCATATTAAACACACTCTTCTATCAGACTTTGATTTATTACCTAAACCCCTATGATATATCCATCCATTAAATATTATGGCTTGCCCAGGTTTTGCATATATTATTTTTTGATCTGGAAATTCAAAATCTTTTTTTGGCGGTTTAAATAAAGCTTTTTGACTTCCCGGAACAATTGCTATCGGGCCATTTTTTTCAGTTAGTGGATCTAGATAATAACCACAATTAATTTGACCAGGAATACTTCCAATTGGGGTTCCATTTGGATCAACGGGCCAATGCCCATCTCTATGCCAATTTTGATTTTTTGATCCAGGACTTGATAGTCTTGCTGAAGCGCTATGAAGTTGAATACAGTTACCTAGAATTGCAGAAATTCTTTTTATTACAGGTTTATTATCAAGCAAAAATAAAAAGTTTTTATCATATTCAAATAAATTGTAATCTATATGATCTTTTCCTTTAAGTTTTTTAAAGGTTTTATTAAAAGTTTTTCTTAACAGAATAATTTGATTATCTTTTAGAGCTTCATCAATAATAAGATAGCCCCATTTAAGAAAAAAATTGACCTCTTTTTCTAATTTTTTATCTAAATCTGGATTTAATTTTTTTGGGATGATTTCTTTGTTATAATTTATTTCAAACTCATTATTTAATTTATACATCAAAAACTTTACCAGGATTTAAAATATTATTTGGATCGAAACTTTTCTTTATCAATTTCATTAGTGGAATATTATCTGGATGTTGTTTTAATAAATACTCTTTCTTCTGAAGACCTATACCGTGCTCGCCTGTTATAGTTCCATCCATTTCTAGTGCTTTATCAATTAATTTATTACTAAATGCTCTAATATATTTATATTCATTTTCTTTGCTAGGATCGTAAACAACAGATACATGAAAGTTTCCATCCCCTACATGACCAACCATTGGTGCTCTTAATCCAGTATCTCTAAGTTCTGTTTCTGCAAATTTAATACATTCCACAATGTTTGAAATAGGTACACAAACATCAGTGACATACACTCTAATGTTATCTCCTTCTGCTTTTACTGAATAATATACATTATGCCTTGCTTTCCAGATTTTGTTTCTTTCTTCTGTGTTTGCTGCCCACTTAAATTCACTGCCATTATTATTTTTTGAAATTTCTTCCACTACATCAATCGATTCTTTATTTGAAATTTCACTCCCATGGAATTCATAGAAAAGTGTAGGCAAGCTCTCTAAATTTTCTAACTTTGAATATTTAATACTTATATCCATTTGATCTTTATTTAATAACTCTATTCTTGCAATTGGGACACCATACTGAATTATTTCTTGTGCTGTTAAAACTGCAGAGTCTAGATCTGGGAATTGACAAACAGCACTCATAATACTTTCAGGTATAGGTGATAATCTTAGATGAACTTCAGTAATAATCCCAAGTGTTCCTTCTGAACCAACAAAAAGGTTTGTTAAATTGTATCCTGCAGAAGTTTTTTTTGCCCTACTTCCTGTTTTAATTATATCGCCATTTGCCATTACGACAGTTAAACCAAGCACACTAGTTCGCATCGTTCCATATCTTACTGCCATTGTTCCTGAAGCAGAACAAGCCGCCATACCTCCAAGAGAAGCATTTGCACCTGGATCTATTGGGAAAAAAACTCCTTTATCTTTTAAAGTTTCATTTAATTGTTCACGTGATACATTTGCTTGCACACGACAATCAAAGTCCGCCTCATTAATAGAAATAACTTTGTTGAAATTTTCCATTGAAATTGTAAAACCTTCATCATTTCCAACAACATGACCTTCTAAAGATGTACCTGTGCCATAAGCAGTTACTGGTACTTTAAATTCATTGCAAATTCTTAAAATTTTTGAAAGTTCTTCATTGTTTTTTGGAAACAAAACTGCCCTAGGTAGAATAGGATCATAGGCATCTTCACCTTTTGCATGATTATTTCTTACACTTTCTGAAAATGATATTCTTTCTTGTAAAATATCTTTTAAATTGTCCAATAATCCTCTATCCATGATTTAATAATATTAATTATTCAACAAAAGTAAATGAATACCACAGCATTAGAATTAGAAAATATATATGATTTAGCATATAAAGCACTATCAACCCATGGATGTGATCATTTCAATGCTGATTCTGTAGCAACAACAGTTTCACATGCTGAAAGAGATGGAAGTGTTTCTCATGGATTGTTTCGTATTCCTGGTTATGTAGCTTCGCTAAAAAGTAAAAAAGTAAATGGAGCTTCACGACCTTCAAATACCTATCTTACACAAAACGCAATTCGTGTTGAAGGTGATTATGGGTTTGCTCCTGTAGGAATCAAAGTTGGTTTACCTGAATTGATAAAAACGACAAATAAACATGGAGTTGGTGTTTTAACTATAACTAATACGCATCACTTTGCAGCTTTATGGCATGAAACTGAAGCATTAGCAGAAAATAATTTAATTGGAATTGCATGTACTGCATATAAACCAAGTGTGGCTCCAGCTGGTGCAAAGAAACCACTATTTGGAACTAATCCAATATCATTTGCTTGGCCAAGAAAAAATAATACCCCTGTAGTCTACGATATGGCTACTTCAACAATGGCGATGGGAGAGGTTCAGGTTGCAGCACGTGATGGTCACAAAGTTCCATTTGGAACAGGCCTAAATAAAGATGGAGAAAAAACTGATAATCCATCTGAAATTGCAAATGGAGGAGTCCTTTTAACATTTGGCGACTACAAAGGTTCTGCAATAGCAATGATGATTGAGTTATTAGCTGCAGGTCTAGTAGGAGATTTATTTAGTTTTGAAGCTAAAGAAGAAGACAATAATGATGGAGGTCCTGCAAGGGGTGGTGAATTTATTATGGCGTTATCTCCAGAGCTTATTGCAGGAAAAAATTGGAATGAACATGCTGAGAAATTTTTTGAACAAATGACATCTTTAGACGGTGTGCGTTTACCTGGACAACGAAGACACACTAATAGGCAAGATAAAGGTCCAAGACAAATTAATTCAGAGCTAATAGAAAAGATAAAGAGTCTAATCTAATCCATTTATGGATAATATTAAATTAGATTTTCAAAAACATATTGATGCAGGAAGATGTAATGGAGCTGAATGGATAATAAATCATAAAAATAATATTTATCATGAAGTAATTGGTTACAAAGATTTGGAATTAAAAAATAAGCTCAATAAAAATTCATATTATAGAATTTGGTCAATGACAAAGCCAATTATTGGTTTTGTAGCAATGCAATTAATTGAAAAAAATTTCTTATCTCTTGATGATACTATAGATAAACATTTATCTGATTTTAAAAATTTAAAAAAACTTAGTAGTATTGAGAGTAAATTAAAAAATACAACTTCTCTAGAAGATAAACCTACTGTTAGACAACTTTTACAACATACAGCAGGCTTTACATATAACAGTTGTGATAATTTTTTAGCTCAAGAATATGAGGATAGAAGTTTATTTCATTCTGCATCTTCAAGTTTGGAGGAAGAGATTAGTAAAATTTCTGAATTACCTCTGTTATATGAACCTGGTTCAAAATGGCATTATTCTATATCTATTGATGTTTTAGCCAGAATTATAGAAGTTGTAACAAAAGATAAAATTTTTGACGTTTTAAACGAAAATATTTTTTTACCTTTAGAAATGAATAATACAAATTTTTATATTGATGAAAATAGTAATAGTAAATTAGTTGAAACATTTGAATATAACAGCGAAAAATTAAAACTAACAAATATAAATTACGATAAGAGAAAGTTAATATTATACGGGTACCCAACAAATAATAAAAATTATTCCAGAGGAGGTCATGGTTTGTTTTCTACAGCTGAAGATTATGAAAAATTTGCTACAATGCTTATCGATGGTAAAAATAAAAATGGAAAAGAGCTCATTAATTCTCAAAGTTTAGAATTAATGCGAAATAATTCTTTAAATAAAGAGTTGTTTCCAATTGAAATCACATCAATTAATACAAATAAAGATGAAGATTATGAAAATGATCTAGATGGATATGGTTGGGGTTTAGGATTTAGAGTTTTAATGAATAATACCTCTCAAAATAAGTTTGGTCCAGTTGGAGAATTTGGATGGTCAGGCTATGCCGCTACTTATTTTTTGGCAGATCCAAAAAATGATTTGTCAGCTGTTTTAATGATGCAAATTTTAGATGCAGATAAGAATATTAAAAAAGATTTTTACAATAATATCTTTAAAAATCTTTAATGAACATGAAATCAAATCCCTATACCTATGGAATAATTTTAACTCTTTTAACTTACTTATCTTTTGGTATTTTAGATACAATTCAAAAAACAGCAGTTCAATATCACTCTGTTTTTGTATTATTATTTGTAAAATTTACTTTCTGTTTTATTTTTTCTTTTTTTATTGCAAAAAAAAATAAAGTTAAAAAATTTTATCTTTCAAATAATTACAAGATACAAATAACCAGATGTATTTTATCTGTATGTGAATCTTGTTTTTTTGTATTGTCTTTTAGGCACTTAGCTCTGGCAGATGCTCACACAATAGGATCTTTAGCCCCTGTTTTAGTTTTAGTTTTTTCTTATTTTATTTTAAAAGAAAAAATAAATGTAGCCACTTGGTTAGCAATTTGTGTAAGTTTTTGTGGAGTTATTCTAATTATGCGACCTGGACTAACTATATTTAATCCATATCTAATTATCCCATTATGTGCTGCTTTTTTCTATTCACTATTTCAAATAGCAACAAGATTAAATGCTAAGTATGATGATAATGAAACTATGTTATTCTACAATGGCCTTATAGGTGCTATCATTACATTTGTACTATCACTTTTTTTCTGGCAACCTCTACATTCATTTTCTTTTATCTTTTTTATTTTTTTGGGTATCTTTTTTTGTACTGGGCTATTTTTACAAATTAAGGCATTGAGTATTACACCAGCAAGTATTTTAGCACCTTATAATTATACTATAATTATTTGGGGAATAATTTTTGGTTTATTAGTATATGGAGAAGTCCCAGATATATTTACGATTATAGGAGCAATTATTATTGTTTCATCTGGAATATTTATATTTAGATATTCTTACAAGTAGTTTTAATTTCTTTGTATCAATTAAAAAATTAATGTTATAAATTTAATCTATGTTTATTGGAATTGATCTTGGAACTTCATCAATCAAAATGATTTTAATAGATCACAATCAAAGCATCCTTGCATCTGCTAGTTCAAGTCTTACTGTACAATCCCCTAAAGATGGTTTTAGTGAACAAAATCCACAAGAATGGATTGACTCAACAATGGAATGCTTGGAGGCTTTAAAGTCAAAAAAACCAAAAGAATTTTCACAAACTATTTCAATAGGAATATCAGGTCATATGCATGGAGCGACGTTAATAGATAAGGATGGAAATGTTATTAGACCATGTATTCTTTGGAACGATACAAGATCATATCAAGAGTGTGAAGAATTTGAAAAACAAAATTTTGATGTACGATCAATCTCAGGAAATATTACTATGCCTGGTTTTACTGCACCAAAAATAAATTGGATAAAAAATAATGAAATAGATAATTTCAAAAAAATTTTTAAAGTTTTACTCCCTAAAGATTATTTACGATTTGTTCTTACTGGTGAATTTTTTTCTGAAATGTCAGATGCATCTGGAACATTATGGCTAGATATCCAAAAAAGAAAATGGTCCAATCAGCTTTTATCTTGCTCATTTTTAGAAGAAAAACACATGCCAGATCTAGTGGAAGGCAATGAGCATACAGGATTTTTAAAAAAAGATTTAAAAGAGAAATTTAATTTTAATAATAATGTTAAAGTTGTGGGTGGAGCAGGGGATAATGCTGCCGCAGCAACTGGTATGGGTATAACAAATAAAAATCAATCATTTATATCTCTTGGTACTTCAGGCGTTTTTTTTACCCCCACTGAAAATTTTTTAAGTAATACTGGTGATGCAGTACATTCTTTTTGTCATTGTTTACCAAATAAATGGCACCTTATGTCTGTTATGTTAAGTGCAAGTAATTGTTTAGATTGGATTTGCGCTATTACCAATACTTCAATTGCTGATACACTTAATAATGTAGAGCAATTTTATAATGATAAAAATTCTATAAAAAATTCATCATATTTTTTACCTTATTTGTCTGGAGAAAGGACTCCACATAATGATCCGCATATTAGAGGTTCACTCCATTCTATAAAAACAACTACAAATCCAACAGATTTACAGTATGCAGTAATTGAAGGTGTCAGTTTTGGAATATTAGATGGAGTAAATTCTATTTTGAAAGTTAATAATAACTTTGATAAAATATTTATGGTTGGAGGTGGTTCAAAAAGTTCATTTTGGATTGAATTGCTTGCAGCACTTTTAAATAGAAGGTTAAGTGTTTGTGATCAAAGCGAATTTGGTGCCGCGCTTGGCGTTGCAAGATTAGCTATGTATCAGGACGCTACTATTGATAATAAAGAAAATATTATTAGTGAAATAAAAATAAGTAAAACTTATGAGCCTAACGAAGATAACATTGATCTTTTATTACAAAGGTATTCAATTTGGAAAGATTTATACAACAGTAATAAAAAAATTGCTCAAAATTTAAATTTTTAATAAATATCTTTTAAAAAATTTATTTTTTTTTCTAAAATTTCAGAAAATAAAGAAAATTGTTTTGGTGTGTTGCCCCATAGTTCTACACAATTTGTAAATTCAACAATTTTATTTTCTTCTAGATAATATTTGATCCATTCCCAACTTGGTTCATAGTATTGAAAACTTAATTTTTTATCTTTAATTTTCAACATAAAAATATACCAACTTGCAATTGCATCAATACAATTTTCAGGAATAATATTTTTTTCAAAGCAATTATGTATAGTTGGTAATATAAATATAGGAAATTTACCTACACCATCCATTGCAATTCTCTCTAATTTATCAGCAATATTTTTATTTTTAAATCTTTCATAAATTGTGATCATATATTCTTCTAAATCAAAGGGTTTATGAACAAGTGCTGGTAATATTTCCTTTTGTTGAATTTCAAAGAAAAATTGTTCTAATTTTTTATCTGATATTGCTTCATCATAAGTTGTATAACCTTTTAGTGCTCCAAAATAACTTAATGCTAAATGAGCTCCATTTAGAATTCTAATTTTAGCTTCTTCATAGGGAAATACGTCCTTCACAAACTTCACACCAACATCTTCAAGCTTTGGTCTTTCATTTATGAAGTTATCTTCTACTATCCATTGAATAAAGGGTTCAGCTACTACACCGCAATTTTCCTTCAAATTAAATTTTTCCATTATATCAGACTTTAAAAATTCTGGTGTTCTAGGAGTAATTCGATCAACAACACAAGAGGGAAAGCTGACATTTTCTTCTATCCATTCTAAAAGTTCATATTCTTTAGATGCTGATAAATATTGTTTTAAACAGTCTTGTAACATTTTTCCATTTTCTCTAATATTATCACAGCATAGCAATGTGATTTTTTTATTTATAGATAGCATTCTTTTTTTTAAAGCTGCCATAAGAAAAGAGTAAATTATATTGTTTTCTTTTCCTTTAATATTATTCTTAATAAGCTCTAAATTTAGATTTAATTTATTTTTTTCATTTATATAGTAACCGCTTTCGGTAATTGTCATTGTAACTAATTTTATATCTGGATTTGAAAGAATACCCTCAGCTTCATCTTTATCCTTACTCCAGTCTATTAGTTTTATAATTGAATTGATGTCTTTATATTTTTCATCTCCTGATGTAGAAATTGTTTTCAGGATATATTTCCCTTTTCTTAATTTTAGATTTTCAAAATTTTTGCTATCTTCTTTTTTTAAATTAATTCCACATATTCCCCAATTCATATTATTAGATGTATTAAGATATTCATCTATATAATTTGCTTGATGAGCTCTATGAAAATTTCCTACACCAAGATGAACAATACCTGTTTTACAATTTTCTCTATTATAAGACGAAATAGCTAGTTCACCTCTATTCATCAATTTTTATTTGAAGCTTTACATCGGTGGGCCTATGTTCTGCTGCTCGTAAAAAAGCTTCAACACTTTCTTCAAATTTAAAGGTATGTGTAATCATCGGTTTAACATCAATTTTTCCACTACCTAATAATCTGATTGATGGCTCATATTGATGGGAATATCTGTGAACAGTTTGATATTCTAACCCTTTAGCAAATAAAATGGCCCAATTCATCGGAACGGGCTCAGCATTATTTCCAATAAGAACTACGTGAGCTCCCGGTGAACAACAAGAAAAGATTGCTTCATAAGCCTTTACTGCTCCACTACATTCAAAAAAGCGATCAACTCCCCAACCACCTGTATCATCCATAACCCTCTCAGCTAAATTCTCTTTTGATAAATCTATTGGAATTAAATCTGGATAATGATCACACATTTTTAATTTTTCAGCTAAGATATCTGCAATGTAAACTTTTGAACATCCTCCAGCTAAAGCTGCTAATCCTGTTACTAAACCAATTGGACCACAACCCATTACTAATCCAATTTGACCTGGTTTAATTTTTGCTTTTGTTACACCCTGCATGCCAACGGCTAATGGCTCAACCATTGCACCTTCAGCATAAGATAAATGATCAGGTATTTTAAAAACCATATCACCTGGAAAAACTACTTCTGGTGCAAGACATCCATGAATAGGGGGAGTAGCCCAAAATTTTACTTTTTGATCATAGTTGTACATTCCAAGTTTGTATTCTTTTGATTTTTTACTTACAACTTGAGGTTCTATACAAACTCTATCACCTTCTTTTAATATTTTTTCATTTTCTCCAACAGCAATGACTGTACCTGAACCTTCATGACCTAACACCATAGGAGCGTCTACATGCCATTGACCAATTTTTCCATGCTCATAATAATGAATATCTGATCCACAAATACCAACAGTGTGCATTTTAATTTTTACATCATCTGGACCAACTTCTGTTGGAAGATCAATGTCACGCAAGTTTAATTCTAATTGTTTTTCCAATACTAGTGCTTTCATTTTTATCCTTTCCAAATAACAAATATTATCCAAGCTATCCCAATACCAATAGCAAAATTAATAGAAATAAAATTTTCTATAAAACGCATCCAAAATAATTGTAATGCCACAAAACTAATAACTCCAATAAAAAGTCTATCAAACCAATTAGTGTTTATTGGAATAAAACCTCTCTTTTTCATATTATCCTTTTACAGCTCCAAATGTTAGCCCAGCAACAATATATCTTTGTACTAAAAATAAAAATATTAATGCAGGTATCATAGAAACTAATGCTACAGCAGCCATTGTGCCCCAATTAGTTCCTGTTGTAGTAACAAATTCTGACAAACCTGTCGGTATAGTTCTCGCGTACACACTTGTTAAGGTTGACGCTAATAAATACTCATTCCAAGCAAAAAGAAAACTTAATAAAGATGTAACTGCTATACCAGGAGCTGCTAGTGGAATTATTAATTTCCAAAAAATAGTAAATAAATTTGCTCCATCTACTACCATTGCTTCATCTAATTCTTTTGGTATACCATCAATGATACCTTTTAAAAGCCATATGGCAAAAGGTAGGTTGAAAACACAATACAATAAGATCAATCCAATTTTAGTGTCAAATAAAGTAAAGTCACCAAACTTAAAGACTGTTGAAAATAATAAAAATAAAGGTAGCATAAATGCAGCTGGTGGAGCCATTCTATTCGTCATGGTCCAAAAAAATATACTTTCAGAACCAGGTAATTTATATCTAGATAAAGCATATGTAGCCATCAATGCTAAAATAGTTACTAGCACTGCATTTGATGTAGCAACAATTATGGAATTGAAAAGATAATCTGCATAAATTCCATCTATGAAAGGTTTAGTGAAATTTTTCCAATGAATTTTTTCAAAAAATGTTGGATAAAGATTTGGTTTACCAAATAACTCTACTGGAGTTCTTGTAGATACCAATATCATCCAATAAATAGGAAAGAGAGTAATGATAGTTAGAATAGTCCATATAATTGTTGAGCCAATTTTACCCAGTAACTTTTTAATCTTCATTTTTACCTCTTGATACCATGACACTATATAACAACCAACAAATAACAATTGTAATGTATAAGTATAAAATAGACATTGCTGAGCCAAGTCCATAGTATCTCTTTTCAAAGACTTCTTTCCAAATATGAATTCCAGTAAACCTTGTTGCATAACCAGGTCCACCACCTGTCAACATCCATACCTCATCTACTATTTTTAATGAGTCCATTAAGCGAATAAATATAACGACTATCAAAACTGGGACCATCATCGGTATAGTAATGTATGTAAATATTTGAAAATTATTTGCACCATCTATTTTTGCCGACTCATAAGGGTCTTGTGGTAACGCACTTAAACCAGCTAGGAGTGTTAATGTAACAAATGGTGTCCAATGCCAGATATCCATAATAACAATCATCCAAAAAGCTTGATCTGCATTTAATCCGTAATTTAAAGTATATCCAAAATAATCTTTTAAAAGGTGCGGTAACGGCCCTAAGCCTTGAACAGTAAATAGTTTAAAAATTGATCCAACTACAATTGGTGCAATAACTAATGGTAATGTGTGAACACCTCTAAAAAATGATTTAAGTGGGAAAGAGCTTAGCAATGACAGAGCTAAAATAAAACCAAGGCTAAGTTCAAAAAATAAAGTTACCACTGAAAATTTTATTGAACGCCATATGGATGCTAAAAAGACATCATCAAAAATAAGTCTTCTGTAATTAAATCCAAAACCCTCGAACTGCATTGATGGGTCTACTGCGAGAGGATTCCATTTGAAAAATCCTACATAGAGAACATAAAAAAAAGGAACTAAACCAACTATTATTAATATTAAAATTGTTGGTGATAAAAGAAGCCATGCATTTCTATTATTGGAAAACATAAAAAAAAGGAGGCATAACATGTATGCCTCCTAATTAAAATTTAATTAACCTTGATAACCAAGGTCAGCCATCACTTGATCAAGTGCTTGACAAGCACCATCTAGAGCTTCTTCAGGAGTCATTTCTCCAGCTAAAGCACTATAGATGAATGGATCAATTGCACCTCTACCCGCTCCGTGGAATGGGAATGGAGGAGCACCAGCATATAAAAAGCCAGTATCTCTCATTAATGAGAAGTATCCATCTGCTTGTTCGTCAACAGCCATTACTTTTGCATCCGCATATGTATCTTTGTGCGTAATACGTCCGCCAGCTATTGCCCAATCAGCTTGGTGATCATTTAATGCAACATATTGTAACCAAAGCATTGTAGCTTCTTTATTTTTTGATGAGTGAGGAATACCATAAGCACCTCCATCAAAATATCCAATATATCCATTACCTGATGCAGCTTGAGTCATAACACCTGGTGCAGTTGGAGGAAGCATAACACCTACTTTTCCTACAACAGCTGATTTTTCAGCATCAGTTGCAATCCATGCAGCATTTTCTCCGTATACCCATCCTTGTGCAGCTCTACCAGCAGCAAAAGATGATCCAACTTCACTCCAAGTACTTTGAAGTGCTTCAGGTGGAGCAAAAGGTAATAGTTGTGTCCAGAAGTTTAGAGCAGCTTTTGCTCTTCCACCATTTAACTGTCCACCATTTTCAACACATGATTGATAGTTATCCATATTTACACCCCAGTTATATAAACCGAAAGATGGTGCAATAGATTCTAAGAATTCATATGTAGATGCTGGGTGACCAGTATGTCCTTGAACAGTTGTTCCCCAACACTCCATTCCTTGCTCAGCACAAAAGTGAGTAAAGAATTCAGCATTGTCTCTCCATTGATCAAATGAAGTTGCAGGAGCTAGACCGTATCCATATTGAGATCTAAATTGTGCTTTTGCATCTGCTCTTCCAAATAGATCTTTTCTGTAAAGATATACTTTAATGAACGCTTCCATTGGAATACCAAATACATCACCTGATCCATCTTTGAAGTAATCGATGAAGGTTGTAAAGTCATCAAGACTTACACCAGGTGCTTGAAGATCTGGATTGTTTGCAAGACCTTCAGTAATATTTACTAAGAAGTCTCTGTTAAGATAATCATAAACAATATCTTGTTCTATATATACAAAGTCATAGATACCAGAATTAGCTTCCATATCTTTAATTGCTTTGTCATACATCTGATCCCAAGAAGTATTTTCTAATTGTACTTTAATTCCAGTTAAAGCTTCAAATTCTTTTGCAATAACTTCTCCAGCAAACTGTCCTGGAGGTGTGTTTTCAGCAACACCTTGAAGTACTGTTCCCGCATAAGGAGCACCAGCTTTTTTCCACCAATCAGCATGACCATCAGCCATTGCTGAAAAGGAAAAAATAGATGCCACAACGGCTATTATTAATTTTTTCATTATTCCTCCTTATAAAAAATAAAAATTTAATTATGAAATAAATTTCACTAAGTAAAATTTATTTCACATTAACTTAGAAAGATAGGAAATCAACAAAAAATAATATTAATATTTACTATTAATAAGTTTATCTGCTGTATTAGAATCTGTTATCAGGCCTGAAAAATAAGCACTTTTTAATACTGATTTTAATTGTAATATTTTATTTTTACCTCCCGCTATTAGAATAGTTTTTGCTTTTTTAAAGAAAGAGTAGTCTGCAGATAGTATTTTAGTTGTTTCTTCATTAGAGATAATTTTTCCATCAATATTAAAAAAATTTCCTCCAACCTCACCTACAGCACCTGAACTTTTTAAATTTGCAATCGATTTTTGACTAAATATTTTAGATCTTACATTTAGTGAAGAGTCATCTAGGCCTCCGACACTTAAAATTTTAATTTTTGTTTTATTTCCTCTAATTAAAATTTTTTTCACATAATTAATATTTTCAATCATTTTTTTTTGTTCAACTGACTCAGTAATTAAAGGTATACCAGTTGCATAACATTGACCGTTGGTTTTATTTGCTATTTGAGATATTACTGATTGTGTTTGAACAGCATTGTTTCTAGTCAATGAACCATTTAAGCTTATGAAATCAATTTTTTTATTAATTTTTGGAAGCCACTTTGCGACTGCACTCATTGTTGAACCAGTTCCAATACCAAATTCATAAATATTATTATTTATTTGATTCATAATAAATCTTCCACCTGCAGCACCAAGCATATTTATAGGATTATCAGATTCTAAGTCATTAGGAATTACTTCACAAAATTTAATTTTATATTTTTCTTTTAAAATATTTTCATATTTTGATGTTCTTTCAAAATCTCCTTCAACATATGTTTTAACGAAACCATTTTTTTCTGCTAATGCTATAAGTCTATGAACTCTCATTTTACTCAAACCAATCTTTTCAGCAATTTGATTTTGATTTAGTTTTGCAACATAGTAAAGCCAGGCAGCTTTTTTACATAAAAATAATTCATCATCAATTTTTGGCTCTTTTGAATTCATGAGATAATAATATTATCATAGTTTATAAAAATAATTAAGATATTGAAAATTTTTTCAAAGAGCTTATGCTATCAAAAATTGGTAGTAATGATGATTTTAGAAAAATTTAGAGTTGATAACAAGGTTGCTATAGTAACTGGAGGAACTAGGGGGATAGGCCTTGCTATTGCTAGTGCTCTGGGAGAAGCAGGTGCTAAATTAGTTGTTACAAGTAGAACTGACAAGTTTGGTGGATTAGATAGTTTAAAAAACTCTGGCTATGATGTATCTTTCTTTGAAAGTGATATGCATGATAAATCTGTGCCTCAAAAAATTATAGATTTTACTTTGGAGAAACATGGAAGAGTAGATATTCTTGTTAATAATGCTGGAGTTGCTAAACACGGTGAAATGGAAGAATACACTGATGAATTATTAGACAATATTATGAATATAAATGTTGATTCAGTATTTCGCATGTGCAGATCAGCTATAACGCCTATGAAAAAACAAGGTGGTGGAGTTATTTTAAATATCGGATCTATATCTGGATTAGTTTCAAATATTCCTCAGCCTCAAGTTGCCTATAATGCATCAAAAGCAGCTGTTCATATGATGACAAAAAGTTTAGCTAGTGATTTTGCTAAAGATAACATACGAGTCAATGCACTTGCACCTGGTTATTTTAGAACAGAAATGACAAGTTTACCAAAAGAAAATGAACATTGGTATCCAACTTGGGATAAACAAACACCATTGAATAGAATGGGTGAGACAAATGAAATTGCTCCCGCAGCTCTTTTTTTATGTAGCCCTGCTTCAAGTTATGTAACAGGAGAAGTTTTAGTTATAGACGGTGGTTATACATCAAGATAAATTGATGGAGAAATCTTCAGATTATATTGTTGTAGGAGGTGGTGCATCAGGTTGTGCACTAACAAATAAATTACTAAACGCAGATCAATCAGTAACTTTAATTGAAGCAGGATACTCACATCATAATTTTTTATTAGATGCTCCAGCTGGTTTTTTTAAGTTAGTCAATGACTCTAAATATGCAACCTATCATAAAACAAATCCTCAAAAACATTTAGGCAATAGAGAAAATATAGTCCCTCAAGGTAATGTTTTAGGGGGAGGCACCTCTATTAATGCTCAAGTTTATATGAGAGGTAGAGAGGAAGACTACAATGAGTGGAATGATATTTTGCGTGTTAATAATGACAATGTAAAGTGGGATTGGGAAACTGTTTTATCTTATTTTAAAGAGATGGAAAACAATTCACGTTTGAAAAATAAATATCATAACAACACAGGTAAATTAAAAGTTTCTGATTCACCATATGTTGACCCATTATCATACGATTTCGTAGAATCTGTTGCTTCCCTTGGTGTTGATAAAACTACTGATTTCAACGGGGAACATCAAAGGGGAGTAGGCTTATATCAGTTTATGAATCGTAATGGCAAACGTTCCTCAGCTGCTTATGCTTTTCTGGAACCAGAATTGAAAAATCCACTTTTAAGTTTGTTTCTTAGAACTTCGGTTAAAGAAATCATAATTGAAAATGAAAAAGCGATTGGAGTAATTATTGAAAACGCTGAGGGAAAGGAAGAAAAAATATTTGCTAATAAAGAAATAATTTTAGCATCAGGTTCTTTTATTACACCTAAAATATTGATGTTATCAGGAATTGGGGATGAAGAAGAATTAAGTAAATTTTCTATCAAGTGTAAAAATAATTTATCTGGTGTTGGTAAAAATTTAATGGATCACCCTGAATGTCCACTCATTGCAAAAGCAAATGGCAAATATGGGTATTATAAACAAGGGGATGGTTGGCGAATGTTAAAAAATGGTTTGGAATTTATATTATTTGGATCAGGAAGAGTTAATTCAACAGGTGTTGAAGCAGGGGCATTTGTTAATCCCCTTAATCCTAATGACCTATCATATATTCAAGCCTTTTTTGTACCTGGTATATACATGAACTCAGATACAATTGGAGTAATTGATGATGATTATGGAATGTCTATTACAACTGTTATGACAAAACCAAAATCAAGAGGATACGTAAAACTAAAATCATCTAATTTTAAAGACCAACCAGAGATTGAATTAAATTTATTAAAGCACGAGGATGATTTAAAAATGATGATGGCTGGACAACGTTTTTTTCTTGAAGCACTAAAGCAAGGCCCATTATCAAAAAAAGTTGAGAGAATTATTATTCCTAATACTGATAACTTAACAGATGAAAATCTAGAAAAACACTGTAGAAGATTTGTCAGAACAAATTATCATCCATCAGGTACAGCTAAAATGGGAGCTGATAATGATAAAATGTCCGTATTAGACTCTAAATTACGAGTGAGAGGTATTAATAACCTTCGTGTATGTGACTTGTCAGCAATGCCCAATATAAACTCTGGAAATACATCAGCTCCTGCAATGATGTTAGGATTGCGTTGTGGTGATTTTTTAACTAATTCTAATACTATTAACTAATTTTCTTTTATAAGGAATAGGTTAGAATTGATTATTATTTTATCTTTTAAAATTGCAGTATTTTTCCAATTACCTGTGCCTATATTAAAATCATTACGAGAAAAAAATATCTCACTTTTTACTTGAACCAACTCGCTAGCTAATTTTATAATTTCAATATCAATAGGGATATTTTGACTTTTACCTTTTATTGTTAATTCACCTATTAAATTAATTTTATTATCTTCGTAATTAAAGTTAAAATTATTTGTATCAATAAGGCCTAAAGGAAATTTTTGAGCATTAAAGAAAACCTCACTTAGTACTAAATCTTTATATCGTTTATAATTTAAGTCTAAACTATTAATACTAACATTTATAAGTGCTTTATTATTATTTTGATTAGATAAATCCAATGAAACGAAACCATCAAATGTGTTGAATTTACCAGTAACATTTTTTGCAAACAAAACTGGAACTTCAAATTCTATGGTAGAAATATTTTTATCTATAGTCCATAAATCATTTGCAACAATTTGTTTACAATACAGAAAAATAAAAAATAAACTAAATATTACTTTCAATATATTTCCTTGCTAGTTCATCAGCTTTCTCATTAAATTCGAAACCTGCGTGACCTTTAACCCACTTCCAAGTTACATTATGTTTGTTTATTAGATTATCTAATTGCATCCATAATTCTTTATTTTTCACTATTTTTTTTGTTGAAGTCTTCCATCCATTTTTTTTCCAATTTGTAATCCATGATTCAATACCATCCTTTACATATTTGCTATCGGTAAAAATGATTAATTCTTTTTTTATCTCAAAATATTCCAGTGCTTTTATTGCTGCTGTAAGTTCCATTTTATTATTAGTTGTGTGTTGATCACCACCATTTAATAAAATTTCTTTGTTATTATCTAATATCACAACCCCCCATCCACCTATACCTGGGTTCCCAGAACATGCACCATCTGTATAAATATTAATCATTATTCAAAAATATTATTCTGTTGATGCCATCTTAAAATATTCAAATATTCAAATGGATCTTTTTTAACAACTACTGCATTAGGTGAATGAAAAATGTAATCATGCACTCTCGTACATAATATTCTAACAGCAGCAGCTCTTAATAAAATATTTAATGATTTCTTCTCAAGATCATTTAATTCTCTGAACTTTTGATATTCTTCAAGAATTATTAAGCAGTTCTCTTTGTTAAAGTTTTGTCCATTTTCACTAAAGCACCAATCATTAATAACTATAGCTAAATCGTAAATATAAAAATAATAACATGCAAAATAGAAATCTATTACTCCAGAAATTTTTTCATCTTTAAAAAAAATATTATCTCTAAACAAATCAGCATGTATGACACCACAAGGAATATTTTTTGGCCAATAATTTTCTAAATAGTCTAATTCATTTTTTAACAAATACATTGTTTCATTAAACTTTTCGGATTTATTATTAAGGCACTTTTTGTAAATTTCTTTCCAATCCTGTAGATCTAAACTGTTAGGTCTTTTTTCATCAAAATTTATGGTAAGATTGTGTAAATCAGCAACCATTTTTCCAACTTCTCTACACATTTCAGAGTTAGGTTCTTCAATACTTTTACCTTCTAGAAAAGATATTATTACAGCTGTTTTATTTTTTATTCTTTTTAAAATTTTTCCATTTTTATCTGAGATAGCTTTTGGACATTTAAAATTATTTTTATTTAAAAAGTTTTTTAAATTTATAAAAAAAGGTAATTCTTGCTCAGTTACTCTTTTTTCAAAAATTGTTAAAATATATGGTTGATTATTACAAAAAATTTTAAAATTTGAGTTCTCTATCCCATCTACAATTTCTTCAAAGCTATCTAAATTACCAATTGAGTACTCAGAGATAAAGTTTTCAATATCTTCTTTTAGTAATTTAGTAAAGACTGCCATCTTCTATACGTTTAGTTTTTGGGGCACTTTAAAAAATACATCTTCTTTTTGATAAGATTCTTCATTTATATGTATTTCAAAATTTCTTTTCAAATTATCAAGAAGTTTTTTAACAAGTACTTCTGGTGATGACGCACTTGCTGTTATTCCTATATTTTCAGATTCTTGAAATATATTTAAATTTAAGGAATCTACATCTTCTACTAAAATAGCTTTTTTTGACCCATAATTTTTTGCTACTTCAACTAATCTTAAAGAATTTGATGAGTTACTTGCACCAATTACTAAAAAATAATCACATTGATTCGCTATCTTTTTGACCGCTTCTTGTCTATTTGTTGTTGCATAACAAATATCATTTTTTTTTGGTTCTATGACATTATTGAAATGGAATTTTATCTCTTTTATTATATCTTTAGTATCATCTACTGATAGCGTTGTCTGAGTAACATATGCAATCTCATCATTTTGGTTAAAAGGTAATTTTTTTACATCTTCAACTTTTTCTACTAAATGAATTTTTTTATTTGTTTGCCCCATAGTTCCAATAACTTCAGGATGATTTCTATGGCCAATTAAAATTACTGGAAGATTTTTTTTATCAAAATTTTCAACTTCTTTATGGATTTTACTAACAAGTGGGCATGTTGCATCATAATACACTAAATTTAAACTTAATGCTTCCTCTGGAACTGCTTTTGGAACACCATGCGCAGAAAATATAACCGGTCTACTTTGATCTTGAATTTCACTTAGTTCTTCTACAAAAATAGCTCCTTGTGATTTAAGATTTTCAACAACAAATTTATTATGAACTATTTCATGACGAACATATACGGGAGCCCCATATTTTTTTAAAGCACCCTTAACCATTTCTATAGCCCTATCTACTCCTGCACAAAATCCACGAGGTCCTGCTAGATAGATATTAAGTTTTTTTGACATTTAAATTTGCTAAAATTAGTTTTAGTTAATTAATAATACTATAAATTTTGCAAATCTTTTAATATTAATTTATTAATATTGCATGCAAATTATAGGATAAATAAATCTACTTCTAGTTCTTTAGAACAGAGTTAAATTCGGTAATTGATTCTTCAATTAAAGCAGATTTTTTTTCATTACTTAGATTTTGAAGTAGAATATTTTTAGTAGCCTCTATTGCAACACTTGAAATGTAGTTTTTTATTGAGTTATTGGTATCTCGTATTAATTGTTCAATTTTATTTTCAGCCAATATTTTCCTTTTTTCAATTTGCTCGGTTAATTTAGAAGCAGATGTATCTTTAAATGCAGCAATTCTTTTTTCAGATTCAGACTGTAGATTTTGTATTTCTTTCTCTACTTTAGCTTCTCTCTCTTTAAGTTCGTCCAAAGCTTTTTGAGCCTCGTTTTTTAAATTCTCAACTTCATCTATTTTATTTTTTATATCATTAATTTGAGCATCTAAACTAGACGTAAGAATTTTTCGTACTGGATTGAAAATGGCAGCTATAAATAAAATAAAAGATACTGCTACCCAAAATTGAGGATCAGAAAACATTAGTTAAAACTACCTTTATGTGTTTGAATAACTTTATTAAGTTCATTATCTGACAATTCTATATCCGTAATTTTTCCAACAGTCAGTTTTGTAATATTAGCTATTTCATTATTAATATTTTTCATTTGATCATCTTTACTTTTTAAAATTTCTTTTTCTGCATCAGAAACTTTTTTTTCTAGATCTTTATCAAGTAAAGAAAGTTGTGAAGAAACATCTTCTTGTAAAGTATTGATTGTTTCTTTAATTTTCTCATCTGTTTCGAGTTTAGCTTTATTAATTTGATCATTTATTTTTTTTTCAATATCCATTGCTTTTTCTTGAAGTTCTTTTGCTGAAGATAAATTTTCATCTATCTTATTTTGTCTTTTCTCTAAAACTGTAGCTATTCTTGGAAGAGATACTCTCCATAAAAATACCAATAGAAAAGTAAAGAATACAGCTAACCAAAAGAGCTGTGAAACAAAAAACTCAGGATTTAATTGAGGCATTAATTAACTATTAAGTTTTATCCAAACAAAATAACTAAAGCTATAACTAGTGCGAAAAGTGCAATCGCTTCAACTAATGCGAAACCTAACATTGTCATTGTGAAAACCTCACTTCTTGCTGCTGGATTTCTTCCAACTGCTTGAATAAAAGATGAGAAAATATTCCCAATTCCAATACCTGATCCGATAACACCGATAACGGCTAGACCCGCTCCGATTACTTTTGCTGCTTCAATTTCCATAAGTCCTCCTATTTTAAATTAATGTAAATGATAAGCATCGTTAATATATAAACACGTCAGTATTGCAAACACATATGCTTGCAAAAAAGCTATTAAAATTTCTAATCCTGTTAAAGCTACAATGAAAGCTAAAGGAAAAACTCCTGTAAAAAATGGCATTGAAACAACAAAGCCCGCAAATACTTTTAGTAGTGTGTGACCCGCTAGCATGTTTGCAAATAATCTTACTGATAAACTTATAGGTCTTGATAAGTAAGAAATTACTTCAATAGGAATGAGAAGTGGATGCATGTAAAATGGGACACCTGGTATATAAAAGAAGGTAAAAAATTTAATACCATGATTTACAAATCCAAGAATAGTTACACCAATAAATACAACAGCTGCTAAAGCGAATGTAACAATAATATGGCTCGTGAAAGTAAATTGGTATGGTATCATGCCAACCATATTTCCAATTAAAACAAACATGAATATAGAGAAGACAAATGGAAAATATTTCTTTCCATTATCTCCAACTGTATCGGAGAGTAATTGAGCAATAAAATTATACATTAACTCTGAGACAAGTTGCATTCTTGAAGGAATAATTGATTTTGTATTAACTGTTAAAGTTAAAAATAGAGTAATTGCTAGAACAGTAATAAGCATTGAAAAGGATGAATTTGTGAATGAAATATTATAACCAGCAAGTTCTATGTTAGATATTGGATCTATCTCGAATTGTTTAAGGGGACTATCTTTTGCGGCCATAATAGATACTGAATATTAAAATTACCTTTGCTTTTCAATGCGACGCATTACACGATAAACATTTAAAAATCCAGCCAATGCGCCAAATATGAAGAAAATAATTAACCCTATTGGTTTAGTATTAAAGTAATTATCCACAATAAGCCCAATTCCAACTCCAACAACTAGTGCAGCGATAATTTCGGTACTAATTTTAAAGCCAAATCCAGCGCCACTTTCTTTTTTTTTAATATTAGGTTCTTTGTTTTGGTTATCTAAATTATTAATTCTTTTAGCTAATTCTTCTAAATTTTTATTTTTATAATTCATTTGTAGTATCTTGCTCTTTTATCTCGATTGCCTTTTCAAGATCAACGGAAACTAATTGTGATACACCTTTCTCAGGCATTGTAACACCAAATAATCTATTTACTCTAGCCATTGTCATTCTATGGTGAGTTATAACCAAGAATTTTGTTGAAGAAGTTTTAGCTATTTCCTCAACTAATGAACAAAATCTATCGACATTGGTATCATCTAGGGGAGCGTCAACCTCATCTAGAACACAAATTGGAGCAGGGTTAGATAAGAATACAGCGAATAACAATGATAAGGCTGTAAGTGCTTGTTCACCTCCTGAAAGAAGCGTCAAGTTTTGTAATTTTTTTCCTGGAGGGCTTGCAAATATTTCTAAACCTGCCTGAAGAGGATCTGATTCATCAGTAAATTTTAGGTAAGCTTTTCCACCTCCAAAAAGTCTTACAAATAATTTTTGAAAATTTTCATTTACTATCGCATAAGCAGCTAGTAATCTTTGTCTACCTTCTGTATTTAATGAATCAATAGCTTCTCTTAGTTTTGCAATTGCACTCAACAAGTCGTTTTGATCATTTTTAATTGTATTTACTTTTTCTTCTAGATCTTTTGCTTCATTTTCAGCTAATAGATTAACACCTCCTAAACGTTCTTGCTCAGAAATTAGTCTTTCTAATTTTTTTTCTAAATCCTCAGTTTCACCTAAAATTTTATTTGGATCAATTTCTCCAATATTATAAAGTTCATCTAACTCTATACTTAATCTTTCTCTAACTTGAGTAGACAGTAATTTAATTGCTTCATTAATTGTATTAATTTGACCCTCAGTCCTAATTCTTTCTTCTCTTAGTTCATTTAATTTAATTTCTTCTAGTTTCAATTTTTTATTAACCTCATTAGAATTTTGTTCAGTTTGACGAAGTTGCTCAGCTATTTGCTGATAAGAATTCTTGTTTTCATCAATCAATTTTTGTATTTTTAACTTTTCACTTGATACATCTTCAGGGACAGATTGAAGATTTGATAAATCACTAATTAAAGAATTTTCCCTTGAATTTAACTCTTCTATTCTTTGATTTGCTTTTTCAGAAATATCATTCCATTGTTTTTCCTCAGCACTTAATTGTTTAATTCTTCTATTTTTAAGCTGGTCTAATATTGCTTTAGTAGAATTATTTTGCTTACCTTTAGAAACATATCCATCCCATCTCCAAATTTCTCCTAATTTGCTTACTAATATTTGACCTGGTTTTAAACTTTTTTGAATTTCTAATACATTTTCTTTATTTTCTATTAAACCAATAAATTCTAATTTTTTTTTCAAATTATCCGGAGCTTTAATCAGAGATGAAAATTTTGTAATTTCTAAATTAAAGGAAGAATCTTCTACATCTAATTTTCTCCAAAAAATACTTTGTTCTTCATCAATAGATGCAATTAACTCATCTGAAAAAACTGCAGCAATTGCTTTTTCAAGACCATCTTCAAAGTCTAGATAATCAATTATTGGATTATTATTTTTTTTATTAGAAACATTTTCATTACCTATATCATCATCTGTTTGAATAAAAAGATCACCTTGTTGTTTTAACAGAATTGATTTTTCTTCTTGTACTCTTTCAAGATTTTGTTTTGCATCTTCAAATAAAAACTTCTCTCTATTAATGTCATTTTTAATTTGCTCAATACGGACTTTTGTTTCGTCTACAGCAATATTAGCTCTTTCAATTTCTTTTTCTTGATTTTCTAAACTAATAGAATATTTCTGAAGTTCAGCTGCAACCTTACTTTCTTGAAGTCTAAGGTTTGGAAGGCTTTCTTGCACTTTTTCAAACTCTACATTTATTTGTGCAACTACTTGTGTTTGATCATTTACAAAATTTGTTTCAGATTGAATTTTTTCACTAGCATGTTTTAGTTTATCTTTCTCATCAATCCATTTTTTATAAAATAATCTTGCTCTTGCTTTTGTAATATCTTTTTGAATGTACTTATACCTTTCTGCTTGTTTAGATTGCTTTTTTAATATTGTAAGTTGTTCGTCTTGAGCTTTTAAAACGTCCTTTACGCGCTCTAAGTTATTTTCAGTAGCATTTAATCGTAATTCAGCTTCGTGTCGTCTTGAATGAAGACCTGTAATTCCTGCAGCTTCTTCTAGTAACGTCCTTCTTTGTTCAGGCTTAGCTGAGATAATAGCACCAACTCTACCTTGACTAACCATTGATGTTGAACGAGCACCTGTTGCTGCATCAGCAAATAGTAATTGTACATCCTTTAATCGCACCTCTTTGCCATTCACTCTATATTCCGATCCCTCGCCACGCCAAATTCTTCTAGTTACTTCAATGGTATCATTTTCATTGAAAATACTTGGTGCTTTTCTTGCTTTATTATCTAAATCTATAGTAACTTCAGCAATATCCCAAGCTGGCCTATCATCTGTTCCATTAAAGATGACATCGTCTAATTCACTTCCTCTCATTTGTTTTGGGGAAAGTTCACCCATAACAAACCTAAAAGCTTCTACAAGGTTGGATTTACCACATCCGTTTGGACCAACAATACCTGTTAAACCATTTTCAATCAAAATTTCTGTAGGTTCAACAAAAGACTTAAAGCCTTTGACTTTAAGGGTCCTAAAATTAATCATCAACTATTGTGATAATATTTTATCGATGATTTGTCTAAACTCTTTTATGTTTTTATTCCCGGAATACAAAACTCCATTAACAATGAATGATGGTGTGGAGCCTATTTTATATTCTCTTTGTGCTTCCATTACACCCTCAAGTAATTGATTTTCTAAATCCACATTACTTAAACATGCATCAAAATCATCTTGTTGCATACCACCACTTTGCATAATTTTGTATAACTCAGATCTTGTTTTGGAGTGATCTCTATTAACCCAACTATTTTGAAGCTTATAAAGCCCATTCATATAATCGTATCTTACATCTTCTGGCACACATCTTAAAATCATACTTCCAGCAAGGGCAGGATAATTGAAAGGAAAATCACGAAAAATAAACTTAACCTTACCAGTATCAATAAACTCTTTTTTTAACTCTGCTAGAGTATCATTATGAAAATCTGCACAGTGACTACAAGACATTGAAGCATATTCTATAATTGTGATCGGAGCATTTTCTTCTCCAATATAAAAATCATTATCTTTGACATCTATTATTGAGTTTTCAGCTGCTTTGGCATTAAAAAAAAGTAGTGATAGTATAATAGAAATAAATAAAATTTTAATTTTCATTATTTGTCCTCAGTTGTAATTTTATTACCTAAATTTAATAGTGATTGTTTCAAATTGGAATTTTGAAAATCTTCAACGTTTTTCTTAACAAATTCTATGTCGCCTTTATCTATTTGTTTTTTCTTATTTCGTTCCATATGACTATGTTTAGGTATGTAATTTTGATGAATTCTCAAGTCTATTATAGCTTTATAGCCAAAATAAGTATTAATTTTTTCTATTATAGTGTCTTTGAAGTGTTGAAATTCAATGGCTGCGGCAGGTGTGACACTCACATTTAGATAATTTTTATATACTGTCTCACCTAAATCATTTTCAAAATTACTCACCCTTGAAACATTTAACGGCTCTGAATATTCTTTAAAATAACTACCAACAATTTCAGGCCATTTGGAGTTAATTATAAATTCTGTTCGATTATATTTAGAGGAAAATTTTCTATTAACTTTCTTCAGAGTATCACCAATAGATTGTGGAACAAATGTTCTTTTTTGCTTTATATTTTTTTTGTCCATATACATAAATAATTTATAGTACCTAAATATGAAAGCAATATGTTTAAACACGAAACACAAGTAATAAAGTTCTTACTTCAATGGTATTCCGTGAATGCTAGAAATTTACCGTGGCGGAAGAAAAATAATTTTAACTTACCTTATCCATACTTTGTGTTTGTAAGCGAGTATATGCTTCAACAAACAACAGTAAATACCGTAAAAAATAAATTTAATGATTTTATTTTAAAATGGCCTTCAGTAACTAAACTAGCGCAAACGTCAGAGCCAAATATTTTAAAGTTCTGGTCAGGCCTTGGTTATTATTCAAGAGCTAGAAATTTACTTAAGTCTGCAAAAATAATTAACAAAAATTTTAAAAATAAAATACCACAAGCTTATGATGAACTCATCAAACTTCCCGGTATTGGAGATTACACTGCAAAAGCAATTCTTGGAATAGGATTTAATAAATCAGTAATGCCACTTGATGCTAATATTGAGAGAATTTTGGTAAGGTTACACGCTATCGATAAGCCAATTAATAAAGTAAAAATTAAACTCAAAGATTTAGGAAATAAATTCATATCAGATAAATACTCTTCAAATCTAATTCAGTCTTTTATGGATTATGGATCAGAGATCTGTCTTCCAAGAAATCCTAAATGTAATATTTGTGGAATTAATAAATTTTGCCAATCATACAAAAAAAATTTACAGCTAAAAATTCCAATAAAATTAAAGAGGAAAACCATTAAGCCAATAAAGTACACTAGAGCTTATGTAATTGTGAATGAAAAGAACGAAATCCTTGTACGAAGTAGACCAAATAAAGGAATGTTAGCATCCATGCTTGAAGTGCCTAATGATGTTTGGGTTAAAAACAAAAAATTATTAACCACAGATCAAGACATAAAAAAAATAAAAACAAAATTAAAATCTAAAGGTTCAATTGAATATTCATTTAGTCATTTTGATTTAGAAACAGAGATTTTTTATGGAAATATTAAAAAAGAAAAACTATCAAAAAGTAATTGGATTAAGAAATCTTCATATACTAATTCCAGAATGCCAACTGTTATGAAAAAAATAGTAGAAATGGCAGTATAATTTATACAAAGTAATTTTTTGCATTCATAAAAATTTTATGTCCATCTCCAAATTTTTTTGAAGTATTATTTTGCCAATCAGGAATATGATAATTATATAAGGCTCTTTCTGGATGAGGCATCATTGCAAGAACGTTACCATTTTGATTTGTTAAAGCAGCTATATCATCCTTAGACCCGTTAGGATTAAAGGGAAACTTACCTCTTGCTAATTTTTTATCGTCATCAATATATTGTAAACCAATAAGCTTATTAGTTTTAATGCTTTTAAGTATATTAATAGGTATCATGAATTGACCCTCTTGATGAGCGACAGGCAAGTTCAAGGTGTTAATATTTTTTAGCCATGGCGATTTATTATTCCCCACTTTTACATCCACCCATCGACATTCATAGTTTCCAGATTTATTTTCAATCATTGCTACTTCTGGATCTTTTTTGTTAATGCTGGGAACTAAACCAAGATTAATTAATATTTGGCATCCATTACAAATGCCTATGATTAATTTATCTTTTGATGAAAAATCTATTAGCTGATCATACAAATTGGTCATAATTTTTTTTGCCATAGCATTTCCTGAGCCTGTATCATCACCATATGAAAAGCCACCGGGTATAGCGAATACTTGATAATTATTAAGTTGTTTTGGATTTTGTATCAGATCATTAATATGTACAATCTTTCCTTTAAATCCTACTACTTCAAAAGCATGGAGAGTTTCATTTTCACAATTAATACCATAACCTGATAAAACTAATACGTTCATAACCCTTTAATATTTTGTTTGTATGAATTTGCAAAATCTGAAATTTTACCTCTTATAATTTTTTTGCTATCTTTAAACTCAATTACATCTGAACCCGTGCATTTACCAATAATTGTATAATCGGAAATTTTAAATATTTTTTTAAAATTGGCTAACTTATTTTTTTTAAGAGAAACAACAATTCTACTTTGTGTTTCAGAAAATAAAAATTGATCAACAGAGATTTTATTTTTTAGTTTTAAATCAATGATTAAACCTTTCTTTGAAGCTATTGCCATTTTCGTAACTGCAATTCCAAGTCCGCCCAAATCTATTCCAATTGCAGAATTTATAATTCCCAGTTTATTAGCTTTTTCAAAATTTTTATATGTTCGAAGTGCAACCTTACTATCTACAACTGGATTTTTTGAATGTTCATAACCTATAATTTTGGAATAAACACTATCCTCTAATTCATTAAGAGTATTGCCTAAAACTATAAGTATATCATCATCACTTGGTGTTATTTTTGTTAAATACGAAATTTTATCTACTATTCCAATAGAAGAAATGAGTAATGTTGGAGGTATTGAAATTTTTACTGATTTTCCATTTTTGTCAAAACCTTTAAAATCATTAAACATACTATCTTTTCCTGAAATAAAAGGCGTTTGGTAAGCAACTGCATAATCATAACAAGCTTTTGCTGCTTCTTTTAATTGATACAATCTCTCTGGTTCATCAGAACTGCACCAACAAAAGTTGTCAAGAATTGCAATTTTTTTTGAATTAGCACCACTTACAATTAAGTTTTTAAATGCTGTATCAATTGAACATCCAGCCATGTCATAAGGATTTGTTTCGGCATATTGAGGGTAAGCAGCTTGAGATAGAGCTATTGATTTTTCATCATCAAAAAGAGGTTTGATCGCTGTAGCATTTCCAAAAATCCTACCTTCGCCTTGTAATGGTTTTACAATAGAAGTTGCTTGTACTTCGTGATCATACTGTGTTGCTATAAATTCTTTTGATACAATATTTGGACTAGAAAGAAGTTTATGTAATTTATCTATCAAAGAACTTTTCTTAATTACTTTTTTCTTTTCTTTTTTAATTTTTGGAAAAGATGTTTTTAAATTTAATTTGGGATAACCATCATGAAGAAATTCCATATCTAAATTAAGAATTTCAATTTTATTATATTTTACTATGGCTTTTTCTTTTTTAATAAATTTACCAATTATTGTTGCTTCCACACCTCTTGCATTAAATCTCTTTATAACTTTTTTTACATTAGCTGGAGGTATTGCTAGTGTCATTCTTTCTTGTGATTCAGAAATCCAGATCTCCCACGGATATAATCCATTATATTTGAGAGGAACTTTTTCAATATTAACTATAAAACCACCACTCTCTTTTGCCATCTCTCCTATTGATGATGATAATCCTCCTGCTCCATTATCTGTTATACTTGAGTAAAGATTTTCATCACGCAATTCTCTAATGATGACGTCAGACATTTTCTTTTGTGTTATTGGATCACCAATTTGTACTGCAGAAACTGGACTATTAGGATCTAATTCCTCTGATGAAAATGTTGCACCGTGAATACCATCTTTTCCCACTCTACCTCCAGCCATTAGTATAATATCTCCTGGATTAGCTTTTTTCTTATGCGATAATTTTCCTTTTATTTTTTTTGGAATAATCCCAACTGTTCCACAAAATACAAGAGGCTTTCCTGCAAACCGGTCATCAAAATACACATTGCCTTGAGGAGTAGGAATACCTGAGCAATTTCCCCCAACCCTAACACCACTAATAACGCCCTTAGCAATAAAATTTGCTGGAAGCATTGGATCCTTATTTTTTTGACGATACAATTGATATTTTTTATTTGGGTCTGCTAAATAATATGCATACGTATTAGCTATAGGTTTTGCTCCTTTTCCAAATCCAAGACAATCCCTATTTACACCAACAATTCCAGTGATTGCACCGCCAAAGGGATCTAAGGCTGAAGGTGTATTATGTGTTTCAACTTTATGACAAATAATCCAATCTTTATTGAATTCTATCCCGCCGGCATTATCCGTAAAAAGAGAAACACAAAAATTATCTTTTCTTAATTGAATAATTTTTTCAGTAGCACCTTTAATGTATTTTTTAAATATACCTTCTTGAATATCATCAATTCTAGCTGAAAATATTTTGTGTTTACAGTGTTCTGACCACGTCTGTGCTAATGTTTCAATTTCTACATCTGTTGGTTTACGTTTTAGAGTGAAAAAATAATTTCTTATGGCTTTTAAAGATTCTAGATCTAGACCAAGTGTTCCTCTTCTAGATTTATCATTTTCTTCAATACCAAGTTTACCAATGAGGCTGAGATGATAATCAGAAATATCTAAATTAATTTCTTTTTTACTATATTTTTTTTTCGGTAATTTTACCTTTTCTATTTTGAACTGATTTTTTTTAAAATTATTTAAATATTTTTTAAATGGATAAATCTTAATTGTTTGAATTAAGGGATTTGCTTCATTTTTAGATATTTTGGTAATATCTTCTTTTCTTCCTTTTATTAAAATAATTTTTGTTGAACCAAGTTCAAAGCTTTTAAAACTACTTTTTAGATTATCTTTGATTATTTCTTTTACAGTTGTAGCTATATTATCAGTTACACCTGGTAAAAATTTTATTTCTACAACCCAATTGAATTTACTATAACTAGATAAAATCTTATTTACATTTTTTTTAGTTAATATTGTTTGCGAAACGTCATTAGAAATAAGTTTACTTATTTTAGTAAACTTTTGATAATCAAGATTTGTCGAAAAGAAATATCCATCTATAATTTTGATGGATTTATTATTATGTTCTTTTTGTAGTGAACTTTCTTTCCCTGTCTTCTCAATGGAAAGAATTTGAATTGTATTTGTCATTATGAGTACGAATCAACTTAATTTACTATATTAATAGTTTACTCGTTAACGATTCGTTTAAAACTAATTAAATATGACAACATATAAAGAAGCAGGTGTTGATATAGAAAATACAGATGCCCTTGTTGAAGATATTTCTGAGCTAAGCAAATCAACAAACAGAAACGGAAATTTTGATAAAATTGGCGGATTTGGCGGGATTTTTGATCTTAAAAATTGTGGATATGAAGACCCTTTATTAGTGTCTGGAACAGATGGCATAGGGACAAAAATATTACTAGGGATTGAAACTGAAATTTTAGATGGTTTGGGTCATGATCTTGTTGGTATGTGCCTTAATGATATTCTTTGCCACGGTGCAGAGCCATTATTTTTTTTAGATTACTATGCTTCTTCCAAGATTGATAAAAATTCTTTTTTAAAAATTATGAAAAGCATCACTGAAGCTTGCAAGATAAATAATTGCTCTCTTATTGGTGGTGAAACAGCAGAGATGCCTGGGCTCTATAAAAAAGATGATTTTGATTTTGCTGGATTTTGTGTTGGTGCAGTAGAGAGAAAAAAAATTCTACCCAAAAGAGATATCATGAAAGAAGGTGATCTTCTATATGGGATTAGATCTTCGGGTTTTCATTCAAATGGATATTCTCTCATTAGAAAGGTTTTAAAAGATAAAAATATAGATCTACATAAAAAAACAGAATTTCAATCATCTTACGAAACAAATGCAGCAGCCTTAATGGCTCCAACAAAATTATATTTTCCGTTTTTAAAAAAAATTTTAACAACAAATCTTATCAATGGTATTTCGCATATAACAGGTGGAGGTATTATTGGTAATGCACCAAGAATGCTCTCTGAAAATTTATCAGCAAGGATTGATAAAAAATTTATTTGTGATGAAGAAATTTTCCAATGGTTTCAAAGTTTAGCTAACATTTCAGATGAAGAAATGTTGAATACCTTTAATTGTGGATTAGGTTTGATAATGACTATTTCAAAAAATAATTACAAAGAATTTGAACAATTAAAAAAAGAAGAAAATTTAGATATTTTTGAAATTGGGAAAATAGAAGTTAACAAATCATCAAGGTGCACAATTAGTTGAAAAAATTACAAGTTGCTATTTTCATATCGGGAAGAGGTTCAAATTTAGAATCACTAATACAATCATCAGTTAAAAAACAAAGTTTAGTAGAGGTTCAATTAGTAGTCTCTAATAACTCCAAAGCAAAAGGTTTAATAATTGCAAAAAAAAATAAAATTCCATTCATACATTTTATTTCAAGAAAAAATTTCGAAAATAAAGTCATGAAGTATCTAAAAAATATAGATATCATTTGTTTGGCTGGTTTTATGCAAGTTTTAGACTCAAAATTTGTAAGGAAGTGGCGATCGCGATTAATCAATATTCATCCATCTTATCTACCAGCTTTCAAAGGGTTAAATGCACAGGATCAGGCCATAAAGGCTAAAGCAAGCTATTCTGGTTGTAGTGTTCATTACGTTAGCGCTAAAATTGACTCTGGAAAGATTATATTGCAAAAAAAAGTAAAGATTTTGAAGAAAGATAATACCGAATCACTCTCAAAGAAAATATTGATAGAAGAGCATAAGGTTTATCCAAGAGCATTACAGATGGTTGCAAAAACACTTTTAACAAGACAATAGCAAGATGAAAAATAGACTACATTTCCTAAAAAAATTAGAAATAGGGCAATCTCATTTTCCAAGATTTCATGAGGAGTGTGGAGTTTTTGGAATAAGTGGAACTAAAGATGCAGCAGCCTTAACAGCTCTTGGTTTACATGCCTTACAACATCGTGGTCAAGAAGGTTGTGGAATAGTAAGTTATGATGGTAATTCTTATCATTCAGAAAGAAAATTTGGATTGGTTGGAGATAATTTTACAAAAAAACAATCACTAGAAAAATTAAAAGGAAAAATTGCAATCGGGCACAATCGTTATTCGACAACAGGCGGTGAAACGATAAGAAACATACAACCTTTTTATGCGGACCTTCATGGAGGAGCGATTAGTATTGCTCACAATGGTAATTTAACAAACGCACTTTTGCTTCGTGAGCAAATGGTACGTGAAGGGGCAATATTTCAAACAACATCAGATACTGAAACTATTGTCCAACTTGTTGCTCGTTCAAAAAAGAAAGATATTCTAAATAAAATCATTGATGCTTTAATGCAAATTCAAGGTGGTTACGCTTTATCAATTGTTGCTAATGGTACACTGATTGGCGCAAGAGATCCCTTAGGTATTCGCCCACTTGTTTTAGGTAAATTTAAAAATGCATTTATCCTTGCTTCTGAAACTTGTGCTTTAGATATTATTGGTGCAAAATTTATTCGCGAAATTGAAAATGGTGAAGTTGTAATAATTAAAGATAATAAAGTTGAGAGTAGAAGACCATTCCCAAAAAAACAAATAAAGCCATGCGTTTTTGAATATATTTATTTTTCGCGACCAGATAGTATTTTAAAAAATAAAACCGCCTATGAATACAGAAAAAATTTAGGAACATACTTAGCAAAAGAAACTGATATTAAACCTGATGTAGTTGTCCCAGTTCCAGATTCTGGTGTTCCTGCTGCACTTGGCTTTAGTCAAGAATCTGGCATTCCTTTTGAGTTAGGATTAATACGAAATCATTATGTGGGTAGGACATTTATTGAACCAACTCAGCAAATTAGAAGTTTAGGTGTTAAGTTAAAATTAAATCCAAACCAAAGTTCTATTAAAAATAAGAAAGTTGTTTTAATTGACGACTCATTGGTTAGAGGAACAACATCCACTAAGATAATAAAAATGCTCTATGATTTTGGAGCGAAAGAAGTCCATATGCGTATTGCTTCACCAGCCATTAAATACCCCGATTTTTATGGAGTTGATACTCCTACGCAAGATGAATTATTGGCAGCAAATAAAAATTTAGACGAAATGCGTAAATATATTGGAGCTAAATCATTAAAATTTTTATCATTAGATGGTTTGTATAAAGCTCTTGGATATGATGGTAGGGATAATGATAACCCTCAATTCACAGATCATTATTTCACAGGAGAGTATCCTATTAGGCCTTTAGATTACTTGAACGACGAAAGTTTAAAAAAACTATCATTTTTAAGTCTTGCTTCAAATAACTAATAAATGAATTATCTTTTTTCATGAATGTACTTGTAATAGGTAATGGTGGAAGGGAGCACGCCCTATGTTATGGTATAGAACGATCTCCAAATTGTTCTAATTTATATTGCATCCCAGGTAGTGATGCTATCAGTAAAATTGCTTCATCGATAAATACAGATGTTAATGATCAAAATGCTATTCTTCAATTTTGTGCAGAAAGTAAAATTGATCTGGTGGTGATTGGTCCCGAGTTACCTTTAACTAAAGGTTTATCAAACCTCTTAATGAACAATTCTATATTAGTTTTTGGCCCTGATCAGATGGGAGCTGAGCTAGAAAAATCAAAAAAGTTTACAAAAGATATTTGTAAAAAATTAAATATTGCAACAGCTGCTTATGACGTATTTGACAACTATGATGACGGCTTAAATTTTTGTCAAAACCAATCCTATCCTCTTGTTATTAAAGCTGATGGTTTAGCAGCGGGAAAAGGAGTCATTATTTGTCAAACAAAGGAGGATGCAAAAGATGCACTGATTAAATGTTTTAAAGATAATTCTTTTGGTGATGCTGGTTCAGTTGTTGTTATTGAGGAGTTTTTAGTTGGTGAAGAGGTAAGTTTATTTTCACTTGTTGATAAAAATGGATTTGTGTTACCACTTACTACAGCACAAGATCATAAAAAAATCTTAGAAGGAGAAAAAGGGTTAAACACTGGTGGTATGGGAGCCTACACACCTGTTCCTTCTATTTCATCAAATAAAATGAATGAATTATCCAAAACATTTGTTGAGCCTATTATCCAACATCTTGCTGAACAAGGTATCAACTATCAAGGAATGTTTTATGCAGGATTAATTTTAACGGATAAGGGTCCAAATTTACTCGAAATTAATGTTCGTTTTGGTGATCCTGAAACTCAAGCAATCATCCCACTATTAGAAACAGATTTATTAGAACTCCTTCATGCTTCGGCGATAGGCACTTTAAATGAAATAGAGAAAATTAAGTGGAAAAATGATTATGCCATGACAGTAGTAATGGCAGCTAATGGTTATCCTGAGGATTATAAAAAATTCACATCAATTAATAACTTGGAAAATCTTACTTTAACAAAAGGTGAGTATCTGTTTCATGCAGGAACAATGCTCAAAGAAAACAAATGGCTCTCTAATGGTGGGCGCGTATTAAATATCTCTAGTACGGGTAAAGATTTAAAAACTATTAGAGAAACTATTCATGAAGTAATCAATCAAATTAATTGGAATGAGGGATATTATCGAAAAGATATTGGTTGGAGATATATTGATGAGTAATTCTTTTTTAGTTGAAGGAAAAACAAAAATTATTGAGAAAACAAATGAACAAAATATCGTTCGAATTGTAACAAAAGATTTTTTAACAGGTGGGGATGCAGCGAAGAAAGAGGAAATTAAAGATATTGGAATTCAAAAGACAAAACAAACAAGTAATGTTTTTAGTATGCTAACCAATGCAGGAATTGCAACATCATTTATTGAGCAAGATTCCCCAAATAGTCTTTTAAGTTACAACTGTCATATGCTGCCTTTAGAATTTGTAGTGAGACGTTATGCATGGGGAAGTTATTTAAGTAGAAACACTGAATTTTCAAAAGATAAAAGTAATCCTCATCAATTTGAAAACTTAGTTTGGGAAATATTTCATAAACAAGCTGTTGTTATCCCTCCTCATGTTGGAGAACCCATTCAAATGGATGAGAGTGAAGCGAGAAGACAATTTTTAAAAGATGGAAAATGGGAAGAGGGTGTATTTACGGATCCTTTTGTAAAAACTGGAGAAGAGTGGGAATTATTTTCTGCCAAACAACCTTTGACAAGTAAAAGTTTGATGAAAACCAAAAAATTATTGTCTGATAAAGAATTAGAAATAGCTATTAATGGAATTATTCTTCCAAGTTTCGAGCTCATTGAAAACAAATGGAAAAATATTAACACAATTGATGGCCCTATACATTTAGTAGATATTAAGTTTGAACTTGGTTTTAAAGTATCAGATAATTCTTTAGTTTTATCTGATGTAGTTGATAATGATAGTTGGCGAATATGGCCAGGAGGAGATCCAACCAAACAATTAGATAAACAATCTTTTCGTGAAGGAGAAGATTTAGTAAATGTTGCCAATAAATATCAATTGGTAACAAAGTTAACCAATCAATTTAATTAAAGTTAATAAATTATTTTTCAATAATCGTTATATGACCCATTTTTCTTTTATTTTTAATTTCTGTTTTTAAATAATCATAAAAAAATTCGTTATTCTTAAATGTTTTATTTCGATAAGGTGTTATTTCATCCCCAATTAAATTAATCATTTTGGCATTATACAATTTTTTTGTCTTAATCTTTTCTAGGCCGCATACCGCTCGTACATGATTTTCAAATTGACTAATATTATGAGAGTTCATTGTAAGATGCCCAGAATTATGAACACGAGGAGCAATTTCATTCGCATATAAATTATCATCAGCATCAATAAAAAATTCTACACATAACGTTCCAATATAATCTAGCTTTTCTACAACTTGTCTTGCCCACTCAATTGATTTTGTTCGTATATTATCAGGAATATCACTTGGTATTGTTGAATATTTTAAAATTTGTTCTTCATGAACATTTTCAATAGGATCATAGATCTCATAACTATTTTGATCATAACGCGTAATGACGACTGAAATTTCTTTTTTAAGATGAATGAGCTTTTCTAAGATATATTCTTTTGTAAAATCAATCTCGTTCGTAATATCATCTATAGTGTTTAATTTATACTGACCTTTACCATCGTATCCTAATGTTGTGGTTTTTAACAAACCAGGAAGCAAGTCTAGATTTTCATTTAAATCTTTTTCATTTTTAACAGTCATATATTTTGTTGTTGTTATATTATTGTCATTAAGAAAATTTTTTTCTGTTTCTCGGTGTTGAATGAGTTGATTAATTTCTGGTTTTGGTAAAACTTTTTTCTTTTCATTAATTTTTTTCAATATTGCAAAGGGTATATTTTCAAATTCATACGTAACAAGATCAATTTCATTAATAAAATTATTTATTGTTGTATCATCATCATACTGACCAAAAATAAATTTAGTAGCAAAGTGTTTTGCAGGCGCATCAGGATCATCACTCAATATGACAGTTCTAATATCTATTTTTTTTGCAGCATCTGCTAAAAGACTTCCTAATTGTCCACCACCGATAATGCCAAGTGTGGGTTTGTTCATGACTTATGGTTTTTGTTTAACAGCTTTTGATTGTTTACTTCGATGATTTTTTAAATTTTTCTTTATCTCTTTATTTGAAAGAGCAATAATAGATGCTGCATATAAACCGGCATTCATTGCTCCATCCTCACCAATTGCAACACTGCCAACAGGAATGCCTTTTGGCATTTGTACTATTGATAATAAACTATCTAATCCCTTTAATTTACGACTTTCTATAGGTACACCGATCACAGGTATAGTTGTCAAGGATGCAATCATCCCAGGTAAATGCGCAGAACCTCCAGCACCAGCAATGATGACAGAAATATTATTTTCTTCAGCACTTTTGGCAAATTTAAACATTCTCTCCGGGGTTCGGTGTGCAGAAACGATTTTAGTTTCAAATTTAACTTTCAGTAATTTTAAAATTTTCTCACAATTTTTCATGGTAGTATAATCAGATTTACTACCCATCACGATTGCTACCTTATGTTTTGTAGATGCTGACGTCATTTATTTATTATTGTATCAATTCAATGATGATTCGATACATTATTACATAATGACATCGTGAACATTACTTTCGCGGGCTCCTGCTTTAGAGATAAAGACAAATTTACAATTGCCTTGCATTTTCTTAATCGTTTTATGACCTGTGTAACCCATAGAAGACTTTAAACCACCAACAAGTTTATACGCTACATCTTCTATTTTACCTTTATATGGAACCATCCCTTCCACACCTTCTGCTACTAATTTTTTTGCATTCTTTGTTTCTTCTTGGGAGTATCGATCAAAAGACCCTTTTTGCATTGCTCCTACAGAACCCATACCTCTATATGATTTAAATTTTTTACCTTTAATCATTAATAATTTCCCTGGTGACTCTTCAGTGCCGGCAAATAAAGAGCCTATCATGCATGCACTTGCGCCACCTGCTATAGCTTTTGCAATATCACCTGATGTTTTTATACCTCCATCTGCAATTACTGGAATTTTAAATTTTTTGGCAACTTGAAATGTCTCCATCACTGCTGAGAGTTGAGGAATACCAACACCAGTCACAACCCTTGTTGTACAAATTGATCCTGGTCCAATACCTACTTTAATAGCATCAACGCCAGCACTAATTAAATCTGATGCGGCTTTTTTTGTAGCAATGTTTCCAACTATGAGAGGGGTTTTCTTTAAAACTTTTTTTGCTTTTTCAATAAACTGTAAAGTTGTTTTTGTATGTGCATGAGCAACATCAACAAAGACTATATCAACGCCGACTTTTAATAATTCTAATAGTCGTAAGTACGCATTATTTTCAACACCGATTGCAGCTCCTACCGCAATCTGTTTATTAGAATTAATTGCGGCATTTTGAAATTTTTTAATGTTAAATTTAAAACTATGAACTTTTTTGACTTCACTTGCTTGTTTATCAATTGGCATATTACGGTGAATAACACCAAGACCACCATTAAGTGCTAAATTGATCGCCATTTTGTTCTCTGTCACGGTATCCATAGCAGCAGAGAGTATAGGAATATATAATTTGACTTTTCCAATGGTAATCGTTGTATCTACATCTTTTGGTTTTATCTCCGAATACGCTGGTGAGAGCAAAACATCATCAAAAGTAACGGAATAATTAGTATTTATCTGGTAGGCCATTTCCAACAATATTTAATTTATATCGATTTGTTAAGTAAATAGTTCATATTTTAAAATTAAAAGGGAATATTTTTTAAACTTAGTTGAGTTAATAAAAAATTTAATATTTAATTATATTATGAAATATATTTTTATAATTACCCTGATTTTAATCTTTAATTCAGCAAATGCTTCAGATCTTAAAAATGGTAGATTTTTTGAAGACCAACCAGATACAAATGATGATTACCAAATCCATTTTATTTATATGCTTGATATAAATGGAAAAGACAATGAGTTAGACATTAATGGTGAATTGGAAAAAATAATTGAAGAAATGAATCAGAAAATGTTTGAGCTTACCGGTAATAAACAGAAATATAAATTAGATTATAGGCAAGATGGTAAATTAGATATTTCTTTTGTAAGACTTGATAAGAAAGGCACAAAAAAAGGATGGAATAATAATTATCCAGATTATTTTATTCAAAATCTTGGTTTTAATAATCCGAAAAAATTATATTACTCATTTGTTGATAGCTTTACACATAGGGATGGTGGGCAAATGGGTGTTCACTCAGGTTATACATTTATAAAGAGAGCTGGCTCCAGAGAAGATATTATAAAAATTACAATTCACGAATTACTTCATGGTAATGGTTTTTCATGGAAATGTACGAAAGGAAATCGAAACGGCCATGTTAGTGGCCCTAGTGTTCTCAGTAATGAAAACAATCATTATATTCTTGGTAAAATGATTTATGAACATGGTGATGAAAGTTGCCCTGATTTGAAAGACTCAGTTTATATGACGCCAACGTCTGATGATCCATATGATCCATTGCCTATGGTCTGTTATTTAGCAGAAAGATCAGGTAGGGCTCATGGAGGATCTTATGGTTTTGAAGATGATTGGCCAAAAAGATATAATCATAAAAAGTTTAACAAAATAAAAAAAAATTCTTATTGGTGTACATATAAGTTATCAGAATATGCTGAAACTAATTGGTTTCGAGAGTGGAAGTAAATATTTTTAAAAAATACTTATATTTTTTCAATATTAGATTATAAATAATTATGCGTTTAGTAATATTCTTAACAACTTTTGTTATTTCCTTTAATGTTTTTGCCGGCGATGAAGAAAAAGTTAAACAAGGACTAGTTGAAAGATTTACCTCTGGATTATCTAACGCTGTAGAAAATATATTAGATGGTGAAGGTGATACCCAGGTTCGCATTGATATGGGAGAGGATTACAAGCCTGAGTTTTCTATTGTTACTGTAAGACCAATAGCCATACACCACAGTGTTGATGCAACATTTATCCAGTTACAATTAAGTGATCACAAAATAAGAGGTGATAGCAGATTAGCCGGAAATATTGGTGTTGGATACAGAAAATTATCAGATAGTAAAAATTCCATGACAGGCGCAAATGTTTTCTTTGATTATGATGAAGAAGGAAATGCAAGGTCTAGTATTGGAGTGGAACTTCGATCATCTACTTTTGAAGTATTAGGTAATTACTATTCTGGAATTAGTGGCGCAAAAACTGTTGGTAGTTTTACTGAAAGAACACTTGATGGATATGATATTAGTGTTGTTGGTCAAGTTCCTTATATTCCATGGGTTAATGTAATCGGGAACTCTTATAATTGGGAAGCTGAAAAAAATTCTAAAGATTCTAAAGGTGAAAAATTAAGCTTAGAAATGGCATTAACGCCAAATTTAATAGCCGAAGTGGGTTTTGATGATAATAATATTTCTGGAACCGATAATTTTGCAAAAATAACCTTTATCTATCCTCCAAGAGAAACACCAACTGCTTCAACAGAATTTGTAAGTGAAAAAGCTTTTGTTCAGTTTGATATGAGCACTGAATTATTAAGTATAGTTAGAAGAACTAATAAACAAATAATTGAGTCTGAAGGATCAGGTGTAGTAATGGCAAGGTCAAATTAATGAAAAATTTTCTAATAGTTTTTTGTTCATTTATATTAATTTCTTTTAAACTTTTTGGAGCTTCTGGTTCTGCAGATACTTACACTGTTACTATGCTAAAAGTAGAACTGTGTGGAGAAGTGACATGTTCTTCGCCAACGGAAGTGGCTTCAGGTTCGCAGAGTGTTAATATTGCAAATCTTTCAGCAGGTGCTGAAGCAGCAAAATTTGGATCAACATCTGGATTACCAATTGGACAAACTTTCAGTCATTTGAGGGTTACTCTTGATAGAACATTTACAATAAGCGGAACTGTTACTGATGGATCAAATGGAACATGTACTACTGATGGAAGTACGGAGGCTAATGCAACAACCATGCATGTAGGAACAAAAGATGATACTTCTGGTAAAACTAATACAACTTTTGAAATAGTTGATGCCGGTAATTATGGCTCTGGAAGCAATATTCAAATTGCCTATTCTAGTCCAAGTTCAGCAGTGTCTATGAGCGTGGGTTCACCATCAGCTACTCAAATGCAATTAATTTACGCCTTAACTAGTAGTTATACAGTTGGTCTTGTATCTCCAAAAATAAAAGTATCATTTGATGTATCGACAGCAGTAGGTGGCGCAGTTGATGCAGGTGGAACTTGTAGAATGTGGCCGAATGAACCAACAGTCAGTATTGCTTTAACAGACTAATTACTTTTAAATTTTATACTCAAAATTTTGTGTTGTTGGATTAATTTTTATTAATCGTGCTCCATTACGAATATGATAGTGTGTTGCCACTGGAGTTAAAGGAGAAAGAGTAACGATACTTTCAAATTGATCTTTTGATTTAATATATTTTTGTAATTCCTTCATAATTTTCTTTCCAGCACCTTTTTTAAATGACCAAACTGTATAGGCGATTGGAATAGAAGCTTCATCTTCCTTCACACTCATCAAATCCATTTCCTTAATGGTTGCAGGAATTTCATTCGTAAAAGCAAAACAGGCAATACCTTCAATGTCATCTTTATATTTCAGACCAAAAATTTTTCTGCCCTTTGAAGTACGAAATTCGTTATCAAGTTCTGGACGCACTGGATCATCAGTTGGGTTCACACTTTCTAGTTCAACTAGTTCTGTTTTTTTTATCCAACTAAAGAAATCAAATTCGTATTTGTATCTGCCAATTTTCATCTTAAATTAATTTGAGCTTTATAAGATTTTCGAAATAAAGATAGTGATAAATTTGATCCTTTAGACATTAGATAAATAGTTTATTATCAAATTTTACTAATATAAAATTTATCTTTAACATGACTCCAAGATCATCGATCCAAAATATTTTTAAATTATCCATTCCTATTTTTTTTGCCAACTTAGTCATTCCATTTGTAGCTATCGTTGATACAGGATTAATGGGTAATCTAGACAATGCAAGTTATTTGGTTGCAACGAGTATTGCAGCAAGTGTCTTCTCTATTCTTTTTGGTAGTTTTGGTTTTTTGCGATCAGGAACAGTTGGCTTAGTAGCACAAGCAGATGGTTCAAATGATTATCAAGAGGTTGTAAATATTTTTCTTAGAAACATAGCTTTTGTCATTATTATTTCTTTACTCTTAATACTTTTACAAAGTTATATCTTTCAGGTTTCTTTATCAGTATTTGAGTTATCATCAGACACCAAAAGATATTTTAAAGATTATTTTAATCTTCGTATTTATTCTACTTTTGGCGAGCTTACTATTTTTGTCATTACTGGTTTATTCATTGGTCTCCAAAAAACAAAAACATCAAGCATTATTGTGGGTTTTTATTCAATTGCAAATATAATTTTTAGTTTAGTTTTTGTTTTATATTTTAATTTTAATGTTTTCGGTGTTGCTTTAGGAACACTTGTTGCCTCAACTCTTACAACAATTATTTTTTTATTTTATACTTTCTTTGCACTTAGTAAGATTACGAAATTAGAATTCAGTACAAACAAAATATTTGATCCAAAAAAAGTTAAAACCATTTTTAATATTAATGTAAATATATTTATTAGGTCCCTTCTTCTTGCTTTTGCCTTCTTATATTTTACCTATCTTGGTAATTCCATTAGTGAAGAAACAGTAGCCGCCAATACAATTCTCCTAAATTTTATTATGTTATCTGCTTATGTTCTTGATGCTTATGCCTTCTCCACAGAAGGGATTGTTGGATACTCTATTGGATCAAAAAACCGACAGTTATTAAATGACGTGATAAAAAATTCCTTTATTTTAAGTACGGCAACAGGATTAATAATTTGTGTCATCTTTTTCTTGAGCAAAAATTATTACATTATCACAATGACAGACTTACCAAATATAAGAGAGATCAGCTTTTCTTATTCTTACTGGATTATTATTATTCCTTTTGCGGCTTCTTTTTGTTTTCAATTTGATGGTATCTTTGTTGGCGCTTCGCAAACAACTGAACTGCGAAATGCCATGATCGTCTCTGTTGCCATCTATATTGTTGTCTCTTTCTTTTTAATTGCAAGTTTTGGGAATACAGGATTATGGTTGTCTCTTTGCCTTTTCTTTATTGCAAGAGCACTCACTCTGTTTGTCTACATGCCTAGAATTTATGGCCGCATCCAAGAATAATTCTATTAAATTTAAAAAAAATACTTAAAAAGACTGATAATTATATAAATAGGTCGGTCACTAGCCCTATTTCAAAACAAAAAAGGCCAAACGTTACTTAAAGTTTTTTATGTTTGTAAGTTTGGTCAAAATAAAAAAATATTCAATTTATCTTTTATTATTATTATTATTATTATTCTTAAATTGTTTTTTTACTAATACTGTTGAAGCAGGAAATTTAGCTAATCCAACTGAATACCAGGTTCCTAACAGTGGAGATAATGTAATTAAGTACCCTAGAGGTATAACATTCAATAATGATGGTACGAAAATGTTTGTTTCTGGAGCAGGTGGTACACAGCAGGGAATACGTCAATTTGATTTATCAGTAGGTTTTGATTTATCATCAACTATCACCCCAAGATCTAAGGTTGGTAAAAATGAGGGTGATGTACTTAATAGTAAAGTAGAATTTCCTTATTCACTTCGTTTCAATAGTGATGGTACCAAAATGTTTTTTTTGGCAGGAGCTAGCACCACTTTAAGAGAATTTACTCTTACTACAGCTTTTGATATTCTCACATTAACAGATCCCGTTGATTTAATATTAACTACACCAAATTCAAGTGCTGGTAACTCCTCGGGCTTTGCGTTCAATAGTGATGGTACCAAATTATTTGTTGCTGATTTAACAAATGATCGGATTGATGTGTATAGTTTATCAGTTGGATTTGATTTAGATTCAACCAATTCAACCATTAGTTATCAGTCAAGCCAAAGCCTTGATATTTCAGCGGAATCTGCAAATCCACGATCAGTGATATTTAGCCGTGATGGAACGACAATGTTTGTATTACAGGATGGTCAAGTAGATGAATATGTTTTAACAACGGGTTATGATCTTACAACTGCTACATTCGTTGAAAGTAAGGGTGGTACAGGTACCGGGGCCTTTGCTATAGAATTAAATAGATGTAGTAGTTGTGATGGAAGAGAATTGTTTCTTGCTGTAAATCATCAGGATAGAATAAGACAACATCGATTACCTGCAGCTTATAATTTATCGACCCCAACAGTAACTTTTTCACCAGCAGATAATGCTACAAATGTTGCACTTGATGCTAATATAGTTCTTACTTTTAGTGAAGCTATGGATGTGGAAGAGGGTAATATAACTATTAAGAAAACATCTGGTGACACTACTGTTGAAACAATTGATGTCACAAGTGATCAAGTTACAGGAACTGGAACAACCACAATAACAATTAATCCAAGCTCGGATTTAGAAGAGAATACAGAATATTATGTTTTAATTCATGAAGACGCTTTTGATGATGGAAGTGATGCATCTTATGCGGGCATAACTTCAACAACAGCATTAAGTTTTACAACAGCAAATTCAGCCCCAACTTTAGTTTCATCCGTACCAGCTGATGACGCAACAGATGTTGCAATTGATGCTAATATAGTTCTAAATTTTAGTGAAAGTGTTAATGCTGATGATGGTGATATAGTAATTTATAAAACATCTGGTGGTACTACGGTTGAAACAATTGCTTCTACAGCGAGTAATGTAACGGGAAGCGGAACATCACAAATAACTATTAATCCATCTGCAGATTTTGAATATGGCGTTGAATATTATGTCTTAATTGACTCTGGAGCTTTCGACGATGCTAATGATGAGGATTATACGGGTATAACGTCAACAACAGCCCTTAGTTTTACAGTAAATAATAGGGTGGATCCAACAACAATTAAAGATGTTGTTGGCTCAATAGATGCCCAAAGTGAAACAGCAAAAAATTATATTAGCCAGTCTATTGATACAGTCTCAAATCGGTTACGATATTTAAGACAAAATAGATTGAGTGACTATTTATCAAGCCAAAATTTACAAATAGATGTTGGCAATACAATACTCACCTCGTTAGCGAATGACAGTATACAAAAAAATACCCCTTCCATCATTCCTGATAATTGGTCCGCGTGGTCATCAGGTACAATAAGCGTATCAAAAGTTGGCGATAGTACAAATTCATCATCACAAGAAACTGAAGGTCAAACAGTCGCTTTAGGATTTGATAAAAAATTAAGTGATAGTGACTTCCTTGGTTTTGCTATTCAGTATGGTCAGAGAGATACGGATATTGGAACAAATGGAACGAGTATTGATAGTGAAAATATGAATTTTTCCATCTACCGTACAAGACCACTTGATGATAATAATTTTATCGAAACATTCTTAGGCGTTGGGTTAATAGAAAGTGATTTAAAAAGAGTTCATAATTCAAATATATTAACTGGCTCACGAGACGGAACACAAATATTTGGTTCTATCAATTATGGTAAAACAATTGACCGAGGTGATTTTAATATAACACCAATTGGACGACTTGATTTAGGTTTAACTGAACTTGATGGATATACCGAAACTGGAACAGATGCTTTATCTTATGCAAAACAACGAATAGAAAATGGCTTAGCCTCATTTGGATTTGAATTTAGTGATAATATTAAACTTAATGAAAATAAATTAAGACCATTTGGCTCGCTTACATTTATTACTAATTTTAGTAATTCATCAGATGCCAAGATGAATTATGTAGCAGATACTTCAACAATTTACACATACACACATAAAGCAAATTCTGATCATTTATTAAGCTCTATGATTGGGTTAACATATATCGCTGGAGATTATTTAAATATTAACTCCAGTTATAGAAGGGTTCAAGGTAACAAGAGTGAACAAAGAGATACTATAGACTTTGCTATTAACTTTATTTCAAATCGTGAGACACAATATAGCCTGTCATTAGCTGGTGATGAAAATGCAGAGGCTAAACTTGGTATATCAAAAAATATACATGGTTTTAATTTAGGATTTAATGCTAGTGAGTCTTTTAGCGCTAAACCAAATCAAGAGGCGGAATTAATGCTGACGTACAATTTTTAGAAATACTAATGAAGGTTTAAATTTATTGGTTTGATTTTAAATTTTTTATCTGGGAAAAAATATCATCATTTTCTACAAATTCGCACAAACCCATGGGAAACATTTCTCTTGTTGTAAAGCCTCCTCCTGTCATTGCCCATACATCAACTCTCAGAGTATTTAATTCAATAGAGTAGACTCTATCTCTAATATTATTTTCATTTTGGAATATATTAATAAATGATAGATCTAAATCAGTTTCATAGAAATATTCGTTAATTGAAGTATTCTTGTTTAAATCTGTTTCAATTACTTTGACTTTATTAGAAGAAATAAATTCAACTCCCCATAATAATTTAGGACACAGTAATTGCTTATCTTTAAAATTTTTATTTGTAAAAGTTATGGCTGGCAATGAAAAAAAATATGAAATTATAAAAATAAGTAATATTTTATGCATATTCCTTATAATTAATTATTTTTTAATTTTTTCCATTCTGCCATACCGCCAGTAATATTCTTAACGTTTTTAATACCCATATCCTGCATTGTTTTAGTGGCTAAAGTTCCTTGCCCTCCAACACCACAAAATACCACATATTCTTTATCTGGGTTATTTTTAAAAAATTCATTTTCTAAAGGACTACCCTCGGCTAAATAAAATTCAAGAAAAGCCTTGTCCAAATGCATTGCATTTCCAATAGTTTCTTTTTCAAAACTCTCTTTATCTCTAACATCAATAAATTGCACATTTGGATCATTAAGTTTTTCTTTTGCTTCTTCTGCAGTTATATTTTCAATTTCATTTTTAACACTCATTAAGTCTTCAAATTTTTTCATAATAGTCCTTTTATTTAATAAGCAGTTTTATTTTGAACAATAATAAAACTAGCAGAAAACTTAATAGTTTAAAATGAAAATTTTTTTTAATTCAGTTTATCTTTACGATAATTAGATCGTATTTCGTCAAGTAGGATTGATTTTGACTTATCTTTTATATGCCAAAAATCCCAGCCATTACAACTTGGCAGTCCTTGTATTTTTGCTCCCATTTGATGAATAGAACCTGATAAATCTTTTATTTTAAGTGTTCCATCAATACTAACTGTTGCTTTAAAGCGTTCTTTTTTATCAGTTAATACTGCCCCAGGTGGAATAATTCCTTGCTCTACTAATTCACCAAAAGGAACTTTTGGTAATTCTTTTCTGCTCTTTGCAATAGTCACAACTTCTTCTTTCAATACTTTTGTATTCTTTAATCGTTCTTTTGAAAGTTTAACGTAATCTTTATCTTTTTCTATGCCAATAAAGTTTCTTTGTAATTTTTTTGCAACAACAGCTGTTGTCCCACTTCCAGAAAAAGGATCAAGAACAAGATCACCTTTGTTTGTCGAGGCTAATAGAATTCGGTAAAGGAGAGCTTCTGGTTTTTGTGTTGGGTGTGATCGTTTATTGTTATCTTTACGTAATCTTTCTTTTCCTGAACAAATAGGAATATACCAGTCACTACGCATTTGTTTTCCTTCATTTAGTTCTTTGAGGTTTTGATAGTTGAATGTGTATTTCGCTTCTCTTGATGTTGTGCACCACAATAATGTTTCATGGGCATTTGTAAAACGTGTACCACGAAAATTTGGCATAGGATTTGTTTTATGCCAAATGATATCATTTAAAATCCATAATCCTTCATCTTGAATAGTAGAGCCTACACGTAAAATATTATGGTAACTTCCTATGACCCAAAGCGCTCCACCTTTTTTTAAAACACGTTTACATTCACTAAGCCAAGCATTGGTAAACTGATCATATTCTTTATACGTATTAAACTTGTCCCAATCCTGTGTAACAGCTTCTACCGTTGTTTGATCCGGTCTGTATAAAGTATCTTTTAATTGGAGGTTGTAGGGTGGGTCAGCGAAAACAAGATCAACAGAATGATCTTTTAATTTTTTCATTTCCTTAATGGAATCACCTAAAATAATTTGATTTTTCTTCATAATTGATAAAAAGAATCTTTAAGCAGATATGGAATCAGGTCAATTGAGTTATCAACAGGGGGAATCTTTAGGTAGGGATAACCTTAAAATTTGCCTAAAAACATAAAAAAGGGGTCCGAAGACCCCTTGAATAGCTCATCAAAATTGGGAGGAATGATGAAACTTAATATCTATTTAATATTTGTCGCATCTTTTTGAAGCATAATAAAATAATAATTGGTATGCATAACTTGCATGGCTCAAATAGTAATCATTATTTATTTAATAATGATTTAATAGGCTCAAAAGATTTACGATGGAATAGTGTTATTCCATGTTTATGAATTGCTTCAATATGTTTTTTTGTTCCATAACCAGCATTACTTTTCCAATGATAATAATTAAATTTATTATCAAGAATATTCATTAATCTATCGCGGTGAACTTTTGCTATAATCGAAGCAGTTGCGATTGATAATGATTTTTTATCTCCTCCAATGACTGATTTTTCATTTTTATAATTCAATGAAAAATTTCCATCAATAATAAGATTGGGATTATCAATACTAAATTTATTTATCACTCTTTTCATTGACAGTTTTGTTGCTTCCAAAATATTCATTTTATCTATTTCTTCTACACTTGCATACCCCAAGTGGTATTGAAGTTTATTCTCTTTTTGTAGATTTTTAAAAAATAAAAATAACTTCTCTCTTTGTCTCGGTGTATGTTTTTTTGAATCAGTTATGGGAATCTCTGATTCTAAATCATCATAATTTAGATAATGACAACCACAACTAACAACTGGTCCTGCTAATGGTCCACGTCCTACCTCATCTAAACCAATAACCGGTCCATCAATTGATTTTTCGATTGAAAAATCAGCCACTATTTTTCATTTAGTCTTGGCATGATTTCAACAAAATTGCAGGGCTTATGTCTAATATCTAATTGATATTGTAATATTTCATCCCATCCATCTTTGCATGCTCCTGTGGACCCAGGTAAGCAAAAAACATACGTATTATTTATTAATGCGGCAACAGCTCGTGATTGAATTGCGGATGTACCAATTTTTTCAAAACTTACTTGTCTGAATAACTCGCCAAATCCATCAATATGTTTATTTGCAATTTCTTTTACAGCTTCTGGTGTCGTATCTCTTCCTGTCAAACCTGTACCACCAGTTGTTATAATACAATCTATTTCTTTTTCTTTCGACATAGCATTTAAAGTATCTTTTATTTTTGATACATCATCAGGAATGATTGTTCGTTTAATCATTTGATGACCTGCATCTATGATACGTTTTTCTAAAGTGTCTCCTGACGTATCATTTTCTTTTGTTCTTGAATCTGAGATTGTAATAACAGCAATATTAATAGGAACAAATTCTAGGGAAGTATCAATAGGCATAATCTATTAATAAAGGGGATCATTTCCATTTGCTAGCATTTTTAAAGAACGCATTTCTTTATTATTTTTATTTTGGTAAATCCAATATTTAGTTAAAATCTTTTCAATAAACCATCTTGTTTCTCTTGAAGGAATACTTTCCATAAAAAATAGTGAATCATCCATATAGTTTGTTTCATTTTTCCACTTTTGTAAATTTCCTGGACCACCATTATACGCTGTTGCAAGAAAAATAAGATTTCTTGATACCTGTTCTAGATCAAGAAGGTAGGTTAAATATTCTTGACCAACTTCTAAATTAATTTCAGGATTTTTAAGAATATTACTGTTACTTCTTTTGACATCTTTACTAGACGTAATAAACTTTGCTGTTGAAGGTAACACTTGCATTAACCCTATGGCACCATCTTTACTTTTTGCTTTTATGTTAAACATAGATTCCTGATGCATGAAAGCGTGAAGTAATTCTTTTTCTAATTTGAAACCATCTCGTGGCTTCCAAACACTGGTAGGGTAATAAAGGTAGGTAGGAACATCCATACCAAAATTTTCTAACTTATTGACAATTTTTAATTGAGTATAGGCAAGGTCAAAATTTTCAGCAATTTGAATAGACTCCTTTGCTATTTCTCTATTTAAAATAGAATTGATATGAACAATTTCCTTTTCTAATTCATCCGCAAAACCAACCTGAATCAGTGTCTGTATCCTTTTTCCTGCTGGTATATTTAAAATAGTACTATTGTTTTTATTAAGATCAGTATGCTCTACCCATTCAATTTTTTTATCTATCCCTAAAATTTCTAGTGCAAGCATACCATAAAAACTATTCGGATTATTTGATGCTCTTTTTAACCAAAAATTAATATCATCATACCGACCAAGTTTTGCATATGATCTAGCTGTCCAAAAACTACCTGACGTTTGGTGCCATGCATCATCTTTTAAGCTAATGGAAAAAAGAGAAAAATATTTTGCAGCATCTTCATATTTTTCTAGTCTCCATGAACATAGACCAGCTGTCCAAGCTGCATAAGGAACATATTTTGCAGAATTAACAAGAGCTTCAGAAGCGTATTGGATTGCCAAGTCATTTTTATTTGCTAAGAAATATCCTTTGGCGATTAATTCTTTTTGTTGATCTATCTCAACTTGATCTAATAATAGATCTACATCTCTTTGATTTAATAATTGTACTGCGCCTGTCGGCCATCCTTTATTAACTCTTGATTTAATTCCGTTAATTAATTTTCTTTTTTCAGCTCTTTGATTGTTAGAGAGTTTTTTAGAACTTTTATATTTACTAGTCTTTTTACTGGTTACCTGTTCTGACTCTATTCCAATTGGAATGCTTGGTTTCGTCGGGCTTTTATAACCCTCTGGCATTCTTCGAATAGCCAATTTATAAATTTGTTTTGCTTGTGGGTGGTCATTATATTTTTTTAGCCAATAGTATAGTTCTAAATACTTTGATCGATAACAATTTGGATGCAAAAACTTTTGCGCATAAATGTGTCCTAGTAAAGATTTATTTTTAATTTTTAAAATAAAATTGTTTGCACTTTTCCATTTGCATATGTCTTGAAACTTGTATGCTTGTTGATAGTTATAAACATCTTCTTCACTAAGCACCTTTGATGAGAATATATTATCGTATTTGGTGACTAAATCTTGCTGGTAAGCATAGATTTGTTTTGAAAAAATTACAAAGAATATAAAAAAACAAAAAATTAAAAATTTTTTATGATACATTTTTCAATTTTTCTTCTAGCATTTGTAAATCCTCCCAAGAGTGCTTTTTATACTGAGGAGATCGAAGTAAAAAAGCAGGATGATAGGAAGCTATTGTAGGAATTGATCTATCTATATTCAGTGATTTGTATTCATGCCATTTACCTCTCAGTTTTCCAAGGGCTAGAGGTGTTGATAAAATTGCTTTTGCTGCAACACCTCCTAATAGGAAGATAAATTTCGGCTTAACAATATCAATTTGTCTTTGTAAAAATGGCAAAAATTCTAAAATTTCTTCATCATTAGGAGTTCTATTATCAGGCGGACGCCAATTAACAACATTAGTAATATAGACGTCTTCTCTTTGTAAATTAATTGCTAAAAGCATTTTATTTAATAGTTGCCCGGCTCTGCCAACAAATGGAATACCTTGCTGATCCTCATCTCTTCCTGGAGCCTCACCAATTAACATAACTTTTGCATTTAAATTTCCATCATAGACAACTAAATTTTTTGCAGTTTTTTGAAGATTAGATTTGTGATCTTTTAGGTCTTTAATCACATCATCAATTTTCTTTTTTTTATCCCCAGCATTGATATTGGGATCAGGTAATTCAGATTTTTTCTCATTTTCAAACCAGTTTCTTGGAGAATCTTGAAGAAAATAGTTTACTCCAGAATTAACTATGAATTCTAAATTTTTTTTATTTGATTGATTCATGCAAAATTACAATTATCTATTCATAGTGCAACTCTAGTATATTTAAAATGATTAATTTGATTAAAAAATGGTTTTTTATTTGTCTTCTTATCTCCTTTAATACTAATGTTTTTGCAACAAGTAGTTCTAACTTTTTAATCTCACAACTAGCCTTTAAAAATTATGACTATCCTGCAACATTATTGAATTTTAATGCTGATAAAATAAAACTATCTCAAGATCAACTACTTGATAAAGCAATAGCGGCGATTATTACCGAAGACATTAATTTAGCTAAAGATATTGCTAATAAAATTTTGGAAAAAAACAAAAAAAATCAAGAAGCATATATAATTAAAATTTCATCCTTATTTTTAGATAAAAAATTTAATCAGATAAAAGAATTACGAGATAATTTAGACCAACCAAATGAATTACTAGATTTTATTTTCTACACAAATAATAGACTTAAGGATGGTATTACCATTAGTCGTTCACTTGTTGAAATTGTGGCATCATCTTTTTCAAACAATGAGCAAAGACGTTTAAATTATAATTTTTTATTATTTTATACTTCACTTGCCAAATTAATTGATCCAAAAAATGAAAGAGCAATAATTATTAAGGCTGAACTATTTGATCAAGTTGGTCAATTCGAAGTGGCAAGAGATACTTTTGAGAAGATTGGTCAACAAAGTCCATATTATTTAGATGCACAAAGTAGTTTAGCAATAAATTATTTATATAATAGTTCGTATGAAGATGCTGAAAATAAAATTTTATCTATTCTAGAAAATAACAATAACAATTATTCACTTAAAAAAATTCTTGGTGATTTTTATCGGTACAATAAAAAATATGATTTAGCTTTATCAATTTATAACCAGATGATTGAAGAAAACCGAGGCGATGTTTGGAATATATATTATATGAGAGGTATATGTTTTGAACAATTAGGTGATTGGGATTTAGCAGAAAAAGATTTTTTAAAATCACTTGAAATAAAACCTGATAGTCCAAATGTTTTAAATTATCTCGCTTATGGCTGGGTTGAAAGAGAAATGAAATTAGATCGTTCTTTGCAAATGTTAGAAGAAGCGTATGAAGCTAACCCTGAAAGTTTCTATATTATTGACAGTCTTGCCTGGGCACATTTTAAAAAAAATAATCTTTCAGAAGCTGCTCGTTTAATGGAAATGGTAATAGATATTGCACCAGGTGAAGCAATATCTCTAGACCACCTAGGAGATATTTATTATGCTATGAATAGAAAAAGAGAAGCTATTCATTTCTGGCAACAAGCACTAGAGTTAGCTGAACCTGAAGATGAAATTGAAGAAGATGTTAAAATTAAATTAGAAAAATTTAATGGATAATAGTATTACTGAGAAGTCACCTGCAAAAATAAATTTATTTCTTAAAATTTTAAATCGAAGAGAAGATAATTATCATAATATTAGAACAGGAATAACCAGTATTGATTTATGTGATGAAATAGAGGTAAAGCCAAGCAATCAATTCAATATTGAATACAGGGGTGCATTTGCTCCAGAAAATAATATATTTGATGATTGTATTATAAAAAAAATATTTAGTTTTTTGAATATTTCACCTCCAAACATTTCGTTTTCAATTACAAAAAACTTTCCCTATCAAGCTGGATTGGGCTCGGCATCTTCAAATGCAGCAACGGTAATAAAGATCCTAGAAAATCTAGAAATTATTAATAAAAAAAATATTTTTGACTATACAGATTTAGGTTCTGATATTCCTTTTTTTCTTAATCAACACGATAGTTTGGTAAGAGGAAGGGGAGACTTAATTTCAAATATTGTCTTCCCAAAATATTTTTTCTTAATAACAAAACCTAATTTTAATTGCTCCACAAAAAAAATGTACGACACTTTCATTCCTTCTGATTTTGATTATAATGTCGAGGAAGATATTGAAGAAATTAACGATAACGATAACGGGAATGATTTTGAAAAAGTAATTAAAAAACTCGAGCCTGATTTTAATTCTATTTATAATAAGATGGATAATTTAGAAGATACTATTTTTACAAGACTAACAGGTAGTGGATCATGTATTTTTTCAGTTTTTGAAAATAAACTTAAAGCTGAAAATGCAAAAAATTCTTTTCTTAAAACTTATCCAAATTTATGGGTAGCAGTTGCTGAAAATAATAATATAAAATTATAAAATTTTATGTTTCTCAAATACGGCAGTTAAACTATCTCCTTTTTTTAGTTCATCTCTAACAGTATTTTCACTACTTACTTTTTCTAGAGCTTTTCTTATTACTTCATCAATAACTTTAGATGGTACAATAACAACACCATCATTATCGCCAAATACCAAATCTCCACTTTCAACATAGACATTTGCTATTTCACCTGGCACATCTGCCATCATCATTTTACCTCTAAATTTTGTATCAACAGGATTAGTGCCTTTTGCAAAAACTGGAAAACCAATTTCATTTATCATTTTTATATCACGAACACAGCCATCTGTTAAACAACCTGCTGATTTTAGATAAGTTGCTCGAGTTGATAATAATTCTCCCCATGGAGCTATCTTTTCATTTCCATGACAACATAAAACAGCAATTTCACTTTCTTTTAAACTATCAATCAATGCTATTTCATGTTCGTAAATATTTGTATTTTCATCATCATGATAAATAGGCATATACAAACCAACTCTCGCAAGCCCACATATAATTACATCTGGCTTTATTGATTTGATACCAGGTGTTAATGTTTGTTTATGATAACCCAAACTATCTAATGTATCAGCTAATACAGCTGAATAAAGTTTCATTTTGTATTCTTCAAAATTAAGAGTCATTTTTTTTTGAATTTATTTATATTATCAATTTACTTATTCATATAACATCATACTATTATAAAGTGGTCAAGTTAGTTTTATATAAATAATGATTTATAATATTTTAATAATTGGAGCAGGTGGAATTGGTAAAAGACATATTAAAGGTTATTTGGGAACTAGTAGAGCTAAAATTTCTATTGTTGAACCAGATGTTAATAAACAAAAAAACTTAAATAGTGAATTTGAAATTCAACATACATTTAATTCTCTTGATGAAGTTAATCAAAAATTTAATCTAGCAATAATATGTTCGCCAGCTAATTGGCATATGGAACATATGCAGTTTTGTATAAAAAATAATCTATCATTTATGGTAGAAAAACCTCTTTCTACAAAAATTGATGGTTTGGAAAACATTATAGAAGAGGTCAGAGAAAAAAAATTATTTGTTCGTGTAGGATATACTAGAAGAAATAGCTTAGTCTCCAGAGCCTTAAAAGATCAAATTATGAATAATAAAATTGGGGACGTTAAATTAGCTTATATTAATTCTTCTCAAGAGTTTCCTAAATATAGGCCAGATTATCAAACTATTTATTATGCAAAAGAAGAAACTGGAGGCGGAGCCATACTTGATGCTTCTACTCATATGATTGATCAATTAATTTGGATATTGGGTATTCCTGAAGAGGTAGGATGTATGTACGACAGATTAGTATTAGAGGGAACAGAAACTGAGGATACTTGTCTTATTAATATAAAATTTTCTAATGGATGTTTAGCCAATATAACTGTTAATCAATTTCAGAAACCAAATATTAATACATATGAGTTTATTGGCACTAAAGGTAATATTAAACTTGATCATTCTACTTTAATGTTTGCTGACGATGATAGTGGTGAATGGAAAGATCAAAAAGATTATATGAAAGGCCAAGATCCAATGGAAGTACATCAAAATAATTTTCTATTACAGGCAAACAGATTTTTAGATGGTTATGAAGGTAAGGATTGTGACTTAGCAACTTTAGAAGAAGCTTATTTAAATTTAAAAGTTGTATTGGCTGCTAAATCGTCTTGGAAAGATAAAAAAATAATTAAAATCAGTTAAGATGATTAGTTTGAAAAATAAAAATATTTTTATTGCTGGAGGTAGTGGATATCTTGGTTCAGTTTTATGTGAAGAAATATTGAAACTGGAAGGAAATATATTTTTAGCTGATCAAGACATCAAAAGATCTGAATTAGTAATAAAAAAATTACAAAAAAAATATCCTAAAAATAAAATTATATTTTCTCACTTAAATATGATTGAGCCTGAATCAATTTTTAAAAATATTAAATTAGCATATCAAAAATTTAAATATATAGATGGATTAGTTAACGCAACATTTGGATCAACTTCTGATAAATTATCTCAATTAACTGCAGAAAAATTTAATAAAGCTAATCAAATTAACTTAACAGGCTCTTTTTTACTTATGAGAGGTGTGGCAAATAAAATGAAAAAAGGTGGAAGTATCGTAATGTTTGCTTCAATGTATGGATTAGTATCACCAAAAATGGAAATGTATCCAAAAAATATTAATCCTAATCCCATTGAATATGGTGCTGGAAAAGCTGGTCTAAACCAAATGGTAAAATATTTTTCCTCGTATTATGGTAAAAATAATATTCGTATTAATGCAATTGTACCTGGACCTTTTCCAAACATAGCTAAGGCTGCAAACAATAATAAAAAATTTTTGAGTAATTTAAAAAATTCTACAATGTTAAAACGTTTTGGTAAACCTATCGAAACCGCAAAACCAACAATTTTTCTTTTATCTGATGCATCAAGTTATATGACGGGTCATTCACTTATAGTTGATGGTGGTTGGACAGCGTGGTAAGTGATATTATTTAATGACTCAGTTTCCCATAGAAAATAAAAAAATCAAATTAGCAATGCTAGGAATGACGGAAGGAAATGGACATCCTTACTCATGGAGCATAATTATTAACGGTCGATATAACGCTGAAGCATTAGCACAATGTCCTTATGCAGCAATTATTGATTACATTTCAAAGCAACCAAAAAATACCCTAGGTATAAAAGATGTAGAAGTTTCACATGTATGGACAGACAATCCTGAAGATGCAAAACTTGTTGCTAAAGTTGCAGAAATTGAAAATATTGTTGAAGATCCAAAAGATGTGATTGGACAAGTCGATGCAGTTTTAGTTGCAACCGATATTGGTTCAGAGCATGTTGAGAGGTGTAAACCATTCGTAGAGGCAAATGTACCAATCTTTGTTGATAAACCATTATGCGATAATTTTACTGATCTAAAAATTTTTCAACAGTGGATTGATGAAGGAAAGCCGATAATTAGTTCTTCTGCAATGCGATATTGTAAAGAGTACGAGCCATACCATCAATCAACTTACGAACTAGGTGATTTAAGATACATTAATGTCACTATGGCAAAAAGTTGGGAAAAATATGGGATACACGCTTTAGAAACATTATATCCAATTGTTGGTCCAGGCTTTACCTCAATACAAAATCTAGGAGATAAAGATAGAAATATTGTTCATTTATATCATTCAAAAGGTATTGATATTAATATTGCTAATGTCTCTGATATGATTGGAGGTTTTGGTCTTGTTTCTTTAGTTGGAACTAAAAGTGGAATACAAATAAAATCAAATGATACTTTTTATGCATTTAAAAAACAATTAGAGTCATACGTTCATTATTTACGAACAGGTGTAAAACCAGTTCCATGGGAGGAAACTAAAGAATTAATGCAACTTGTTGCTGCTGGTATAAAGAGTAGAGATGAAGGTGGAATAAAAATTAATTTAAGTGAGGTTAATTAGATGAATGTGTTAGAAAGTTTTTCTTTAAAAGGTAAAGTTGCACTTGTTACTGGAGGAGCTGGACTTTACGGGAGACAAATAGTGGAAGCATTAGCTGAAGCTGGAGCGGATACATATATAGCGTCACGAAATATTGAAAGTTTACAACAAGTAGCAGAAGAAGAAACAAAACGAGGTTATAAAGTTACTGCATTACAATTGGATTTATCTCAGGATGACTCAATCGAAAAGCTATATAATGATATTATTCAGAAAAGTGGAAAATGTGATGTCTTGATTAATAATGCAGTCTCTAGAGAGCACGGCAGCCTTGGTTGGGACAATAGTCTAGATGACTTTGATAAAAGTTTAAGAATAAATGCATCAGCATTATTTAAAATCACAAATATGTTTGCTGAAGGAATGAAAAAAAATAAATCTGGATCTATTATAAATATTGGATCAATGATGGGAACTGTTGGTGTGGAAAATGGCAATTATGAAGGTACAGATTTCACACCTGCTACTTCACCTCTCTACTTTTATGAAAAAGGTGGAATGCACAATTTTACAAGATGGGCAGCAAGTATGTTAGGACCTCATAACATTCGGGTAAATTGTTTGGCACCAGGAGGTTTCAAAGTTCCTTCACATCCAGATAGGTTTGTAGAGAATTATAGCAAAAGAACTCAGTTAGGTAGAATGGCTAATAGCACTGATCTAAAAGGGCCAATTATTTTTTTAGCATCAGACTCATCCGCTTACTTAACAGGAACAATCATTGCAGTTGATGGTGGATATACTGCAAAATAAATAAAGGGAGAAATATTATGACGAGATATGATAGAACAATGGCAAAAGTAAGCAAAAAACCTTTTGATACTTTTAGAGAAAGTAGAATCAAAAGAACTACAAGTGAAGGTAAAGTAGCAATAACCTTAAAATGTAATACCTCGGATACAAAAGTTGCCGAAATTTTTTCTCTTGCTCAACCAGACGCAATTTGGCTAGATATGGAACACGGATCTTTGGATTACACTCAAGCAGAGAATCAAGTTAATGCTGCTAAAATATATGATGTTGATGCAATCTTACGAGTATCTAGAGGTAGTTATAGTTCTTATATTAGAGGATTAGAAATAGATTGTGCTGGTTTAGTAATTCCACAAATTAAAAACTATGAAGATGCAAAATTTGTTAGAGATAGCACAAAATTTCCTCCTATAGGACACAGAGGTTTAGATGGTGGTAATAATGATGGTAAGTATGCCAGATTAGATATTGAAGAGTATTTAACAAAATCTAATGAAGAAAGACTCGTAATTTATCAAATTGAAACACCAGAAGCATTTGATCATATAGAAGCAATTGCAGAAATGGAAGGTGTTGACGGTTTATTTTTTGGACCTGGAGATTATTCACTAGCTTTAGGTGTTCCTGGACAAATGGATCATCCAGAAGTTTCTAAAGTAAGAAAACTAGTTGCAGAACTTGCAAGGAAACATAATAAAATTGCAGCAACACCAGGTGGACCAAACATTGCCTCTGAATATATTGATATGGGATATAATCTCTTAAATATCGGTTCTGACGTTATAGGGCTAACTAACTATGCAGAGGAGCTTATAAATACATTTGATAAAATAAATTCTTAATGGATTTGAGTGAAATTCAAAATACTATTTTAGATAGACGAATTAAAGGTATTCCAGGCTCAAGTGAGCCATTTCCACTTAAAGAAATTAAAAATAAAAATTGGAATATTTTGAAAGAAGATATGCCAATGCCATTAATGGTATTAAAACAAAAAAATTATCTTCATAACTTAAAAACTTTTTCTAATTATTTAGAAAAACACAATCTAGATATTTCTCCTCATGGTAAAACTACCATGGCCCCTCAGATTTTTTCTGAGCAGATAAAACATGGTGCATGGGGCATTACAGCTGGTGCCATTAACCAGATTCAAGTTATGTTTGATTTTGGTATTAATAAAGTTTTACTTGCTAATCAACTTTTAGGTAAATCGCATTTAGAAACAATAGCATCATATATTAAGCAAAATAAAAATTTTTCTTTTTATTGTTTTGTTGATTCTATTGAACAGTTTTTAAATATTAAAAAAAATCTTGGTGATCAAAATTTAACCAATCCAATAAATTTATTACCTGAAATAGGTGCAGAAAATGGAAGAACAGGGATACGTAAAAAAGAAGATTTTTTAAAACTCGTTAATATAATTGGAGAAGACTCATCAAAGAATTTTACTTTTGCAGGTATATCTTCTTATGAGGGCATAGCGGCTGTTGCTATGAAAGGTTCAAATGCTGTGCATGATTTTTGTTCAAAGATTGAGGATATTATTAATGATATTCCTTCAAATTATTACTCTAATCTCAATGAATTATTAATTACTGCTGGTGGATCAACTCATTTTGATATTGTGGGGGAAAGATTTTCAAAAATTAAACTCAGTGTTCCTATTAAAGTACTATTACGAAGTGGATGTTATATTACACATGACCATGGACCTTACTTAGATGCACTTGAGACAGCTAAAAATGATTCCAATAGACAATGGGATCAATCTCTCCAACCAGCTCTTGAAATTTGGTCCTATGTACAATCTATTCCTGAAAATAATCTTGCTTTTCTAACTATGGGAAAACGCGATGCTCCATATGATTCAGGTTTACCAAAACCTATAAAAAGATTTAGACCTGGTGAAGGTTTTTTAGATGTTGGTGAAGCAGAAATATTTAGTACAAATGATCAGCATGCCTTTGTTAAACTTGCTGATAATCATCAATGGCAGGTAGGGGATATGATTTGTTCAGGTATTTCACATCCTTGCACAGCGTTTGATAAATGGAAGTTTATTCCTGTTGTTGATGATGACTATAATGTTCTTGATGGAATATTAACTTATTTTTAATTATCCTTCTTGTCTAGTATTTGGTGCATAAGCAACACAATCGAGCTCAAATTTTAAGAAAGTAGGCAACACTTTTACAATTGTACTTCTTGTCGGTAGTGGATCCTTAAAATATTCAGGATAAATTTTATTATATTCTTTTAAATCTTTTTGATCAGCTACGTAGCCTTTCACATTAATAACATGATCCAAGGTCAGACCTGCTTCTTTTAAAATTACTTCTAAATTTTCAATTGAACGTCTCATTTCTTCTTCAAATGTCCCTTCAATGACTGAACCATTTTCTCGATCAACGGATGCTTGACCTGAAACATATACAAAATCTCCTGCTTTGATTGCTGGACTAAAAGGTAAAACTGATTTTGCACCAGTGGTTATTATTTTAATCATATTCTCTCCTTTTTTAAATTTTTTTATAAAAGTGACTCATCCCAATTTAATTGATTAGCTAAAATTCCACCATCGACGTATAACATTTGTCCTGTAATATATTTTGCATCTTCAGATGCTAAAAATACAGCTGCTCCACCAATATCTGATGGCTCCCCAATTCTTCCAAGTGGAATTTGTGCACTGATTACTTTTTTATTATTTCCTTTATTAAGACCTGCACTAGTCAATGGTGTTTCAAGTATGCCTGGACCAATACCATTAACACGTATGTTCTTTGATGCTAAACTTACAGCCATTGATTTAACCATCATTAGTACTGCTCCTTTGGAAGTATCATACATGACGCTGTTTTTTTCAGCTGCTAAGGAGTTAGAGGAACCAATACAAATAATACTACTATTATTTTGATCATTTGAAATTTGTTTTACAAATTCTTGAGATGTAAACATGTAACCTCTAACATTCAGATTAAATGTTCTATCAAATTTTTCTTCATTAATATTTTCAAAATCAGTGTCTTGAAAGGTACCAGCATTATTTATAAGAGTATCTATTTTTCCAAGTTTAACTTTTGCTTCTTGAATTAGTTTTTTATTTCCATCAATTGTTGATAGATCTGATTGTACAAAATAACACTCTGTCAAATTTTTGAGCTTATCTAAAGCGCCATTATCTTTTTCATGAGAATTAATGACAATTTTTGCTCCTTTTTTAGCAAATGCTTCTGCAATTCCAAATCCTATACCATGTGTAGATCCAGTTATACATACACATTGGTCTTTCATCTTATTTTCCCTAGTTCTTGTTTTTTCACTATAGTTGTTTTAGGTTTTACCTTAATATTAAATTAAATATATGCAACACAAACAAAGATTTACAAATGTTACTTTAGTAACTCCATATGGGGAAGAAGATAAAGATCTTCTAATTGATAGCGATAAAATTGTTGATATTTTAAATCCGAATGAAAATATCTCTGATGACTGGAAAATAATTGATGGTCAGAATAACTTTATCTTTCCAGGAATGATCGATGTTCTGCAACATGGTTTTTTAAATTATTTGTATGGTCATGCAGAAGAAAATTGTATTGTTGATAATTCAAAAATACTACCATCAGTAGGAGTGACAAGTTTTTTACCGTCAACACCATGCCTACCACCTGAAAAAACTAAAACTTTATTAAATGCACTATCAAATGACATTGATAAAGCTAAAGAGGGAGCGCGTGTTTTAGGAATTCATTCAGAAGGACCTTGTTTTGCATTACCTGGAGCTCATGATCCTAAAAATCTTCGAAATCCTTCAGTACCGTTAGCCGAAGAATTATTAGATGCATGCGAAGGTAAATTAAAAGCTCTAACTTTAGCGCCAGAGATGAATGGTTCAGAAGAATTTATAAAGAGACTTAAAAAAGAAAAAATTTCAATTCATTTAGGACACAGTGGAGCCAATCCAATTGATGTTCCTAAATTTGCAGATTGGGGTGTTGATGCCGTCACTCATATGTATGATGCGCTTCCAACATATCCTCCAGATGACACGGGTGTTCATGTATTATCTCTAACTGATGCTTTAATTGCTGAAACACGAATTGCTCTTGGAGTTATATGTGATGGTATTCATGTTCATCCTCAATTAGTTGAACTACTATCTCACTTACCAACTGATAGAGTATTCTTAGAAACAGATTCTGTTAAGGGTGCTGGTTCTTCAGTACCTGTTAAGTTTGAATTTTTTCCTGGGAGATGGTGTACAGTAGAGAAAGGTAAAGCGTCTACTTATAATGGTTTATTAGCAGGATCATCATTAACTTCTATTGAAGCATTACAAAATTATTATAAGTTTTCAAAAAAAACTTTATCCCAAGTTGCTATTGCTGCAAGTTTAGTACCAGCAAGAGTAATAGGTTTAGAAAATATTATGGGAAGTATTGAAAAAAATAAATTAGCCGATTTTATTCTTTTACAAAAAGATAATTTGGAGATTAGTGAAACCTATATTGCTGGAAAATCTGTATATAAAAGTGAATAAAAATAATTTAGATCAAAAACTTCGTTACAATGATGGTGGCAATGTCCACATGGATTTTCACGGTGCAACAAATACAACTATTGAGTTTATCATTAATAAATATGGTATCGATACTATGAATGATATCTTCAAAAAAGTTGGTAATGATGTTTATAAGGACATCAAAGATCATATTAAAAATGGTAATATCAAAATGTTAGCTAAACATTGGCAACATTTTTTTGATCGGGAAAATGCTGATTATAATATTTCTATTAATGATGAAGAGATTATTTTAACAGTTAATCGTTGTACAGCGTATGAGCATGTAAAGAAGTTGGTTGGAAATGTTTCACCTAACTTTTGTGATCAAACTATTAAAACAAATGAAGCACTGGCTGAAGATACTCCATACGAAATTAAAACTGAAATTTTAGGAGAAGCAGCATGCAGACAAACTATAAGGAAAAGAGCATGATACCTAGTGATCATTTCACCCGTTTCTATAACGAAGTGTTTAAGTTTCTTGAAGATCAAGGCGAAGAGCATCTAGAGGCTTACTGGTTGGAAATCAGTAAAAATCAAGAAAAACATACTTTAGAATTATTCAAAGAAAAAGGTTTGAAGGGGATGTATGAATACTGGGATCATATTAGAATTGAAGAAAACTGTGATATGGATTTAAAATTAGATGACGAAAAATTAGAATTAAGAATGAATGTTTGTCCAAGTCTTAGTAAAGTTTTGGATAATGATGCAGAGCCTATGAAAAGATACTGCGATCATTGTGCTGGTTGGATAGGCCCACTTATTGATAAAGTAGATCACCATCTAGTTTATGATGTAATTGATCGTAATAAACCTCAATGCGTAGTGAAAATTTTTAAAGATAAAGAAAAAGCTATTGAAGAAGAAAAAAATGCCAAACTTTTAATGGGATGGCCTAAGAAAAAAAAATAAAATTTTATTAAATGAAAATAGATTCTTCAGGCATCTTATGTTCTGCAAAAATTGATTCAAATAAAGCATGCTATACTTTTTCATCATTTGTTTCTCTTAGTAATGGATCTATTCTTGCCACTGCAAGAGGTGGAAATAATAAAGATTCTGAATTAGAGGGAATAGAGTTTTTTCGATCAGATGATGAAGGTGAGAAATGGTCAGAACCTTGGGAGCCTTTTAAAAATGTTAAAATAGATAATCTTAAAGGCAGTCTAAAACTTTGTTATTTAACTGAAATTTCTGATTCTCATATTATTGCATCATTTTTGTGGATTGATCGAACTTCTATTCCAGGAAAAGAATTATTTAATGCTGATACTGAAGGCTGTCTTCCAATGAAAATTCTAATTGCAGATTCTTATGATAATGGGAATACGTGGTCAAAACTTAGAAAAGTTCAGCTACCTAAAGACATTGGTCCACCAAGTCTTACAAATCCTATTATGAAATTACCAAATGGAAAATTAATTATGAGTATTGAAAATAATAAAGATTATTATGATGAATCAAAATGGTATCAAAAAAATATTTTCATATGTTCTTCTGATAATGGAAAAACATGGTCTAAACCTTATTTAGTAGCAGGTGATGAAACTGGAAGAATTTTTAACTGGGATTTAAGATGTGGTGTAAATAAAAATGGAACTATTACCTCTTTTGCATGGACATATGATTCGGCAAAAAAAACTTTCCTTAATATTCATCAAAGAATAAGTAATGATGAAGGTAAAACATGGTCTCAGCCAAAAGATTTAAATATTTCCGATCAACCTTCTCATCCTGCATTATTAAAGGATGGTAAGGTAGTGTTAGCATGGGTTGATAGATTTAAAAATCAAAGCATAAAAGTAAGAGTATCAGATAATCTCAATGCCCATTTTGATGAAATTTCTGAGGTAACAATTTTTAATCAAAAAAAAATTAAGCAAAATAATAAAGAGCTAGGAGGGTTATTAGCTGACATGAATATATGGAGTTTTGGATTGCCCTATGCTGATGTTTTACAGAGTGGGAAAGTTTTAGTTTTTTATTATGCGGGTAATGATAAAAAAAATGGATCTACATTGGATACGTTTAAAATTTGAATAATATTTTATGGTAATTGCTTTCTGTAAAAAATTAATTGTCTCAAAAAAGTTCTAACTCCCATAGCTCCTTCTTCTCTTATAAGAATAAAAGCATTCATAGATATTGCTATAACAAATGCACAAATAACAAATAAAACTTCATAGCTGCCAAGTAATTTGTCAAAAACAATAATCTCATTATTATCTAACCAAACAACAAGATAACCAGCTAGCACTGTTGTTACTCCTGCTGTTATTCCATCTAAGCTATAAGCAAGTGACATGAATGATTCTTTGTTATTACTTGGTACATAGTTTAGCATGAAAATATAACCTATTGATGCACTGCCCCACATTAAAAATCCAAATAGAAAGAAAATTATTCCAATTACATAACTCAAGTAAGGAGTATCAGAATTTATAAATGGTAGTGTAAGTAATAATAAAATTTGTAAACTTTGGAATAATACTCTTATACCCCGACAGCCATAACTATCTGTAACTCTTCCAACTACTAAACCACTACACGTCCCTCCAATTAAAATTAACGTTGATGAAAAAATTAATTCTCCACTTGGAATATTCATTCTAATTTTAAAATAGAGAGTTAAGAAAATAGCTAGTATTGTAATGACTAAATATTGTGTTCCTGATGAAACTAAAAATAAGTTAAAATTTTTATCTTTAGTTGCTTTAAGCAAATTTTTTAAATAACCCTGATCATCATCTCTTCCTTTAATCTTTTCTCCTCCTTTTAATTTTAAAAGGAGTAAAGCTGAAATTAGTCCAAGAATTATTGCTATGAAAAAAACTGGGTAAAATCTCTCTAAACCCTCTCTAGTATCCAGCCAGATTTTTATTCCATATGATGCAACTAAAGCAAAGGGTGTACACACAATGCCATTAATACCAATAACTCGGCCTCTTACATCTCTAGGTATAAATTCTTGCATCCAAGGAACAAATGCAGCTTCAGATAATGATCGTAAAATTGAAAACATGAGCATTGCAAAAAATAATAAGTAGAAAACAAGTGTTAAATTTTCTAGATAAAATGGGGCAATCAAAAAAATTAGAAGAAAGATATACCTACTAAATAAAGTCCAAATAGATAAAATTTTACTACCAAAATAAAGAGTTAAAGGGATACTAATTAAAGCTAAAACTTGGCAAAAAGCCATGAGACTACCTAAAATACCAATTCTATCTGGATCTAATCCTAATTCTACAGAATATAATGTTAAAGGTGCTGCAACTGTTCCTATAACAGCACACATTTGTAGTGCAGTTGAAAAATGATAATAATTAATTACTTTCATTTTTTCTTTTTCATTAGATATTAGATTGAACATACTGGTGACTATATATTTACGATATATGTTTTAACAATATGTTGGTTATCATGAATGCACCAAAAACAAATTAGTAATTCATTATTATTTAAAAGAAGTATTGATGGTTGACCAAACTTAAGTGAGCCAAACTGTTTACTTATGTTAGTATCATCACTTGATAAACCATCTTTAGAAAACAAATTGATTTCGTCTAAAATTGAAAACTTATTATCTCTTACATCAACTTTTCTTAGAATTAATCCTGTTGGTTTTTCTCTGTGACAATGAATGGTAAAAATTATATCATCTTTATAAAACATTACATTAGACGCTTGTCCTCTAATTTTAGTATCAATTACAGAATTAAATGTTTTTCCAGCATCATCGGAAATTACAACATGGTTGCTAAGATTTTTTTTATTTTTATTGTCATAAGCCCAAAAAATAACAATAATTTTGCTGTTCGTTTCACATAATCGACATTCCCAAGTTGAAATATGTCCTTCCTTGGATTTATAAAATTCAGATAGTTTACTCCAATTTTCACCTTCATCATCACTATAAATTATCCATCCTGAATGATCTGACTCTTTTAAATGGAAAGGTGGCGCTGCTCCTAATATTCTACCTGATCTTAATTGAATACACGGACCTGATATTTCAAGTGGTGTTTCATTGACGTTAAAATTTTTTGGCATAGACCAACTTTCACCATTATCATTAGAAATACTTATTTTATTATTGAGCGGCAGTATTTCAAATGTATTAGGATTAACAATTGGTGTTAAACTATCTGGTCTTACAAAAGCATAACCTATTGCCAGCAATTTATTATTTTGTAATAATAGGGGTTTAAGAGATTCTGATTCTTCCTTATTTTTATATATATGATTATGTAAAGGTTTTGGTTTAGACCAACTTCTTCCATCATCAAAACTTTTTGAAACAAATGTTCTTTGATCAGCAGAATCAAAAGCTTGCCCAATAGTAAATAATGCAATTAAGGAATTATCCTGTAATTTTACTATACCCGGAAAAATACCTTGTTTACTAACGAGTAAAGGATCAGGGTTTTCGTATAGAATTATTTCATCAATTATTTTCATTTATTTTATACTAGTTAAAATTTAATTTCTTCACCACTCACTTTCAAATTCATGATGAAATTGAAAGCCCTTAACAGGGGTTGCTTCACCTCTCGGCATAGGAGCAATAGGATTTAAATAGTGATTTGTTTCACCTCTAGCTATTTGAACAGAAAAAAAAGGCCACTCTGATAAATCTGCTTTAACATTTGAAGGAGAATATCTTAAAGTAATTCCACATCTAGGATTATTTGAATGGTTTGCATCAGAACCATGTAAAAGAGCATCTGAATGAAGAGAAATTTCACCAGCTTTTAAATTCATATATACTATTTTTTCTTTATCAATTTGATCATTAGATACTTCTTGGTTTAAATCATAATTTTTATCTTCATTAACTTTATGTAAAAATTTTTTTGTTTTATGACTTTCCGATACTATTTTCATTGCTGAATTAGATTTATCTGTATCATATACTGCTAACCAAACTGTAACAGAGTTTGATGGATTTAAAGGCCAATATTGAGAATCTTGATGCCAAGGAACAACACCTTTACTCTTAGCTGCTTTGTAAAAAAATTGTCCACCCCAAAGGAAAAAATTTTGCCCTAAAAGATCCTCCACATAATCAAGAATAGCCGGCGTATGTGCTAAATCATAAAATTTTTTACTCGCTTTATGCCACATATTAGTTTTATTTATGTTAACGTCTGCGGGCAGTCTATTACTTAAATCTAAAAAAAGTTTTTGAAGATCTTTAACACCATCTTGAGAAAATACAGGCAGACCTTTGATATAACCCTTATCTTCATACTGTGATATTTCATTATCATTTAATCTTCTAACTAATTTACTAATTTCCATTTAGATTTTTTTCATTAATTTTTTAAATTTTTCTAGTTCTTTTTTTTCGGCAAAAACAACATTACTTTTTGATGGAAATTTCTTATTTACTACATCCTTCTGATATTCCTTAAAAGCATCTATCCTATCCTTTTGTAACTTTTCGTATGTCTTATTAAAATCTTTATATTTTTTTGCATGTCTAGGCGTTGTAGTTGAATTGAAGTGATATCCCAAAATATCTTCACCAAACAAAAATTGAATATCTGCATATCTGCCTGATCCTATGGAAATAGTCAAAGCTTTGGTGTCTTTTGTTATTTCTTTTAAAACATCCTCCGGTACACATTCAACCTCTATAGCCCAAGCACCAATTTTTTCTAATTCTTTTATATCATGATAAACTTTAATAGCTTCAGCTGAACTTTTCCCAACTGGTTTCACACCCCCTGTCCACGTTGATTTCATTGGAACAAAACCTACGTGCCCTTGAAAAGGGATATTAAAATCACTTAAATATTTAATAAAATTTATATTCCAAGAATTGGTGTGTATAGAGTCTATACCAATTTCTATTAATTCAAATACCTTCTTCATCATACTTTCTTTGGAAGCATGCTCAGTATATTTTATTCCACACGTTAAAAATGTATTGGGTGCAGCTTCACGAATTTCTTTTAACTGATCTACCCCACAAATAATCATATCTATGCCCGCAGCTTCTGCAGCTGCAGCTTCTTCAGGCGATACAACATTTATCTGTGTTAATTTTTTCTTACCTTTTAAATTTATTAAATCTTTCACGGTATAGTTTCTATAACCAGCTTCATGTGCAAGAGAGTAAACTTTTTTGAATTTATTTTTCATAATTAATGTTGTTGCAGAAACTTTCTAAATTTATTTAATTCTATTTTTTTAATTGAAACAGTATGTTTTTTTGTTGGAAATTTATTTTTTTGAACTTCTGTTTTATACTTTTTGAAAGCATCAATTCTTTCTTTTTGAATATCACTTAATATTTTATCAAAATTTTTATATTTTTTTGCATGTCTTGGAAAACTTATTTTACTCTGTCCTAATATATCTTCAGCAAATAAAAATTGAGCATCCGCAGCTATTCCCGAACCAATTGAAATAGTAACAAGTGATGTGTGCTTTGTAATAACTTCTAAAATATTTTCTGGAACGAGTTCTACTTCTATGCCCCATGCACCAGTTTTCTCAATATCCTTTATATCTCTAAATAATTCTGCAGCTTCAATTGCTGTCTTTCCAAAAGATCTAATGCCACCTATCCATGTTGTTCTTCTTGGAATAAAACCAACATGACTTTGAAAGGGAATTCTAAATTTACTTAAATGTGCCATCCATTCAAGATTCCAATTTTGACACATTAGTGAATCAGCACCAGCCTCAATAATTTCGAATGCTTTTTTTGTAGCTTCTCTTTTTGATGGGTTCTCAATAAAAGGTACACCAACAGTTATAAAAGTTTTTGAAGCAGCTTTTCTAATATTTGGAAAATCTTTTCCTGGTCCAGTTAATAATAAATCAATTCCTGCTTCTTCAGCGGCTGCAGCTTCTTCCACTGTTGTAACTCTTACTTGCGTTAGCTTTTTCTTACCTTTTAAATTTATTAAATCTCTGACAGTATAATTTCTATATCCTAGATCATTGTTTATAGAAAAAACTCTTTTATATTTTTTTTGCATTCTCTTATGATTTATAATTTAATTAAGAAAATATGGTAAATAATTAATTTTTACTAGCTATCTTTTTAATTTCAGTTACCATAATTTTATTAAATTATGTCAACTTTTAATGATCAAAATCTTCAATCTAAATTTGATGACAACGGCTATATTGCAATAAACCCATTATTTTCAATTGATAAAATAGAAGAGATTAAGATTGAATTATCTAGATACATAAAAGAAGTTACGCCTAATGTACCTGATCATCATATATTTTATGAAAATAAAGATGACAAAACTTCTATAAAGCAACTACAGCAAATGTTTACTTATGATGATTACTTTAAAGAATTAATTGAAAATTCCCCTATTAGAGAAGTTGCAGAAATAGTTTTACGAGAAAAAGCTGAGCCCAAAAATTTACAATTTTTTAATAAACCACCAGGAATTGGAAAGCCAACACCACCACATCAGGATGGTTATTACTTTATGTTAAAAAAACACAATGCCGTTACTTGTTGGTTGGCTCTAGAAAAAGTAGATGAAGAAAATGGATGTATTCATTATGTAAAAGGTTCTCATAAATCTGAATATAGGCCACATGGTAGATCAAATGTGTTAGGTTTTTCTCAAGGTATTACTGATTTTGGAAATGAGGAAGATAAAAAAAATACAGTCTTTTTTCCTGGAGAGCCAGGAACTTTTTTAATTCACAATGCTAAAACAATACACTGGGCTGAAGGAAATAAATCTCAAACAAGAACTAGAAAAGCACTGGGATTTATTTATTATGGAGAAAGTGCAGAAATAAATCAAGAAGCACATGATGCTTATCAAGAAAAACTTCGAAAAGAAATGAAGGAGAAAAATTTAATATGAATTTTAATACCAACACCCCTGAATTAAGTGATTTAAAAAAAATTTATGATGAGAATGGTTATAATCATATTCCTGAACTTTTTTCGAAGTCTGATATGGAGCTTATAAATAATGAGTTTGATAGATATATTAAAGACTGTGTTCCTAAAATGAAAGAAGGGGAAGTGTATTACGTTGATAAAGAGAACAAAGATACTTTAATGCAAATGCAAAAGTTAGAAGAATACGACGCTTTCTTTCATGATCTATTTCACTATAGTAAAATAAAAGAATTAGCTGCGAACGCTTTAGGTGAGGAAGTGATTCCTAGAGCTATGGAATATTTTAATAAACCACCAGGTAAAAGTAATCCAACACCACCTCATCAAGATGGCTATTATTTTAATTTAAATAATGATAAGGCCGTAACAGGATGGCTTGCTTTAGAAGATGTTGATGATGAAAATGGATGTATTCATTATGTCAAAGGTTCACATAAATATGAAGGATATAGACCACATGGCAAATCAGAAATTTTAGGATTTTCAAAAGGGGTTACTGATTTTGGAACTGAAGAGGACCAAAAAAATACCGTAAAGTTTGAAGGTAAAGCTGGAATGTTTTTAATGCACCATGCTAAAATTATTCATTTTGCTGATCCCAATAAATCCAAAACTAGATCACGAAGAGCTTTTGGTTTTGTTTATCATGGTGTTTCTGCAAAACACGACAAACAGAAAGAGAAAATGGAACAAGAACAATTAAAAGCAGAATTAAAATCAAAAAATAAATTATAAAAATGCATAACAGAAAAGTGTATATTTCTGGTGAAATTGTACCTGAAATAGAGGCCAAAATTTCTATTTTTGATAGTGCTGTTCTTTTAGGTGATACAGTTACTGAATCAACAAGAACTTTTAATCACGTACCATTTAAATTAGACGATCATTTGGAGAGACTTTATAAGTCTTTTAAACTGACACGCATTGATCCTCAAATGACAATGGAGGAAATGAAAAAAGTAAGTCTCGATTTATTAGAGATTAATAAAGATGAATATAAGGCAAATGAGGATTGCTGGCTTGTCCATAATATTTCTCGAGGACATTCAATAACTGGAGGAAACCCAGCTTTACAAGTCTCCAAACCAACTGTTATGATTTACACCCAGCCTATGAATCTAGTTTTATGGGCACCATTTTATACAAAAGGTTGTCATGCAGTAACTCCTCCAACAAGAATGGTGCCCTCACAATCATTAGATGCAAGAATTAAGAATAGAAGTAGACTATTTTATACATTAGCTGAAATTGAAGCTAAATTGGTTGATCCTGATGCTCAAAGTGTCATTCTTGATATTGATGGAAATGTTGCTGAGAATAAAGGTGGAAATATTTTTATGATCAAAGATGGAAAATTAATCACACCAACCACTGCAAATTGTTTAGAGGGACTTACAAGAAATTCAACTATGGAAATAGCTCGTTCCTTAGATATAGAAGTAATTGAAGCTGTAATCCAACCTTATGATTTAGCTACTGCAGATGAAATGTTTATGACTAGTACGCCATATTCAATTATGCCTGCAACAAAATTTAATGGAATGCCTATTGCTGATGGAAAAGTAGGGCCTGTAACTAAAAGGTTAATTCAAGGATGGAGTGATAGAGTAGGCGTAGACATAATTAAGCAAGCAGAAGATCAATTACATAAGCATTAAAATGAAACAACTAGAGAAGCCAAAGGGAATTTGGGGAACAATTCTTTTACCTATAAATAATAATCAAATTGATTGGCCTGCATTTGAAGAACAAATTCATATTTTATGTGATTCTAATATTCATGGAATCTATACAAACGGAACTGCTGCCGAATGTCATAATCAAACAGAAACTGAGTTTGATAGGCTATCCGAAATAGTTTCATCTATTGCTTTAAAGAAGAAAAAAAAATTTCAACTTGGATTAAGTCATACTAATCCAAGAATATGCCGTGAAAGAGCAAAGCGTATGGTCAGCCTAAAACCAAATGGATTTCAAATAACTCTTCCTGACTGGTGGCCTCCAACATTTAATGAGTCAAAGAATTTTATATTAGGAATGCAAGAAGTGGTCGAAGATGTATATATGATTTTATATAATCCACCTCATGCAAAAGTCCTTCTTTCTCTTGAAGAGATTAGTTTATTAAATAAATCAGTTCCAAATCTTGTAGGAATTAAATGTGTAGGTGGTGATGAGCAATGGTATTCAAAAAGAAGAGAATTATTAGAGGACTTTTCTGTGTTTGTACCTGGACATACCGTTGTATATGGAAAACCCATAGGAGCAAATGGATCCTATTCTAATGTTGCATGTTTAAGTCCAAATGGCGCTGTTAAAATTTGGGATCTAATTGAAAAAGACTATGAAAAAGCAAAAGCATTAGAAGCAAAAGTACTACACTTTATGAAACAATATATTTTACCCTTTGCTAGCAAGCTTTCGAATACTGGTTTAGATAAGTTACTTGCATCTGTTGGTGGCTGGGGCCCAGTATCGGAAAAAGTTCTTTGGCCATATGACGGTGCAACCGCAGAAGATGTAGAAAAAATAAAAGAACAAGCAAATATTGAGTTAGAAGAAATACTTAATGTCTAAAAATATTTTTCTTTCAGGCATATATCATGAAACACATACATTTTTAGGTGAGCCAACTACCTTAAAAGATTTCATTATTTATCATGATAAAGAAATAATTAATGAAAACATTGGCAATGGATCTCCAACAGATGGTTTCATAGAATATGCTTTTCAGAAAAAATGGAATATTATTCCAGGCATTCAAATGTCAGCCAGGCCATCAGGTACAGTAGATGAAGAATCAGAAAATTATTTTAAAAAAAATTTTTTTGAAAAATTAAAATTCTCTAGTCACAATATAGATGCAATTTTTTTAATTCTTCATGGAGCTATGGTAAGTAAAAATCACGATGATTTTGAGGGTGATTTTCTTAGGGATATTCAAAGTTTTTTATCTAAAGAAAATATTTCTATTCCAGTTGTAGCAGTTTTAGATTTACATGCTAATGTTTCTGAAAGTATGATTAAGAATAGTACGTGTGTCTATGCGTATAGAAAAAACCCCCACAGCGATTCAAGAGAAACGGCAATAAAAGCTGCATCAATTTTAAATGATCTTTTTTTAGATCCAAAGGTAGAACAAATACATTTAGGTACAAATTATATTCTCCCGCCAACTGGTGTTGGAACGGCAAATGATCCGATGAAAACAATTTTAGAAGAAGCTTTAAAGATAGAGAAAAACGATCCAGAGATTATTTGTATCAATGTTATGGCAGGATATTCATATGCAGATATTCCGGAATGTGGTTTTAGTATAAATTGTTGTACAAGAGGAAATACTAGTCAGGCAAAAAAATACCTCGATAACTTAGTAACTATATTAGAAGCAAAGATTAAGAATGGTTATCCAAAAGAAAATTCATTAGATGAAGCTTTAAAAGCAATTGATAAAATTACTGATATTAAAAAACCAATATTATTAATTGAACCAGCTGATAATATTGGAGGTGGAACACCAGGCGATGCAACTGATTTATTAAATCGCTTATTACAAACTAATCATACTGGCATTGTTGCAATTATAAATGATCCCGAAGCAGCAGATACTTGTCACAAAGCTCAGATGAATGATGAAATCGAATTAAATATTGGGGCAAAGTTTGATCTATTTCATGGTAAGCCTATCTTAATAAAAGCAAAATTGGAAAAAATTTCTGATGGAGCCTTTGAGCTTGAAAATAAAAAATCTCACTTAGCTTCAATGATGGGAACAAAAATTAATATGGGTCCCTCAGCTGTTTTGAAAAATGATCAATTAACATTGTTGCTTACTTCAATTAAAACACCACCAATGGATTTGGGACAACTAATTTCGCAAGGGATTAATCCTAAAGATGCAAAACTAATAATAATCAAAGCAGCTGTGTCTCATAAGGATGCTTACGATCCAATTGCTTCTCAGAGTTTCTATATTGATAGTCAAGGTCTATGTACAAGTAACTTAAAAAGATTGCCCTTCAAAAAAATTGGGAATAAAGTTATTTCTTTAGATTAGTTTAGTCTTTTAAAACCATTATGTGCAATAGGACCTTCTAATAAATCCATAATATCTTTTCCATCTTCACACTCTTTTATTGTCTGAAAGATTGGGCGTATATTTTCAATATAACCATTAATAATTTCTTTTGTGTGTGCAGTACAAACATAGACTGCAGTTGCAGCAAGATAGCCTTTTTTAAGCATTTCTTGAGTAATAAATGTTTTATAAGCTAATGCTTTTTCACTTTTAAATGAAAAGGTTGTGAGTGCCGCTAAACCACTAATAGTAATTGGAAGATCAAATTCTTTTGATAATTTTATCCATTCACTATTTACATATTCACCAGTTTTTGAAATCCTTTCCCAAGACTTTTCGTTATCCATAACTTTTAGTGTAGCTAGTCCAGCACTAGATCCAATTCTTTCAGTCCAAAAAGTACTACTTATAAAAGATTTTTCAGCTGCTTGCATTACATCTCTTTTTCCAAGAACAGCAGTCACAGCATATCCGTTACCAAGTGCTTTACCAAACATAGCGACGTCAGGCTCAACATCATATAGCTTATGTAAGCCACCATAATTTTTTCTAAATCCTGATGTACATTCATCAAAAACTAAAACAATATTATTATCATTAGCTAATTTTCTAACGCGGTGTAAAAAATTATTTTCTGGTTCTTTATTTCGGTAAACTTCCATTTTGATAACGCCTATATTTTTTGTTTTGACTAAGTTTTCTAGTTTATCAAAATTATTATATTCAAAGGGGTATACACTTCCTTTTAGATTTTGTGGTACACCATGAGGATCTAAACCGGGTAGTAAGTGACCATCTAACCCTTTTGAGTCAGATAAATTTGAAGCTAAGTACCAGTCATGCCAACCATGATATCCGCAAAAAGCTACATTGTCTTTTCCAGATGCAGCTCTTGAAAGACGAATGGCAACTGAATTAGCTTCACCACCAGATCTTGCAAATCTTGCCATATCAGCCCATGGATGTAATTCAACTAACCTCTCAGTAAGTTCAACTTCTTCTGGAGCATTAAGAGAAGACATATTACCATTACTAATTGTTTCCTTCACAGCTTCATCAACTTCTGGATGGCTATATCCAAGTGAATTAGTTCCTGGCATCATTAAGGTATCAATATATTTATTTCCATCAAGATCCCAAACCTCACAGCCTTTTGTTTTACTAAAATAAGCAGGCCAATGTTCGGGTAAAAACATTTCAGGTCTTTTTGACAAAAGCATATTTCCACCAGCAACAATCTGTTTTGCTTTTGAATATAATTTTTGTCCTTTGCCCATTTTATTAACCTATGCAATTTTTATTAAAAGCACAATACTTTCTTGTGTTTAAATCAAAACACCCATTTTTGCAGCTTTCACACCAAGAGATGACTTCACTACTTTTACATGAAATAATTTAGGTTCTTGAGCCAAATTTTTTTTAACAAGTTCTACATAACCCTTCGCCATTCCAATACTTCCACCAAGAATAATTATATCTATATCAAAAATAGCTTTTAAATTAGCACATAATTCTGAGATAGATTTTGCACTTAAATCAATTATTTCTCTCGCCCATTTTTTATTATTTAAACTAAGCTTAAAAATTTCCTTAGCTGTGATATTTTTGTAACCTTTTTGTCTAGCAATTTTACTCATTGCTTTACCAGAAGCGATACTTTCAAAAGTACCAATTCTTCCACTCCCACATTTTGTTGTTCCCAGAGTTGAGGTTGTAAAACCTAAATGTCCAGCTAGACCAGTCTCAGAAAGAAAGGGTTTATTGTTTAAAACTATACCCACCCCGATACCACTTGAAATTGTAATATATCCAACGCGTTTATATTTATAGCCTTTTCCATACATTGCTTCACCAAAAGCTGCAGCAGTAGCATCATTAATAATTGTAGTTGGTGTTTTAAATTTTTTCTCTACAAGCTTTTTAAGAGGTATTTTAAAAGTTCCTAAATTTTCTTTATTTACTGAGTACCAATTTCCTGATTGATCAACTCTACCAGTAATAGCTATACCTATTTTTTTTAATTTTAATTGATTTACTATTTTTATATTTTTTTCAATTTGCTGAATGTAATTTTTTCCTATTTTACTTATTGAAGTGGGTTTAGTTATAGTTTTTTTAAACTTTCCTTTAATTATATGAGATACTGATATCTTAGTTGCTCCAAAATCAATTGCGATACCTGATTTGTTAAATATTTTTTTATTCATTTTAATTTTTAATTTTTTTTACAAACCAACTCGTAATATTATCAATACGCGTAATAGCACTTCCAATTGTAACTGCATCTGCTCCTGCTTGTATAGCTTTCTTTGCAAGCTCTGGAGAGTTGTAACGCCCTTCAGCCATTACAAAGCAATTAAGTTTTTTAAATTCTTTAACCAATTTTATATTTGGTTTATCCGTATCTTTCACTTTTTTACCAACATAGCCGGCAAGTGTTGTCCCAATAATATCCGCACCCTCTAAAATAGCATTTTTAGCATCATCTATATTTGAGCAATCTGCCATAGCTAAACGATTTGCTTTTTTAATTTTTAAAATAATTTCTTTTGTTGGAAAAGGCCTTTTCCTATTTGTGGCATCATAAGCTATTATATCTGCACCACTATTAATTATTTTCTCTACATCTTTTAAGAGAGGAGTGATCCTGACTTTGTAATTTGTTAAGTCGTTTTTTATTATTCCTATTATTGGTACTGAGATATTTTTTTTAACGGCACGGAGATTTTTTTCTCCTTCTATTCGTACTCCCCCACAACCTCCTATTATTGCTGCTTTTGCCATAGAGACAATAATAGACGTCTTATCCTGAGGACCACCCTCATTAGGCTGGCATGATACAATAATTTTATTTTTTAATTTTTTTAAAATATTTTTTTTCACAAGGTTGATTATAATGCTTTTAAAAATTTTATTTCTTCAAGATCATTTTCTGAAATTAATTTTTTCAAATCATTTTTTATTTCCTTTTCTATCTCTGTATTGACAATACTTGAAAAAGGTTTTCTTACATATCCCGCATCAATTCCCATCCAGCTTAATCCCATTTTAATAAACGGATACCCTGATTTTTTCAAAGCATACAATATGATCATATTGACTTTGTCTTGTAATTTTTTTGCTTCTGCAACATTACCATTTTTCATATTTTTAAAAATTCCTACAAACATTTCTGGCATTAAATTATAAAATGATCCAATCATTCCATCAGCACCTGATATCAAACCAGAAATAGCCATTTCATCCATTCCAGAATAAATTTTAAAATATGCTCCAATTTCTTTTTTTATTTTTTCAAAGTTAAAATGTGTTGCTGCTGTGTATTTTACCCCTTTAATATTATCTATAGCTGCTAATCTTTTTAACATATCAATGTCCATCAAGTTTGCATGACTAATGTTATATATAATAATTGGTAAATGTGAGGATTGAGCTATGTCACTATAATAGTTATAAATTTCTTCATTGGAAAAATTATAATAGAAAGGTGGCAATGCTGATAATGCGTCAACTCCAGCATTAGTGGCATATTTTGCTAAATCAGTTGTAATTTTAGTTCCAATAGACCCAACATGTGCAATAACAGGAACTCTGCCATTTACTTCTTCAACAATAATATCAAGAACTTCTTTTTTTTCATCTGGTGACATTAAAAAAGTCTCACCTGTACTACCAGTTACGTACAAGCCATTAACTTTTTCAGCTATCAAATGATTTATTATTTTTCTTAAACCTTCCTTATTAATACTTTCATCTTTATTAATGGATGTAATCATTGCAGGCATAACACCGTTAAGATCTTTTGGATCGTATTTAGTCATGACTAACTTATTTCAGGTAAATCGATCAAATGGCAAGATGCATAATGCTCATTACCATTTGTAGAATATTTTTTTAATGTTGGTACTTCAGTTTTACAAACATCTTTTGCTTTAGGGCAACGAGGATGGAAAGGACATCCTTTAGGTGGATTTACTGGGCTTGGTACATCTCCCTCTAAAACAATCCTCTTAGTTTTCTTATCAAGGTCTGCGACTGGTATTGCTGATATTAAAGCTTCAGAGTAGGGATGAAGAGTATTTTTATAAAGATCTTCAGAGTCACAAAGTTCTACAATTCTTCCTAAATACATAACAGCAATTCTATCACATAAATATTCTGTCACACTTAGATCATGAGTAATAAATAGATAAGTTAAATTATTATCTTTTTTAAGCTGCATTAACAATTGTAAAACTTGAGCCTGAATTGAAACATCTAATGCACTGACGGCTTCATCACATACAATCAATTCAGGATCTAAACATAAAGCTCTTACAATTCCAATTCGCTGTCTTTGACCTCCCGAAAACTCATGAGGATATCGATCCATATATTCTCTACGCATATTAACCGCTTCTAATAGATCGCCTATTATCTTTCTTCTTTCTTCTTTTGAATTAACTCCAAATTTTTTTAATGGATCTTGAAGAGATCCAAAAATAGTAAAAGAAGGATTAAGGGAGGAATGTGGATCTTGAAAAACAATCTGAAGTTTTTTTCGAAAAGGATCCATATCTTTTTTTTCTAATGACGTCAGTTCTGTTTCATCATCTTCCTTTGAAACATATGTAACTTCACCATTTGTTGGCTCAACCAATCTTAAGATTGCTTTACCTAGAGTAGTTTTACCACAACCACTTTCACCAGCCAGACCTAATACTTCACCGCGATAAATATCTAAATCAACACCATCGACTGCCATTACATGTCCGACTGTTCGATTGAAGACTCCTGCTTTTACAGGAAAGTAGACTTTTACATCGCGTAATTTAAGAATTTCTTTTTTCATCATACTTTTCAAAAAATTGTTCGTATTTATGGCATCTAATTTGATGAGTTTTATTTATTTGTGTAATTTCAGGCATCACATCACAACTTTCTGTTTGCCAATTACAACGTGGTGCAAACTGGCATCCAACAGGCCTGTTGTATGGGTCGGGTGTTGATCCTTTTATAGGATTTATATCTTGATTTTTTCCTCTACCAAGAACTGGAACAGATTCTAATAATGCTTTTGTATACGGGTGGGTAGGCCGTCTTAAAACATCATCAGCAGTACCTGCTTCGACAATATTTCCCATATACATAACTGCAACATTGTCGGCTAATTCAGCAACAACACCCATATCATGGGTAATGAGAATGATTGCAGTATCATTTTCCTCTTTAAGTTTTTCCATCAATTCAAATATTTGAGCTTGAATTGTAACATCTAAAGCTGTTGTAGGTTCATCGGCAATTAATATTTTTGGATTACATGCCATCGCCATTGCAATCATAGCTCTTTGTCTCATACCACCAGAATAACTATGTGGATATTCATCTACTCTCTTTTCAGGTAAAGGAATCCCCATATCATTCAAAAGAGAAATACTTTTTTCTCTTATTTCTTTTCTATTAAGGTTAGTGTGATATTTTAAATTTTCACTTATTTGAAAACCAACTGTATAAACTGGATTTAAAGCAGTCATTGGATCTTGAAAAATCATTGCAATATCAGAACCTCTAATATTTCTCATTTCTTTTCCATTCTTTTCTAACTTTTCAATATTGACGGTTTTATCATCCTTACGAAAAATAATTTCACCTTCTTCAATTCTTGATAAAGTTGGAAGAAGTTGCATAATAGTTGCTGCAGTCACACTTTTCCCGCATCCACTTTCTCCAACGATACAAAGTGTTTTACCTTTTTCAACATCAAAGGAAACGCCGTTCACTGCTTTATTACATCTATTATTAGTGTAGAAAAATGTTTTGAGATTTTTAACTGAGAGAGCTATATTATTTTTATCTGTCATACTATCCTTGTTGTGATGGATCTGTTGAATCTCTCAGACCATCTCCTATAAAGTTAACACATAGTACAAATACTGAAATTACTAATCCAACCGGTCCCCACATCCACCAATAGTTTTGTAAAATTAAAATATCTTGAGCAACATTGAGAATATTTCCCCATGTTGGAATATTTAATGGCACTCCTAGTCCAAGGAAACTTAAACCAGCTTCTGTTAAAATAAACATAGCCGTCGAAAGAGTTATATTAACCATTATAGGACTTAAAGCATTTGGTAACATATGTTTGTAGCAAATGGTAAAGGTCGACAGTCCAAAACTTCTCAGAGCTTGAACATATTCTTCCTCACGTAATGACAACATTCGTGCTCTGGCAAGCCTATACATTCCTCCCCATCCTGTAAGAATAAATATTGCCATAAGATTAAATAAACTTTGACCCGTTATTGATACTAACAATAAAACTAATATTATTTGAGGAAATGACATAAATATTTCAGAAACTCTAAGAGCAATAACATCTATCCAACCACCTTTATAACCTGCATAGCAACCAACGGCGATGCCAACTACTGCAGATAATATAGCGCTTCCTAAACCAATAAAAATTGAGACTCTTCCACCAAATAAAACTCTTGTAAAAACATCACGCCCTGTACTATCTGTGCCAAACCAATGATCAAAAGATGGCGCTTGCCTCATTGAGCGAAGATCAACACGCATAGGATCATATGGCGACAGTAATGGAGCAAATAAAGAGGCTAAAATAATTATAGTAAAAATAATTAGACCAAAAACTGCTAGGCGGTTATTTAAAAATTTACTGACTATTCTACTTCTTTTTTTAGTTGAAAATGATTTTTCTTCTTCACGTTTTTTAATTTGATCAAATTTTTTATCTAAAGACGTCTTTGCCATTATTCCTTACCCAATCTGACTCTTGGGTCAATTAATGCTGTTAATACATCTATAATTAAACTTGCTGTAAGAACGACAAATACATACATTAGAGATATTGTCATAACTAATGGATAATCTGATGCACGAACAGATCGAATAAACATACTACCAATTCCAGGCCATTGGTAAACCTGTTCTATGATAGTTGATCCACCAATAAGTAAAGGTAGACGAAAGCCAATTAAAACTACGACTGGTGTTAAAGCAACTCTAAATCCATGTAAGATGTTTACTCTCCACTCTGGCATGCCTTTTGATCGAGCTGTAGTAATAAATTCTCTTGCAAGAACATCTAACATAGATGAACGTGCATAGCGCATCGCTCCAGCAGTCATCATTAATGCTAATACTAAGGAAGGGAGAACAATATTTGGAATTCTATCCCAAACTGTTTCATAATGCGGCATGAGTCTTCCTCCCACAGGAAGCCATTTTAATTCAATGGCAAATAACAGAATTGCAACTAATCCAAAGAAAAATTCTGGGATAGAGACTCCAGCCATTCCAGCAACTGTAAGAGAATTATCAGTTCCAGAGCCTCTTTTAAGTGCACTAATAACACCTAAAGAACAACCTAAAATAGTTGAGAAAAATAAAGCAACCATTGATAGTTCCAAAGTTGCAGGAACTGTTTTTACCATTATTTCAGAAATAGCAACTCCACCAGCCATGGAGTAACCCATGTCACCTTGAACCATGCTGGTTAACCAAATCCAATATCTTGTTATGAAACTTTGATTAAGACCGTAAGCTTCACGCATTGCATCAAGTTGTTCAGCAGTTATTGTTGAAGCAAGTTCTGGGCTAATCATATGTGATACAGCATCACCGGGAGATAATTCTAATCCCGAATAAACAAGAAAACTTATGACAAGAAGCATCGGAAAGAAAATAATCAAGCGTTGAGCAATGTAAGTTGTCATTATTACTTCCCGTTATTAAAATAAAAAGCTGAGGCAAATGCCTCAGCTTTAATGCGAAATTTAACTATGGTTTTGGATACTGCATAATCCACATCATACGAGTATAAGGGATATCAACAGCTTTAGTTCCCATGTTGTCCATAGCATCTAGTGCAGCAACATCAGCTACGTTTTTAGTAAATCCGTAGTCCATTTTTCCTGCAGCAGCATTTTTAATTAAGTTACCATCACCATCATAACTTGGGTAAGCAATGATATCAAAACCAGCTTTACCACCATGATAGCCGTCAAAAGGTTCGAACTTTGCAAAGTCGTTCATTTTAACTTCAGTAATTTTAAATGCTCCAGATCCTATTGGCATTTGCCAGAAATCACTTTGTTGGAATTTCAAAGGATCAACATCGCCTAATAAATGTTTAGGCAAAATAGCAAATTGAGTAAACGTAGTTAAGATGTTAGGGTCAATTTTAGTTAACTCTAATGAAATAACTCTGTCTGCAATATTGTATTTAATACCTGAAACATCATCAGTTGAACCATCTTTGAATGCATCAGCGCCTTTGATCGAACCAACTGTGTTTCCGATAAGAGCGTGCATTTGAGGTGCTTTCATAGCAGTACGAATACTCCATGCTACATCCTCAACAGTCACATCGTTTCCATCATGGAAAGTAAGACCATCTTTTAGTTTAAATGTTAAACTTAGACCATCAGCTGATAACTCATAACTTTCACAAGCTGAACATCCAACTGGTTGTAACGCACCATCAGCAACTAAAAGTCTATCGAAAACAACTTTATTGTGTATCCATAAACCTAGGTTGTACCAAGGTTGCTCAAAGAATTCAACTGGACCTGTGTTAGTTTGCATAGTGCCACCACTCACATTCCAATCAGTAATTCCCCAGTTATAGTTATACTGAGCGTTACCATAAGATCCACCATTTCTATCAACTTTATTACTCTCATAGATGAATAATTTTTGATAGTATAATGGGCAAATGTTAACTTGCTGCATTTGATATTCTTGTATTTCAAAGAAAGCAGGTTTTAGAACTTCTGGATCTGCGCTTGAATTAATTTTTTCAATAAGCGCATCCATTGTTGGATCACCAGGAGTTTGTGGGTTTAGACCTGTTTTAAATGTATTGTAATATTCTTGCATTGCAATTGCTGCACGAGCACCATAACCTAAGTCATAGTCAACAGCAGCTGGTCCGTTCACACCATCATCAGGAACTGAATTAAGTTGTGCACCAACATCACCTTGTAATAGACGGTAAGTCATTTTAACACCAACATCAGCAAAGTATGCTTGAATTGCTGCCATGAAGTCAGCAGTCAGCTGATCTCCATAATAGAATACCATGTCAAGTTCTCTATCAGAGTCCCAATTTGCTTCTGCTAACAGTTGACGAGCCTTTTCAGGATTGTAACTGAGATCAGGTAGATTTGGAGACTTCATTGGACCGTTTGGTAATAAACTATCCGCCATTATGATTTGATCTTCAAATAATGTTTCACCGATTGTTTTCATGTCGATAGCCATACATAAAGCTTGTCTAACACGAGGATCGGATAGTTGGTTACTATTTGTAGGTTGAGCTGAAGCTGATGAAATGAACATCAGATGAGCCAACACTGCAACTATAACCACATATAGTTTTTTCATATTTCCTCCTATGAGTAAAATACGCTACTAGCTAGCATATAATTTCCATATAAACATAATGTTAACCTTTAAACAAGGCATAATGTGTAAAGGCTGAAATCTATTTAAATAATTGAAATTATTAAATAAAATTAGTTTTTAATACTAACTCTTTTAAGCATCTTATCATGCATTTCTTTTGATCCATCATGATAGGTACCAAACCATTGATCAAATGGAATCATCAAATTTCCATAATTTACTTCGAAATATTTATGATGAAGATAATGATTATAATTACTGAGATCTATTGCTCGCTTATCATTGATCATCATTTGCTTAAAACCTATATGTCCGTTTGCTGATCCTAGGCCTGCATGAAATAAATGATACGTTGCGTGAAG
>CACKRO010000004.1 GCA_902602695.1 uncultured Alphaproteobacteria bacterium | reverse complement strand
ATTGGAATTTGGAGATCAGCAGAAAGATATAGAGGAAGTATTATTTGGATAATTTTAACTTTTATAATTGTTGCTTATAGATGTTATTCTTTACGCTTAATTTTTTTTATCTAATTTTTGCTTTAGAATCTCATTAAGCATTTTTGGATTGGCCTTACCTTTAGTTAATTTCATTGCTTGACCAACAAAGAAACCTAATAACTTATCTTTACCAGCCAGATACTGTTCGACCATTTTTGGATTTTCTGCAATGACCTCATCAATAACTTTTTCTATTTCTCCCTGATCTGTAACTTGTTGCAAGCCCTTTTCATCTACGATTTGTCTAGCTGTTTTTCCTGAAGAAAACATATCTTCCAATACATCTTTTGCAATTTTGCCAGAAATTTCATTTGTAGAAATTAACTTTATAAGTTGTCCTAAGTTTTGAGGTGATACTGGAGAGTTATTTAAATCTAGATTATTTTTGTTTAATAATGAAAACAATTCAGATGTAATCCAATTTACAACTATTTTTGCATGATTTGGTAATTCTGAATCTGAATTAATTGTTTCATTAAAATAATCAGATGTTTGTTTCTCTGCAGTTAATACTGAGGCATCATAATTAGACAATCTATAAGTCTCAATAAATTTATTCTTAAGCTCATCTGGAAGCTCTGGTATTGAAGATTTAATTTTTCCTATTTCTTCTTGAGAAATTTCTAATGGTAATAAATCTGGATCAGGAAAGTATCTATAGTCATGAGCTTCTTCTTTATTTCTCATTGGTCTAGTTTTACCAGTAGATGTATTAAAGAGCATTGTATTTTGTTCAATAGAACCGCCAGACTCCAATATTTCTATTTGTCGTGTTGCTTCATAATTAATAGCTTGTTTAATAAACTTTATAGAATTTAAGTTTTTAATTTCGCAACGAGTTCCATATTCATCACCAGGTTTTCTTACTGAAATATTTACATCAGCTCTTAATGAGCCCTCTTGCATATTTCCGTCACATGTATCTAAATACATCAAAATTGATCTGATTTTGGATATGTACATTCCAGCTTCATCAGGGGTTCTAATGTCAGGTTCACTAACAATTTCCATTAAAGCAACACCAGATCTATTAAGATCCACATATGTTTTTGAAGGATTTTGATCGTGTAAACTTTTACCAGCATCTTGTTCTAAATGTAATCTTACAATTCTAATATCTTTTGACTTTCCATCTTTAAAATCTATTGTAACTATTCCCTCTCCAACAATTGGATATTTATACTGGCTAATTTGATATCCTTGAGGGAGGTCAGCATAAAAGTAATTTTTTCTATCAAAGACTGAATAATTATTAATTTTAGCGTTTAAACCAACTCCAGTTTTTACTGCTTGTTCTACACAGTACTTATTAATTACCGGCAACATTCCTGGCATAGCAGCATCAACTAAAGATACTTGACTATTTGGTGAAGAGCCAAATTTTGTAGAAGATGAAGAAAATAATTTGGAATTGGATTTTACCTGCGCATGTATTTCAAGACCTATTACCATCTCCCAATCATGCTTTTCACCTTTTATTAAATCATTCATATGATCTTTCTAGAGACAGAGCGGCATTAAAAACTTGTTGTTCATCAAAGTGTTTTCCTAATATTTGAATACCTAGTGGTAAATTATTTTTATCTTCTCCAAAGGGAATAGAAATACCTGGTAGACCAGCTAAAGAAGCAGGTACTGTAAAAACATCATTTAAATACATTTTGATAGGATCATTTTGTTTTTCATTTAAGGGAAATGCAGCACTTGGTGCAGTAGGAGTAACTATAAAATCACATTCTTTAAAAGCTCTATTAAAATCATCTGCAATTAATTTTCTTACTTTTTGTGCTTTAAGATAATATGCATCATAATACCCAGCAGATAGAACATATGTCCCTATTAAAATTCTTCTTTTTACTTCTCTTCCAAATCCCTGGGCTCTTGTATTTTCATACATTTCATCAAGAGAATTGATTTCATCGGATCTAAAACCATATTTTACTCCATCATAACGAGCTAAATTTGAGGAAGCTTCAGCAGGAGCAATTATGTAATAAGTAGGAAGGGCATATTTAGTATGAGGAAGTGTAATATTTTTAATTTTAACACCTTTTTTTTCTAAAACTTTGATAGCATCTTCCCATATCTGACTTATTTCCATTGGCGTACCATCAATAGAATACTCTTTTGGAATACCAACAGTTTTTCCGTTTAGATCATCGTCTAAATTTTCAAAATAATTTGGAATATCTACTTTAGCGCTTGTACTATCTCTTTGATCAAATCCAGCGATTGATTGTAATAATATTGATGCGTCTTCAACATTATGAGAAAAAATTCCTGCTTGATCCAAACTAGATGCAAAGGCAGCTATACCCCATCGTGAACATAAACCATATGTTGGTTTGATACCAACAACACCGCAAAAGCTAGCTGGCTGTCTTATTGATCCGCCAGTATCTGTTCCAGTTGCCCCTAAACATAAATCTGCAGCAACTGCGGCTGCGGAACCACCAGAAGATCCACCAGGAGCTAAAGGCTCATTCTCTTTTGATAGGGGATTAATTGTATTTCCAAAAAAACTTGTATTAGTAGCTGAGCCCATTGCAAACTCGTCAAGATTTGTTTTACCAACAAAAATAGATCCTTCATCTAATAATTTTTGAGTAACAAATGATTCATAAGTTGGATTAAAATTTTCTAAAATCTTTGAAGCTGCGGTTGTAGGCATACTTTTAGTACAAAATAGATCCTTGATTGCAATTGGAATACCTTTTAATTTTTTTGCTGAATCATCTTTCTCTAAGTTATCTATCTGCTTTAAAACATTCTCTTCACTAAAATGAATAAATACATTTAAGTTATCTTTTTCCTTAATTCTTTTTAAATAATCCTGATTTAATTCTCTTATTGATATTTTTTTTGTATCGAGATCTTTTAATGTTTGTTTCAAAGATAATTTAGACATTATTCTACAACCTTTGGTACTGCAAAAAAACCTTCGAGTTTATCAGGAGCATTTTCAAGAATTTCCTCACTAGAATTAGTATCATTAGATACATCTTCTCTTTTAGGTAAAATTGATGATGATATGTTACTTAATGGTTCTACATTTTCAGTATTTACTTCATTTAATTGCTCTACCCAGTCTAAAATGGAATTAAGATCCTTAATATAATCTTCAGATTCTTTATCATCTAACTTTATTCTAGATAGACGAGCAATTTTATTTATTGTATTTTTATCAATCTTCAATTTATGAGCTCCATTATATGAATGATCAAAATAATTTAATCGATGGCCTTAATACATCACAAATACTTGTAGGTCTAGACCTAGGAACTAAAACGATTGGTGTTGCAGTAAGCGATAGATCAAAAATAATCGCTACACCTCTTTCAATTATCCAAAGAAAAGGAACTAATAAAGATTTAATTATCATGAAAGATATTTTGAAAGAGTATGAAATTGGTGGATTTATTCTTGGTTTGCCGATTAGCCTGGATAATAGTGAAAACAAACAAAGCCAATTAGTAAGAGATTTTAATATTAATCTTCAAACCTTTTTTAAAAAACCTACAGCTCTTTGGGATGAAAGATTTTCATCAGATGTAATCTTTAAAGAAATGAGAAAAGCCGATTTAAGTAAAACAAAGATAAAAAGTAAACTTGATCAACAATCGGCCGCTTATATTTTACAAGGATATTTAGATAGATATAGAAATAATTAATAAATTAGTTTACACACACTTACACATTATTGACACATATGAATTCAAAGCTACTTAAATCAGGACACATAAAATTATATAAAAGAGAAAATTCAAAATATTGGCAAATGAAAGTGAAATTGCCAAGATTAAAAGCGATCAGGTCATCTACAGGTTCAAAAATTCTTAAAGATGCAGAAAAAATAGCTCTAAAATATTATTCATCAATTTCTTCAACAACAAACATCAAATTAAAAAGAAGTAAAAATATTTTTAAAAAAATTCATTTAGTAGAAACAGCTGATTTAACCAAGAAAGAAATTGAGCACATCTTAGATGAATCTAAAAAATATATAACTTTTAATAAAAGAAAAATTAAAAAAATTAATGTTCTAGAAGGAAGAACAATATTTAATCTTTTTTTTGAAGATTCAACAAGAACAAGAACAAGTTTTGAAGTTGCTGCTAAAAGACTAGGAGCAGATCTCATTAATGTAGTGGTAAAAGATAGTTCTATAAATAAAGGTGAGACCTTACTCGATACTATGACTACTATTAATTCAATGAATCCTGACATTTTAATTGTCAGACATCCAGAGGAAGGAATTAGTAAAAAAATTTCAGAAACAGTAGATGCGTCTGTAATTAACGCGGGTGATGGTAGTCATGAGCATCCCACACAAGCGTTATTAGACGCACTTACTATAAAAAATAAATTTGAAAATTTTGCAAAATTAAAAATTGCTATATGCGGAGATATTTTACATAGTCGTGTTGCGAGATCAAACATAATAATACTCTCAAAACTAGGTGCAAAAATTAATGTTATTGGTCCTAAGGAATGGTTACCAAAAAGTTTAAATAAACTACCTGTGAATGTTTATACGGAAATGAAAAAGGGATTACAAAATTGTGATATTGTTATGATGCTACGTATTCAAAAAGAAAGAATAGTTGGGAAAATAATGCCAAATCAAAAGACTTATTTTAAAAAGTATGGATTAGATTACAATAAACTTAAATATGCAAAAAAAAATGCTTTCGTTATGCATCCAGGCCCAATGAACCGCGGTGTAGAAATAGACTCCAAACTTGCCGATGACGTCACGAGGAGCTTAATACAAGAACAGGTAGCTATGGGTGTTGCAGTAAGAATGGCATGCTTAGACTTAATTATTAAAAACAGAGATGAATTTAGTAAGTAGCTTATCATTAATCATATTGTTTTATGTAATAGGATCATTACCCTTTGCATTGATTTTTACAAAATTATTTGGCTTGGGAGATATTAGAAAGGTTGGTTCTGGCAATGTAGGTGCAACCAATGTTTTAAGAACAGGAAATAAATTTTTAGCATTCATTGTTCTTTGTTTTGATATTTTGAAAGGCTTTCTTCCATTCCTCATTTTACAAATGTATTTTAAAGATATTTCTTTATTGAATAAAATACTTCTTTGTCACTTTGCCATATTAGGTCATATCTATCCTGTTTGGCTTAAATTCAAAGGTGGAAAAGGAGTGGCAACGTATATTGGCTTTTTATTTGGTTTTAATCCTTACATTGCGATTTTATTTTTATTTGTATGGCTTGTTACTGCTTTTGTAAGCAAATACTCTTCTCTTGGATCTTTAATTGGAATTTTAGTAGCTCCAGCATATTATATCTTTATTAGTTTTGATTTTTATATTCTAATTTTGTTTATTTATTTAACTTTAATTATTTATCTTAAACACACTGAAAACATTAAAAGACTCCTAAATAAAACTGAAAGTAAAATTAAATTATCCAAGTAAAAATATACTTTTTTTTAAAATTTCTTGACGAATTATCTTTAAACTGAAATTTGGGGCCAAAATTTATGAATGTATTAATTGTTGAATCACCATCGAAGGCAAAGTCAATTAATAAATATTTAGGCTCTGACTTCAAAGTTCTCGCAAGTGTTGGGCATGTCCGAGATTTATCAGCAAAAAATGATGCGATAGATACTGAAAATGATTTCCAAATGAAATGGGAAACTAGTGATCGTGGAAAAAAAGTGATAAAAGAAATAACAGATGCTGCAAAAAAATCAGAAAATTTATACTTAGCAACTGACCCAGACCGTGAAGGTGAAGCCATAGCTTGGCATGTAGAAAAACTACTTAGAGATAATTCATCACTTTCAAAATTAAATATTCACCGTGTTACATTTAATGAAATTACCAAAAATGCCGTTCTTGATAGTCTGAAAGAACCAAGAGAAATAGATGAAAATTTAGTAAATGCTTATCTTGCAAGAAGAGCGTTAGATTTTCTTGTCGGTTTTACACTTTCTCCAGTGCTATGGAGAAAATTACCAGGATCAAAATCAGCGGGTAGAGTTCAATCTGTTGCCTTACGAATAATTAGTGAGAGAGAACTTGAAATAGAAAAATTTATTCCACAGGAATATTGGTCTTTACAAGGGGAGTTCAGAAATAAAGAAGATAAAATCATTAATTCCAGACTTACAGTTTATGATGGAAATAAAGTAGATAAACTTGATATTAAAAATGAGAGTGAGGCGACAAAAATTTTTAATGATATTAAAAATTCTACTTTCACAGTGGGGAATATTACAAAAAAAGAAGCTAGAAGAAATCCCTACCCTGCTTTTACCACATCTACAATGCAAATTGAGTCTAGTCGTAAACTTGGTCTTAGCGCGAGCCAAACAATGCGCACAGCTCAACGCCTGTATGAAGGAACTGATATTAAAGGAGAAACAACTGGTTTAATAACTTATATGCGAACAGACAGTGTCGTCATGTCAAAAGAAGCTATTAACCAAGTTAGAGGTTTTGTTACTGATAATTATGGTGCAAACTATTTACCAGAAGCGCCAAGAGTTTATAAATCGAAGGCTAAAAATGCCCAAGAAGCACATGAATGTATTAGACCAACAAATATTTATCTAACACCAAAAGATATTAAGCAATACATTACTTTAGAAGAATATAAATTATATGAAATTATATGGCAAAGAGCGGTAAGTTCACAAATGGCGAGTGCTATATTAGATCAAGTAGCTGTTGATATTACAAACGAAGATAAAAAAATTGTTTTACGAGCAAATGGGTCAACAATTAAGTTTCCTGGGATGTACAAAGTTTATCAAGAAGCTAAAGATGATGATAAAGATGAAGAAAAAGAAACAATTCTTCCTGCCATGAGTGAAGGAGAGAGTTTAAATTTAAAAGAAGTTGAAAAAACCCAACATTTTACCTCCCCTCCCCCTCGTTATACTGAAGCAAGCTTAGTAAAAAAACTTGAAGAACTAGGCATTGGTAGACCTTCAACTTATGCCTCCATTATTAAAGTCCTTCAAGACAGAGATTATGTAATTTTGGATAAAAAACGTTTTAATCCTCATGATAGAGGGAGAATAGTTTCCATATTTTTAGAAAAATATTTCAATCAATATGTAGAATATGATTTTACAGCTGATCTTGAAAATCAACTTGATGAAATTTCCGATGGTAAGCTTGATTGGAAAGAGGTTTTAAGAAAATTTTGGGATACATTTAAACAACTATGTGATGAAACTGTAGGTAAATCAAATAGAGAAGTGATTGATGTGTTAGATGAAGCACTAGGTCCACATTTCTTTCCACCAAACGGAGCAGATGAAAAAAGAAAATGTCCAACGTGTGATAATGGAAGACTAGGAATTAAAGTTGGAAAGTTTGGAGGTTTTATTGGTTGTTCTAATTATCCCGATTGCAAATATACAGTTCAGTTTAACCAATTAAACGATAAAGATGGTACTGCTCTTAGCGGACCAAAAGAAATTGGTATTTATCCAGAAACAGGTGAAATGATTACTCTTCGAAAAGGGCCTTATGGATTTTATATGCAAGTTGGTGAAGGAACAAAAGAAAAGAAACCAAAAAGAGTTTCTATTCCTAAAAATTTTGAACCAGATGAAATAGGATTAAACACAGCTATTCAATTACTTGGCTTACCACGTAAATTAGGATTTCATCCGGAAACAAATAAAACTGTTAGTGCTGGTATTGGAATGTACGGACCATATATTCTGCATGATAAAAAATATAAAGCTCTCGAAAAAACAGATAATATTCTTGATATTGAACTTGAAAGAGCCATTGAATTAATTGCTAAACCTACACAGAGAGGTAATGCTACATTAAAAACATTTGGAGAGCATCCAACAGAAAAGAAAAATATTACTGCTCATGATGGAAAATTTGGACCATATGTAAAATGTGGAAAAATAAATGCATCAATTCTTGGTGATCAAACAATTGATAGCTTAAAACTAGAAGATGCCATTAGGTTAATTGATGAAAGAAAAGCTAAAATGGGTCTCAAAAAAAAGAAAAAAACAGTTAAGAATTGAATTAAGCCGAAATAGTTTTAAATAGATAAAATGGCAAAAAATATATCTCTATCAGCAATCAAAACTTTCAAAAATAAATTTTTAAGAAATAATAAAAATACAGCATCAAGAAATGCATTAATTAAAAATGATTTAGCTAATGTTGCACTCAATTGGGAAAACTTTAGTCAAATCAATCATAATTTTTCTAATCTAATAAAAAAAGAATTACCTGCAACAAATCAAATGGCATCAGGTAGATGCTGGGGATTTGCAGGATTAAATCTTATGCGTTTACAAGTTGTTGATAGCCTTGAACTAAATACATTTGAGTTTTCACAAAATTATTTCATGTTTTGGGATAAGTTAGAGAAAGCAAACTATTTTTTAGAGAATATTATCAAATCAAGAAATGAATCATATGAGAGCAGATTAATTACTCATCTTTTAAAAGCGCCTGTGCAAGATGGCGGGCAGTGGGATATGTTTGTAAACTTAATCAACAAATACGGCGCAGTACCTAAAGATGTAATGCCTGAAACCAATCATAGCAGTAAATCTGGTGCGATGAATTATATTCTTACGCATAAATTAAGAGAGTTTGCTTCTATACTAAGAAAGAAACCAGCTAAAAATTCTGCAGCTCTTAAAAAAGACATGATGGAAACAATTTATAATTTACTAGCAATGTTTCTTGGTCAGCCACCAGATGTTATCAATTGGTCTACTAGAAATAAAGATAATAGACATATTGTAATTTCAGATATGACACCAATTGATTTCTGCAAAAAATATGCTGATATCAATATTAAAGATAAAGTTTGCTTAATTCATGCTCCAATGAGCAATAAAAAATTTAATACAATGTACACCGTTGAATATCTTGGTAATGTTGTTGAAGGACAAATTATTAAATATTTAAATGTAGATATTAAAGAATTAAAAAAATCAGCAATGGACTCAATAAAAAACAATGAAGCCGTATGGTTTGGTTGTGATGTTGGGAAACGTTTTAGTCGTGATATGGGTGTGCTTGATATAGGCATTTACGACTATGAAAATGTCTTTCAAACTTCATTTAAGATGAATAAACAAACTCGTTTAGAGTACGGTGATAGTGAAATGACTCATGCCATGCTCTTAACAGGAGTTGATATTAAAAAAAGAAACTCTACAAAATGGAAAATTGAAAATAGCTGGGGAACAAAAAGTGGTAATCAAGGATATATGATGATGACCGATGAATGGTTTGATGAATATACCTATGAAGTTGTCATCGATAAAAAATATCTAAACAAAAGACTGTTAAAATACTTAGATATGGAACCAGTAGCGCTTGCACCCTGGGATCCAATGGGTGCTTTAGCTAGATAAGTTGAATAAAGAAAACGCTTCTATAATTTGGAAATTAATTCAAGAAACTGGTGATTTTTTAAAAGGAAAATTACCTGATCATCCAAATCATCCAAAAGGCAGAAATCCTTATGCACATGTTGCATTAGAAGTAAAAAATTATTTTGGTATGACTTATAAAGATATTCCTGATGAAAAATTTAATGATGTTATTAATTATCTTAAAGAAATAAAATCTAATCCTGAGTAATTATTCTTTGATTACTTTGAATGGGTAAGAAAATAATAAAAATTGAAACTATTGCCATCATTATTGCATTAATTAAAAACAAATAAGTAAACTCTAAAGTTATAGAATATATTTCTGAAATTAAGAATACTGAAATTGGTCCTGATCCAAATGCAAGAATAAACTTAATTCCGTATACTACACCATGATACTTTTGAGGTGTAAATCTCCCAAGTAGGAGATTTTCTGTAGGCAGAATACTTGCATTAAATACTGCAGCTAGAATACATAACACTACTAAAGAGTAACCAGATATGTAAGCTATACCAAGATAACAAGGAAACTGAAGAAATATACCAACTAAGTAAATGGTTTTTAAATTAAATCTATCAGCGAGTAAGCCTCCAACAAATGTTGTAGCACCAGAAATAAAATAGATAACTGCTATCATAAAACCAATTTGAATAGAATTAATATTACCAATACGTATTTCAAAAACTTTTGGTAATGCTGTTTGTGTATTGTGAAAAGATAATCCAAGAGCAAACATTGATAATAGCATTATTAATGAAATTAAAATGATCTCATTACGAGATTGATCTTGATCATCATTTTTAATAAAATAATTTTTGTAAGATATTTTATTAATTAAGATTAAGTAAATAAGAATAAACCCAATAATAATTGATATTAAACCAGGTAATATAAAAGCTAGTTGCCAATTTAGTAATTCTGTCAGAGCACCAGCTACAAATGCTCCAGATCCTATCCCTACCCCACCAAAAATGCCATTTACGCCAAGCGCTCTTCCCTGCTTATTTGCTGCGTGAATTACCCAAGGAATGCCTACAGGATGATAAATTGAACAGAAAAGTCCAAGAAGTGATAATGAAAAAAATAAAAAAGAAACTGATGTGCTTAAACCACATAAAATGGAGGCTACTCCCATTCCAATAAACATAATTATCATTGTTCCTGAACGGGACCATTTATCACTTAACCACCCAAAAGGAATTGCCCCTAAACCAATTAGTAAAGCTCCAAGAGACCATAATCTAATTAATTGATCGTAAGAAATATTCCATTCTTTTTCTATCGTCAGAACGATGACAAAATAAAATGCTGCAAACATATGCATGAGCGCATGACCTATTGAAGAAAATAGGAGAGTATAAGAATTATTATTCAAACTCTTCGTAATTAATAGAAAGAGAATTTACACAATATCTTTTGCCGGTAGGCTGAGGACCATCATCAAAAACATGGCCTAAATGTGCATCACATTTGGCACACATAATTTCAATACGTACCATTCCATGGGATCTATCAGTCTCTGTTTTAATTGCTTCAGGTGATGTTTGTTCAAAAAAACTTGGCCATCCACAATAAGAATCATATTTTGTTGAACTATTAAATAATTCATTACCACAGCATTTACACTTAAAAATACCACCATTTATAATTTCAAAATTTTTACCAGAGAAAGGTGGTTCTGTTCCCTTTTGCCTTGTTACATAATATTCATCTTCTGTGAGAAGAGATTTCCACTCCTGATCAGTTTTAACTATTTTGGTCATTTTTAATTCTTATATTAGATAATATAATTCCTATAATTATAAAAAGAATACCTACAATATGAAATGTATCAAAATTTTCATTTAAAAAAGTAATTGCCCAAATCGCTGCAAAGACAGGAATAAAGTGTAAAAATAAACCAGCCCTATTTGGTCCAATTAAATATACACCTTTATTCCAAGAAAAAAAAGCAGCAATGCTTGCAAAAATAGCAACGTAAATAATAATAAAAAAATCAGAAGATGATGAAAGTAGAAAGGAGCCATTAAAAGATTCAAAAAAATAAAATGGAATAATAAAAAATAAACCAATTATAATCATTACTTCTAAGCTTGATAGTTGAGGAATTGATGTATCCATCTTTTTTAACAACACTGAATACAAGCACCAAGATATAACAGCAAGAAACATCCATATATCTCCAATAGTAAAATTAAGAACATATAAATTATTTAAATTTCCTTTTAAAATTATTGCTAAAGCACCTAATAGAGATAAAATTATACCAATTAATTGTAGTTTTGAAATTTTAGTTCTAAACATTAACCAAGAGAAACCAATCATAATTACAGGTGCAGTAGATGCCATTATCGTCGAATTTAAAACTAAAGTTGTCTGCAATGAAATATATGTAAATGAGTTAAATATTGTAACACTTAAAATACTTAATGTAGTCATCAGTAACAAATTTTCTTTATAATAGTTAAAATTTTCCATAATACTTTTAAAAGTAAAGGGTAGAAGTAATAGCAAAGCTAAAGACCATCTAAAAAAACTTAATTTAAAAGGTGAAAGGTCAGTTATATGAGCAACTTTTCCAAACAAGAAATTTCCTGACCAGAACAAAGAAGAGGTTGTTAACAATAAGACTGCTAACATTAAGTTTCTTGACATTTATTTATCTACAAGAGTCATAAGGGATGATGTATCAAACCTATTGCCTCCATTTTTTTGAACTTCTTCATAATATTTATCAACTATTTTTGTAACAGGAAGCATTGCACCATTTTTGTCAGCTTCATTAAAACAAATTGATAGATCTTTACGCATCCAATCTACGGCAAAACCATAATCAAATTTCCCATCAAGCATAGTTCTATATCTATTTTCCATTTGCCATGATTGAGCCGCTCCCTTGGATATAACGCTAAGTACCTTTTCCATATCCACATTCGATTTTTTTCCAAAAGCCATTGCTTCAGATAAGCCTTGCACTAATCCTGCAATACAAATTTGATTTATCATTTTAGCTATTTGACCTGACCCAGATGGACCTATAAGTTCAACTGCTTTGCCATAAGATGCAAGAACTGGTCTTACAGTATTATAATCTTTTTCATCACCACCTATCATAATGGAGAGAACACCATTTTCTGCACCTGCTTGACCACCGGATACAGGTGCATCAAGAAAACTCAATTTTTTATCTTTAAGTTTTTGATAGTAATTTCTTGCGATCTCTGCGGAAGCTGTTGTGTGATCAACAATAATTGATCCTTCAGCTACTTTTGAAAGAATTCCATCTTCACCTTCCATTACTTCAATAATATCTTTATCGCGTCCAACACACATAAAAACAATTTGAGAATTTTGCGAAGCCTCACCAGGAGTTTTAGCCATGCTGCCTTTATACTCTTCAGCCCATTTTTCTGCTTTAGCAGTTGTTCTATTGTAAACAGTTACATTATAACCTTTGTTTTGAAGATGACCTGCCATTGGATAACCCATTACGCCTAAGCCAATAAAAGAAACATTTTTAATACTCATGAATATTCTCCTAATTTTTCTAAAATTTTTAAATTCAAATTTTCTGAATTACTTACAATTAAATTCTTATTCTTTTTTGTAAAGTCATATTTATTTTGATCAAAATCTATATCGACACCACCTGCTTCTCTGACAAAAAGAATACCTGGAATATGATCCCAGGGCGATAGTTTTGATAAAATAGCAAAATTTCTAATCCCAATACCTATATCTACATATTCAAAGCCAATACATCTATAAGAGTTAACTTCTTTAAATATGTTTTTAAAAACTTTTAACTTATCTTGAAATTCTGGTTCCCAATATTTTGTACTTATCGATCCTATAGTTTCTTCAATTATATTTTCACCTTTAGTAACAATTTTATTGTTATTGATAAAAGCACCTTCATTTTCAATAGCTGAACACATAATTTTTTCTAGCGGCTTATATATCCAAGAATGTAAAATTTTTTCTTTAAATGTTAAGGCTATCATAATTGCAAATTTTTCCCTACCATTAGCAAAATTTGTTGTTCCATCTATTGGATCAACAGTCCAACAATATGCGTCTTCATTATAGAAATTTAATATATTTTCATTTCTAGAGTATTCTTCTTCACCTATAAAATTAGAGGAAGGTAAAATTTTTAACAAATTTTTTTTTAATTCTTTTTCAGCTTCTATATCTGCTGTTGTTACTAAATCTGATCCATTTTTATAATTAATGTCATTGTCTGATAAATTTTTGAATTTTGGTAAAATAATATTTTTACTTACTTTATAACAAATGTCCTCTATGTCTTCTTGCTTAATATTATCCATTTATACACGCTTCAGTATACATTTCTGCTAGTTGCAATGTAATATTGCCAATTTTACCGTTATTGATTTTTTTATTATCAATTTTCAGAATAGGAGTAATAAAACTTCCGGAACTTGTTAAAAAAACTTCATCTGCATTAATTAATTGCTTATGAGTAAATTGTTTTTCTAATAATTTAAGTTTAGTTTTTTTTATAATTTTTAAAAGAGAAGTTCTAGTTACTCCTTTTAATATATCTGAATTAGCTGGGTGGGTTATTAAATTATTTTTTTTTATGATCCAAATATTTGAAGATGTGCCCTCAGTTACTTTTCCATTTTGTATTAAAATTGCTTCATAAGCATTTTTCTTTTTGGCCATATTTGCTGCTATAATATTTGGAAGTAAATTTACTGTTTTAATATCACGTCTTTTCCATCGAAGATCTTGGTATGTAATAGTATTTACTCCTACAAATTTCTTCCCAGGTAAATTAAAACTTTTGTTTCTTGTGTATACAATAAAAGTTGGGATTAAATTATTTTGATATTTATGTTCTCTAAATTGAATACCTCTTGTAATTTGTAAATATATTATACCATTTTTTGTTTTATTTTTCTTTATTAGATTTAAAAAAATATTAGTTACATTTTTTTTATTGATTGTGAATTTAATTTCTAATTCACGAAGAGAATATTTTAATCTCTTAAGATGAAAGTCTAAATCAATTAAATTATTATCTAAAACTGCGATAACTTCATACACACTATCAGCAAATTGTAATCCTCTATCTTCAATATGAATTTTTGCAGATTTAAAGTTTACAAATTTGTTATTTATAAAAGCAAAATTTGGCATTAGATTAAACTTTTGATAAAAGTTTCTCTAGTTTATTTATGCAGTTTGTTTCAGCAAAAAAAACAACATCATCATTCTCTTTAAAAACAGTTTGACTATTAGGGATTATAATTTTTTTATCTCTTACAATTGACCCAATACGAATACCTTTTGGTAATTCTAACTCTTTAAGATTTTTATTACAAAGAAATGATTCTGACTGAATATCAGCCTCTATTACTTCTCCAAAGCCTTCACCTATAGAATAATCATTTCTTATTTTTACGCCTCTAACCTTTTCTAAAATTTTAGAAATTGTTATTATTTTTGGATCTATGGTCATATCAACACCAATATTAGACAACAAGGATGAATAATTACTATTATTAATCAAAGTTATTGATGTATCAGCTCCTGCTCTTTTAGCGAGTAAGGATGATAGTATATTAACTTCATCGTCTTCTGTAATTGATATACAGTAACCTGAATCTGATATGTTTACCTCTTCAAGTATCTGATTGTCCAGACCATCTCCACATGTCACTGTGATATTTTCCAAATTTGACGCAAGAAATTCTGCGCGTTCTTTATTGGCTTCAATGAGTTCAGTTTTTATATATGTTTCAGAATTTTCAATTAATTGTGCAAGTGAAAATCCTATATTTCCACCACCAATTATCACAGCTTTTTTTGCCTGCAATTCTTGATGGCCAAATTCAGATAGCACATCAGTCAAGTTATCAGTTTCTACAACTAGAAATATGGTATCTTTCTTTTCAATTTTGGTTGAAGAATTTACTGTAAATTTTTGATCACCTCTAAATATAAACATTATGTTAGCTAAATAGTCAGGAAATTTTTCTGATAATTCTCTTACAGATAGACCTGAATGTAAAAAATTATCCTCACATTTTAATCCAATTAATTTCAATTTTTTATCTGATAATTCAACCATGTCTATTGTACCAGGAGAAATTAATCTTCTAAATATACCCTTAGCAACTTCTTGTTCGGGAGAAATAATTGCATCTATTGGAAAATTTTCATCATTATATAAATTTTTCCAATCATTTTTTAAATAATCTTGTTGTCTTATTCTTGCAATTTTCTTTTTTATTTTGAATAAAGAATGGCCGATTTGACAAGTAACCATATTAGTTTCATCACTCTTAGTAACTGCAATTAGTATTTCACAGTCATTTGCACCTGCAGTCTCTAAAACTGATGGCATACTAGGAATACCATTTATTGTTTTGACATCCAAATTTTCAGATACTTTATTTAATCTATTTTCATCTTCATCAATAACTGTAACCTCAAAGTTTTCGCGTGATAGTTTATCAGCTATGCTATATCCAACATCTCCAGCACCACAAATAATTGTTTTCATTGATTATTATTCTACTTTTATATCTAGTGATTTAAATTTTCTGTAAAGAGCAGTTCTTTCCATTCCAGTAAATTCGGAAACTTTAGTTATATTACCATTAAATCTCTTTATTTGCGATATTAAATAATTTTTTTCAAACTCAGATCTTGCCTCTTTTAAAGATAAATCTAGTGAATTATTGGAAGAATTTGACGCAGTTTCATCTCCCATCTGTAGGGCTAAATCATCAACCTCTAATTCTTTTAAATTTTTATCTTGATTAAGTATTAGACTTTTCTCTACGTAATTAATTAGTTGAGATATATTTCCCGGCCAATCATACATTTGTAACTTAGTTAAGGCTTTAGAGGAAAATTTAAAATTTAAAATTCCTCCACTTTTTTCATTTAAATAAAAATTAAGAATAGGAAGAACATCATCTCTCCTTCCAGAGAGAGATTTAAATTTGATAAAGTCTGTTGAAATTCTATCATATAGTCTTTTAATAAAATTACCTTTATCAATTTCTATTTCTAAATTTTTCTCAGTAATTGTAATAATTTTATGGTTTAATTTAATATCAAGATCTTCAAAAAATTTTTTGTTTTCTAAAAAATTTAAAAGTTTTTTTTGATAAATATTTGGTAGTGTTTCAATATTGAGCAGTATTAATGTATTATTATTTGATCTATAAAAAATATTTTCCTTAATTGCATTTTTATTTTCATTAAACATATTATCCAATGCTTCATTAGTTAGTTTTTTAAAATCAATTGATATAGGTAGCTTATCTTTATATTGTGAATTTTGGTGTATTAAATTTGCAAAATGTTTTTTTCCTGTTCCAAATGATCCTTCAATTAGTAATCTAGAATTACTTAAGCTCTGCTCATTTAAATGTTTATTAATTTTTTTAATAAATTCTGAATTCCCTATCAATGGTGTTGTTTTAATTAAAGTATCTTTTAAATTTTTATTTTCATTCAATAATAATGAACTCTCTATTGCTCTCTTAGTAAGAATAATTAATTTATCACTATTGAATGGCTTTTCTAAAAAGTCGTATGCTCCATTTTTTATAGATTTTACTGCAAGATCAACAGTTCCATGACCACTGATAATAATAATTGGAATATTGCTATCAATCAATTTGAATTCTTTTAAAATCTCAATACCGTCTAATTTACTGTTTGATAGCCATACATCTAAAATAACTAAATCTGGTTTAATTTCATTAAATTTACTAATTGCCTCATCTGAATTAAGGGCAATTGAAGTAGTATAATTTTCATCTTTTAAAATTTCTGAAATAAGAAAACAAATATCCTTTTCATCATCTATAATTAAAACTTTATACATTGTATTCAAAATTAATTAGCGATGTTGTTCCTGCCATATTTTTATTTTTCTCAATTTTTATTTTACCACCATGATCTTCGATAATTCTTTTTACTATAGATAATCCGAGACCAGTACCTTTTGTTTTGGTTGTAAAATAAGGCTCAAATATTTTACTCAACATTTTTTCATCAATTCCCACACCATTATCTTTTATTTCAATTTTTATATTTTTAGAATCAGTAATCATTAATACTTCGACCACAGGATTTGGTATTTTTTCTACAGCTTCAATAGCATTTTTAATTAAGTTATTTAAACATCTTGAAATTTGAAGAGAATCAAAGTGAAAATAAATATCATTTTTAGGTTTAATTAAATTAAGCTTTATATCTTTTCTTGTATTGAAATAAAGAAGGTATGCTTCCTCTAAACATTTGGATAAATTATCAAGTTTGATTTCTGCTTCAGGCATTCTAGCAAATGATGAAAATTCATCCACTAACTTTCCTATATCATCTACTTGTCTTGATATTGTTTTAGTTAAAAGTGAAATATCGTCCTTTTTTGTTTTTGGATCTAAAAATTTCTTTTCTATTCTTTCAGCAGAAAGTTTAATGGGCGTTAAAGGATTTTTAACTTCATGTGCTATCTTTCTTGCTATATCAGACCAAGCTGCATGTTTTTCTGCTAAAATGAGAGATGTAGCATCGTCTAGAGCAACAACATATCCCTCAATATTATTTTCATTTATCTCTTTAATAATTCTAATATTAAAATTTCTTTGATCGTCATATAATGTAAAATCATATTGAAAATTTAATAATACTTTGTTTGAGTTTGCAAAATTCTCAAATATTTTTTTCCATTCAGGGAAATAAGAAAGAAAATTTTCATTTATATTAAAATTTTTAGTGTTTCTGAATAGTTTTGTTAAAGTTTTATTGAATAATAGAATATTAAAATTTTTATCTAAAGAAATTACACCTATTGTTAATAGACTTAAAATCGCTTCTATAAAAATTCTTTTTTCTTCATCTTCTTGACTTTTTGAAATTAACTCATTTTGTTTATTCTCAATTTCCGAAATCATTTTATTATAAGATGATAGTAATATTTTTATCTCCTGAAATTGATCTGTTTCACTAACTTTAGCATCAAAGTTTCCCTCTGATATTTTGTTTGCCGATTTAATTAAATTGGTAATTGGCTTACTAAGATTACTTGCCAAATTAAAACCAATTAAAATAGCCACTAAAATAAAACAAATGGAAAAAAGAACAAATATCATTGAATAAGTTATTTGAATTCCTGAACTTTCTTCTTCTTTCATAGTATAAATATCAAATGCCTCTTTTGTAGCGCTAATATGATCCCAGATATTAGTGTTTAGATTTCTATTAACTTGCATATAAACATCATTTAAAAAATTTATTTTTTTATACGCAGTAATAGAATTTTTATCTAATTGAAAAATGTAAACTCGGTTTTGATTAACAACTTTAAATATTTCATTTGAAGGTAAAGAAAAATTTTTATTATCAGGATCTTTAAGACTTAAGTAAATATTTCCTTCTGTATTAAAAATATAAATACTTGAAATTGTTCTCAAATTAATAAATTCACTTAAAGCTATTCTAATTGACTGAATATTAACCTCATTATTTTGGGAAGCTTTTAAAATTTCTCTCATAATTAATTGAGTATCAGATACTAATTCTGCCTGTATCTCATTTTCATAATTTTTTGCTACTATATTAGAATTTACAACCGCGTCTCTTACTGCATCTCCGTACCAAGTTCTTAATTCTAAATTGAAGAAAAGTGATGTAATAATAACTAATCCAATGGCTGGGCCTAAAGCCATAGCAGCAAATAAATTAACAAATTTTATATATAATCGAGATTCATCATAACTTTTTCTTCTTCTAACTAAAATAAGTATAATTTGTCTTATAATTATTGAAATCAATAAAATTACAAAAATAACATCTGCCAATAAAAAAAACTGTAATCTTCTAGGGTCTTTTACTAAATCATTGTTTGGAAGCATTAAATAGAATGTAATCGAGAAACTCAATATGATTAAAAAGATTAAAAAATAAAAAGATAATCTTGATAGATGAATAGATTTAAGTAATTTTGATAGATCAAACACTGTATACTTTAGTTAATTTTTCAAATAATGGTTGTTAAATAATAATATCTATAAATTAAAATTATGAAAAATGCACTTGTAATCCTAGCTGGTGGAAAAGGAAAGAGATTTGGTCAAAAAATTCCTAAACAGTTCTTAAAAATTGGGAATACAAATTTTTTAAATTATTTTATTTCAAATTTAGACTTATCAAACTTTGATATTATAAATATTTCAATAGATAAAAAATATAAAAAAACTTACTTTAATCATAAGGCTTTAGCAGAGAAAATAAAAATCACCTATTCAAAACCTGGTCTTACAAGACAACTTTCGTCTTTTAATGCTCTAAAGAATTTAAAAAAATTTAAAATTAAGAATGTATTAATACATGATGCTGCTCGGCCATTATGTAGTAATAAATTAATTAAAAAAATTATTTCTAAATTAGATAAAAATAATAATGCAATTCCATATGTTGAGTATAATGACAGACAATTAATAAAGAAAAGTAAATTGGAAATAAGGGCAATTAACGTACAAACCCCTCAGGGTTTTAATTATAATTTAATATTAAAAGAGCATATCAAATATAAGAATTTTGAATTTAATGATGATGCAGGATTATTACAAAAATCAAAAATAAAAATAAATTTTATCAAAGGTGAGAAAAATAATATTAAAATTACGTATCCAGAAGATATTCACTTATTTAATTTATACAGAAAGCCAAAAACAAAATACGGTATTGGCTACGATATTCATCAAATTGATAAAAGGACCAAAAATGGATTAAAATTAGGAGGCGTTAAAATTCCTTTTTCTAAATTAATTGGTCATTCTGATGCAGACGTTGTGCTACATGCGATTTGTGATAGTATTTTTGGAGCACTTTCTATGAGAGATATAGGTTATCACTTTCCCAATACAGATAAAAAATGGAAAAATGCAGATTCATCTAAGTTTATTATTTATTGTAGAAATAAACTAAAAGAAAAAGGTTATTCTATAATCAATCTAGATATAAATATAATAGCTGAAAAACCTAAAATTAATAAGTATGTTTCAAAAATGATTAAAAAAATTTCAACATTACTTCAAATTAAAAACAGCTCTGTGTCTATTAAAGCAACTACAAATGAGAAGATTGGTTTTATTGGTAATGGTGAAGGAATTGCTGCCGAGTCAATAGTTCATATAACAGATGATAAAATTAGCTAATTTTTTTGTATCTTTATCATTTGCTGGATATATTAAATTAATACCGCCAGGAACTTTTGCATCTTTTTTATCCATAGTTATTTTATTTCCTATTGTTGAATACAAAATCATTTCTTTAGAAATATTTGTAGCTGTTTTTATTGTAATTGTTTTACTATCATTATTTTTTATTAATAAATTTTCAGCACACACACAATCACATGACTCAAAAATAATAGTTATTGATGAATTCTTAGGAATATACTTAATTTTAATATTTTATGATCAAATTAAAATAATAAATCCTTATGTTACAATGGTGTTAATTCTTATTTTATTTCGTTTTTTTGATATATTGAAAATTTTTCCAGCCAACATAGTAGATAAGAGACTTAAATCAGCTTTTGGCGTAATTCTTGATGATTTAATAGCAGGAATATATACAATAATTATTATTTATATTCTAAATGCCTATTATTAAAAAAATTATAGACAAGTTAATAAAACAAAATATCTCAATTTCAGTTGCTGAGTCATGCACAGGCGGGCTAATAGCTAATACTATTACTAAAAATACTGGAGTTTCAAAAATTTTCTCTTATGGAATTATTAGTTATTCTAATAAAGCTAAATCTAAATATTTATCTGTTTCAAAAACTAATCTCTCTAAATTTGGAGCTGTAAGTAAAGAAGTAGCAGAGGACATGATAAATGGTCTGTATAAAAATGAAAAAACAGAAATCTGTATTTCAACGACTGGTATAGCGGGTCCTAATGGTGGGACAAAGTTAAAGCCAGTAGGATTAGTGTATATTGGAATTAAAATTAATAAAAATAATTATATTTTCAAAAAAAAATATAAAGGAAAAAGAATAGATATACAGAGAAAAACTAGAGATTTTATATTTAGAAAAATTAATGAATTAATCTAATATTTCATCAGCACGGATTTTAAATGATTCAATCATTTTATTTTCAATTAGTGGAAAAAAAGCTTCAGCAATTTTTTGATGAAAAAATCGTTTAAATTCAAACTCAACATTAAAATGAATTCGTGTTTGATTTTTTTTAAGTGATTCAAAAATCCAACTAGTTTTTAAATCTTTTAATGGTCCTTCAATATAAGTTGTAGTAATTGAAAGTTTTTTTTTATCAAATGAAACATGAGACCCAAATGTTTGAGGCATAAAATATTTATACCAAACAACCATGTCTGCATATATTTCGCTTTTATTTTTGGAATGTATTCTCATTGCTGAACACCAGGGAATAAAATATGGATAACTCTCAATATCTAATACAATATCGAATAGCCCTTTAGCGTCATGATCGACAATTTCCTCCCTATTTGATGATTTCATTGAATAGAATAAAGTTTGTTTTTCCTATTTTCTTGCATGATTTTAAAATCATCTGAAGCGTGGTAGCTTGATCGCGTTAGCGGTGAACAGGCAGCCATTAAAAATCCTTTTGCATAAGCCATTTTTTTATAATCGTCGAATTCCTTTGGAGTAACAAATTTTTCTAATTTAGCATGCTTTGGAGTTGGAGGTAAATATTGGCCAATTGTAATAAAATCTACATCAGCTGCACGTAAATCATCCATCACTTGATAAACTTCTTCTTTTGTTTCACCAAGACCAACCATTAATCCGGATTTAGTAAATATATTTGGATTTTTATCTTTTATTTGGCTTAGTAAATTTAAACTAATAAAGTAACGTGATCCTGGTCGGATTGATGGGTACAATCTTGGAACTGTTTCTAAATTATGATTAAAAACGTCTGGGAGATTTTTTGATAGTAAATCTATTGCTTCAGGTTTGTTTTTAAAATCTGGTGTTAAAATTTCAATTGTACAATTTGGATTTAGTGATTTTATTGAATCAATCACATTAATAAAATGCATTGCTCCTCCGTCTATTAAATCATCTCTATCAACACTAGTTATAACAACGTGTTCTAAATTTAATTGTTTTACTGACTCGGCAATTCTGATTGCTTCACCATGATCAATAAACTGAGGTTTGCCAGTTTTGATATTACAAAATGCACAGGCTCTGGTACAGATATCACCTAAAATCATAAAGGTAGCATGTTTTTTTTGCCAACATTCAGCTATGTTAGGGCAAGCAGCTTCTTCACACACGGTAATTATTTTTTTTTCCTTTAAAAGCTTATTTGTTTCTTTAAAAAATTTAGAAGTTGGAGCTTTCACTCTTATCCAATCAGGTTTTTTTAGAATTGGATTAGTTTTGTTTTTTACTTTTTCTGGATGTCTTGAAGCTGCCATATCTCTTAAATAACTTCCATATCAAAGCTATTCAACCAAATTTGAAAGGGATCCTCTAAAATATCGCTGAAATCTTTGAGTAATTTTGCCGCAACCGCACCATCTAATGATCTGTGATCTGCTGAAATGGTTGATTTCATCGTATGTCCTATTTCAATACTGCCCGCGTTAATAATGGGTTTTTCAATTATAGATCCAACTGCAATAATACTTGATTGTGGAGGATTAATAATTGCTTTAAATTCTGTTATTCCAAACATGCCTAAATTTGAGATAGTTATAGATCCTCCACTATACTCTTCTGGTAACAATTTATTTTGATTAGCTTTTTTTACTAGTGATTTAATCTCTGTTGAGATTTCAGATAATCCTTTTTTATCAGCTTCTTTGACAATAGGTGTAATCAATCCTTCTTTTAACGCTACCGCTATAGCAATATCAATATTTTTATATTGGTGGATTTTACCATTCACCCAAGAAATATTTGTTTCCGGATTTTTGGTTATTGCCATTGCGCATGCTTTAACAATAAGATCATTAAAAGAGATTTTAATATGACTATTTAAATTAATTTTTTTTCTTAAATTTATTAGTTTATCCATTCTTGTTTCAATTGTAAGATAAAAATGTGGAACCTCATTTTTTGTTTTTGTTGTTCTTTCAGCAATTATTTTTCTAATACTGGAAGGCTCTATTACAGAAATATTTTCATCGTTAATTTGTAGTTCAAAATTTTGAATATCTTTTTTTATTATCCTGCCATCAGGGCCAGACCCTTTAATAAGAGTTAGATCAATATTATTATCTTTAGAGAATTTTTTAACAAAAGGTGAAGCAAAATTTACATTTTGACTAGTGTTTGAATCTTTAGTTCTTTCTATTATTTGATTTTTATCTACTTCAGTATTTGTTTGAGTTTCAACTAATGTTTCATTTTTTTCGTCACTGCTTACAGTTTGATCTTTATCATTATAATCTTCTAATCTTTCATCTTTGCTACCATTGATTAAAGCAATGACAGAATTAACAGCAATTTGTTTATCTGGTGTTGTATCAATTAAATGAGTAATTTCTCCCTCATCAACTGCCTCTACTTCCATTGTTGCTTTATCTGTTTCAATTTCCGCTAATATATCTCCAGCTGAAACTGTGTCACCAATATCAACTAACCACTTATTGATGACTCCTTCTGACATTGTGGGAGATAATGCAGGCATTAAAACTTTAATTGCCATTTATTTTATATAGCTTACTTTTTTTGCAGCATTTATAATATCATCAACTTGAGGAAGGTATAATTTTTCTAAACTTAATGAGTATGGCATTGGAACATCAGCACTATTAACTTTTATCACTGGTGAATCTAAATAATCAAATGCATCCCTTTGAACAATATTAGCAATTTCAGAACCAACACTACCAAATGGCCAAGACTCTTCAACAGTGATTAGTCTATTAGTTTTTTTTACTGAATTTAATATTGTTTCTGTATCTAAGGGTCTTAAAGTTTGTAAATCAATAATTTCTGCATCTAAATTGTATTCCTCTTTTAATCTTAATGCCGCTTCTTTCGATTTCTGTAACATTATAGAGTAAGTGACAATTGTTAAATCTTTTCCTTCTTTTTCAATATTTGCTTTTCCAATAGGTATTGAGAAGTTAACGTCACTATTAACAGGACCTTTTAATCCATAAAGAATTTCATTTTCTAGAAAAATCACTGGATTTGGATCTGATATTGCCGAACGCAACAAACCTTTTGCATTATATGGAGTAGATGGTGCAATAACTTTTAAACCTGGCACTTGAGAATACCAAGAAGAGAAATCTTGACTATGTTGTGCAGCTACTTGCGCTGCAGCACCATTTGGCCCTCTAAAAACAATAGGACAATTAATTTGTCCTCCAGACATGTAAAGTGTTTTTGCAGCAGAATTAATTATTTGATCAATTGCTTGCATAGAAAAATTAAAAGTCATAAATTCCAAAATTGGTCTCAATCCCTTAAATGCTGCACCAACTGCTAATCCAGTAAATCCATGTTCGGAAATAGGAGTATCTAGTACTCTTTCTTTTCCAAATTCTTGAAGAAGATCTTGCGTTACTTTATATGCACCTTGATACTCGGCAACTTCCTCTCCAAGTATGAAAACTTTATTATCTTTTCTCATTTCTTCAGCCATTGTATCTCTTAGCGCTTGACGCATGGTAATTTCTGCTGAACTTAAATTTGTATCTTCTTCTATTTTAGGCGATGGTGTATCGATAATATCATCTTTCTTATTCTCAATTTTTGTCTCAATATTTATTTCAATTTTCTTTTCTTCAATAATTTTTTCAACAGGAGCTTCTTTTTTTACTTCAACTTTTTCATTTGGATCACCAATAATAGCTATAGCTTTATTTACTGGAATATTTGCCTCTCCTTCTTTAAATAAAAGATCAAGAACAACACCTTCATCTACAGCTTCTACCTCCATTGTAGCTTTATCAGTTTCAATTTCTGCAATCAAATCACCAGCTTTAACAGTATCCCCTTTTTTAATTAACCACTTAGACAGATTACCTTCTGTCATTGTTGGGGATAATGCAGGCATTAAAATTTCTGTGCTCATAATTTATAAATAAACGTCCGTATAAAGCTCACTATCCTTTGGAAAAGGACTATTGGTTGCAAATTCAGCAGCATTTTTTATTTCTTCTAAAGTATCTTTATTAATTTTCTCAATTTCATCATTAGTTGCAATTTTTTTCTTTAGTATTTCAGCTTTAACTATTTCAATAGGATCAGTTTGCTTATAGTTATCTAATTCTTCTTTGGTTCTATATTTTGCAGGATCTGACATTGAATGTCCTCTGTATCGATATGTTTGTACTTCAATAATATAAGGTCCATTCCCTTCCCTGACATATTTACCTGCTTTATCTGCTGCTTCTATAACTGAAAATACATTCATTCCATCTACCTTCTCACCAGGAATTCCAAATGCCTCACCTCTTTTATATAAATCTAATCCGGCTGCCGCTCTATCTACAGATGTGCCCATTCCATATTTATTATTTTCAATAATGTATAAAACAGGAAGCTTCCATAATGCAGCTAGATTAAAAGCTTCGAAAACTTGACCGTTGTTCATCGCTCCATCACCAATATATGTTCTGCATATATTTTTTTCTCCATTATATTTATGCGTGAATGCTATTCCTGTTCCAATTGGTACTTGAGCTCCGACAATACCATGTCCTCCATAAAAATTATTTTCTTTAGAGAACATATGCATTGAACCACCCTTACCAGCAGAATAACCATCTTCTCTACCAGTCAACTCTGCCATAATTCGTTTTGGGTCTAATCCTCTTGCGATCATATGGCCATGATCTCTATAAGTCGTTACAACTGAGTCATTTTTATCAATTGTCATTAATATGCCAACAACAACAGCTTCTTGGCCTATATACAAATGACAAAAACCACCTATTTTACCCATACCGTAAAGTTGTGCTGCCCTTTCTTCAAATCTTCTAATTTTGAGCATGAAAGAATACATTTTAATGTAATCAGTTTTTTGAAGTTTTTTCATATGATAATCTTTAATTATAATTAGGGTGATTTTTTGTCAAATAAATCAGTTTATTCTATAATTATAACTGTTTCGTTTTCTGAAGTAAATCCTGTAACTCTCCTAAATGTCTCATCTAAATAGTCCAAATCTATAGTATTCGGCTGTAATCTTTTAATTCTATCTAGGTAAAACTCATTTTCTTTTTTTAAGGACATATATTGATCATTGTGTTGAGAATTAAGATTTTTAAGACTAAAATATTTGAGCAATCCCCTCTCACCATTTACAAGAAAATAAAGAAGATAAACAAATAGAAAAAAAGTAAACAAAAAGGACAAATAGAAATAAAATTTATTTTTTAAAACCAATGATTTGTTCATTTTGATAGAAATAGCATATTTAAGAGCGAAACTGTCAATTATTATTTAAGATAGTAGATCCAGCATATTTAGCTTTACCTTGTAATGCTTCCTCAATTCTTAGAAGTTGATTGTATTTTGCCGTTCTATCAGTTCTGGATAATGATCCTGTTTTAATTTGACCTGCTGAAACTCCAACTGATAAATCAGCAATAGTTGTATCTTCAGTCTCGCCAGAACGATGTGAAATTATAGTAGTAAAATTATTTTCTTTAGCTAATTTAATTGATTCTAAAGTTTCTTTTAGAGTTCCTATTTGATTTACTTTAACTAAAATAGAATTACCTGCACCCTCTGTAATACCTTTTTGTAACCTTTTTTTGTTTGTAACAAATAAATCATCACCAACTAACTGAACTTTTTTTCCTATTGCTGATGTTAAATTAGACCAACCCTCCCAATCATCCTCTGACATTCCGTCTTCAATAGAATAAATTGGATAGGCATTTGACAATTTCTCTAAGTACTTTATCATCTCATCAGAAGACAATATTATTTTTTCTCCTTGTAAATCATACTTATTATTTTTATAAAATTCAGTTGAGGCGACATCAAGCGAAAGATAAATATCTTTTCCAGGTTTAAATCCTGCATCCTCCACTGATTTCAAAACAGTTTCTATGACTTCACTAGAACTATTTATGTTAGGCGCAAATCCGCCTTCATCACCAACATTTGTATTTAGGCCTTTTGATTTTAAAAGTGACTTTAATGAATGAAATATTTCGCATCCATATTGAAGTGCTTCTGAAAAATTATTTGCACCAATTGGAGCAACCATAAATTCTTGAATATCAACATCATTATCTGCATGTGAACCACCATTAATAATGTTCATCATTGGAACTGGAAGACTCATTGTATGTTCTTTACCAAGAAAAGAATACAATTCATGACCTTCAGAAGAAGCTAAACATTTTGAAAAAGCTAAACTTGCAGCAAGTGTTGCATTAGCGCCTAAGTTAGATTTATTTTCTGTACCATCAATTTCTAATAAAAAATCATCAAAAGAGGAAATATCTTCAAATGATTTTCCAACTAGTTCTTTGGAAATTGTATCATTGATATTTTTTACTGCTTTCAGAACTCCTTTACCTTTGTATTTGGATTTATCATTATCTCGCAATTCTAGAGCCTCATGCACTCCTGTCGATGCTCCACTTGGAACCGCAGCTCTTCCAGAGATAGAATTTTCAAACTCTATATCGCATTCAACAGTTGGATTTCCTCTGCTATCTATTATTTGTCTTGCTTTTATATTTGTTATTTTAGGCATTATTTTTTGCTATATCATCAAATTGTTTAAGTTGAATTAATAAATTTTTTAACTCCTTAATATTAATCATATTTGGTCCATCACTTGGGGCATTATCTGGATCATTATGTGTTTCTAAAAATAAACCAGCTACACCAATAGATATGGCAGCTTTGGATAAAGAAGGAATATGTTCTCTTTGACCCCCACTTTTATCGCCCATTCCTCCTGGCTGTTGCACTGAATGAGTTGCATCAAAAATTACAGGATACTCATATTTTTTCATAATATCTATACCTTTAAAATCATTTACAAGAGTATTGTAACCAAAAGTAGTTCCCCTTTCAGTTATGATGATGTTTTTATTATTTGTAGTTTCTATCTTTGTGAAAATATTTTTAACATCAGTTGGTGATAAAAATTGACCTTTTTTAACATTAATAATTTTATTTGTTCTGCCTGCAGCTAGTAATAAATCTGTTTGACGACATAGAAACGCAGGAATTTGGATAATATCGATAATACTATCTTGTTTTAATTGATTGCATTGGTCCTCATTATGGACATCAGTTATTATTGGTAAATTAAAATTAGTTTTAATTTTTTCAAAGATTTTTAATGCATCATCGAGCTTAATACCTCTATCACTATTAATACTTGATCGATTAGCCTTATCAAAACTAGATTTAAAAATTAAATTAATTCCAACATCATCGCACATGTTATTTAATTCTTCTGCAATCATTAATGAGTGACTTTCATTTTCTATTACACATGGGCCTGCAATTAAAACAAATGGAGAATTATTTGAGATAGAAAAATTTTTTAAATTAATATTAATCATTAATTGCAGCCTTTATAAATGATACAAAAAGAGGATGAGGATCTAATGGTCTTGATTTTAACTCTGGATGAAATTGAACTCCTATAAACCATTTATGTTCTTTACTCTCAAGTACTTCAGGCAATAATCCATCTGGCGACATACCACTGAAATAATAACCTTTGTTTTCAAATTTTGATAGAAATTTCTGATTTACTTCGTATCTATGTCTATGTCTCTCACTAATTACTCTATTTTTATATATTGAAAAGATTTTTGAATTTTTTTTCAAAATAGCTTTGTATGCTCCAAGACGCATGGTTCCACCCTTGTCACTATTTTTATCTCGTTTTTCGATCTTATTTTTATTTACCCATTCTGTCATTAATCCAACAACTGATTTAGTAGTTCTCTTAAATTCTGAAGAATGAGCATTTTTAATTTTAAGTACATTTTGTGCTATTTCAATAACAGCTAGCTGCATTCCAAGACATATTCCAAAAAAAGGAATATTGTTTTCTCTAGCATATTTAATGGCATTAATTTTTCCATTGATACCACGTATACCAAAACCACCCGGAATTAGAATTCCATCATTACCTTTTAATTTTTTTATTAAGCTAATGTTGTTTTCTTTTTCAGAATTAATCCATTTAATATCTACATCAGCATAATTTTCTATTCCACCATGTACCAATGCTTCATTGAGTGATTTATAACTATCTTTTAGATTTGTGTATTTTCCTACTACTGCAATTTTTACTTTATGTTTTCTTTTTTTAATTTTTTTTTGAAGATCATTCCAAGGTTTTAAATTTAGTTTGTGTTTTTTAGGTTTATAACCCAATTGCTTAAGGAGAGCTTCATCTAAACCGTATTTGGAATACAATGAAGGAACTTCATAAATTGACTTAGCGTTCAATGCAGGAATTACCGACTCTTTTTTAACGTTACAAAATAGAGATATTTTAGAAATTGATTCACTATCTATTGGTTGTTCAGATCTACACATAATGATATCTGGTTGAATACCTGCGTTAAGCAATTCTTTAACTGAATGTTGAGTAGGTTTGGTTTTTAACTCACCTGCTGAACTTAAATATGGAATATAAGTCATATGAATTAATGATGATGAAATATTTTTATCATTTCTTATTTGTCGTATTGCTTCTAAAAAAGGTAAGGACTCAATATCTCCAACTGTTCCTCCTATTTCATAAATTGCGATATCTTCATTTTTTAAATCACTATTAATAAATGATTTTATTTCATTGGTAACATGAGGAATTACTTGAATTGTTGAGCCAAGGTAATCTCCCTTCCTTTCTTTTAGAAGAACATTGGAATAAATCTTACCTGACGACACACTATCTGATTGTTTTGCGGACTGATTTGTAAATCTTTCGTAATGACCAAGATCTAAATCTGTTTCTGCACCATCATCAGTAACGTAAACTTCTCCATGTTGATAAGGACTCATTGTTCCCGGATCCACATTTAAATAAGGATCTAACTTTCTAATTCTTACTTTGAATTTTCTGCTTTTAAGGAGAGTTGCTAAAGAGGCTGAGGCTATACCTTTTCCAAGAGAAGACGCGACACCACCCGTAATAAAAACAAAATGCATTACGGAATACCGTGATACATAATAGATCTATTTATAGCAAGATATAATTAATTATTTTCTGGTATACTTGGTTCTTCAGAATTTTCTTCAGTATTCATTGAAGGAAGAGACTCTAAAACATTGCGATCTGAACTAATTGAGGCCGTAATTGTAAGAACGATACTCATTACCATAAATAAACCAGCAGTTATTGCTGTTAATCTAGAAAGGAGATTTGCAGTACCTCTCGCTGACATTAATCCAGTTGAAGTTCCACCACCAAGACCCAAGCTATCGTTATCAGAACCTTGTAATAAAACTAATATTACCAAAGCAATCGCAAGTATCAGCTGAATTATTACTAAAGTTGTCATATCTGCGCTTTATATTAAATTGATTTTATTTATCAAGAAATAATTGTATTGAATTCATCAACTTTTAATGATGCTCCGCCAATTAAGCAGCCATCCACATGACTTAATCCATTAATTTCTTTTGAATTTGAAGATTTAACAGAGCCCCCATAAAGAACCTTAAAACTTCTAAATTTAGTATCAAAATTTTTAATTAATTCGTGTACCTGATTTATTTCATCCAAAGTTGGCGTCAATCCCGTTCCTATAGCCCAAACTGGCTCATAAGCAATTAACGCATTTTGATGATTTGCTAAATTTGGAATACTATCTTGAATTTGTGTAGATAAGATTTCTTCTGTTAAGTTTTTTTCTTTCTGCTCCAGGGTTTCACCTATACATATCACTGGTATAATATTTTCTTCAATAAGATTTGAGCTTTTAATATTTACATTATTATTTGTTTCTGCAAAGTATTGTCTTCGCTCAGAATGTCCAACCAAACAAAAATCTATATTATTATCCTTTAGCATTGAGGCAGATAATTCTCCAGTGTAGGCACCTTCTTTATAAGTGGAAACATCTTGTGCGCCACAAAATAAGTTTTCATTATTTCCTTTAAGTGATTTTAAGTAAATTGAAGGTGAGCAAATAATTGTACAATTATTAGAATTAACTTTTAATTTTTCATAATAATCTTTTAAAAATGAGGAATTTCCATTTAATTTCCAATTTGCTATAAAAATTGAGGAATATTTACCAAGATTTACCATAATTACTTTTATTTATAGAAACTAATATTATAGAAGCAATAGAAATTTTATGAGATTTTTTAGAAATTCTTGGATTGGAATTGGTTTAGCTATTCTATTTGGCGCTAGCTTGTTTTTCTTTAGAGGACAAGCAAGATACTCCAATTTATTTAATTCTGATAATTTTGTAGCTGATATTTCTGGAACACCTATTTCAACTACAAAATTTATGCGTTCAATGGATATGAATATTAATCAATTTTCTCAAATGATTGGAAGTAAATTAACTGGTGATCAAATTAGGAGTTTTCAAGTTCATCAAATTGCTCTTCAAAATTTAGTAAACAATGCAATTTTTGAAAACGAGTTTGAAAAAATAAATTTTATTCTAGATGATACTACAATTGCAAAAGAAACAAAAAAAAATTTTCCAGATCTTTATTTAAACAATAAATTAGATGATGAAATGTTGAATACTTTCTTAAGAAGACAAGGTTTAAAAATTGAGGATCTTGTTGATTTAATAGATTTTGAAACTAGGTCGATTGTATTTGATCAGCTTTTCTTTCAAAAAAATTATCCATTACAATTCCAAATTAATTTTAATAAGTATGATAATCAAAGTAGAGAAATAGAGTTGCTTAAAATACCTTACGATGAAATTAAACTTGAAAAATATAATAAAGATCAAATTACAAAAGATAATAATGAACTATTAGATTATTTTAATAATAACTCTGCTGCATATATGACGAAAGAAGAGAGAGATATTTCATATATATTAGTTAGTAAAAGTGATTATAGAGACAATTTTTCACCTTCAGAAAATAGTCTTAATGAATATTACAATAACAACAAAAATCTATTTATTAATCCCGAAGAGAGAACCTTTAAGCAATTTAATTTTAAATCAAAAGAAGAAGCAGATGATTTTAAATTAAGTGTTTCTGGAAAAACTAATGAAGAAATTATTAAATATGCAGATGAAAATAATATAACTTTTAATGATTTCAAAAATGTTGATAGAAATAAAGTTTTGGAACAACTAGCAAATGTGATATTTGAATTAACCAAAGGAAGTATGTCGGATGTAGTCCAAACTACCTTGGCATATCATATAATTATTTTAGATGAAATTTTTCCAGAGAAGGAATTAAAATTTGATGAAGTTAAGAATGAAATAAATAATACATTAACCAATTTTGAAGTAGATAATTACTTCAATGAATTAAAATCAAGCCTTGACCAACAAATACTTGACGGATTTTCAATTAAAGAAATAGCAGATCAAAATAATCTTGAATTAATCAAAAATAAAAAAATTATAAACATTACTGACGAAGATGACCTTACTTTAAGTAACGTAATTTCATTTTCTTTTACACAAAATCAAGATTTTGTTAGCGATTTAGTTGACATTGATAATGATACTTCTTTTATTGTAAATATTGATAACATATATCCGTCAAAAATAGAAAGTGTTGATAATATTTTTGATAGTGTTTTAAATGATTTTATATTTATAAAAAAAACTGAACAAGCAGAAAATATTTTTGAAAACAACAAAGAGATGTTCACAAATATAAGTAAATTTTATGCGACTAACCCAAAAAATTTAACTTTATTTTTGAATATTAATAATGAATTACCAATATCTTTTAAACAAAAGATTTTTGAAACTAATATTGAGGAAGTAGCTTTTGGATCAGATGAAAATGCTATTTATTTTGCTAATATTAAAAGTATAAAGATACCTGAAGAAGGTGAAAATACTTCAAATATTAATTTAATAGGTGATTTGAAAACAGCATTTGGTAGTGAGATTATTAAGACAAAAGAAATTTCGTTCAATGATGAACTGATAAATGGTCTTTTATCTCAGTATAAATGAGTCTAGAAAAAAAAAATTTTATAAGTCAATATAACAAAGGCTTACCTCAGATATTAAAAAAAAATCTTATTGCTGATATTGAAACACCATTTTCGTCATTATTAAAAATTAGTAAATCAGAAAAATATTCCTTTCTATTAGAGTCAGTAGAGGGTGGAAGTAAAAGAGGACGTTACTCATTACTAGGTTGTGATCCAGATTTAATTTGGATAGTTGAAAAAGGTAAGGCAAAAATTAAATATTTGGATCATAATTTTGATTACAAACTAGATCAAAAGCCAATTCATAGTCTTAAAGAACTTGTAAAAATTTCAAAATTTAAAAATAATGAAATTGACGTTCCTTTCCCAACACTAGTTGGATATCTAGGATATCCAATAATTCAATATATTGAAAAAATTAAACTAAGTAATAAGGACAATATAAAAATACCTGATGCAATTTTAATAAGACCAAAAATTGTCGCAGTTTTTGATAATATTAAAGATATTATTTCCCTTATGACAGTTACGTATCCAAGTAAAAAAATCTCAGCAGAAAAAGCCTATAGAAAAAATAAATTACTTATTGATAAAACAATTAAAAAGTTAGAAAAAAGTATTTTAAAACCTGCGCAAAAGAAAAATAAAAAATCTAAATTAAAATTTAAATCAAATTTCAAGAAAGAGCAATTTTATAAAATTGTAAAAAAAGCAAAAGAATATATTAAAAATGGAGATATCTTCCAAGTTGTGCCTTCACAGAGATTTGAAACAAAATATAATTTAAAGGCAGTCAATCTTTATAGATCGTTAAGACGACTAAATCCATCTCCTTATCTTGTAAATCTTAACTTCGATAAAATTGGCCTTGTTGCATCTAGTCCAGAATTAATGGTTCAATTAAGAAACAAAAAAGTTACGATAAGACCAATTGCTGGAACAAGAAAAAGAGGAAAGAATGCTTCTGAAGACCTTTATTTATCTAATGACTTACTGAATGATAAGAAAGAACTCGCAGAACACTTAATGCTTTTAGATTTAGGAAGGAACGATGTTGGTCGCGTTGCAAAAAAAGGAACAGTGAATGTTACTGAAAAGATGATTATAGAATACTACTCTCATGTAATGCATATTGTTTCAAACGTTGAGGGAAAAATAGATAATAATTTAGATGCTCTAGATGCTTTAATGGCTGGATTTCCAGCAGGTACAGTTTCTGGTGCACCAAAAATAAGAGCGATGGAAATCATAGAGGAACTTGAAAATTTAAATAGAAGTTTTTATGCTGGTTGTATGGGTTATTTTGATTCTAATGGAGACATGGATACTTGTATTAGTTTGAGGACTGGGCTTGTAAAAGATAATAAATTATACATTCAGGCTGGTGCTGGGATAGTTTATGACTCGGTCCCAAAAAATGAACATCAAGAAATTTTGAATAAAGCTGGTGCTTTAATGGCAGCTGCAGAGGATTCATACAAATTCGATATATGATATTACTGATAGATAATTATGATAGTTTTACTTACAATGTAAAACACTACTTATTGGATTTAAATCAAAAGGTTGTTGTTTTTAGAAATGACAAAATTTCTATAAATAAAATTCATAAATTAAAACCTAAATCAATAGTTATTTCACCAGGTCCGTGCACACCAAATGAAGCTGGAATAAGTCTTAATATCGTTGCAGAATTATCAAAACAATTTCCTATACTTGGCATTTGTTTAGGACATCAAACTATTGGTCAAGCTTTTGGAGGTAAAATCATTAAATGCAAAGAAATAATGCATGGAAAAGTTGATACAATTAATCACTTTGGACACTCTATATTTAAAAATGTAGAAAGAAAATTTAAAGCAACTAGATATCACTCTCTTATAATTGATAAAAGAACTATGCCTAAAGATTTTTTAATTACTGCTGAAACAAATAATAAGATTATAATGGGTATTGCACATAAAAAATTACCAATATTTGGACTACAATTTCATCCAGAAAGTATAGGTACTGATATGGGTAAAATTATTTTAAAAAACTTTTTAAACTTAGCAAAATAATGGATCAAACTTTAATATTAAATAAAATTCTCGAACAACAAAATCTGAATATTGAAGAGAGTATGTATATATTCAATAAAATTATGAGTGGAGAATTAGATGATATTAAAATTACATCAATACTAATTGGTTTAAAGTTAAAAGGTGAAACAAAAGAAGAAATTATCGGTGCAGCTAAAGTAATGAGAGAGAAATCTTTAAAAATAAACTCTCCGCAAAATACAATTGATACTTGTGGTACGGGTGGAGATATGAAAGACACATTAAATATATCAACAAGTGCAGCAATAGTTGCTGCAAGTGCTGGCGTTACCATAGCAAAGCATGGCAATCGTTCCGTTAGTTCAAAATCAGGCTCTGCAGATATGCTAGAAAAAATAGGTTATAAAATTACAAATAATGTAGAAGATTTAGAAAACTCATTATCCAATAAAAATTTTTGCTTTTTATTTGCTCAAAATCATCATTCTGCCATGAAAAATGTAATTAACGTTCGTAAGAATTTGGCTACTCGCACAATTTTTAATTTATTAGGCCCGCTTACTAATCCTGCTAAAGCAGGTAAACAGCTTTTAGGAGTTTATTCAAAAAATCTAGTTTCTATGCATTGCAATTGTTTAAAAGAATTAGGTTCTGAAAAAGCTATGGTTGTTCACGGATTAGATGGTTTAGATGAAATAAGTTTATCAGACAATACTCTAATTAATGAATTGAAAGATAATACAGTTCTGGAATATAGTTTTGATCCAAGAGACTATGGTTATAATTTAATTAAATTAGAAGATATAAAAGGTGGAGATCCAGAATATAATGCAAATTGCTTTAATAAAATGATTAACGGCGACTACAGAGAATTTCAAATGATTGTAGAAATAAATGCAGGAGCGGCAATATATTTATCCAATTTAAGAAATAATCTAAAAGATAGTTTTGAATTAGCAAAAAAAACAATTGAGGAAGGAATTACAAAAAATTTTGTAAACTCACTAACTAATGAGTAATATACTTCAAAAAATTTGTGAAGATAAATCTAAGGAATTAGAAGAAACAAAAAAAAGATGTTCTTTAAAAACATTAGAAAAATTAATTTCCTCAAAATTAGAGAAACGTGAATTTAAAGATGAATTAATTTCAGCTCAAAAAAATAAAACTAATTTTATAATTGGTGAAGTAAAAAAACAAAGTCCCAGTGCAGGTGAAATAATTTCAGATTATAAACCAGAAGATATTGCTATTTTATATGAAAGATCTGGTGTTGGAGCACTATCGATTTTAACAGAAAGTAAATACTTTTTAGGAAATATTGATCATTTATCTCTGGTAAAAAAGAAAACAAATTTACCTGTTTTAAGAAAAGATTTTATTATTGATAAATATCAAATTTTAGAAAGTAAGATTTATCAAGCTGATTGTATATTATTAATTTTATCAATACTATCAGACGCTCAAGCAATAGAATTTATAAATTATGCAAATGAATTAAAATTAGATTGTATTATAGAGGTTCATGATGAAGACGAACTAAAAAGAGCAATCAAATTAGACTACCCTGTAATTGGAATTAATAATAGAAACCTTAAAAGTCTTGAAATTAATTTAAATAACTCAATAAATTTAAATAAAAATTTAATTAATGATTATATTTTAATTGCAGAGAGTGGAATTAAAACTTCTGATGATATAAAAAAATTTAATGCAACAGGGATATATAATTTTTTAATTGGAGAAAGTTTGTTAAAATCTGAAGATAAAGAAAAGAAAATTGGAGAATTGCTTTTAAATGAGTCATATTAATAAAAAAGGAAATCCTTATATAATTGACGTATCAAATAAAGATGTCACAGAAAGAGTAGCAGTTGCCTCTGGTGAAATTAAATTTGATAAAGAAACATATAAAAAAATAAAATCATTTGAGACAAAAAAAGGGAACCTAGAAAAAACTGCAATAATTGGTGGTATTATGGGGGCAAAAGAAACCTCTAGATTGATACCGCTTTGTCATAATATTCCAATCAATCACATAAATATTGAGGTTATAAAAAATGATAAAAAATCATGTCTTGTAGTCGAAAGTACAGTAAAAACAAATGCAAATACTGGCGTGGAAATGGAGGCATTAATTGCCGTTGCAATTAGCTGTCTGACAATTTATGACATGTGTAAGTACTTAAATAAAAAAATTATAATTCAAAATATACACCTTGTTTCGAAAACAGGTGGTAAATCTAATATTTAAATAACTGAAAAATATAGATATTTATATTTGTTCTTGTTTTGATCTTAAAGAACATATATAGAACAGCTAATGCTTACAAAAAAACAAAAAGAGCTATATGATTATTTAAAAAATTATATTTCAAGTAATGAAATCTCCCCATCTTTTGAGGAAATGAAAAGTGCAGTTAATTTAAAATCAAAGTCAGGTATTCATAGATTAATTACTAGTCTAGAAGAAAGAGGTTTTATTAAAAGATTAAAGCACAAAGCAAGAGCAATGGAAATTATTAATAAAGATAATATTGCTGATGAAAATTCTTTGTCAAATAGCATTAATATCCCGTTAATTGGTGCGATAGCTGCAGGTGAAGCAATAGAGGCCATTGAAAATGCTGATGAATTTGTTTCTGTACCCTCTTCGATGACATCACCAAATGCTAAATATTTTGGATTAAAAGTAAAAGGTCTATCTATGATAGATAAAGGAATATTTGATGGTGATATTGCTGTAATAAAAAAGACAAATAATGTTGAAAATGGAAAAATTGCAGCTGTTATTACGCAAGATAACGAGGTTACTCTAAAAACTATTAAATTTGATCGAGACAAGGTCTTGTTAATTCCTGCTAATCAAAGTTTTCAGACACAGGAATATGAAGCAGGTGAAATCCAAGTCCAAGGGACTTTATCTGGTATTATAAGAAAATATAATTAATAGTTTATCTTAATTTTAAGATGACTATGTTAAAAACACGATTTGCACCCTCTCCTACTGGTAATCTTCATCTTGGAGGTGCTAGAACTGCTTTAATTAATTATATTTTTAGTAAAAAATCAGCATCATCTAAATTTTACTTGAGAATTGAAGATACAGATCATGAAAGATCAAAACAAGAATACACAGATAACATAACTAATTCTTTAAAATGGCTTGGACTTGATTGGGATGAGGAAATTCAAGTTCAGTCTAAAAGATCATTAAGGCATCAGAAAATCGCTAGAGAATTACTTCAAAAAAAGCAAGCTTTTAAATGTGTATGTTCTGAAGAAAAAATAGCTCACCAAAGAAAGTTAATTAAAGAAAATAAAAATTATTCTAAAAAAATATGTACTGAATGTAAAAATGATAATGATATTCAAAGTATAGATGAAGGTTTTGTAGTTAGATTAGATGTGCCAGATGAAGGCAATTTAAAAATTAAAGATACAATTCAAGGAGACGTTACAGTAGCAAATTTAGAGTTAGATGATTTCATTTTACTAAGAAAAGATCAATCACCCACTTATATGTTATCCGTAGTAGTTGATGATCATGATTTAGGAATTAATTACATTATTAGAGGTGACGATCATTTTATTAATACTTTTAGACAATACTACATATATAAGTTTATGAATTGGGATATACCTCAATATGCTCATATTCCTCTTATTCATGGAGAAGATGGAACAAAATTATCAAAAAGACATGGGGCAGTTAATATTTTAGAGTTGAAAAATGATGGATATTTAAAAGAAGCTATTATTAACAATCTTATACTTTTAGGTTGGTCAAATAACAAAGATAAATCAGAAACTATTGAATTAGATGAAATAATTGAAAATTTTGAAATATCAAATTTATCTAAATCATCTAGTATATTTAGTTTTGATAAATTAGATTTTTTTAATAATTTTTATTTAAGAAAAGAAAACGGAATAGAAGAATTCATAAACTTTTGTGAAAGTGATGTTGAATTAAATAAATATCTACAAAAAGATGAGACAAAAATGAAAAATATTTTTAATGTTTATAAAAAAGATATGAAAAAACTAAGTGATTTGAATAATACAATTAAAGTTTATTTTGATGAAAATTATAAAATAAATAAGACAGAAAAACTGACCTCAGAATTTGGTAGTATTTTTAAAGAATTTTTAAATTTAATTAGAGAAATAAATGATTGGAATAGAGATAGTATTCAAAATGTAATTAATGATTTTTTAAAAAATAATAAAATTAAATTCCCCATTTTAGGTAAACCAATTAGATTTTTATTAATAAATTCCTATCAAGGGCCTTCAATTTCTGATATTTTTGTAATATTAGGTAAAAAAGATACTATTGATAGATTAAATCAATATAGAGATAATTAAATATGGCTGATTACGAAGATAAAAAAGTTAACAATAAACAGTTTACTCTATTCAACAATGAGAGTGGTAAATCGTATCAAATTCCACTTATTGAAAGTAAAGATGGTCCAAATGTCTTGGATATTCGTAAACTCTATCAAGAAACTGGACTATTTACTTTTGACCCAGGATTTACTTCAACTGCCTCTTGTGAATCTGCAATAACATATATTGATGGTGACAAAGGAATTCTGCGTCATAGAGGTTATGATATCCATGATTTAGCATCTAAAAGTGAATTTCTTGAAGTTTGTTATCTTTTACTACATGGGGAATTACCATCTCCTGATGATAAACAGAAATTTAAAGATGTAATCACTAATCACACAATGTTGCATGAGCAACTAGTAAATTTATACAGAGGTTTTCGAAGAGATGCGCACCCTATGGCAATTATGGTAGGTGTTGTTGGTGCCCTTTCGGCCTTTTATCATGACAGTACTGATTTTTCAGACATTAATCAAAGAATGATTGCCTGTCATAGATTAATAGCAAAAATTCCCACAATAGGTGCAATGGCTTATAAATATTCCATTGGTCAACCATTTGTTTATCCAAGAAATGATCTTTCTTATGCCGAAAATTTTTTATACATGACATTTTCTGTACCATCAGAAGATTACAAGGTGAGTCCAAAAATTGTTAGAGCAATGGATAGATTTTTTACATTACATGCTGATCATGAACAAAATGCATCCACTTCAACAGTACGATTGGCAGGTTCCTCTGGCGCAAATCCTTTTGCTTGTATTGCCGCTGGTATTGCATCTTTATGGGGACCAGCTCATGGTGGAGCTAATGAAGCAGTAATTAAAATGTTAGAAGAGATTGGTGATGTATCAAATATCCAAAAATTTATAGATAAAGCTAAAGATAAAAATGACTCTTTTAGATTAATGGGTTTTGGACACAGAGTTTACAAAAACTATGATCCAAGAGCCACTGTGATGAAAGAAAGTGCGCATGAGGTTTTAGAAGAATTAAATATGCAAGATGATCCATTGCTTAAAATTGCAATAGAATTAGAAAAAATAGCTCTAAAAGATGAATATTTTATTAGTAAAAAATTATTCCCAAATGTAGATTTCTATTCAGGTATAATTCTAAAAGCATTAGGTTTCCCTACAAGCATGTTTACGGTGCTATTTGCAATAGGAAGAACCGTAGGGTGGATATCACAATGGAAAGAAATGATAGAAGATCCTATTAATAAGATTGGCAGACCTCGTCAATTATACACCGGTTATAAAGCCAGACCTTATCAAGCTGAATCTTCAAGAGAAAAAAAATCAATTTTTAATTGGCTTTGGAAGAAGGATTAATTAATTTATTTATACGACTAACACTCTCATCATAAGGACTATAATCATTAACAATTTCTTTAAGATAGATATTAATTGAGTTAATTTGAGTTTCTTGTTTTTTTCTATCATTAAATAAATTTATAAAAATATTTAATAACTTATTTTCATTTAAATTTGAGTTAACAACTTCTGGAATAATCATTTGATTACTTATAATATTTATAAGATTTGCATATTTCACGCTTACAAAAGGCTTGATTAAAATTTCTGTGAAATAATTAAGTTTATAGATTACTATTTGAGGAATATTCCTTTTGGCAATTTCTAAAGAGGCAGTACCAGAGCAAGTTATACTTATGTAAACATCTTCATAATATTTATCAAATTTACTCATATCAGTTGAGATTATAGTTTCAGTTTTCCATTGCTTAGTATTTTCTTTAATTAAAGTGGCAAGATGTGGTAAAGTAGGAATAAAAATTTTATAATCAAGATTATTCTTAGAGATATATTTTTCAATATAACTGAAATATTTTATAAGTTTTAATACTTCATTTTGTCTACTACCTGGTAAAAAAGAGAGGTACTTATATTTTGCTTTATTCTCTCTTTTTTTTATATGAAAAATTGGATGCCCAATAAAAGTTTTTTTTAGGTTATCAAAATTGAAATATTTTTTTTCAAAATTAAACAATAGAAAAATTTCATCAAAAATATTTGCAAATTTCCTTGCTCTATATGATCTCCAAGCCCAAACAGTTGGGGCAACTATATGTATTATTTTATTCTTATAATTTGATTTTCTTAATTGGTTTACAAGGTTATAATTAAAATCTGGTGAGTCTATAGTTAAAACTAAATCATAATCATTTTTAATAATATAGTTTTTTAATCTTCTTATCATTTTTAAATATTTTGAAATTGAAAGTATTATTTCAAAAAGCCCTATAGATTTAAATTCTGATAAATCATAAATTTTATTAGAAATATATTTTTCCGATAGTTTGCCACAAACTCCATCGAATTGGTATTTATCTATATTCATTCTTGATAAAATATTTGAGCAAATATTTTCACCAGATTGTTCTGTACAACAAATAAAAATTTTTAATTTTTTCAATTTAACTCGACTGATGAGATGAATAAATTATTTTTACTAGCATAATCAATAATTTTTTTCTTATCTAAAATTAAACACTTATTTTTTTGCAAAAATATACCCTCATAATTATATTTTTTTAAATTTTTAATTGTATCTAAGCCAATTAAAGGAATATCAATTAGATTACTCTGGTTTTGTTTTGAAAATTTAAACAGTACACCATTATCATCTTTTCTTTTATATTCTTCACATCTTTTTAACAATTCGTCTGTTCCTTCTATAGCTTCTAATCCTAATACTAATTGATTTTGAATTATCATAGCCTGACCAACATCTAATTTCTTATAAATTTGATATATTAATTTTGCTTTTTTTAAATTTAGAATTGCATTGTTAGAAGGCTTGATTTTTGTTAAATTTATTTCAGTTGAAAATAATTCCTTGCAATATTTGGTCCAATTAAAAAAAATATACCCTTTAGTTTCAAAGTATTTTTTCAAGCTCATTAAAAGATTGTTGTCACCTTTTTTTTCTAATAATAGACTTTTAGCAAGTAAAAATGTCGGCAAATCAAAACCTAAATCTTTAATACCTGGTCTTTTTATGCTTCCTGCAAATATTATATGTTTTATTTTATTTGAATCTAAAATTTTAAAGATTTTTTTTACCGATAAGATATCTAAATCTACAACATGATGGTTGTTATAAAATTTATTATTTTTATTATTTACAGATAAAAATGTAACATCGAAATTTTTACTTAATAGTGATTTACCAATATATAGAGGCAAATTACCATCCCCAGCAATTATTCCTATTTTAGTCATTTTTAAAAGTGGTAATACCTCTTTTTGAATTTGATTTCAGAAATTCAATTACTTCCTTTATTTCTAAAATTTCAGAACTTTCAACAGAATTGTTTTTAATATTATTCTCAATTGTATCTTTTCTATCAAAAATTATATTTATGAGATTTTTAATTTCATTGATTGCATTAGATGTTAAGCCCTTTCTTTTTAAACCAATGAGGTTTAAACTTTTCAAATTTTCTCTTATTCCTGTGTACAAACCATATGGAATGATATCTTTTTCAACACCGCTCATACCACCAATCATTGCATATTTTCCTATTCTAACAAATTGATGAATTGCTGAATTACCTCCTAAAATTGCATTATGATCAATTTCTACATGTCCTGCAAGAGTAGCATTATTGGCTAAAATAACATTTGATTTAATAATACAATCATGTGCTACGTGTGAACCTACCATAAATAAACAATTATTAGATATTATTGTATTTAATCCCCCTCCAGATGTCCCTGGATTTATGGTAACATTTTCTCTAAACTTATTGTTACTGCCAATTTTTAGAAACGATTTTTCTTTATTATATTTTAAATCTTGAGGTTCAGAACCAATCGAACAAAACGGGTAAAAAGTATTACTATTTTCTATAGTAGTATTTCCAACGATAGAAACATTGGAAATTAAATTATTATTTTCTTTAATTTTAACCCCATCCCCAATAATACAGAAAGGGCCAATATATGTTGATTCATGAATTTCTGCATTTTTTGCAATAACAGCTGAAGGATGGATCATATGTATAAATCTATTAAATTATGAAAATGTAACTTAAAATAAATAATATATTACTAATTATTACTTATAGGTAATCATAGCAGAAAATTCAGCTTCACTAACTTTTATATTATCTTTAAAACAAGTTCCTGAAAATTTATAGACATCTCTAACACTATTTAGAAATTTAACTTCAAAAAATACTTTCTCATTAGGTAAAATTGGTTTTCTAAACTTTGCTTTATTTACACTCATAAACAATACAGATTTTTCATCGAACTCCTTCAATTTGTAAGATACTACAATGCCAGCAGTTTGAGCCATTGCTTCAACAATTATTACTCCAGGAACTATAGGATTATTTGGAAAATGTCCCTTAAAAAAATATTCATCATGAGAAAAATATTTTTCAGATTTTCCATGTTCACCTGGCAGAATTATTTCACATTTATCTACAAATAAAAATGGGTTTCTATGAGGAATTAATTTTTTTATTTCGTTGATGTTTAATTTCATTTTTTAATAGAATTTCTAATTACTTCTTTTTTCCATAAACTAATATCTTTTGCAGGAAAACCAGCAACAATTTTATTATCAGATATATTTTTTGTTACACCACTTTTAGCAGCAATTGTAACATTATCACCTATAAATAGGTGACCTGATATTCCTGCCTGTCCTCCAATTTTAACATTATTTCCTATTTTTGTACTTCCAGCGATACCAACTTGCGCTGCTATTACAGCATAGTCACCAATGATTACATTATGTGCGATTTGAACTAAATTGTCTATATTTGAAAATGCTCCAAGAATTGTGGAATCAAAAACAGCTCTATCTATTGTTGTGTTAGATCCTATAGATGAGTTTTTACCAACAATTACATTACCACTATGATATATTTTTTGTCTTGTTTTCATATCAAAACCAAAACCCGAGCCACCAATTCTCGCTCCAGATTTTATATTGCTGTTTTCCATTATTATAGCATTTGATATAGACACATTATCACTAATAATTACATTTTTATTAATTATCACATTTGGACCAATACTAGAATTAGAGCCAATATATGTATTTTCATGCACTTGAGTATTTTCTGAAATAGTACTAAATTCATTAATTTGGACATTTTTGTCAATTATACTTTTAGAATTAATATTTGATTTTTTAGAAATAATACCATTTGATTTAAAATTTTGATCATTGAATAAATTACTTATTAAAGCTAAAGCCAAATAAGGATCTTTAAGAACAATTGGCTTACATTGAATAGGTAAATATTTTTTAAATTGATTTTCTATTAAACAAGCTTTAGCTTTTGTTTGTTTTAAGTCGTTTAAATATTTAGAATTTGTAAAAAAAGATAAATCATTCTCAGAAGAATTAGCTATAGTTTTGATACTTAGAAATACTTCTTCATCAGAAATATTTGAATCTAATTCTAAAGAATTTTGAATTAATAATTTTTTTATATCTTTATATTTAATTGTATTCAAAGTTTTTATATTCCAATTTAATATTAATTTTTTTTAATTCACTAAATATAATATCTGTTATATCTATAGAATTAGCAGCAATCAAATAACTTGTTGAATCTAAAACCAAATCAATATTATTATCGATAGCATATTTTTCTAGTAGGACAATTATTTCTTTGAGTATAATTTCTCTCATCATTACTATCTGATTCTGATAATGAATATTAAATTCTTCAACAATTATTGAAAAATTATTTAATTTATTGTTATAATCATCAATTTGAGCATTAATTTCATTTTCATTCAATATCAATCTTGAATCTTCAATATTTTTTAGAATTTTTTTTAATTCATCTTCTTTATTTTCAAAGTTTTTAAGATATTTTTCTTGATGTTTTTCAATTTCTTTAATTGAATTTATATAAGCATTGTTTTTGTCAATTAAGGATTGTATGTTTATAACTACAATATTTTGTGCAAAGATAATTTTGCAATATAAATTAATAAAAACGAATAAAAATATGCAGACAAACTTCAATCTATATTTCCTACAGAGAATAAAAACATGCGCTTAATATCGTATTCCTCATCGATTAAAGGAAACCCCCAAGTAAATCCAATTGGGCCTATTGGTGAATAATATTTTATTCCAAATCCTGCAGATGATCTTATGTTATTATCAGTTTGATTAGGTTTAGTTTTGTTTTCCCAAATTAAGCCGTAATCATTAAATATATTTAAATAAATTGGAAAATTTGATTTATTAGTAATTTCATAAGAGTAATCTAATTTTGTTACAATAAGGTTATTGCCGCCAACATAGGAGGTACGCGAATTACGAGGACCTGCACCATAGTTATCAAAACCTCTCAACCATCTACCACCTAATGCAAATTTATCATCTGTTAAAATATCATTATTGTTTAAAGAAAAAATATTTCCAATTTTTGTCTGAAATGCAAAGATGTTATCATTATTACTATAAAATTTCTTAAATGTAATTATATTTCTTATAAAACCATTATTAGAACTAGTAGGTGTTTCTATTGCATTATTAAAATTTATATAATTTCCATTTTTTAAAATAAATCCAGGATTAAGATTTGAGTAGCGCAAATTATTTTTTAAAAGATAACTCATATTTAAACCTGCAGATGATGATATTGAATTAGATACTGTTGATGTATTAGTAATTTTATAATCTTTAAGAGCATATTCAAAATCAATATTATGAAGAATATTACTATTGATTTTATAACCAATTCCAATACCAGAAGTAAAAGTATCTAATTTATATGAACTAGCTTTAGAAAAGTCTTCTTGTTTATAATTTATGCTATAATTGATATCTGCATCATTTTCATATGATAATCTATCTTGGGTAATTAATTTAAATTGTTTTTTATCTTCTGAGGTATTAACAAGAACATCTAATGATCTTCCAGTTCCATAAAAATTTCTTTCTCTTAAGCCAGTTACAATAGCAAAACCATCTAAAGTGCCTACCGATACACCCGCATTAAAAGTTCCAGTTTGTTTTTCTTCAACCTCTATTATTAAATCGATGTTATTTTCATTGATTGATTGTTCTTTTATGCTTACTGAATTAAAAAGATTCAAAGAAATTAATTTATCTCTAATATTTTTAATTTGATTTGAATATACAGCATCCCCTTCAGCGATCTCCAGCTCTCTTCTTATAACATAATCAAAAGTCCTAGAATTACCAACAATTTTTATTTGATTGGCATACTTTGGTATGATTGAGGATATTTGAAATAAGACATCAATATTATTATTTTCTTTTTTATCAAAAGTATTTATTTCAAAATACTCAATACCATTTTCAATAATTAATGTTGAAATTTCTTTTTTAAATTCCTCAATTTTTTGCAAAGAAAAAACACTATTATCGGCTAAGTAATTATCTATTTTTAATTTTAATAAATCTGCAATTTGATTATTTAATATATTGTTTATATCATTGATATTAATTGAAGAAATTAAATATTTATCACCCTCAATAATATTAAAGTATAAATTTACTTTATTATTTTTAAGATATTCTATTTTATTAATTATTTTTACATCAAGAAAACCATAATTTTTATAAAAATTAGAGATAATATTTTTATCTCTTTCTACTGATGACGGTTTAAAATTATTGTTTGCAAAAATATTTCTTATCGATTTGGTTTTAGATAAAATTATTGCACGAAAATCTTCTCCAGAAAATGATTCATTACCAGTTATTATAATTTTATTTATTTTAGTTAGTGTACCTTCATTAATATCAAAATATAAATCTACAGTATTTGATTCTTTATAAATAATTTTAGAATAGTTGATATTAACATTATTGTAACCAAATGATTGATAGATTTTTTTTATTTCATCAATAAATAAATTTACAGACTGAGTATTAAAATTAATTAAATTAATTTCATTTGTAATTAATTCAAGTTCGTCATCATCTAACCTTTCATTATTTTCAAAATATATTTTTTTTATATTTGGATATTCTTTTACAGTTATAATGTAATTATCATCAATTAAATCGACACTTACATTTGAAAAAAGATTAGAAGCATTCAAAGTGTTAATTATATCATTACCATAATCATCATCTATTTTATCGGGAATATTATTTAGCAATGAAAGAATTACATCTGGATCAGTGTATTGATTCCCCCGGATCTCAAAATTTATGTCTTTAGAGAAAACATAACTAGATAGAGAAGAAATAAATAATATACTAATAAATACCAAAGCTAGTTTTTTTAATTTTTTCTTCAACTTTTTCATGATAATTTATTATATCTTTAATAGTGTTTACAGAAGAATACAAATTTAAAGAAGTTACTTTTTTAATTATTCTGTAAATATCTGTATATTTAATTCTTTTATTTTTATATAAATTGACAGCATATTCATTTCCAATATTAAATTTTATTAAATTTTGAGGTCTTTTTTTATCGATTTTATTAAAAAAATTATAAATTGGGAAAATATCATTTTTAACATTTTCAAAACTTAAGTTACCATAATCTTGCAAAAAATAATTTGTATTTTTATTCTTATATTTTAGATTTGATTTAAATAAAAAATTTAAAATTGGAATACTCATATCATTTTTGAATAAATTTAATTGAGTAACATAATTATCAAATTCAACTATAGAATGAGCTATAGCTTCTGGGTGTATTAGTATTTTCATTTTATTAAATGGTAAATCGAATAAATAATGAGCTTCTATTAATTCCAGACATTTATTTACTAATGTTGCTGAGTCTATACTGTTTTTATATCCCATATTCCATTTCGGGTGTTTGACTGCTTGTGAAAATTTTATATTTTTAAGTGTATTAAATTTTCTTTTATAAAATGGTCCACCAGAGGCTGTTAAAATAATTTTTTTAATTTCTGATTTAACATTTATTTTATTAAATAATTCAAATAAAGAAAAATGCTCTGAATCGATTGGAAAGATATTTGTTTTATCAAAATATTTTTTTTTTTTAAAAATATGACCCGCTGATACTACAGCCTCTTTGGAGACAATACCTAAATTATCTGTATTCTCGATAATACCCTCTAAATAATATAATGATTTATATCCAGATACTGCTAGTAAACTAAAATCTGATCTACTTGATAATAAGTAACTTTGTAGCTCACTGTAATTAAGAAATTTGGTTTTTCCTATTTTAGTATTAAGATTTTTGATTTTTTCGAGATCATATATAAATGCATATTTAGGTTTATATTTTACTATTTGCTTAGATAATAATTTTATATTCGATTTAGCACATAGAAGATTAATTTTTAAATTTGGAAAATTTTGACTGATAAGATCTAAAGTTTTTGTTCCAATAACTCCAGTACTTCCAAAAATATTTATATTCATACTAAAAATTATTTGATATAGAATAAATTATAATTGCAAACAAAAAACTATCAAATCTATCAAAAACACCTCCATGACCGGGGATAAATTCACTTGAATTTTTTAAATTATTTTTTCTTTTGTAATATGATTCAATAATATCGCCAATAAAAGCGCTTACAATAATAACAAAAATAAATAATATTAACTCTAAATTTATAGCTATATGATAAAAATATGAAAATAATAAACTAACTAAATATGAAAATAAAAAACCGCCAAAAAAACCTTCATAAGTTTTATTTGGACTTATTTTTATTAATTGAACCTTTCCATAAGATTTTCCAATTATATAAGAAAATACATCAAAAATTATAACTGTTAAAATAAATAAATTAAAATTTAAAAAAAATTGATTACTAAAATCAATCCTTAAAAAAAATATAAAAGATATAAATATATATATAATCGGTATGATTCTATATTTTTTAAAATAAATAAAGACCTCTAAAAAAATTAAAAAATATATTAAAATTATTAAATAAAAAATATATTTCATATTCAAATATGAGCAGATAGAATATATGGAAATAAAAATTGTAGAAAATAATAATCTTAGTATAAAATTTTTATAATCCATATTTTCTATCAATTTTTAAATATTGTCTGATAATTGAATCAAATTCTTCTTCAGAAAATTCTGGCCAAAGTGTTTCTATAAAAAAAAGTTCTGTATAAGTTAAATTGTACATTATAAAATTACTTAATCTTTTATATCCTCCGGTTCTTATTAGAATATCTGGATCAGGCAATGATCCCAAATTAAATAAATTATTTATTTGTTTTTCATCATTTAAGTTAATATTGATATTATTTTCAATAATTTTTTTTATTATGTTTTTAATTTCGTTTTTAAATCCATAATTGAAAGCAATATTTAAATTTAATTTTTTATTGTTATTCGATTCTGTTTCTATTTTTTTAAAAATATCTAATATTTTTTTTGGCAAATTATTTCTTGAACCGAAAATTTTTATTTTTACACCTTTGTCCTTTATCAAATCAGTAAAAGTTTTTGAGAAATTATCATATATTATATCATATATAATACTGACTGATGACCTATTAAAATTTTCAGAAGATAAAGCAAAAATTGTTAAATTTGATATCTTTTTATTTAAAGAATAATTAACTAATTTTCGTATATTTTCGAAGCCTTTAGTGTATCCATCTAAATAAGTATAATTATTTTTTTTTGCCCATCTTTTATTGCCATCAAGAATTAAGGCAATATGGTTTAAATTATTTACCAAACCTAAACTTTCAAAATATCAATTTTTTTTAATTCTAATATTTTGTCTATCTTTTCTATATTGTTATCTGTTACCTTTTGAATTTCATTGATCTGTCTTTTTAATTCATCTTCAGAAAGGTTTGAATTCTTTTTTTCATTTTTTGAACCTTCTATAAAATCTCTTCTAATGTTTCTTATTGTTACCTTCGAATTTTCTGCAAAATCTGAGGCAATTTTTATGATCTCTTTTCTTCTTTCTTCACTCAATTTTGGTATTGGCAATCTAATAAGTTGTCCATCAGTCTGTGGATTTATACCAAGATTTGATTCAGTAATTGCATTTTCTATTCCCTTAATCAGTGATACATCCCATATCTGAATTGTAATTGTATTTGCATCTTGAACTGAGATGTTTCCTAATTGATTTAGAGGGGTTTTAGCGCCATAGGCATCAACAAATATATTGTCAAGCATAGAGGGATTAGCTCTAGAAGTTCTTAAGGAATTTAATTCTTTTTCAAAATGTAAAACAGCAGAGCTCATTTTACTATCAATTTCACTCATAATTAACTGATCTTACTATAAGATCCCTTACGATTCAAAACATTAATTAAAGAGTTCTTTTTAAAAATATTGGTTATTAAAATTGGTATATTGGTATCTTTTGCCAAACTTATTGCAGTAAGATCCATTACATGCAAATTTTTACTTATAACTTCATTATATGAAATATTTTTAATTAGTTTAGCTTCTTTATGCTTTATTGGATCTTTAGTGTAAATACCATCTACTTTAGTTGCTTTAATTATTAACTCACAATCTAATTCAGAAGCTCTTAATGCTGCAGCAGTATCTGTTGAAAAAAATGGATTTCCAGTACCGGCAGCAAAAATTACAATTCTATTTTTCTCTAAGTGCCTTATTGCTCTTCTACGAATATAGGGTTCAGCAATCTGAGACATAGTTATTGCTGATTGAACTCGAGTTGGGACACCAATTTTCTCTAAACTACTTTGTAATGATAATGCATTCATAACAGTTGCTAACATACCCATATAATCTGAAGTAGATCTATCTATTCCTTCGGAAGCTCCTTTTATTCCTCTAAAAATATTTCCCCCACCAATAATCAAACATATTTCATATTTTTTTTTAAATACGTTTTTAATTTCATTTGATATCTTATTTATTGTTGATACATCTATACCATAATTGGAAGAACCCATTAATGACTCGCCAGAAATCTTTAACAAAATTCTTTTATTCATTCTATAAGCTGATCAAAGCAAAAGAAATTATTTTAAAATCAAAATCTTTATAATCGTTGATAATTGTACCTACATTTTTATCTTGATCCAAGATATAAGATTGATTAAGTAAAGTTACTTCACTAAAGTACTTTTTCATTTTACCTTCTAAAATTTTATCAACAATATTTGATGGTTTTCCAGAGTTTAAAATTAGTTCTTTTTGAATTTTTTCTTCGTTTTTTACTAAATCCTTATCTAGATCAGTTATATCTAAAGACTCAGGTTTCATTGCAGCAATATGCATACATAAATTTTTAGTTAATGTTTCTATTTCTTTGATCTTTTTATTAGATGAATACTCTAATAAAGAGATTATTTTTCCAATGTTAGCTCTATAGCTATTATGTATATAAAAATCATAGTTTGAACTTTTGTTTTCTTTAATGATTAAATCATTTAAAATTAAATTTTCTCCAATTTTTGCAATCATTGAATTAAAATAATCTTGAACTGTTCCATTTTCATATTGTAAATTTAAAAATTGATTTTTATCCAAATAAATATTGTTTTCTAAAACTAGATTACCAAGGCTATCAAGAAAATCTAAAAAAGAATCACTTTTTGCAGCAAAATCTGTTTCACTATTAACTTTAATTAATACTGTAATATTTTCATTAGAATAGAAACCAACAGCTCCTTCATTTGCAGCGCGATCACTTTTTTTAGAAGCTTTTGCTAATCCTTTTTTCCTCAATGCCTCTATTGATTTGTCTATATCACTATTGTTTTCTTCTAAGGATTTTTTACAATCCAAAAACCCTGCTCCCGTTTTAACTCTTAATTCTTTAATTAGCTGTGTTAAATTAGACATTATTTCTCTTCCTTTTTTGAACTTTCTAAGATGTTTTGTTCTTCTTTGTTTATAGATTTATCTTGGAAGCTTGTTGCATCTTGAATAGTTTGAATAAGGTAGTTTTTATAAAGATTTATAGATCTTAAAGCGTCATCATTTCCAGGAATAACATAATCAATAAATTCTGGATCAGCATTAGAGTCTACAATTGCTATAACTGGAATGTTGAGTTTTGTTGCTTCTCGGACTGCAATTTTATCTTTAATTACATCAAAAACTATTAATAAATCTGGTTTACCATTAAGCGTTCTAATTCCACCTATATTTAGATCTAATTTTTGTTTTTCCCTTGAGATATCTAATAATTCTTTTTTTGATAAATTTTTAGACAATTCATTATCTTTTAAAAATAATTCTATTTCATCTAATCTTTTTATAGAGTTAGAAATAGTTTTCCAGTTAGTGAGAGTTCCTCCAAGCCATCTTTTATTTACATAAAAATCATTATTAAGCATTGCTAATTCTTTAACAACATCACTACATTGTTTTTTAGTACCAACAAAAAGGATTTTTCCTGATTTAGAAACAGTTTCGTGAATTTTGGTTAAAGCAAGATTCAATAACTCCAATGTAATTCTTAAATCAAAAATATGAATGTTATTCCTAACACCATAAATGTATTCTTTCATTTTTGGATTCCATCTTCTTACATTATGACCAAAATGGACACCTGACTCTAGAAGATCTTCAATTTTAACTTCTGGTAAATTCATAATAACTCCCGGTTTAACCTCCACAGAAACAAAAACACCGGTTTTTTCTGTGTGCTAGATTTAATTTGACTGATGTATTATTATAATGTGTAATTTATTCAAGACATTTCTAGTGAATAATCTAAGATTTTTGATTTGTTTAGTTCATCAAGTTTTTTGAATGATTTAATGGTATATTTACTAAAATCAAAGTTTATTAATTTTTGATCAACTGTTATAAATAGCTCAATAAAATTATTAGTATTACTATTATATTTTTTTTCAAAAATATTACTCTTTAATTCAATTATATTATTAATATTTGAATAAATATTAAACTTATAATTATTTCTAACAAATATAGTTTCAAGAGATAAAATATCTCTTATTATAAAGCGAGTATCTGTATTGTTTTTTACAATATCAATCGTAAATACTAATAAATTTCCCTCTTTTAAAACTGGCCTGTGTTTATATAGATTTTCACTAAAAATTGTTAATTCAAATTGATAGCCAAGTTCTGAAACGGTGATAAATGCATATTTTTTTCCATCTTTATTTGATCTCTCTTTAATATCCAAAATTGCGCCACAAACTTTAATTGAATTGTTATTATTATTTTCAAAATTATCTTTAAACGAAACAATATTTTCTAATTCAAAAAATTTTCTTGGATAATGATTAAGTGGATGGTCAGAAAAATAAAAACCAATTACTTCAAGTTCATTAGATAATATTTCTGAGTTTTTCCAGTTTTGATAATTTTGGTTAAATAGATTTTTATCGTCAAAAGAAATCTCATTATCTTCAAAAAGCATATCTTGATTAAGATCTTTTTCTCCACCAAATAAATCAACAAATTTTGAAACATTATTAAATAGTTTTGACCTATTTGGTTCCAAACTATCAAAAGCTCCAGCTTGTATAAGTTTTTCAAGCTGTCTTTTATTTATCACTTCTTTAGAAACTCTGTTCATAAAATCAATAATATTTTTAAATTTTCCATTTATTTTTCTCTCTTCTACCATACTTGAAATAGATTTAAGCCCAACTCCTTTAATTGCAGCAAGACCAAATCTAATTGATTTTGAATTTTCACTTATTTCAATTGAAAATAAAGGATTTGAAAAATTAATATCTGGTTTTAAAAAATTTATATTCAAACGTTCTATTTCTTGTTTTAATAAAATTATTTTTTCAGTCCTATCAATAGAGTAGTTTAAAGTTGCTGTGAGAAATTCGTGTGGAAAATTAGCTTTTAGAAAAGCTGTTTGATAAGATATCAAAGCATATGCTGCAGCATGGCTTTTATTAAAACCATATCCTGCAAACTTATCAACCAAATCAAAAATTTTTGAAGCTTCTTTTTTTTCAATATTGTTTTGGATTGCGCCTTCAATAAATCTTGATTTTTGCATATCCATTTCTTTTTGAATTTTTTTTCCCATTGCTCTTCTTAGTAGGTCTGCTTCACCTAAAGAATAATTTGATAAAACCTGTGCAATCTGCATTACTTGTTCTTGATAAACAATGATTCCGTAAGTTTCTTTTAATACATCTTCTAACATAAAATGAAGATATTTAATTTCTTCACGTCCATGCTTTCTATTACAAAAAGATGGAATATTATCCATTGGTCCTGGCCTAAATAAAGCAACAACAGCAATTATCTCCTCAAATCTATCTGGTTGCAATTGACGCAGCACACTACCCATACCGTTACTCTCCAATTGGAATATTCCAACAGTGTCTCCTTTGCTTAACTGATCGTAAGTTTTTTTATCATTTAAGGGTATTTTATTAATTAAAAAATTTTTATTTTCTTTTGTTATAAGTTTTACACAATCATCTATGATTGATAAAGTTGTTAAACCTAGGAAATCAAATTTTATTAGACCTACCTCTTCAACATACTTCATAGAAAATTGTGTTGCATTAGTATTAGTGTTTTGATCTTTGTATAAAGGAACTACTTTAGATAACTTTTCGTGACCAATAACGACTCCAGCTGCATGCGTAGAAGCGTGTCTATGAGTTCCTTCAATTTTGAGGCTTACATCAATAATATTTGATATTCTTTCATCATTGCTAATTCTCTCTTGTAAGCTTCTTTCGGATTTGATTGACTCACTTAAAGTCAGAGGATTTGATGGATTAAAAGGTATTAATTTTGCAAAAGAATCTACCTCCCCATAAGGAACTTCTAATACCCTGCCAATATCTCTCACCGCTGCTCTGGATGCAAGTGTGCCAAATGTAATTATGTGTGCAACACATTCACTTCCATATTTATTATTTACATACTCTATAACTTCGTCTCTTCTAGTTTGACAAAAATCAATATCAAAGTCTGGCATTGATACTCTTTCTGGGTTTAGAAATCTTTCAAATAATAATTCATAATCTAATGGGTTCAAATCTGTTATCCCTAATGACCAAGCAACCAGGCTTCCAGCACCTGAACCTCTTCCAGGACCAACTGGGATATCTTGTTTTTTAGCCCAATTAACAAAGTCTGCAACTATTAGAAAGTATCCGGCAAACCCCATTCTAATAATTGTTTCATTTTCATATTTTAATCTATCAGTATAAATTTCTGTATTCTTAATATTCATTTCTTTTATTTTTTTACCAAGGCCTACTTCTGATGATTTTAATAGAAAATCTTCAGCTGATAAATTTAGATCATTCTTAAATTCAGGTAATTGTGGTTTTGTAGACTCAGGAAAATAATTACAAGATAGAGAAATATTTAAATTATTTTTTATTATTTCCGGAATATCTTCAAAATTTGAATACATTTCCTCACTTGACTTAAAATAAATATTTTCATTAGAGGTATTTCTTTGAGAATTATTTATAGTAGATTTTTGTGCAATACATAACAATGCATCGTGAGCTGAATAATCATCTTTATTAGCGTACTTAATATTATTTGAACCAATAAGGGGTATGTCAAATTCTTTTGATAAATTGATGAATTCTTTTTCAAAAAAATCTATATTTTTATCTTTAATTCTTTGTATTTCAAAAAGAAAATTTTGCTTAAATATTCCTTTAAAATTATTAATTAATTGATTGATTTCATTTTTTCTATTTTCCTTATTTAATAAAAGTAAAGGATTAAATTCACCACCTATATAACAGAATAAACCTTCAGAATATTTTTCTAATTGTGAAAAGTATATACCAATATTATTTCCTTCATTAAGATGAGAAAGGGAGCTTAATTCTAATAGATTTCTATACCCAAGTTCATTTTTGACTAAAAGTGTAATTTGGGAAATTTGATTATTTACAATAATATCTAATAAATTTATTGAAGTTCCAATTATTGGTTGAATATTATTTTTTACACATTCTTTAGAAAATTCAAATACTCCAAACATATTATTATTATCTGTAATGGCAATTGCAGGCATGTTATTTTTTTTTGCCAAATCCACTAAATTAGTAATTTTTAGAGTACTTTCAGAGAGAGAATATGAAGATAAAGATCGTAAATGAATAAAGGGATTATTCATTTGTCAAATGTATTTTCTTATTTTTAAAATAATAAATTTCATCAGCTAATAAAGAATAAGTTTTGTTATGAGTTACATATACTAAAGTTTTATTATTTTGTTGGATATAATTTATAAAAAATTTAAAAATATTGTTAGCAGTATCTTCATCAAGATTGCCAGTCATCTCATCAGCTAAAATTAAATCAGGATCATTTACCAAAGATCTAGCAATAGCGACTCTTTGTTGCTCTCCTCCTGATAATTTTAAAGGTTTATAATTTATCCTTTCATCTAAACCGAATTCAAGAAGTAGTTTTTTAGAAATTTCATAACTTTTCTTTTCATTTTTATTAATTAATAATGGTAGCATAACATTCTCGATCACAGTGAGTTCAGGAATTAGATGGAAAAATTGATGAATAAAACCAATGGATAATCCTCTGATTTTATTCGTTTCATCTTTTGAGGACAAAGAAATATCTTTGTTCTTAAAATAAAAGTTTCCATCATATTCTGAGTCAAGTAAACCAATAATATTGAGAAAAGTTGTTTTGCCTGAACCTGAAGGTCCAATAATTGAAACTTTAGTGTTTAGCTTTAATTTAAAATTTAAATTTTTAATTATCTCAATTTTTGAATTATTTTCATTTGTATAATTTTTACAAAGATTGGTTATCTCTAATAAATATTTATTATTCACTTCTTAAACTTTTAACAGGGTCTATTCTAGCTGAACTTAAAGCTGGAAAAATAGTTGAGATAATTGATATAATTATTGCTACACAAAGTACGTAAACTACTTCATTTACGCTAATTTTAGAAGGTAAAGATGATAAATAATAAACTTCTTCAGAAAACAGTTTTGTGCCAAGTAAATATTCTAAAAAACTTTGAATTGATTTAATATTTATTGTGAAAAGAATTCCAATTATTAATCCTATTAAAGATCCTATTAAACCAATTGAGATTCCAATAGTAAAAAATATTTTTATGATACTTTTATTACTCATTCCAATAGTTTTCAAAATTCCAATATCTTTGTTTTTTTCTTTTACAAATATAATTAATCCTGAAATTATATTTAATGATGCAACTAAGATAATTAAAGAAAGAATAATAAACATAACATTCTTTTCAACCTTAAGAGCATTTATTAAAGTTTTGTTTTGATCCTTCCAAGATATTGAATAAAAATTTAATAAAAGATTAGATGTTTCTAATTCTACTTTATTTTTAAATAATTCAATTTCATTAGGAGATGATGTAAAGAATTCAATTTTGTTGTATATATCTTCATCATATAAGAGTAATTTTCTAACAAGTTCTGAAGATAAAAAAATTAAATTTGAATCATATTCATATAAACCTAGATCAAATACACCTACTACCTCCAATGTTTTAAATCTTGGAATATTTCCTAATATTGTTTTATCGGTCTTTGGTATTGCAATTTTAACCTTATCTCCTAAACTTAAATTCATTTCATTTGCTAAGGAATCTCCAATTAATATTTCACTTTTGGGATTTTGAATTAATGTACCTATATTAATTGAATTAAACAAATAATGATTTTTATCATATTCGTCATAGCCTTTTATCATAACACCTTTTGAGTTATTTGATTTTATAATTAATCCATTTGTTTCAATAGATTTGTAGTGTTGGTAAAAAAAAGAATTATCAATATTCAATATGAGTTCATCAGCTTGCTTATTTGTTATCTCATTATCAAAACTATAAATATTCAGGTGTGAATTAAGCCCAATTATTCTGTTAGTTAGATCAATTCTAAAACCATTCATAACAGACATTACTATAATAATTGCTGCCACTCCTAAGCTAATACCTATTATTGAAAACCAAGCGAAAATAGACACATAGCCATCAGATTTCTTAGAGAATAAAAACCTAAAAATCAGTAATCGTTCTGATTTAGAAATCATCTATTTTTTTAACTTATTATTAATAAAATCAATTACACTACTGGATGAAATTTTTTCACTTACATTATTTTGGCGATTTTTTATTTCTACTAAATTATCTTTTAAATCTCTTTTGCCAATAATAATTTGATATGGTGTCCCAATTAACTCATTATCAGATAATTTTTTTCCTATACTGCAGATTCTATCATCTAAAATGACTTCAATATTATTTTTCATAAAATATTCATAATATTCTGATGATTTTGTGGCACAATCTTGATCTTCTGGCATTAAATTAACTATGGAAACCTTAAATGGAGCAACTTCTAAAGGCCACCTAATTCCTTTTTCATCATGATAAGCTTCTATAATTGCGCCCACAAGTCTTGAAACACCAATGCCATATGATCCCATATGCACTGGAACATTTTTCCCACTTTTATCTTGAACAAATGCGTTTAATTTCTCAGAATATTTTGTTCCAAAATAAAATATATGACCAACTTCAATGCCCTTAGAAATTTTTAAATCTTCATTTGAAATTGGGCAATTTTTTTCATCATGTTGATCATCAACTGCAGCATAAAATGACTGCAACTCATTTGGGTCTATAGTTTCAGGGTTTAGTGTTTCTAATTTTTTATCATAATAAAGTGTACTTTCACCAGTCTTAGCTAGTATTTGAAATTCATGACTTAAGTTACCTCCAATTGGCCCTGTTTCTGCTCTTAAGGAAATTGGTGTTAAACCCATTCTAATAAAAGTTTTTATGTATGCTTTAAACATATTGTCATAAGATTTCTTTGCTTCGCTTTCATCAAGATCAAATGAATAATTATCCTTCATTAAGAATTCTCTTCCTCGCATTACTCCAAACCTAGGCCTAACTTCATCTCGGAATTTCCATTGAATATGATACAGGTTTTTTGGAAGATCTTTGTAAGAATTTATATGTGATTGAAATATATCTGTAATTAATTCTTCATTTGTTGGGCCGTAAAGCATTTCCCTTCCACTTCTATCTGTAATCCTTAACATTTCTTTTCCATAATCATCGTATCTTCCTGATTTAATCCATAAATCAGAAGATTGAATCGTAGGCATAAGCAGTTCTATTGCTCCTGCATTATTTTGTTCCTCTCGGACAATCTTTTCAATTTTTTTTAATACAAGTAGACCTAGAGGTAACCACGAATAAATACCGGCACTAGATTGTTTAATCATACCAGCTCTGATCATTAATTTATGTGAAATTATTTCAGCATCTGACGGTACATCTTTAATAGTGGGAAGAAAAAAATTTGAATATTTCATTTATTAAATATATTTGATAAATCAAATCCAAATAAAATCAAAAAAAATAAAATTAAAGCTGATATTAATGAAGTTGCTATAAATTTTATTAGAAGATATGGCTTACTTGGCGCACTTTTTGCATGTCCAGATTCTACTTTTTGTGGTACTTTTATCTTAATCGGCAGGAGTATGAAAAATAAAATCCACCAAACAAGGATAAAAATTAGAACATGAGTGAATAATGCCATTAAGAACGTATTAAATGAACTTCAATTTCTGGTTTTTTTTGAATTGAATTTTTTATAATCTTTCTAAAACTACTTTTAACTAAGTCAGATACTATAAGATCTGATGATTTTTGATCTTTGTTAAGTTTTGTATAGTTTTCTATAAAAAGTATTTTAAAATCACTTTTAATATTTTCTTCATCTATTCCCGGCAATCCTTTTAAGCTAAGTAACATATTTTTATTAATTGAATAGTCATCCTCATTGATAATTAAAGATATTAAAACTAATCCCTCAAATGAATATTTTCTTCTCTCTTTAATAAATGCAGATTCAGAGTCATAAAGATTTTTACCCTCAACAATTAACTTTCCAGTTTCAAATTTTTCTACAATTTTAGGTTCACCTGGTGCAATTTTGAGACATTTTCCATTTTCTAAAATCTTAGTAAATGGTACTTGAGATGAATAAGATAATTGTTTATGCGCCTCTAGATGCATGTGTTCACCATGCACAGGAATAGATAAGTAAGGTTTTGTCCAATTATACATTTGTTTTATTTCATCTGCATAACCATGACCTGAAACATGCACTAAATCATCATCAGCAGTTACTATCTCAACTCTTTGTCTAATAAGTAAGTTCTTTAAATTATTTATTGATTTTTCATTACCAGGAATGTCTCTAGAGCTAAAAATTACTACATCTTCAGGCTCTAAATGTAAATGTTGATGAGAATTATAAGCTATCCTAAAAAGGGCAGATCTTTTTTCACCCTGACTACCAGTACAAATTATGACCAAATTTTCTCTTGGTATATAAGAAGCTTCATCTTCACTGATAAAAATTTCATCATCTGCAACATAACCACATTTTCTTGCTACCTCGATATTTTTTTTCATACTCCTACCAACAAGAGCGACCTTTCTTTTATTTTTTTTTGCTGCTTGAATAATATTTTTCATTCGTGCAATATTTGAAGAAAAACAGGTAACAACAATTCTATTAGAAAATCTTGAAAATATACTTGTCAGTTCATCTCTAACGTCACTTTCAGATTCTGATTTACCAGGCACATTTGCGTTAGTAGAGTCACCTATTAAGGCAAGTAATCCATCATTTCCTAATTTTTCAAATTTTTCTTTTGAAAATGATTCTCCTAAAGTAGGTGAATGATCTATTTTCCAATCAGCAGTATGAAGTAATGATCCATATGCTGTATTAATTACTATTGCAGTTGGTTCAGGAATTGAGTGTGTAGTTGGAATAAAACTTATATCAAAATTATTGAGTGTTAATTTCTTATCTAGATTTATCTCTTTTAAAGTAAATCCTTCTACTTTATTGAATTCTTTTAGCCTATTTTCGATAAGAAATTTTGCAAATTTACTAGCATATACAGGACATTTAATTTTATTTGCTAAGAACGCAACAGCTCCTGCATGATCTTCATGACCATGACTGATAATAATAGCCTCGAGATTATCTTCTAAACTTTCAATATGATCAATTTTTGGTACTAATAAATCTACACCAGGAAACTTTTCATCTGCAAATGAAAGACCTAAATCTATCATTATCCATTTTCCATCACATCCGTAAAGATAACAATTTGCACCTATTTCTCCAATACCTCCAAGAGATAAAAAGTGTAGTCCTTCATTGAATTCATTTAGTTGTAAATTATTACTCATAAAAATGTTTGTTACCGATTTCTTTTATTCCTTCTAATGTCAAATGTTCCATATATATAGGTTTATAAATAATTTTATCCCTAAATATTTTACCTAGACCACCCGTAATATAGACTTTGGGCTTAAAGTTATTCTCCTTAATAATTTGCTTTAATATGCCATTAACTGCATGCAAATAACCAAAATAGAAACCTGATTGAATAGAAGTTGATGTATTATTATTAACAATTTTATTTGATTTTGAGATTTTTGAAGTTTTTATTAACTCAGCATTTTTTAAAAGTGTCTCCATTGAAAGATTTATACCTGGAAAAATTAATCCACCTAAATATTGATTATTTTTAATGACATCAAAAGTAGTAGCTGTACCAAAGTCGAGAATTATACAGTCTTTGATTTTCTTACTATATACATAGGCATAGTTTGCTATTCGATCACTCCCAATTTGATTTAGATTATAATTGATACTATTTCTGAATGATATTTTTTTGGGATTAATTATATAAAATTTGAATTTATTTTTTTGAAAAATATTTTTAAAAATTAAGTTTAAAGATGGTACAACAGAGGACAAGATACAAAATCTATCTTTAAGATTATTAATCAATTTTTTGTTAGATATAAAAAATTTATTTATTTCTTTTTTTGTAATATTGATTTTTTTTTCTGTTTTTAATCTAATAATTTTAATTAATTTATTTTTTGTATAAAAACCTATAACTATATTCGTATTACCTGCATCTATAACAATCATTAAATTATTCTAGCATTATATATATTTTCAAAATTAATATTATTTTTTAAAGTGATTGAACCATCTGGGTTAAGATTATGAAATATTCCTTGTTTTACATTTTGTTCATCAATTTTTAAATTAATATTGCTTCCTAAATATAATAATCTACTTTTATATTCAGTCATAATTTTTTCGTGGTTATTTAGCAGTTGTTTAAAATTTTTAAAATACTCTTCCATAATTTCATATACAAAATAAAAATTGTTAATTTCTTTAGTGTATTTATTAAGATTAGTTGTTGGATAATTTTCAATTTTAGGAGAAGATACTATATTAACTCCAAAACCAGTATTGATATATTTATCACTTTTGATACTAAATATTTCAGAAATTATTCCAGAAATTTTTTCTTTATTAATTAAAATATCATTTGGCCATTTAATTTGAGTTTTAACATTACAAATATTTTCAATCACAGAACAGATCATATTAGTAATAAAAGCATTATTTAAAAAATGATTTTCTATTGGCAATATATTTTTAGATAAAATAGAAATATAGACATTATTTTTTGGACTTTCCCAAGTTGTTCCTCGTCTTCCAAATCCTTTTTTTTGTTCATTTGCCATCAAACATATATCCCTATTATAAATAAGTTTTTTAACCTCTGACATTGTAGAGTCTACAGATTCAATAAAATGAAAATCAAAATTGTTTTTATCTAATAGATTTTTAATTTTATCTAATGACATTAATCAAATGGTCAAACTTGCTGATATATTAATCAATAAAGACGGGTAAAATATAAAACAAATAATTACAAACAAACTTAAGGACAGAATAATTTTTGATTGAAAAGAAATTTGAAAATTAATTATTCCTTCACTTTTACTTTCATCAAAATACATTATCTTAATAATTCTTAAATAATAAAAAGCAGAAATAACACTAGCTAGGACGCCAAGAATTGAAAGCACATATAATTCTTGTTCAATTGCAGCAATGAAAACATAAAACTTTCCAAAAAATCCTATAAAGGGTGGGATGCCAGCCATAGATAGCATTATTATTGAAATAGAAAGACTAACGATTGGATTACTTTTACTTAACCCTTTTAAATCACTTATATTAATTAAATATTCATTTTTAACTTTTAACGAAAGTAAAATAGCAAAAATAGCAACATTCATTATCATGTATGAAAACATATAAATTGATGCTGCTTTAATTCCATCATCATTTGCAGCAACTAAAGCTATTAAGATATAACCTATATGTCCGATAGAACTATAAGCTAATAATCTTTTAATATTTGACTGTGCTATAGCCGCCACAGCTCCAAGAAACATTGAGGCTATTGATAAAAATAAAATTATTTGACTCCATTCTAAGTAAAAATTTTCAAATGGAACTATGCAAAAACGATAAATTAAAGCTACTGCAGCAATCTTAGGGACAATAGCAAAAAAACCTGTAATTGAGTTTGGAGCTCCTTCATAAACATCAGGAGTCCACATATGGAAAGGTACGGCTGAAACCTTAAAAGCCAAGCCTACCATCACAAATACAAGCCCAAATATTAGACCTAAATTTAAATTATCATATTTTGATAAATAGAAACTTATATCATCAAAATTCATTGAACCAGTAAATCCATAAATTAAGGAGAAGCCGTACAAAAGTATACCAGACGACAATGCTCCTAAAATAAAGTATTTTACTCCTGACTCAGCTGATGAGATTGAATCTCTTTTTATTGCTGCAGCAACATATAGAGATAAACTTTGTAGTTCTATTGCTAGATACATGGACATAAGATTATGCGAAGCAATCATTAACATCATCCCAAGTGTAGAAAATAAAAATAAAACAGGAATTTCAAAATTTTTAAGCTTAATGCCTAAGAAATAATCTTTAGAAATGATGATACTAGCTATAGATCCAAATAGAGCTAAAATTTTAAAAAAATTTATAAAAGAAGAGTGGCTAAATAAACTTTTATAATTTGCAAAATTTGATTCACTATCATAGTAAACAAGCAAAATGGTTAATAATAAAACGAAAACTGCTAGATTGGAAGTTTGTCTAAATGCATTCTTTTTTAAAAAAAGCCCAAAAAGTAAGCAAACAAAAGAAGAGCATGCTAAAAAAATTTCGGGTATAAAAAAAATATTGTAAATATTATTTAGCATTGGCTATTTCATAATTTGTTATAATCAGTTCAAGTGATAGTCTCATAGGATCTAAAAATAGATTTGGAAATATACCTAATAATATTACTGAAATTGCTAAAGGAATTAATATGATTTTCTCTCTTGTGTTTATATCTAAAATATCTGCAAGTTTATTATTAGTTATGGTGCCAAAAATAATTCTTTTATAAAGGTATAGCATGTAAACAGCAGATAATATTATTCCAAAAGCCGCGCCAATAACAACGTAACTTGAAAATTTAAATGCGCCAACAATAACTAAAAATTCTCCAATAAAACCACTAGTTCCAGGCAATCCAACTGATCCGAGCATAAAAATCATGAATACTGTTGCATAAAGTGGCATTCTTTGAACTAATCCTCCGTAAAATTCAATTTCTCTAGTATGCATTCGATCATAAATAACACCAACACATAAAAATAAAGCTGCTGAAACTAGTCCATGACTAATCATTTGAATCATTGCTCCTTCTAAGCCTTGTTGATTCACTAAGAAAATTCCAATTGTTACAATTCCCATATGAGCAACAGATGAATATGCAATTAGTTTTTTAATATCAGTTTGTGCTAGTGCTACTAAGGAAGTGTATACTATGGCAACTATACTTAATGTCATAATTAAAGGAATAAAAAACTCTGTTGCTTCTGGAAGCATGCCTAAAGAGAAACGGATAAAACCATATCCACCCATTTTTAAAAGTACTCCGGCTAAAATAACAGATCCAGCTGTTGGAGCTTCAACATGGGCATCGGGCAACCATGTATGAAACGGCCACATAGGAATTTTAACTGCAAAGGAGGCAAAAAAAGCGAGCCATAGAAACAATTGAGTATTATAGGAAAAATAATTACCTTGTAAGAATTCAATACTCATTGAACTTGTATTTCTGTACATCACAATAATAGCAATCAACATGAGTACTGACCCCAAAAGAGTGTAGAGAAAGAATTTAAAAGAAGCATAGATTCTTCTATTACCTCCCCATATACCTATGATTAGATACATTGGTATTAATACTGCTTCAAAAAAAATATAAAATAAAAGTATGTCTATAGAAGCAAACATTCCAATCATTACAGTCTCTAAAAATAAAAAAGAAAGCATGTATTCCTTGACTCTTTTTTTTATATTATTCCAACTAGCTAAAATACAAAGTGGGGTCAAAAATGTACTTAGTAAAATCATAAAAAGTGAGATACCGTCAACTCCAACATGGTAGAAGAAATTAAAATCATCAAACCATCTAAATTTTTCTTCATATTGATAAGACGGATTGGAATAATCAAATTGTAACCAGAGTATTAAACTTAAAATAAATGTTCCTAATGTCGCTAGTAAAGCAGCCCATTTAATATTAATTGATGTTAATTCATCTTCTTTAATAAAAAGAATAATTAAAGCACCAATTAAAGGTAAAAAAATTATTACTGATACTAATGGCCAGTCAATCATTTAGTAATATAAAAACCATGTTAAAATTATTACTAAGCCTCCAAGCATAGCAAAAGCATAATGAAACAAATACCCTGATTGAAACAAACTTACATAAGATGACGATTTTGAAATAATCCAGGAGACCCCGTTTGGTCCTAAACCATCAATAGTTTTTTCATCTCCTTTTTTCCAGAAAAAGTTTGCCAATTTGAAAAAAGTTAAAACAAATACTTTATGATATAGCTCATCCACATACCATTTATTTTTAGAAAGAGAATATAAAGGATCTAAGTTATAGGAAAGATTTTTTGCTCTGTTTAAATTATTTGAATATATCAACACACAGACAAGAATTCCAATTGCAACAGCCGATTTTGATATTAATGATTGCGTAAGAGGAAGATATTTATGAGAGCTTTCTGTTAATAATATTGCATTATCCCAAAATTCTTTTTTGTAATATCCAATAAAATAATCAGCAAAGAATATTCCAGAAAAAATAGAACCAATTGCAAGAATAAATAATGGCACTGTCATTACTAAAGGTGATTCATGGGCGTGATCATATGTTTTATTATTTGATCTATTTTCACCATGAAATGTTAGGAATAATAATCTCCATGAATAAAAAGCAGTAAGTAAAGCAGTTAAAATACCTACTAAATATGCAAAATATGCTATTCCATTTGAAGTATAGAAAGCATTTTCTAAAATACTTTCTTTTGAATAGTAACCAGATAGATATGGGAAACCAATAATTGCAAGAGATCCAATCCACATCATTGTAGCAGTAAAAGGTATTTTTTTGAAAAGTCCCCCCATTTTTCTCATATCCTGTTCATGATGCATTGCGTGAATTACAGAACCTGCAGAAAGAAATAGAAGAGCTTTAAAAAAGGCATGGGTTGTTAAGTGAAATATTGATGCATTATAAGCTCCTACACCTGCTGCAAAAAACATATATCCTAATTGACTGCATGTTGAATATGCAATGACTCTTTTAATATCATTTTGCGTTAAGGCTATAGAGGCAGCAAAAATAGCTGTGGCCGCACCAATAAAAGTAATGAATAAATTAGTAAATGTAGCAAATTCATAAAGAGGACTCATTCTTGCAACTAAGAATACACCAGCTGTTACCATTGTTGCAGCGTGTATTAGTGCAGATACAGGAGTAGGTCCCTCCATAGCATCTGGCAACCAGGTGTGTAAACCTAATTGAGCAGATTTACCCATTGCGCCTATGAATAAAAGAAAACATAAAAAATCTAAAGTTGGAAAACTGAATGAAAGAAATTGAATTTGATGATCACTAAATTGATCCACTTGTAAAAATATACTGTCGAAACTTACCGTGCCAAAAATATAAAAAATTCCAGCAATTCCTATTGCGTATCCAAAATCTCCAACTCTATTTACTATAAATGCTTTTATAGCAGCTTTATTTGCTGAATCTTTATGGTGCCAAAAACCAATTAATAAATATGAGGCTAGCCCAACACCTTCCCAACCAAAAAACATTTGCAGCAAGTTATTACTTGATACAAGAACAAGCATAAAAAAAGTAAATAAGCTTAGATAACCCATAAATCTTATTTTTGATGGATCTTCTTCCATATATCCTATTGAATATAAATGAACACAAGCAGAAACAGTTGTAACCACAATGAACATCACAGCAGTTAAAGTGTCTAATCTAATTGACCAATCAACAATAAAGTTTCCAGAAGTTATCCAGTTAAGGATAAAGATTATTTCAGTTTCCTTATTATTAACAAACTGAATGAATATTATCCAAGAAAATAAAGTACAAAGAAAAAGGATTGAAGTTGTTGATATTTGATAAACCCTATAGTTAAACTGTTTACCTAGTAAAAAACAAAAAAGAAAACCAAGTAGAGGTAAAAATATAATTGAGGTTGCCATCTACTATCCCTTAAGCTGATTAATTTTATTTACTTCTATTGATCCTAAATTTCTAAAAAATACTACAAGTATGGCGAGTCCAATTGCTGCTTCAGCTGCTGCAACAGTAAGTGTAAGCATTGCGAAGATTTGCCCTGAAATATCATTAATATACGCTGAGAAAGCAATAAAATTAATATTTACTGACAACAAGATGAGTTCTATAGACATTAAAATTATAATTAAATTTTTCTTATTTAAAAATATCCCTAAAACACCTAAGGTAAAAATAATTGCGCCGAGAAAAAGATAGTGCTCAAGAGTAATCATTAATTAAATTCCTTCGCCTATTTTTACTTTTTTCTTTTCTATAGCTGTTGATGCATCAACTGTATTTTGTGAATCAATATTTTGCCTTTTAACGCCACCTTTATCTCTTAATGTAAGTGTGATAGAGCCAATCATTGCGACTAATAAAATTATCCCACATATTTGAAATAAATAAAAATATTCAGTGTAGAGTATTTGCCCAATCATTTTTGTATTCTCCACTTCACTAACTATAGGTTGTAATGGTGTTTGATTGTTGTAAATATTAGATGATCTATCTGTTAAAAAAAGTATTCCAAGTTCAATTACTAGAACTATCCCTAATAATGCTCCAAAAGGTAAATATTGCAAAAAACCTTCTCTCAACTTTACAAAATTTATATCAAGCATCATTACAACAAATAGAAAGAGGACAGCAACAGCTCCAACATATACAACGACAAGGATCATTGCCAAAAATTCAGCGCCTAATAAAACAAAGAGTCCTGATGCGTTAACAAAGCTTAAAATTAAGAACAAAACTGAATGAACTGGATTTTTTGCACTTATAACCATTAGAGCAGAAAGAACCGCAACAGATGAAAAAAGATAAAATGTTAATGAATAAAGAATCATTCTTATCTATATTTTCTATCGAGATGAATATTTTGAGCAATTTCTTGCTCCCATCTATCTCCATTTTCTAAAAGTTTATCTTTATTATAAATTAATTCTTCTCTCGTTTCAGTGGCAAATTCAAAATTTGGTCCTTCGACTATTGCATCAACTGGGCAAGATTCTTGACATAAACCACAGTAAATACATTTAGTCATATCTATATCATATCTTGTTGTTCTTCTGCTTCCATCCTCTCTTGGCTCTGCTTCAATTGTAATTGCCTGAGCAGGACATACTGCTTCACAAAGCTTACATGCGATACATCTCTCTTCCCCACTTGGATATCTTCTCAAAGCATGCTCACCTCTAAAACGTGGGCTTAATGGACCTTTTTCATGAGGATAATTTATTGTAACTTTAGATTTAAATATGTATTTGAAAGTTAAAAATAGTCCTTGAAATAATTCAAATAAAGTAAAAGATTTAATAAATTTATACATATTAATTTGGCAGCATATCAAAATATACTAAAAAACCAGAAGTTGCCACAACCCAAAACAAAGAAAATGGTAGAAAAACTTTCCATCCAAGTCTCATTAACTGATCATATCTATATCTTGGGAAAGTTCCTCTAACCCAAATAAATAAAAATAATATAAATATTACTTTCACAGTAAACCAGATTACTCCAGGAACAACATTTAATGGGTATACATCAATTGGAGGAAGCCATCCGCCTAAAAAAAGAATGACAGTCATAGAAGACATTAAAATCATACTCGCGTATTCACCTAAAAAAAATAATACAAATGAAGCAGATGAATATTCAGTAAAAAATCCTGCAACAAGTGTTGATTCATCTTCAGGAAGATCAAAAGGTAATCTATTTGTTTCAGCTAAAGCAGAAATAAAAAAAATAATGAACATAGGTAATAATGGAATTGCAAACCAGACAGTCTGCTGAGCTAAAACTATCTTTGATAAATTTAAAGAACCTACACATAATAATACTGTAATTATTACAAATCCAATAGATACTTCATATGAAACCATTTGAGCAGCTGATCTTAATGCTCCTAGAAAAGGATATTGAGAGTTACTAGCCCAACCGGCCATTATTATTCCATATACTCCAAGAGATGATACTGCAAACAGATACATTATACCTACGTTAATATCAGAGACTACCCATCCTGGAGCAAAAGGAATTACTGCCCAACCTGCTAAGCTAAGTACCATTGTTATTATGGGTGCTAAAATAAAAACAATTTTATTTGATCCACTAGGTATAATATTTTCTTTAGTAATAAGTTTTAATGCATCAGCAAAGCTTTGTAATATACCAAAAGGCCCTACTATATTTGGACCTCTTCTTAATTGAATTAGGGCTAAAACTTTTCTTTCAGCATAAACTAAAAAAGCTACAGATATTAAAACTGGCACAACAACAGCAAGTATTTGGGCAACGATTATTAACCCTGTAATTAATATATCATAATTCATTTAATTATTATGCTGCCTTATTTAAAATATCTTTAGTACATTTTGCCATTGTTTCAGAAGATCTAGAAATAGAGTCATTCATATAAAAATTTTCAATGTTATATTTAATTTTAATATTCTCAATTTTATTATTTTTAGCAAAAGTTATTTCGCCAATAGAATTAACTTCATTTAAGAGAGCAAATTGACCATAAGTACTTGTAAGCTCATTTCGAAGCTCCCCAAGATTATTAAAATTTAAATTTTTTTCAAATAAGTCGCTTAAAACTCTAAAAATTTTCCACTCCTCTTTTGCTTCACCTATTGGGTTATGACACTTAGTCGTTTGAATAACTCTACCTTCTATATTCATATAAGTAGAACTTTTTTCGGTATACGCAGGGGTTGGTAAAATTATATCAGCTATAGATGCTGAAAAGTCTCCATGATGACCAAGATAAACAACAAAAGCATTTTCAAATGTTGAAAAATTTATCTCATCTAACCCCATTAAGAAAACTACAGGCTTTGTTTTATCAATATGTTTTTTTAATTGTTTATTGTAATCATTATCAAATTTTTTATTATAAAATTTCAAATCTAATGCTCCTACTCTAGAAATATCTTGGTTAAGAATATTTAATGGATTTATATTTTTATTTTTTTGAATTTTTTTTGCAATTAATCCTGCAGTTTCTAATATTTTTTTTCCATGATCATTATTTATTGCTGAAGTACCTAATATTATAAGTGGGTTTTTTGCAGATTTTAAAACTTTATTGAATTCAGATTTATTATTAGATAAATTATTAAGGTAATCTAAAGAATCAGATAAATGATGATAATCGTAAGTAAGATCTAATTTAGGACCTATAAGACCAATTTTGCAGTTATTTTCAATATATGCCTTTCTAATTCTAGCATTTAGTACCGCCGCTTCCCATCTAGGATTGGATCCAATTAAAAGAATAGCATCAGCTTTTTCAATTTCTTGAATTGTTGAATTAAATTTATAACTTGAAGATGAATTATCGATAATTTGTGTATTATCAAATCTGCAATCATAGTTTTTTGATTTTAGTGAATTGCTAAATTTTTGTGCGGAATATAAAGTTTCAATATCAGTAAACTTACCAGATAGGAATACAGTATTTTCTTTACCTCTTTTTGTAATTTCTTTTTTTATTAATTCAAATGCATCATCCCATGAACATTTTTGGAGTTTTTTATTTGATTTTGAATATACATTATCCAATCTTTGACTTGAGAGTCCATCAACTGCAAATCTAGATTTATCACTTATCCATTCTTCATTGGTATCTTCATTTATTCTAGGAAGAGCTCTTAAAACTTTTTTTCCTCTTGTATCAATTCTTATACTTGAACCTATGCCATCAAACACATCGAATGTTTCTGTCTTAGTTAGTTCCCATGGTCTTGATTTAAATGCGTATGGCTTACTTGTTAACGCACCTACAGGACACAAATCAATTACATTTCCAGATAATTCTGACTCAATAGTTTTTTCTAAGTATGTAGTGATCTCAGCATTTTCACCTCTGCCAAGCAATCCTATATCATCAACTCCAGCAACTTCTGTAGAAAACCTTACGCATCTTGTGCAATGTATACATCTTGTCATAATTGTTTTGACAAGTGGTCCCATATTTTTATTTTGAACTGCTCTTTTATTTTCTTCATATCTAGTTTTGTCAAAACCATAATACATAGCTTGGTCTTGAAGATCGCACTCTCCTCCTTGATCACAAATAGGGCAATCCAATGGATGATTAATAAGAAGAAACTCCATTACGCCTTTACGAGCTTTTTTAACTGTTTCAGTATTAGTTTTTATAACCATTCCATCTGAAGCTGGCATGGCACATGATGCAATAGGTTTGGGAGCTTTTTCCATTTCTACTAAACACATTCTACAGTTTCCTGCTATTGAGAGTTTTTCATGATAACAAAATCTTGGAATTTCAGTTCCTGCTTGTTCACAAGCTTGCATTACGGTCATGCCGTTTTCAAATTCGTATTCTTTATTGTCAATTGTTATCTTTGGCACTAGGCTACTCTTCTGTTTCTTTCTTCAATTCTTTTTTCAATTTCAGGTCTAAAATGTCTAAACAAACCTTGAATAGGCCAAGCAGCGGCATCACCTAAGGCGCAAATAGTATGACCTTCAATTTGCTTTGTTACATCTAAAATTTTATCAATATCTTTATGTTTAACGTTTCCATGAATCATTTTTTCCATCATTCTGTACATCCATCCAGTACCTTCTCTGCAAGGTGTACATTGACCACAACTTTCATGCTTATAAAAATGTGATAATCTGGCTATTGCCTCAACAATATCTGTTGATTTATTCATTACAATAACAGCCGCAGTGCCTAATCCACTTTGCACTTCTTTTAGACTATCAAAATCCATTTTAACAGTATCGCAAATAGACTTAGGTAATAAAGGCACACTTGCGCCTCCAGGAATTACAGCTAATAGATTTTCCCAACCACCAATTACCCCACCTGCATGTTTTTCAATGAGATCTTTGAGTGGTATGCCCATTTCTTCTTCTACATTACATGGGTTATTTACGTGTCCAGAGATACTAAAAATTTTTGTACCTGTATTATTTGCACTACCTAAATTAGCAAACCATTTAGAACCACGTCTTAAAATAGTTGGCGAGACAGCGATTGTTTCAACATTTGTAACTGTTGTAGGACATCCATATAAACCTGCACCCGCAGGAAATGGAGGCTTTAATCGGGGCTGACCTTTTTTACCCTCTAAACTTTCAAGTAAAGCAGTTTCTTCACCACAAATATATGCTCCTGCTCCTCTGTGAAGATAAATATCAAAATCCCACCCTGTTCCACATGCATTTTTACCAATTAAATTATTTGCGTAAGCTTCATCTATTGCTTTTTGTAAATTAGAAGATTCAGAATAATATTCGCCCCTGATATAAATATAACAAGTATGTGCATGCATTGCAAAGGCAGCAACTAAACAACCTTCTAAAAGAAGATGTGGATCGTTTCTCATAATCTCTCGATCTTTACATGTGCCTGGCTCTGACTCATCTGCATTAACAACTAGGTAATGATCTTTTCCAGAATCTTTTGGCATAAATGACCACTTAAGTCCCGCAGGGAAACCTGCTCCTCCCCTTCCTCTTAATTGACTATTTTTAATTTCCTCAACAATTTTATCACTACCCATTTTGATAAGTTCTTTAGTATTTGTCCAAATACCTCTTTTTTTGGCACCTTCTAATTTCCAGTCTTCAAAACCGTATAAATTTTTAAAAATTTTATCTTTTTCCTTAAGCATCAAATTTTCTTTCAGGTTGTGATGATTTTCTACCAATTTGTGAACCTACTTTTATTGATTTATTATCTTTTAAATCTTGAAGTATTTTTTTAAAACTCTCTTCATCTAAATCTTCATAATAATCATCATTAATCTGGACCATAGGGGCATTGCAACATGCACCTAAGCATTCAACTTCAACAACTGTAAATATTTCATCATCACTTGTCTCGCCAATATTAGTTTCGCAAACTTCTTGTGCAACTTTAGACAGTTTATCACTCCCTCTTAACCAACAAGGTGTCGTTCTACAAATTTGGACAAAATTTTTACCAATAGGTTCTAAATTAAACATCGAATAAAAAGTGGCAACTTCCAAAACTCTTATATAAGACATACTTAGAGTTTCAGCTACTTTTTCCATTGAGTTTTTACTTAGCCATCCATTATTTTGTCTTTGTGCTAAATCAAGTAAAGGAATAACTGCGCTTTGAATACGATTTGATGGATATTTTTTTATTATTTCAGAAATTTTTTTAAAATTTTCTGATGACCATTCAAAATTATCATTAATTTTTTTATATACTTTATTATTTGTACCAGGATGATGCATTATCTATCTATCTCTCCAAAAACAATATCTAAGCTACCAAGTATAGCGGCTATGTCAGCCATTAAGTGGCCTTTAGATAAATGATCCAATGTTTGAAGGTGTGCAAAACCTGGTGCTCTTATTTTACATCTATATGGTTTACTAGATCCATCAGAAACAAGGTAAACGCCAAATTCACCTTTTGGAGCTTCTACTGCACTATAAACTTGACCAGCGGGAACACGGTAACCTTCAGTGAAAAGTTTAAAATGATGAATTAAAGCTTCCATTGATTTTTTCATTTGATTTCTTTTAGGAGGTGTAATTTTATTATCCTCAATTGATATTGGACCTGATTTGATTTTATTTAAACATTGGTTAATAATACTAATGCTTTGTCTCATTTCCTCTATGCGAACCAAATATCGATCAAAACAATCACCCTTTTTTCCAACAGGAACATCAAAATCAACTTTATCATAGGCGTCATAAGGTTGAGATCTTCTTAAATCCCATGCTATACCTGCACTTCTTAATACAGGACCCGAACACCCCCATTCAATTGCTTCTGACTTTGAAATTATTCCTATATCAACTGATCTTTGTCTTAAAATTCTGTTATTAGTTAACAAGCTTTCAAGATCATCAATAAATTTTGGAAGAGTTTTAAAATGGTCAAATAATTTTTCTTCCATTCCTTCTGGCATATCCTGATGAACACCTCCAGGTCTAAAATAGGCTGCATGAAATCTTGCACCAGATACGGCTTCATGAAACTCCAAAAGCTTTTCCCTTTCTTCAAAACACCATAAAAAAGGTGTCACTGCACCAATGTCAGCAGCATAGGCAGGTATATTTAATAAATGATTTAGTATTCTAGTAATTTCGGCAAAAATAACTCGAATATATTTAGCTCTTTCAGGAACATTGATACCTAGGAGATTTTCAGTTGCCAATGCAAAAGCATGTTCTTGACACATTGGTGAAACATAATCAAGTCTATCAAAATAAGGAACTGCCTGAAGATAAGTTTTATATTCAATTAATTTTTCTGTTCCCCTATGTAACAATCCAATATGAGGTTCTGCTCTTTGAACTACCTCACCTTCCAGTTCAACTACTAAACGTAAAACACCATGTGCAGCTGGATGTTGGGGGCCAAAATTAATAGTAGTTGTATTAAGCTCTACTTCTTTCATTTAATTTTCACCAGTAGATTTCTCATCACCAAAAAGTTTGTTTTCCATTCCTTCCCAAGGAGATTCACTATCAAAATTTCTAAATTCTTGAGTTAACTTAACAGGCTCATATATTACTTTTTTTTCAAGATCATCATAGCGAACTTCTGTATGTCCAGTTAAAGGAAAATCTTTACGTAATGGATAACCTTCAAAATTGTAATCTGTCATTATCCTTCTTAAATCGGGATGGTTAATAAATTCTATTCCAAATAAATCATAACATTCTCTTTCATACCAATCCGCAGATTTGTGAATATTGGTTATTGATTCTATATTTTCGTTCTCTTTAATAAAAGTCTTAAGAATAATTTTTTTATTTTTTGTTAAACTTTGCAAAATATAAATCAAATCAAATCTAAATTCTCTTGAAGGATAGTCAACAGCTGTAATATCTAATAATTGATTAAAATTTAGCTCGGTGTTATCTTTTAATTCGTTAAAAATTTTTATAATATTATTTTTTTCAAATTCTATTTCTAACAGATTATTATTCTCTAAAACATTATTTATGCCATCTATTTTAGTAAGAATTTTAATCATATAAAATTATCTTTTGAATTTATTTTCTCTTCTAATTTTTTTCTGTAATTGCAATATGCCGTAAACTAATGCTTCTGCTGTTGGGGGGCATCCTGGTACATAAACATCAACAGGGACAATTCGATCACATCCTCTAACTACTGAATATGAATAATGATAATATCCTCCTCCATTTGCACAAGAACCCATTGATATAACCCATCGAGGTTCTGGCATTTGATCATAAACCTTTCTTAAAGCTGGAGCCATTTTATTTGTTAATGTACCAGCAACTATCATTACATCAGATTGTCTTGGACTGCCTCTAGGTATTACCCCATAACGATCAAGATCATATCTTGCCATGTAAGAATGTATCATTTCTACTCCACAGCATGCCAAACCAAAAGTCATTGGCCATAAAGAACCAGTTCTAGCCCATGTGAGAATTTTATCATAGCTAGCAACTAAGAAGCCTTTGGATGATAATTCTGTATTCAGAGTATCATCAACAATTTTTTTTGCTTCATCTACTCCCATTCTAAAGCTCCTTTTTTCCATTCATAAATAAAACCAATTGTTAAAACAGTCAGGAAAATCATCATTGACCAAAAACCAAACAATCCAATTTTGCCAAGTGTTATTGCCCATGGAAACAAGAATGCAACTTCCAAATCAAAGATAATAAATAAGATCGCTACTAAATAAAATCTTACATCAAATCTTCCTCGAGCATCATCAAAAGCTTCAAATCCACACTCATAAGCCGATAATTTTTCTTGATCTGGTTGAGAATCCCCTACCACAAAAGATAACATTGTCATTCCAACAGCTAATGCCAATGCAATAAATATAAATATCAAAATGGGTAAATATTCAAATAGAAGCTCTGACACTATAATCTCACAATTAAATTAGTAATGTATTTAACGATTTATTCAACAATAACAATGTGTCTCGTTGCGACTTTAGTACACAAAAAAACACTTAATTAAGTGGCGCGAGAGACGGGATTCGAACCCGCGGCCTCTGCCGTGACAGGGCAGCGTTCTAACCAGCTGAACTACTCCCGCGCATGGTGGGTGTTGAGAGACTTGAACTCCCGACCCTCTCGGTGTAAACGAGATGCTCTACCAACTGAGCTAAACACCCAAATAAAAGCGGCTGTTAAATTTATTTAACAGCCGGTGCAAGGAAAAAAGATAATTAATTGTTTACTGAATCTTTTAGAGCTTTTCCTACAGTAAATTTAGGTCTTTTAGATGCTGGTATTTGAATTGATTCACCTGTTCTAGGATTTCTACCAGTAGTTGCTTTTCTATGGCTTACACTAAAATTACCAAATCCAACAATACTAACCTTTTCATCTCTTTTTAAAGAATTAGTTATTGCGTCTAGAAAGCTTTCAATTGCTCTAGTTGCGTCAGATTTTGATAGTCCAGCAGAAGATGCTACAGATGCGATAAGATCATTTTTGTTCACTTTTAATCTCCTTTAATAAATTTACATAATAATTGTCTGTTTTTCCAACAAGTCAACATTATTATAAAAATTTTCGCAGAAATAAGGGAATTTAACAATTAAATGGCTAAATTTAGAGATTATTTATAATAAAATATTAATGGGTACTTGTAGTGTTTTGATTATTTTTTAATTGAGATTCGCTTAAATTTAATGGAATTACCGATTTAGTCAAAGTATGTTCAAGAATTGCAAAAGCATCAGAAACAGGAATTATTTTGATACCTCTAATAACTTCTTTATCAAATTCAGATACTTCTCTAAAATTTTCTTGAGGTATTAAAACTTTTTTTATACCTGCTCTGCTAGCAGCATAAATTTTTTCTTTTAAGCCTCCAATTGGAAGAACTCGACCCCTAAGTGTAATTTCTCCAGTCATCGCAACATCTCTTCTAATTTTGTTGTTAGTTAGGGAGGATACTAGAGAATTAAAGATTGCTATTCCTGCACTTGGACCATCTTTTGGCGTAGCTCCTTCAGGTACATGTATGTGAATATCATAGTTCTCAAAATCTTTAGGATTAATTCCTAAATTAACAGATTTAGACTTTACGTATGAAGTTGCGGCTTGAATTGATTCTCTCATGACTTCGCCTAATTTGCCTGTAATAGTCAATTTACCTTTACCTACTGATAAAATAACTTCAACTGATAAAATTTCTCCACCTACTTCTGTCCAGGCTAGACCATTAGTAACACCAACCAAATTCTTTTTTTCAATTTCACTAGATCTAAACCTAGCAATGCCTAAAAGTTCTTGTAAAGATTTATCATTTAATTTAATTTTTTTTAATCTGGTAGTTTCTAATTTCTTTACAGTCTTCCTACAAACTTTAGAAATTTCTTTTTCAAGATTTCTTACACCAGCTTCTTTAGTATAATTTCTTATTATTGAATTTAAAACTTTAGAATTAAATGAGATCTCTGATATTTTTAAACCATGATTTTTGATTTGTTTAGGGACTAAATATTTTTTTGCAATTTGATTTTTTTCTTTTTCTGTATATCCTGGTATTCTAATCACTTCCATTCTATCGAGAAGTGCAGGCGGTATATTAAGAGTATTTGCTGTGCATACAAACATTACATCTGAAAGATCGTAATCAAGTTCTAAATAATGGTCATTGAACTTACTATTTTGTTCAGGATCAAGAACTTCAAGAAGAGCAGAGGATGGATCCCCTCTCCAATCAGCACCAAGTTTATCAATTTCATCTAATAATATTAGAGGATTAGAAGATTTTGATTTTTTCATTGCTTGAATAAATCTACCAGGCATTGATCCAATATATGTTTTTCTATGACCTCTAATTTCTGCTTCATCTCTTACGCCACCAAGAGACATTCTTACAAAGCTTCTTCCAGTAGAATTTGCAATAGATTTACCAAGTGATGTTTTGCCAACACCAGGTGGTCCAACTAAACATAAAATAGGACCCTTAAGTTTATTGGTTCTTTTTTGAACCGCTAGATATTCAAGTATTCTCTCTTTTACCTTTTCTAAGCCATGGTGATCGTTTTCTAAAATTGTTGAAGCTTTATTAATATTTTGAGAGATTTGATCAGGATTATTCCAGGGTATTGACATTACCCAGTCTAAATAATTTCTAATAACTGTTGCCTCTGCTGACATAGGGCTCATATTTTTTAGCTTTTTAATTTCAGAAGTACATTTATCTTTAGCTTCCTTAGATAAATTGTATTGATTTAATTTTTTCTCAAGCTCAGCAATTTCATCTAAGTCTTCGTTTTCACCTAACTCCTTTTGTATTGCTTTCATTTGTTCATTTAAATAATATTCTTTTTGTGTTTTCTCCATTTGTCTCTTAACACGACCTTTTATTTTTTTTTCAACCTGAAAAGAATCAATTTCAGATACTAAATATCCATAAATTTTATTAAGTCTTTCTTCTGTATTTATAATTTCTAAAATTTCTTGTTTTTGAGATAAAGAAATTGAAATGTTTGATACGATTATATCAACAATTTTATTAGGATCATTTAATGTTTTAACATTATTAATTGCATCCAAAGAAACTTTTTTATTAATTTTTTGAAACTCAACAAATTGTTCAATAACGAGTTTCTGTAAAGCCTTTATATTTGAATTTTTTTTAGTCTTATGATTAATTTCAGTAATGGAAGCGGTTATAAACTCTTTATTAAAATTTATTTTATTTACTTTTGCTCTTTGCAAACCTTCAACTAAAACCTTAAGAGTGCCATCTGGAAGTTTTAATAGTTGTATAATTTTAGCAACAGTCCCAAATGAATATAGGTTTTCCTTGTTAGGATTATCAACTTTTGAATTTTTTTGAGAAAGTAAAAAGATTTTTTTATCACCAGTCATTACATGATTAAGAGCATTTACAGATTGCTCTCTCCCAACAAATAGGGGGGCTACCATATTAGGAAATACTACTATGTCTCTAAGAGGTAGAACTGGAATTAAATTTTTTACCATATTTATTAAATGTCTATATATTGATTAAATTCAAGAGTTATTAGACATTAATTTTTGATTATTTTCTTTGTTCGAATAAATTAAAATTGGATCAGATTTTTTTGCAATTACATCTTTATTAATAACAACTTTATATAAGTCTTTTTGTTCTGGAACTTTGTACATAAGATCCATTAACGAATCTTCGATAATAGACCTCAAGCCTCTAGCACCTGTATTTTGTGAAACAGCTAACTTTGCTATCTCTTTTAGAGCATCTTCTTTAATTTCTAATTTAACTCCATCCATTTTCATCAGAGATTCAAATTGCTTTACAATAGCATTTTTTGGCTGAGTCATTATTTTAATAAGCATATCTTCATCAAGTTCACTTAAAGTAGTGATAACAGGAAGCCTTCCAATAAATTCTGGTATCATTCCAAATTTTAATAAATCTTGGTTCTCTAGTTTTTTAAGTGATACACCAATGGTCTTTTTAGGTTCAAGATCTAGTTTAGAATTAAAACCGATAGCAGTTCCTTTTAAACGATAATTGATAATTTCTTCTAAACCTGAAAATGCTCCTCCACATATAAAAAGTATATTGGATGTATCGACTTGCAAAAATTCTTGTTGAGGATGCTTTCTTCCTCCTTGTGGTGGGACGCTAGCTACAGTTCCTTCCATAATTTTAAGCAAAGCTTGTTGTACACCTTCTCCAGAAACATCTCTCGTTATAGAAGGATTATCACTTTTTCTTCCAATTTTATCAATTTCGTCGATATAAACAATACCCTTTTGTGCGCGTTCAACATTGTAATCAGATGCTTGCAATAATTTAAGAATTATATTTTCTACATCCTCTCCAACATATCCTGCTTCGGTTAAACTAGTTGCATCTGCGACTGTAAAAGGAACATCTAATATTTTTGCTAAAGTTTGAGCCAATAATGTTTTGCCAGTACCAGTAGGCCCAACTAAAAGAATATTTGATTTAGAGATTTCTACATTATCGTTTTCTAGGTTGGAAGATAATCTTTTATAGTGATTATAAACTGCTACTGAAAGTATTTTCTTTGAATCTTTCTGGCCTATTACGTAATCATTTAAAAATTTATTTATCTCTGAGGGTTTTGGAATATCTTTTTTAATTTTAAATTTATTATTCTTATTGTCCTCTTTAATAATATCCATGCACAGTTCTACGCATTCATCACATACAAAAACAGTCGGTCCAGCAATTAATTTTTTTACTTCTTTTTGATTTTTGCCACAGAAAGAACAAAATAATGAATCTTTATCATTTTTTTTATTCATTATTTCCTATCCTTTACAATCTTATCTATAAGTCCAAATTTAATCGCTTCATCAGCCGAGAAATACTTGTCTCTTTCCATTATACTTGAAATTTCTGATAATTTCTTTCCTGTATGTTTTGAATAAATTTCATTTAATTTCAATTTAGTTTTTTTAATTTCATTAGTTTGAATTTCAATATCTGTAACTTGTCCTTGCATACCGCCACTAGGTTGATGAACCATAATTCTTGAATTTGGGAGAGAAAATCTCATTCCTTTTTCACCAGCAGTTAAAAGAAGAGAGCCTGCTGATGCAGCTTGCCCTATACAAATAGTCATAATTTTCGAAGAAACATATTGCATAGTATCGTAAATTGCTAATCCTGACCAAACAATGCCCCCAGGAGAATTGATATAAAAAGAGATTTCTTTTTTTGGATTTTCAGATTCTAGAAATAATATTTGTGCGCACATTAAACTTGCAATGTTATCGTCAATTGGACCAGTTAGAAAGATTATTCTTTCTTTTAACAATCTCGAGTAAATGTCGTAAGATCTTTCACCTCTTGATGATTGCTCTACTACCATTGGAATTAAGTTATTTGTAAGATTTTCTATCGGATCTTTCATTTTTTCGTATCTTTAATATCAAATGTTATAACTTCAAGTTTTTTATATTCATCTTCATTTAATTTTATAACATTTGTTTTCGATTTGGAAATAATTGAATCAATTACTTTTTGCTCAATAAGAGGTGCTCTAATTGTATCGAGTGATGATGGATTTTTTTCAAAATATTCCATAATCTGCTTTTCTTGGCCTGGATATTGGCTAGTATACTCTAATATACCTTTGTTAATCTCTTCCTCAGATACAACTACTTTTTCTTCTGAGGCGATATGTTGCATTAATAAACCAAGCTTAACCCTTCTTTCTGAAATTTTTTTATATCTTTTTTTAAGATCGTCATCTTTTAAAAGCTTATCATCCTCATCTAAACTACCTTCTCTTTTAGCTTGCTCTAAACGATTCCATATTTGATTAAAATCATCTTCTAGTACTCCATCAGGTAATTCAAATTTATAACTTTTATCTAAAAGATCCATCAATTCTTTTTTTTCTATTTGTTTTATGCCTTGCTCATATTGGGTTTTGATATTGCTGACTAAGAAATCTTTCAAATCTTTTTCTGTCTTGAAACCATTTTTATCCAAAAACTCCTTTGTAAGTTCAAATTTAATTTTTTCTTCTATGGATATTACTTCAAAATTAAAAGTTGTTTTATTAAATTTCTCATCTTTAAGAATTTTTGACAAATTTAATTCTAAGTCTAATTTATCACCTACTTTTACTTTTTTAGAAATCAATTCCTTGTTTAAGTTTGGAAGTATTCCGTCATCAAACTCCAGATCAATAGGAAAATTTTTTTGAGATTTTAAATATTCTGGCAGCTCTTCTTGGGTAGATCCAAAATTAACAATAACTTTATCAGTATTTTTAACTTGTCGAGAACTTTCAATTTTTTTAAAGTTTTTTTGTGAAGCAATAAAACTCTTAAACTGATTTTCCTCTACTTTTTTGTCTAATTCAATTTCATATTTATTTGTTGTAAGATCTTTAAAATCTTTGAGTTTAATTTCAGGTTTTAAATCAAATTTTAAACTTAAAGTTATGGGTTTATTTTTTTCATAGTTACTAAGCTCGACCTTAGGGGCTCTAAAAAGTGAAAATTTTTTTTCTTCAATTAATTTTTTTGTATTTATATCTATTACTTTTTGAATAACTTCATTTAAGACATTGTCTTCATATTTTTTTTTGACAATATTTAATGGTGCTTTACCCTTTCTAAAACCAGGTATGTTTACTGTGGGTAGTATTTGATTTATTTTATTATCTACTTCAGAATCAATTTCTTCATATGGAATTTCCAATGAGTATTCTTTATAAAGTTTTGTAGATTTTAATTCTTTTGTATTCATATTTCATCAAACCCAATGGTAGGCCGGAAAGGACTTGAACCTTCACACCTCGCGGCACTAGAACCTAAATCTAGCGTGTCTACCAATTCCACCACCGGCCCTATTATTATTAGCCTTTTATGTACAATAAATTAAAAAACAATAGAGAAAATAAACTAAATAAAAATGGGGCGAACGATGGGATTCGAACCCACGGCATCAGGCACCACAAGCCTGCGCTCTAACCAACTGAGCTACGCTCGCCATGTATCTTATTTAAAAGTTTAATTTTTATATTAAATCGCTATATCAAAAATATGGAAGTTTCAAAAAGAATATTTAATTTAGAAACAGAAACAGCATTCTCGGTGCTAGCTAAAGCCAATGATCTCGCTGCAAGAGGTAAAGATATTATTAATTTAGGAATAGGACAGCCTGATTTTCCAACGCCAATAAATATTCAGGAAGCTGCTATTAAAGCAATTAAAGATGGTCATCACGGTTATACTCCATCAAATGGGATACCTGAATTACGAGAAGCAATTTCAGAACTAATATTCAACAAATACAAAGCAAATATTAAACCAGAAAATGTTTTAATAACCCCAGGAGGCAAGCCTATAATTTTTATTTCAGCATTATTATTAGGTAGCGAAGATAGAGAAATAATTTTTCCTGATCCTGGCTTTCCCATTTATAGATCTATGATTAAATACAGTGGCGCAAAAGCTGTCCCATTAAAGCTTTCAGAAAAAGATAACTTCGAAATCAATACTGAACAATTAAAAGAATTAATTTCTGATAAAACAAGTTTGATAATCATAAATAATCCAAATAATCCAACAGGATCATACATGAATAAGAAAAAAATTACTGATCTTGTTAATTTATTAGAGCAGTATCCAAACGTCTCCATTTTAAGTGATGAAATTTATAGTAATATTATTTTTAATCATGAACAAATGCCATCATTATTAAAATTCGAAAGTATAAGAGATAGATTGATAATTCTTGAAGGATGGAGCAAAACATATTGCATGACTGGATGGAGATTAGGTTGGAGTGTATGGCCAGATAATTTAATTGAACATGCTAATAAAATATGTGTAAATTACAATTCCTGCCCTACATCAATTTCCCAATATGCAGGATTAGAAGCAATAAAAGGTTCACAGGATGAAATTACAAAAATTTGTAGTGAATTTCAAAAAAGAAAAGAATACGTTTTCAATGAATTAAATAAATTAGATAAAATATCTTGTTTTGAACCAGGAGGTGCGTTCTATGCATTTCCAAATATTTCAAAAACTGGATTAAGTGGAAAAAAGTTTTCAGACTTAGCGCTTGAAGAAAAAGGAGTTGCTTTAGTTCCAGGATCAAGTTTTGGAGATAATGCGAGTGAATTTGTTAGAATAAGTTTTGCTAATTCTTTAGAAAACATTAAAGAAGCAATAAATAGATTATCTACAATATGAAAAAAATAGAAGCTATAATTAAACCTTTTAAACTTTCTCAAGTTAAAGAAGCACTCCATGAAATTGGAATATCTGGAATGACTTTAATTGATGTTAAAGGTTTTGGAAGACAACGGGGATCGACTGGAGGTATGGATGCTAGCGATGCTTATGATGATGAATTTTTAGCCAAAATGAAATTAGAAGTAATAGTTGAAGATAATCAAGTCGATGAAGTTATCGAATCAATAAAATCTAGCGCATACTCTGGAAAAATTGGAGACGGCAAGATTTTTGTATCCAATATTGAGCAAGTAATAAGAATAAGAACTGGTGAAAAAGACAGTGATGCTGTCTAATTTTTCTTTACTTTTATTTAAAACCAAGTAATTATTAATTAATCGTTCAACTCTTTTAGAGTCGGAAGTAGGCATTGTGCCGAAGGAACGCATGCAAAAGTTATAAATCGTTCAACCTATTTTAATAGGTCGGAAGTAGGCCACTTGCTGAAGGAACGCGCATTAAAAAGCGGATTTCATAACTAGAGCATGATTTAACCAGGTATAGCTGGAAGGCATACCTTTTTGTTGAAGTTAGGAGATAGATATGAAATTAAAAAGCTCGACTCCAAAAGATTTAATGTCTGAAATTAAAGATATGGATATTAAAATGGCGGATATACGCTTTACTGATATACCAGGTACAACACAACATTTTACAATTCCAATTAAATTTTTAGATGAAGACACTTTCTCAGACGGACTTGGTTTTGATGGATCATCAGTGAGAGGTTTTCAAGAAATTCAAGACAGTGACATGATAGTGATTCCAGATGCAAGCACGGCTTACATAGACCCATTCTTTTCTGAAAAGACAATTGCTATACATTGTAATATTAAAGATCCAGTAACTTTGGTAGATTACTCAAGAGATCCAAGAAACATTGCCAAAAAAGCGGAGGCTTATTTAAAATCTTCTGGAATTGGAGATACTGCTTTTTTTGGTCCAGAAGCAGAATTTTTTGTTTTTAATAATGTTCAGTTTGACTCGGGTTCTAACTTTGCCTTTCATGAAGTTGATTCAGTAGAAGGTACCTGGAATAGTGGTACAGATGAAAATCCAAACTTGGGTCATAAACCAAGACATAAAGAGGGTTACTTTCCTCTTCCACCAGTAGATACACTTCAAGATGTTAGAACTGAAATGGTAATGACAATGCAAGACATTGGTTTAACTGTTGAGGCACATCACCATGAAGTTGCAACAGGTGGACAATGTGAAATTGATTTAGAGTTTTCACCTTTATTGAAAATGGCTGATGATATGATGAAATATAAGTATGTAGTTAAAAATGTTGCTAGACAACATGGAATGACAGCTACATTTATGCCTAAACCTTTATTCGAAGATAATGGTTCAGGTATGCACGTTCATCAAAGTGTTTGGAAAGACGGTGATACATTAATGTATAAAGAGGGTAACTATGCTAACCTAAGTGATTTAGCTCTAAATTATATTGGCGGTATACTTAAACATGCACCTGCTCTTTTAGCTTTTTGCGCTCCTACTACTAATTCTTATAAAAGATTGGTCCCAGGCTTTGAGGCTCCGGTGAACATTGTTTACTCTCAAAGAAATAGAACTGCATCTGTTAGAATTCCTGCTTATTCTCAAAGCCCTAAGGCAAAAAGAATGGAATTTAGATGTCCAGATCCAAGTGCAAATCCATACTTAGCATTCTCAGCAATGTTAATGGCAGGATTAGATGGAATTAAAAATAAAATTAATCCTGGTGATCCAACAGATATAAATCTCTATGCTGCTAGCGATGAAGTTTTGTCTAAAATTCAATCTACGCCTGGATCTTTAGCTGAATCTCTTGAGGCTCTTGAAAAAGATCATGCATTTTTATTAGAGGGTGATGTATTCACCAAAGATGTAATTGAAACTTATATTAGCTATAAAAAAGAGAGTGAGGTTGACCCAATTAATATTAGACCTCATCCACACGAGTTTAAACTATACTACGACGTGTAGAATTATACTTTTCTCTATAAAGAAAACCGCCTCAGGGCGGTTTTTTTTATGTTTTTAGAACAACACTTTTGATAAGAAATATTTGTGGCTAAAAAATCTACTTATAATGCCAAAGATATTGAAGTACTTGAGGGTCTTGAGCCAGTTCGTAAAAGACCGGGTATGTATATTGGAAGCACAAATCAAGATGGTCTTCATCATTTAGTTAACGAAGTACTAGATAATAGTATAGATGAAGTTTTAGCTGGTCACGCGACCGATATAAGTTTTCAATATAAAAAAGATGGTTCGATAAAAATAAAAGATAATGGAAGAGGTATTCCTATTGATTTTCATCCTAAATATAAAAATAAAAGAGCACTTGAAGTAGTTTTAACTACACTTCACGCAGGTGGTAAGTTTAACAGTAATGCTTACAAAACTTCTGGTGGATTACACGGGGTTGGGATTTCTGTTGTAAATGCATTAAGTTCTTTATTACAAGTTCAGGTATTCAAAGATGGAAAAGTGTATAGACAAGATTACTCAAAAGGAAAGGTTAAGACAAAAATAAAAATTGAAAAATGTAGCAAAAAATTAAAAGGTACAGAAATTTCTTTTATTCCAGATGAAAGTATATTTGAAGAAACACAATTTGTTCCAAAAAAATTATATAATTTTATAAATATGAAATCAGTATTAGTTGGAGGCACAACTATCAACTTTGAAATTGATAAAGAATTAATAAAAGATAAAACCCCTAACAAAAAAAGTTTTTTTTATAAAAAAGGAATTGAAGATTATTTTCAATTAGAATACGCAAACAACTCTAAATTATTTGAAAAAAATTTTTTATTAAAATCAAAAATAAAAGATAATGAAAATTTTGAAACTTTAATTTCATTTAATACAAATGAAAATTCAAGTTTAATGTCATATTGTAACACCATTGAAACACCAGATGGCGGCTCTCATGAAAATGGTATTCGTAATGGAATTCTAAAAGCTATAAAACTTTATGGCCAAAAAAATCAATTCTCAAAAATCAGTAATATCAATCACAGTGATATTTTTGATTACTCTAACGTTATTATTTCAATCTTTATAAATGATCCAAGTTTTGAAGGTCAAACTAAAAAGAGGATAATAATGCCAAATTTACAAAAAGAAATTGAAACAAAAACACAACAAGAATTTTTATTATGGTTAAATGCTAATAAGAAAAATTCAAAAATACTTTTAGATAATTTAATTGAAAGAGCTCTTCAAAGAACTGATTTATCAAAAATTAAAGAGTTAGATAGAAAAAGTATTAAAGAAAGAAATCGTCTTCCAGGTAAACTAGTTGATTGTTCGAGTAAATCTATAAAAGATTCTGAAATATTTATTGTTGAAGGCGACAGTGCTGGAGGTTCTGCTAAGCAAGCAAGAAATAGAGAATTTCAAGCAATACTTCCTTTAAGGGGGAAAATATTAAATGTTTATAATGTTGGGCTATCTAAAATTGCTGATAACAATGAAATACAGAATCTTATTCAATCTTTAGGTTGTGGTATTGGAAAAAACTTTGAAATTTCAAAACTTCGATATGAGAAAATAATTTTAATGACTGATGCGGACGTAGATGGTTCACATATTGCAACTCTACTTATTACTTTTTTTTATAAATATATGAAAAGTTTAATTGATGAAAATAAACTATATCTAGCAATGCCTCCTTTATTCAAAATTTATAATAAAAATAAATCTTTTTACGCATATGATGAAAAAGAGAAAGATAAATTAATTGAAAAAGAATTTAAGTCTGACAATTATAACATTACAAGATTTAAAGGTTTGGGTGAAATGCCAGCTGATCAATTGAAAGAGACTACAATGAATCAAAACAAAAGGAATCTAATATTGATTAACTCTGAAAAAGCTAAGAAAGATATAAAGAATACAGAAAGTTTATTCGAAACCTTAATGGGAAAACAAGCAGAGTTACGTTTTAAATTTATTCAAAATAATGCTAACTTCATTAAAAATTTAGACGTCTAATTTATGAAAAAATATTTTTTGGTAATAGATCAAGGAACAACAAGTTCAAGAATTGTACTGTATAATAAAAAATTTGAAATATTCGATATTGTCCAAAAAGAATTTAAACAATATTTTCCCAATGAAGGATGGGTAGAACATAATGCAACAGAAATTTGGGATGATGTTAGAAATTTAATTTCAAAAATATTAAGAAAAAATAATTTAAATTCAAAAAACATAATTTCAATTGGAATTACCAATCAAAGAGAAACAACAGTTTTGTGGAATAAGAAAACTGGGAAACCAGTTTACAGAGCAATAGTCTGGCAAGATAGAAGAACAGCTAATCTTTGTGAAAATTTAAAAAGAAAAGGGATTGATAAAAAAATTCAAAAAATAACTGGTCTAGAGCTTGATCCATATTTTTCAGCTACTAAAATTAAATGGATTATTGATAATGTTAAGGAAGTAAATAAGAATTTAAAAAATAATAATTTACTTTTTGGAACAATAGACACCTGGCTATTATGGAAATTAACCAAGGGAAAATCTCATCTAACAGATATATCAAATGCCTCAAGAACCATGATTTTTGATTCTCAAAAAGAGCAGTGGTCTGACAAAATTTTAAAAATATTTAATATTCCAAAAAATATCTTACCAACTGTAGTTGAAAATGCATATGATTTTGGCTCTACTAAATTATTTGGTGATTCAATACCAATTGGAGGCATGGCTGGAGACCAACAGTCAGCAACAATTGGTCAAGCTTGTTTTAAAAAAGGGCAATCAAAAAGTACATATGGTACAGGCTGTTTTCTTCTAATGAATATTGGAGAAAAATTTAAATTATCTAAAAACAGATTACTAACAACTGTTGCTTTTAAAATAAATGGTAAAAAAATGTTTTGCTATGAAGGAAGTATTTTTGTAGCAGGCTCTGCCATACAATGGCTTCGCGATAATTTAAAATTTATAAAAGATTCTAGTGAAACTGATAAATTGTATAAAAAAGCTAATAAAGATGAAAGTTTATTTTTTGTCCCCGCCTTAACAGGTCTTGGAGCACCATATTGGAACCCTAATGCAAGAGGAACATTTTTTGGCATCACTAGAAATACGTCTAAAGAAGATATCATCAAAGCAACTTTGGACAGTCTATCTTTTCAAACTTATGAATTAATTGAGTGTATGGAAAAAGATTCTAAGACAAAGATTAGTGAAATAAGAGTTGATGGGGGTATGGTTAAAAATAATAGCTTTCTACAAAGTTTAGCAAATATTTCTCAAATTAAAATTATTAGACCAAGTAATGTTGAGACTACTTCACTTGGCGCAGCATATCTTGCAGCAATTCAATCTGGATATTTAAAAAATACAAGCCAAATAAGTAAACTTTGGAAAAAAGATAAAACAGTAAAAGCAAAAATTAAAAAATCCATTTCAACTTCTAGTATTAGTAAATGGAAATCAATTATAAATGTAGTCAATAATTTTTATTAAGATTTAACCAATTTGAAAGTTCTAAAGAATGGATTTCTTCATCAACTACATCATCATATATATGTAATTCTTTTTTCTCAAGATTATCAGGGTTTTGTAAAATCATTTTTTCGTTTTCAAATTCTGATAAATTTTCATATACTTTTTGTTCCAACAAAATATCTTTTCTCATTTCCATAAGTCCGGCCATCCATTTTGAATTAAATTCTGGATGGTATTGCACTGCCCAAACACTTGATTGATTTACTTCAAAACTTATAGATTGGAATTGACTGATCTTATTTGAGGCTAGTACCTTAGTCTCTTTTGGAAGCTTTTCTGCTTCATCATAATGCCAACAGAGTGCATTAAATGATTTTTTTTTGTTTTTATACATGGGATGAATTTCACCATCTTGATTTAATGTAATATTTTTAGCTAAAACTGCTTCAAGACCATTTGGATTTTTTCTTACTTTACCTCCTGCGGCAGTTACTAAAACCTGAAGCCCCCAACAACTACCAAATATTTTATTCTTTTTTTTAAATAATTCTTTAGCTAAATCTATTTGATTAGTTATGGATTTTGTCATGTTATATATATTAAGTAAGCTTCCTGTCCAAGCAACCGCTTCGAAATCGTCAAGACTTATTCCTAAAGGAAGATAATTATTATGAACAGCAGGATGAATTGTTGTAATATTGATAGTTGAACTAGAATATTTTTTTAAAATTTTTTCATATACTTGAAATTGAGTATCCATACCCAATTTTATATATCGATCAGAAGCTTCTTTTTCATTTCCATCGACTAATAATATGTTCATATTTATCTTTATTTTTCATCTATCATGAAATATGTAAAACTTCATGAAAATTAAACTTGGTATCGCGCCTATTGCCTGGAGCAATGATGATATGCCAGAACTAGGAGGTGACACTCCTATTGAAAAATGTTTAGAGGATGCAAGCACATCTGGATTTTCAGGTATTGAATTAGGTGGAAAATTTCCCAGAAATCCTGGAATAACAAAATATCTTTTAGAAAAATTTAATTTAAAAATGCCAGGTGGTTGGTATGGCGCAATGCTAAGAGAAAGAAGTGTAAAAGAAGAATGGATAGCACTCCAAGATCATTTAAATTTATTAAAGTTAATTAATGCGGATGTTTTTGTTTTTGCTGATGTATCTGGTTCAATCCAAGGCGATCAATCAAAAGCTCTTAGTAAAAGACCAATACTTGAAAAAGATGAATGGGATAGCTATTGCAAAAAAATCAGTGAATTATCTGATATGCTGATGGGTGAAGGAATGCCAATGTCGTATCATGAGCATATGGGAACTATTATACAGTCCGAGGAAGATGTAGATCGATTTATGGATATGACAAATCAAAATACATTTTTGCTTTACGATACTGGACACTTAATGTTTGCTGAAGCAAATTACGAAAGAGTATTAAAAAATTATATTTCTCGAATTAACCATGTTCATTGTAAAGATATTAGAAAAGATGTTTTTTTAAAATCTATTAAAGATGACTTAAGTTTTAGAGAGTCTTTTTTAGATGGTGTTTTCACTGTTCCAGGAGATGGTTGCATCGATTACGATCCATTAATTAAGATACTATATGAGGCAAAATATCAGGAATGGTTAATTATTGAAGCTGAGCAGGATCCTAAAAAAGCAAACCCTCTTGAATATGCAAAATTAGGACATAATTACTTGTATAATATAATAACAAAAAATGGGTATATTCTTTAAAATAGCAATTAGTACTTTAATTTCATTCATTCCTTTATATGTTCTAGCTCACAAAGTAACTTTAGAGGACAAATCGTTAGAAAAGATTGTTAACGAAAGAATGGCAATAATGCAAAAAATTAAAAGCACATCATCGAAACTTTACAGATTATCAAATTCAGATCAATATGAGGAAATGTTAGAGCTTAATGCAACTCTTCTTCACTCAGCATCTGAATTTAAAGATTTTTATCCTGAAAATAGTCAAGCAGTAGGAGCTAGTGATAATATTTGGAGTGATCCTGAGACATTTAATGAATATAACCAAAACTTTGTAGATGATATCGAAATGATATCTTTAAGTATAGAATTAGAAGATAAAGAGATGATAAGTGATGCTATTAAAGCAATGGCTGCAAATTGCAGCACTTGTCATAAAAAATTTAGAAATTAATTATTTAATCTTAAGTGTGGATTATATTTCCATTCTAAATATTTAACAAATTGAACCATTAGAAAATTTAAAAAAAGATAAAGAATTCCTGCAGCAATAAATGCTTCAACAGGTGCAAATGTTTTAGCCATTATCTTTCTAGCAATACCTGTCATTTCCATGTAGGTTGTCAGACTAACTAAAGAGGTTGCTTTAACCATTAGTATTAATTCATTACCGTAAGAAGGTAGAACTTTTCGTATAGCTATAGGTAGAATAATTTTTCTTAAAAGTAAAAATTTTCCAAACCCAAGAGATAAGCCTGATTCAACCTGACTTTTCTCAATTGATTGAATACCACCTCGAAAAATTTCTGCTCCATATGCAACAGTATTAATTGTAAGTGCTATTACTCCGCACCAAAAAGGTTCTTTCAATGCGTACCATAAAAAACTTTCTCGAATAAATTTTACTGAACCTAAACCAAAATAAATTAAATATATTTGAACAAGTAAAGGGGTTCCTCTAATGACAAAAATATAACTAGCAATTGTTCTTGATAATAATGCAATTTTAGAAACTCTTCCTAGAGCAAATAATAATGCTAAAACAAAACCAACTGGTAATGAAATTAATAATAATAAAATTGTATTATCTAAGCCAGATAGGACCAAAAAGAAATTTTTATAAATTAGAGAATTTTGAATACTATTTAAAAATTCAATCATGTCGAAAATCCTTTTGAATAATTTACTTCTAACGTTTTAAAAACTCTGCCAGAGATTGTTGTTAAACATAAATACAATATTGCGGCTGTTATTAAGAAAGTTAAAGGTGAATGCTCAACGTTAGAAGATATTCTAGATTGACGCATAATTTCAACAAGACCAGTTACGGAAATGAGGGAAGTATCTTTAAGAGTTATTTGCCATACATTCCCTATTCCCGGTAAAGCATGTCTTATAACCTGAGGCGAAATAACTTTAAAAAAAATACTAAATTTATTCATACCCAGTGCTTTTGCAGCTTCTATTTGACCCTTAGATATAGCCAAATAAGAAGCTCTTAAAACTTCACTGGAATATGTAGCTGATATTACTGCAATGGCTATTGTCGCAATTGTAAGTGCGTTTAATTCTATATATTTATTATATCCAAATACTTTAGCTATACTCATAACAACAGCATTGCCACCAAAGAAAATTAGATAAATAACTAATAATTCAGGAACACCTCTGATTACTGTTGTATAAAAATTTCCAATAAATCTTGTTATTCTGTTTTGTATTATCTTTGCCCAAACTGTAATAATTGCTAAAAAAAGACCCAACCCCATTGATAAAATGCTTACTAGTAGAGTCATGAGTGTTGCAATAAGAAATTCATCGCCCCACCCTGCATCTCCAAATACAAGCTTATCAAATTTAAACATATAAAAGTAAACAAGTAATGATGAAAAATATACTTGTCTACCTTCTAATATATGAAATTTTAAATCAGAACTTTTTCTATTTCTTCAATCACTCTAGATACAGGTATTTTATTGATATTTTTAGAGTTAAAATCACTTGAAGATATAGAAAATAGATTTGGATTTTCAGAAGTAAATTTTGTAGAATCTTTTGGACCAAAGAGTTTGATTAATGGGCAATATCCAGTGGACAACATATGACTAACACCACTATCGTTCGATATGGCTAATTGTAAATATTTGGTGGTAGCCATAATAATTTCTATATTTTGATATCCAGTAATATGATCCTCAATAAATATGGAATTAGGATAGAGATTTTTTAATTTTTCTTTTAAATGTAGTTCATCAGGTCCAATAAAAAAAACTATAGTCTTATTATTTTCTTGTAGATAGTTACATAACTCAATGAATTTTTCTAATGGCCAAATCTTATTCTTTTCTCCAGCACCAGGTGCAATTCCTACATAGCTTTTATGTTTTAATAAAATATTACTTATTACTCCTTCGAGATTTTCACTTATTGGAATTTTAAAATCATTTCTATTTTTTTTAATAACTATTATATCTAATAAATCTAAAATATAGTTTAAATAATATTTTCTTTTCTTATTACTTTTAATTTTTTTAGAAGAAAAAAAACCATTAGCTGATCCAGAAATAAAATTTTTGTGCTTGATTCTTTTTAATGCTATAGTTCTTATTACTGATTTTTGTGTATCTAAAATATAATCAAAAAAATCATTTTCTAATTTATATTTTTTTGATATTTTATTCCAAAAAAATGGACTAAGATCTGCTTGATCAAGAATCTCATCAATATAATTACTTGCAATGAATTTAAGAGTGGTTGAATAAACAGTTTTACCCTTATTAGTAAGCCAATATAATTTATAGTCTGGAAGTCTTGTTTTAATTTCATGAAGAAGTTGTAATTTTATTATTCCATCTCCAATTTTTTCACCATTTGAAAAAACTAAAATTTTTTTGTCCATATTAGAATACTTTAACACAAATTTTGCAAGAGTCTAAATTTTGAAGAATTGAAATATTAAATAGTGTAAATAAAACAAAATATTTCGAGGGTTATAAAAGGTGATATTTACGACCTTATTAATTAACCGATAATTAACAAAACTTAACCTTTTCTCTAATAAAAGCTGTGTTGTTTATCTTTGCAAAAGCAAAAGAGTCACCTTCAAAAAAAAGTAAAAAAAAGTGGTGCCCAAGGGCGGAATCGAACCACCGACACGAGGATTTTCAGTCCTCTGCTCTACCAACTGAGCTACCTGGGCACAAGACATCAGATAAAGTATTTATAATTAAATTCAATTAAAAATAGAAAATTAATCAGATTTTATTTGCAGCCCATGCTCATCAGTGAGCCATTTCATCAAATCAATACTAGCACATTTTTTTGAACAAAAAGGTATAAATGGTTCCTTAGAAACCTTTTTACATGTTGGGCATTTAGATTTTTTTTTTAAAGAAATAATATTATTTTTTTTTGATTTTCTTACTTCCATCTAAAAGTAATTCTGCCCTTAGTTAAATCATATGGTGTCATTTCTACTGTAACTTTATCACCGGCTAATACTCTAATTCTATTTTTTCTCATTTTTCCTGACGAATGAGCTAAGATTTCATGATCATTTTCTAATTTTACTTTAAACATTGCATTTGGAAGTAGTTCTAATACAACTCCTTGAAATTCAATCGATCCTTCTTTTGGCATATTTTTATAAGCTTATAGTAAATATTATTTCTTTTGTCTAATTTTAACTGATAATTTATGTCCATCTAAACCTTCAAGTCCTGACATTTTTTGCGTATCTTTTGAAAGAATGTTAAAAGATTTTTTATTCATCTCAACTACGGAACTTCTTTTCATAAAATCTAAAACACCTAGACCTGATGAAAATTTTGCCGCTCCTGATGTAGGTAATACATGGTTAGTTCCTACAATATAATCACCAAAAGCTTCAACAGAATATTCACCTAAAAATATACCACCAGCATTATTTATCTTTGGTAATAATTTTTTATTATTAGAAATATGAATATGTAAATGTTCTGGTGCAATAAAATTTATAATTTCTGAAGCAAGTTCTATATTATCGACCAAAGCAATAATTCCATTATTATTTAAACTTTTTTCAATTATTTTCTTTTTTGATAAATCTTTTTTAATTTTTTTAATTGAACTTAAGACTTTAGTTGCAAAATCTTTATTATCCGTGATTAAAATTGATTGTGCATTTTCATCATGTTCTGCTTGAGCTATTAGATCTGAAGCTACCCAATCTGGGTTATTATCATTGTTCGCAACCACTATTATTTCAGATGGTCCTGCTAGTAAATCTATACCTACTTTTCCATACAATTGTTTTTTTGCTTCTGCTACGTAAGCATTCCCAGGTCCAAATATTTTATTTACTGGCTTAATAGTTTGAGTGCCAAACGTTAGCGCACTGATAGCTTGAGCCCCTCCTACAAAATATGTTTCTTTAATACCTAATTCCTTAATTAATTTTATAAAATATGGATTAATTGATTTAGTTGGTGGTGTTATACAAACTATTCTTTTTACTCCAGCTATGATTGCCGGTATTGCGTTCATAATTAAAGAAGAAGGATAAAAAGCCCTTCCTCCAGGTACGTACAAGCCAACTGAATCAATGGGGCTCCATACAGATTTCAATTTTGCACCATTATTAGTATAGATAATATTTTTAGGTAATTGCTGTTTATGAAAAGATGAAATATTTTTTATTGCTTTTTTAAAACTATTAAATATGTGTGGCTCAACTTTAGTTTGTATTTTTATTTTAGATGAATCTAAACTAAGATCATTTTTACTAATTTTAACTTTATCAAATTTTGCAGCGTATTTAATAAGAGATTTATCACCATTTTTTTTTACATCATTAATAATTTTTTTTACATCAACTTGAATTGATTTACTTGATAATGCATTTCTTTTTTCAATTATTGTTTCAAGTTGGTTATAAAAATTTTTGTTAAATTTAATTATTTTCATTTTACAAAAGTACCTATTTCAGAAATAATTTTTGAAACCTCATTCATATTTGTCTTATAAGCTGATCTATTGACAATTAATTTAGATTGAATTTTCATTATTTCTTCAATTTCAGTCAAACCATTTTCTTTCAATGTTTTTCCTGTAGAAACTAAATCTACAATTCTCCTACACATATTTAAAGAAGGAGCTAATTCCATTGAGCCACTTAATTTTATAATTTCAACTTGGATACCCCTATTATAAAAAAATTTTTTAGTAATATTTGGGTATTTAGTGGCAATTCTTATATTACTCCAGGTTTCTGGATCCTCTTTTTTTAATAAAGATTTCAGAGCAGCTACAGAAATTCGACAATGACCAATATTTAAATCGAGTGGAGCATATATTTCTGAGTAATCAAATTCATTAATTACATCTTCACCAGCTATTCCTATTTGTGCAGCTCCAAATGCAACAAATGTACATGCATCAAAGGCTCTTACTTTAATATACTCAATGTTTCTTTTTTTTGATTTGAACGTTAACTTTCTTGTATCTTTATCAAATAGTAGAGGATCAGGGGCAAAACTTGTTTTAAGTAACAAGTTTTTACATTCTTTTGTTATTCTGCCTCTTGGTAATGCAATAACTATTTTGCTCATAAATTGCAGGCTTTTATATTGTGATCAAAGAAAAAACTAGAAAAAGTTAGTTTTTCTGTCTTTTTATTTTTACTCCCAAACTACCTAATGTTTTTTCAATATTTTCATAGCCTCTATCAAGATGATAGACACGATTTAGTGTCGTTTGACCATTCGCATTCATAGCAGCTAACACTAAACTTATACTAGCTCGTAAATCACTAGCCATTACCTGCGCTCCTTTAAATGTTTGATTGCCTATTATTGTAGCGGTATCTTTTTCTACTGTAATATTCGCACCTAATCGATTCAGTTCAGGAACATGCATGAATCTATTTTCAAAAATTGTTTCTTTAATTTTTGACTTCCCATCGGAGATACACATAAGAGACATTAACTGAGCTTGTAAATCGGTGGGGAAACCTGGATATGGACTAGTTGAAAGACTGATATATTTTAGTTTTGATCCTTTAGAGACTTTTATCGAATTTTTACTTACTTTTAATTTTGCACCCATTTTTTTTAAAATATCAATTAAGGATTTTAAATAAATAGTATTAAAGTTATTTATTTCTAAAGCTGAATTTAACATCAAAGCTGCAATTATATATGTGCCAGCTACAATTCTATCAGCAATTATCTCATGCTCTGCTTTTTTTAAATTTGTTACACCTTGTACAAGAATAGTTTTTGTTCCATGACCTTCTATTTTTGCACCCATTTTTATAAGACATTTTGACAAATCTTCTATTTCTGGTTCTCTTGCAGCATTAGAAATTTTAGTTTCACCTTTTGCCAATACTGAGGCCATTAGTATATTTTCAGTTGCTCCTACACTTGGAAATGGTAATTTAATTTTATTTCCAATTAATTGTGATTTAACACTGCCAACAACAAAACCATTTTGAATTTCAAAATTAGCTCCCAATTTTGATAAACCAGCAAGATGTATATCTATTGGCCTAGTTCCAATGGCACATCCTCCTGGTAAAGATATTCTAGCCTCACCAAATCGAGAAAGTAATGGACCTAGAATCAATATAGAGGCTCTCATTTTTCGCACAACATCATAATCTGCTGATAGATTCTTAATTTTTGATGGATTTATTTTTAATTTATTTTTTTTGTGTTCAATTTTTACACCATAATTTTTCAGTAATTTTATTAAATTTAGAACATCAACCACATTAGGTACATTTGAGAGTTTTAAAGTTTTTTTAGATAATAAAGAAGATACTATAATCGGTAGTGCAGAATTTTTTGAACCGTGAACATTAACTGAGCCAGAAATTTCAGAACCTCCTTTTATTATTAATTTATCCATTTTTGTTAATAGCTTTTTTTCTTTTTAAAATATTTGATTTCAGTTTTTTTTCTAACCTTTTTAGTCTTGTTAAACGAGAATCTTTTTTTGAGTCATCTTTTTGATGATTTATATTTTTTTCTTTATTTAATTTTTCTGTCACAAATATGATTATCTATTACTTTTTTTTGTTTAAAGCATTTTTAGAACATTTCTTAGAACAATATAAAACATTTTCCCAATCTCTTTCCCATTTTTTTCTCCAAGTGAATGGTTTATTACAAACTATACAAATTTTAGATGGTAAATTTTTCTTCAATTTTTTACTCGAATAGATAAAAATATCCGTAGGCAACAACTAATGCAGGTATTGCACTATAAAGAGTCGCTAAAATTGCAGCTTTTGGTGCTAGAGCTATTGCAGGAAATAAGGCATCACCATCATTTGAAATGGCATTTCCTAGTTCCGCGGAAAGAGGGATATAGCCATTTAAATAAAAAGTTGCTACGACAACTTGTGGTCCGCAACCAGGTAAAAAACCAAAAAGGATTGCTACTAAAGGAACAAATGGAAGCCATAAATCAAAAAATATTTTTAAATCCAAGCTTGTAAAATACATAAAAATTTCAAAGACGAGAAATCCACTAATTACCCAGGTAGTCACAAAATTGGTTGTGTCTACTACTCTTGATAAAAATCCTCTACTCTTATCAGTTGAGCATTGAAAATCACTTAAAGGATTTAATGACCACATGAATATTGAAAGTATTGCTCCAGCAGATGCAATGAAAACTAAAAATGTATTATAAGAAGCAGATTCAAATTCAATTTGGAATGCTACTAAAATGCCTAAAACAAAACCAGGAATAAATAAAAAAAGCCAAAAAAAATTGAAATTGGATACAAATGTTTTATTTATTTTTTCAAATTCAACTTTAATTTTTGTTTCAGCTGACATAAAATTTGTGCCATGGATAAAATCTATTATATAACCAGATATTGATCCAACAATAATTCCAATACCAAATATTAAAAGTCCAGTTGTGGGCTCAATAGCAAGTATTAAAAAAGCTGCATCTCCCATTGTTGCTGTGAGTACAGCAACCAAAGAACCGAAGGATATACGACCTTGAATGTATTGAGTAACAACTATTATTGCTCCCCCACATCCTGGTATTGCACCTAAGAATGCTGCTATACCAACGTGGAGCTTTTGGGTTTTAGATAGAAAAGTCTTTACATCAAATTTAGTTAGACTATCGAGCCCAATGAAGACAAAAAGAGTAAATCCAACAAAAACAGATACTTGGATATAGGCATCAATCATTGATGCTCGTATAACTTCCCCGAATTCTCCTCCTTGAAAAACAAGAGAAAGAAGTAAAAGGCCAAAAAAGGATTTTTTTAATAACCTTCCATCATTCTCAAGAATGATTTTGGTTTTTTCATTAATGGCATTAATTAACGCGTTCATAAAGTGTGTATATAGCTAATAAATATAGCTATGGCTACATTTTCTATTAAATTTTTTCAATTTTTATGTTAAAAATAATAATGTCTTTCAGGAAAGTCAGAAATGCTCATAGAACAGAAAATACAGAAGATTATTTAGAACTCGTTGCAGAACTCTTGAATTCAAAAGGAGAAGCCCGTATCGTTGATATTGCTGAAAAATTAGGTATAGCTCAAGCTACAGCCAATAAAACAATACAAAGATTACATTCCCAAGGTTATATAAAAAGAGAACCTTATCGGTCTATTTTTTTAACTTATAAGGGTCAAAAAATAGCAAGTGAATCAAAAAAGAGGCATAATATAGTTTATAATTTTTTACGAAATCTTGGATTAGATAAGAATACAGCCTCTGAAGATGCAGAAGGAATAGAACATCATGTTAGTGAGAAGACACTCAAAAAAATGGATAATTTTAACTCAAAGAAATAATATTAATTGATAGCCAAATCAAATTTAACTAGTGTATAAAAAAGAAGGGACACGGCGAATATCCCTTCTTTTCATTCTTGGTTTATGGATAGAAAATAAACCTAATTTATAAATACCCGATTCTCTATTTTGGCTCAAATTTTTAATTAATTAGCTTTAATTTTTAATATTTTTGTAACAAAACAATTTTGATTTTTATTTTGTTTTTAAAATCATTATTCAAAGGTAAATAATTTAAAGGTCTAGAAATTTTAATAATTTTCAATGTTTTTTGATGTTTTTTCAAAATTCTTAAAAAATCCTGTTGTTTCCATAAATCAGTTCTATGTGAAAATATTACAAAACCTTTTTCTTTAATATTTTTATTAATATTAGCAAAAAGTTTGTCAAAGTTTTTACAATAAGTCATAGAACCAATCAGAGAAATAAGATCAAATTTTAATTTATAATGATGTAATTGTTCAAAGTTTTTTATTTGTAATTTTTTATAAATTTTTTTGCCTGATGTAATTTTTAAACTTTTGTTGGAAATATCAGAGCCATAGATTTGGCTTTTTGGATAAATTTTTTTTAACTCAGTACCAAATAAACCGGTACCACATGCTAAATCTAAGATTTTTTGTGGATTAATATTAATTGTTTCTTTTAGAAATTTTATACTTTTTTTAGGAGCTTGATAATTCCATAACTTAAGTGTTGCATCATAATTTTCTGACCAATCGTCATAGTATTTTCTTGTTTTATTTATATTTCCAACACCTGAAACTAGAAATTTAAAATTATTCATATTGAAGTGAAGGAATTTTTTTTCTAATTTTTTTTACCTCCATAATTTTTATAGTTGAGTTAAGAATTGAAGGTTTATCTTTAGTACTATTTACGATCTTCCCCCATGGATCAACTAAAAGAGAATATCCATAAGTTTTTCTTTGCATATGATGATTTCCACACATACCTGTTGCAACAATAAATACATTATTTTCTATTGCTCTTGACCGATTCAAAATTTCCCAGTGGTCTTTTCCCGTAGGTCTAGTAAAGGCAGCTGGAACTAAAACAATTGAACAATCTTTTTTAGCAAGTTTCCTGTACAAAGAAGGAAATCGTAAATCATAACAAATTGTCATTCCTAATTTAATATTATTAATTTTTGTATATGTTATTTTATTACCAGCTTGAAACAAAGATGACTCTTGATGTGTTTCTTTGTTATTAATTTGAGCATCAAACATATGAATTTTATCATATATTTTTTTGATTATTCCATGATCATCAATAAAAAAAGATCTATTGACTAGTTTAGATTGATTTTTTACTTTTAAAAGCAAAGATCCAAGATTTATATTAACCTTATTTTTCTTTGCAAAGTTTTTAGCCATTTTTAAAACTGGGCATGTATTTTGATATGGTGCATTTTGTTTTAAATAATTTTTATCATTGGTAATGATGTTTGAACATTCTGGTGTGCAAATTAAATGAGGTTTAGATTTTAATGCTTTATTAAAATATTTCTCTAGAAATTTAGAATTCAAATTAGGTATTTGACTTGCAGTAAATTGAACTTGAGAAATTTTTAAATTATTCATTAATTTATTTATATTTAAATAAAAAAATTACCCCACAAGTAAATACTATAAAAGATAATAAATACATATTTAGTGTAAGTGAAAATGTTTCTGCTATAAAACCAATTCCTGCGGGCATTATCATTGTAGAAGATAATCCAATAGTAATAAGATTTGTTACAGTCATCGGTATACTTTCATTGGATTGTTTAACTGCTTGCCTAATGATTATTGGTACAAAATTTGCTGAAGAAAAACCATAAATACCAAACATTACTAAAATAATGTAAAAATTATTGGTAAGTAAAACTATAAACATAATTATAGCGCCAATCATAATAAAATAACAACCAACAACCTTTTCAGTAAAAATATCTATTAAGGTATTGGAAAGTAAATTAGCAAAAATTGATCCAATACTCAAAAATATCAATCCTGTACTTGCTAAATGTAATGGTGCGCCCAAGTCTTTGTTCAACCATAATGTTGACCAATCCATTATTATACCGCCTGAGCCAAAGACAAAAAATAAAAGCAGCCCAAATAAAAGAATATTACCTTCAGGTATTTTGAATTTTTCAGCCTCACCTTTAAAGTCCATATTTCTTGGTAAGCCCAAATAATATACGGTAAATGATGCTAATATGGAAAAGAAAGCTAAAAAAATAAAAGAAATATATGGCTCATATTCATTTTTCATTATTAAACCTGCTAATCCTCCACCTATAAGAATACCTAAGCTAAAACCCATTGCGTAATAAGGAGTAATAATTTTTTTGAATCTTTGTTCAATTAATTGTGAATGTATACCCCCTATTGGCCCTGATGCACCCCATCCAATTCCTGTTGGAATAGCAGATAATAAGAAATAGAAATATGTTGGAGAAATAATTGATAAAAAAGTAGAAAAAGCAACAATAGGAAAAGCTAAACTCATAACTAACTTTGTCCCAAATTTTGGAACTAATATTCTTCCAGCTATTTGATTAGAAATAATAAAAAATATTCCAAAAAGTAAAATAGCATAACTTAAATCGGTTTCATCAATTGAAAGCCTATTCATATTCCATGGGGTTATTCCAAAATAACAACCCACAACTATCATGGGATAAGCAGATGTTATTACCGATGCAAAAGTAGCTCTTTTAAATATTATTTTATCTTCTTCTAACACAAGGTACTTTACCAACGGTGATGAACATCATCAAAAAAATATTTTGTATAAATATTTTGAATTTCACTCATTAAAGATGAAATTTCATTGGCATCTGAAGAAGAGGTATTTAAATTTACATGATCTTTATTTTTTGCGCCTGGAATTACTACACTGACAGCATCATGCATTAAAATCCATCTAAGTGATAATTGAGATAAAGTTATTCCTGGTGGTATAATCTTTTTCAAATCATCTACAGCTTCTAAAGCTTTGTTATAATTAACACCTGAGAAGGTTTCACCAACATCAAAAGCATCTCCATTGATATTGTAATTACGATGATCATCCGGTGCAAATGAAGATTCTTTAGTAAACTTACCTGTCAACAATCCGCTCGCAAGTGGAACTCGTACAATTATGGCAATATTTTTTTCTTTTGCAATTTGAAATAATTTTTCAGCAGGTTTTTGCCTAAACATATTAAAAATAACTTGAATAGATTTTGTATTGGGAAATTTTATACATTCTAAAGCTTCATCTACAGTCTGAACACTAAAACCATAGTTTTGTATTTTTCCTTTACTTACTAAATAATCTAGCATTTCAAATGTATTTCCAGATGAATAAACTTCAGTAGGTGGACAGTGCATTTGTAATAGATCAATTGTTTCAACATTAAGATTTGATAAAGATTGATCCACATAAGACTCCATTAAAGTTTTATCATAGTATCCCTCGGCAACATGAGGATTGATTTGTCTTCCAGCTTTTGTTGCCACATAAATTCTTTCAGATACTGATTTAATGAATTCACCCACAAATTTTTCACTTCTACCCATGCCATAGACATCAGCAGTATCAAAAAAATTAACACCATTTTCAAAAGATGATTTTAATACTTCTTTAGCTTTATCTTCACTAACCTCTCCCCAGTCAGCTCCTATTTGCCAGCAACCTAATCCGATTTCGGATACATTCCAATCTAATAATCCAAATTTTCTATATTTCATTTTTATTTTACAATTATTTCATCAGTAACTAATGTTCCATCTTCAATAACTAATCCTATAGCTCCTGACTCAAGTACATTTTTTTTGTCTTCATATTCCAAAACTAATTCGTTTTCTAAATATGCTGATAAATTATTATTTAATATTTTAAGAGACAGATTATAGTTTTTAAAATACTCTAAATTAAAATCCATTTCTTTTAAAATCTCAACATCATTTATTACTTTTATTAATTGAAGTTTATTTGATGAATTAATTACTAATCCATAATATCTATTCAATCCCTGAACTCTTACAGCAAGACCACCTGTAGTTAATCTTTGAACTGCTATCTCAGCACTAACAGTATAATTTTTCCATGCTTCATTACCGGTAATAATGATACCTCTACCACTATCTTTTGTGATTCTAAAAGTTCGAGCACCAACTTCCCACTTATCTACTGCATTTACCCAGCTAGATTTCCACATTATTGCTTTTGATTTAACGACACCTCTTTTATGATCTCCAATATGCTTGGGCTTATAAAATGAACAATTTGGCTCTCCAGTAAAATCTAAATGGTTTATTATCAAACTTCCTGAATTTGTTTCTTCTGATTCAATAGAAAAGCCTACTTGAGTTATAGGATTACCTTCTGTTGATGGAATTTTCCATTTTAAGTTATGTGATTTACCAGGATAAATGATGATTTCCTCTGAATTCATTCTTTCATATTCATCATCTTTTCCAAAAATATTTATAAAACATTTCACATTGATTGGTTTATCTGAGTTAGAAATAAAGCTTATTTCCGATTCAATTGTTTGACCAGAATATAATAATGGACATGAAATAAAATTATAACTTTGAAAAAATCTTTCTCTAGCACGCCCTGTTAATTCATGTAATTCTTGAGGAAAAAAAATATCAACTAATGCCTCAGAGATAACACCAGGAGCAACTCGATCAAATTTAATTTCAAGTCCTCTGTTACCTATTTTACTATCAAATTTTATGTTCTGAACATGAGTAGAGATATTTTTATTTTCTTTATAATTAGCTCTCCAACCTTGAACTGAGCCAGGCATCTCAAAGTGAAATCTTGATCCATTTTTAGGCTGAATAATATTTTCATTATTCATTCTTTTAGCAGTATTAATAACTTTATAAGCTTCGGTTAAAGCATCTGTTTGAGTCTCACCACCATTGGCAGTTGGGCAATACATTCTATCTTGGATTGGGGATAGATAGTCAGGTCCTTTATTTAAACCCTCCAATCCATTTTTAATACCCATTAAGCAACCTACATTCCCAGAATTACAATCTGTGTCACGACCTGCAGTGTTAACAATCATTAATGTCTTTTGAAGATCGTCATCACCAAACAACAAAGAAAGGATAATTATAGCATGATTAGGTATCATATGACACTCACCTAAATATTTATCATAATCATAGTTTTCTGCTAAGAATTGTCGAGCTTGCATCCAATCGCTATTTCCAGATCGTATATTTTGAAGTTCTCCAATTACTTTATAAATCTCAGATGTATTGGGAATATATTTTTTACTTTCATTAATTATTTTATTAATATCTTTTTCGATAAAAGCTAATGACTCCATAGCGGCAACCATTTGCGCTCCATAAATTGCTTCTCCATCATGACTTACACTTGCTGCTTTTTTTGCTAGTTCAACTGCTTTTTCTGGATCACCCGGAGCTACTAAAGCCCAACCATCAATAAATATTTGAGCGCCTATTTGTTGTGCAATAACTTCACCATTTGTTTCAATAGATCCACTCATTGGTGCATGAATACCATCTTTAAGATTTTGAAATGCTGTATCTTCAGCTGAGTGACCTCTACCTCCCCACCACAAAACAGTTTTATTTTCTATGAGATTGTTTAACCAACTTTGACCTATTTGTTTTGCAGTTATATTAGGATCAAAATTATTTTCTCTTAAAGCTCTTAAAAAAGTAAAGGTGCCAGTTATATCGTCATCAGTTACAACCAAAGGGACATTTAATTTTTCATTTACATAATAATTAATCTGACCTAGCTCTTCTATTATTCTTTCGTGAGTCCATTGCTCAAAAGGACGTCCTAGATAAACACCTATTAATTTACCAAGCACACCTGCATATACTTTTTCCTCATAAACTTTATCTAGTTTCATCATTCCTCCTCTTTGTCTTTTTACTCAATTGATATTGAATCACTCTGAATGGCACCATTTTCAGTTAAAAAACCAATCATTCCCTCTTCATATGGGTTCGATTTATCTTCAACTTCAATTAATAGTTTATTATCAACAAAACCTTGTAATTTATTACCATCAACCTTAAATTTCAATTCATAGTCTTTAAAGAATTCGAGATCAAAATCAATTTCTTTAAGAGTTTTCAGGTCGTACTCCATTTTATTAATTTTAAGTTTATTTTCTTTTGTAAGCTCAAGAGAATAATACCTTTTAAGTCCTTGTGATCTAAGTATCAAACCTCCAGCAGATGCAAGAGGAATAGAAATTTTTGCTGAAATTGAATAATCTTTCCATGTTTCACTTCCAGTCATTATATGACCACGGCCGATACCTCTAACAACTTTAAACGACTCGTTATGACGGTATTGCCATTTATCTACATCATTTACCCAAGCTCTTTTCCATAATTGACCGTAAACTTCTTCTTTATAAAAAATACCTCTTTTAAATTCATCTATATGATCTGGTCTTCTGAATGTCATTTTAGGAGAACCAGAAATATTTAAATAATTAATTAATAATTTACCTGTAACATTATCATCAGAATTTATACTTATTCCCATTTGACCAATTGGATTAGAGAATGTGTCAGGAACATTCCACTCTATAACATTATTTTCATTAGCTTTGATAGTATGATCCTCAGAAGAGATTTTAATTAATTTATCACCCTCGCCCCAATATTTTATGAACAAATTAATTCTTAAATCTTTTTCAGATTTTGAAACAATCTCAGTTTTTATATTTTGACCTGTATAAACAAGGGGGCAAGCAACATAATCATAATGAAAATATCTTTGTACCTGATAACCTTCTAATTTTGTAAACCATTCGGGGAAAAAACTATCTACAAAAATTTCACTAGAAAGACCAAAAGACAAATCTGTAAAACTAACTTGTAGTGCTCTAGTACCATTATTAGATTTGTATTCTACATTTGATAAATTAGTATTTAGATTATTATCGTTTGCTTTATCAACCATCCATCCTTGAGTGGATGTTTCCATTTCAAAATTATATCTAGCATTATTTTTTATAACCTTGCCTTCAAGCCCATTCATTTTTCTTGTTATATTAATAATATTTTGACTTTCCAATAAGGCATCAGTCATAGTTTCAGAACCATATGCAGATGGTAAATAAATTATATCATTAACTGGGGTAATATAATCTGGGCCCTTCTGGATACCTTCTAATCCATTTTTTATTCCTAAAATACAGCCAACATTTCCAGAATTACAATCTGTATCCCAACCTGCAGTATTAACTATCATTAATGATTTTTGAAAATCATCATCTCCAAATAGTAATGCTAATATAATGAGTGCATGATTAGGTACAATGTGACAATTTCCTGGAAATTTACTGTATCCATATTTATCTTCAATTTTAGATCTTGCTTGTTCCCAATCTAAATTACCAGAACTCCAATCCTGGATATCTGATATGAGTTTGTAAATTGTTGAGTCAGTTGGTACAAATTTTTTACTTTCTTCAATAATTTTTTTAATATCATTTTCGATAAATGCCATAGACTCCATTGCAGCAACGACTTGAGCACCGTAAACAGATTCCCCATCATGACTTACACTGCCTGCTCTTTTAGCTAAATCAACAGCTTGTTCTGGATCTCCAGGAGAAACCATTCCCCAACCATCAATAAAAATTTGGGCGCCAATTTGTTCAGCTATCACTTTACCGTTTCTTTCAATTGAGCCACTTTCAGGTGCATGAATTCCTTGTTTTAAATTCATGTATGCACTTTCTTCAGTTAAAATACCTTTGCCAGCCCAAGCTAAAATAGTTTGATTTTCTAAACAATAGTTAAGCCATGTTTGACCAATTTGTTTTGCAGATATTTTTTTATCATAGTTAAAATGTTTCAGAGCATTAATGAACCTAAAAGTACCAGAAAGATCATCATCTGTAACATGTATAGGAAAATCAAGTTTATCATTTACGTAATAATTAATTGGACCTAGTTCTTCCATTATGCGATCGTAAGACCAGCCCTCAAAAGGCCTACCAAGATAGACACCAATGATCTTGCCTAGGACACCAGCATAAACTTTATTTTCAAATACTTTATCTAAATTCATATTTTTCTCCCAAATGATCAACTTATCAATTTATAGAAATATCTTCACTAATAATAGTTCCATTTTCAACAATATAACCTATCATTCCTTTATCAAACTGATTTGTCTTATCCTCAACTTCAATTAACAATTGATTGTTAATAAAACCTTTTAAAATTTTGCCATAAGCCTCAAAACGTACTTCGTATACTTTGAATTGCTCAAACTTAAAATCTACTTCTTTCAAATTTTTTAGACCATATTCCATTTTATTAATTTGTAATTTGTTTGTAGATGTTATTTCTAAGGAGTAATATCTTTGAAGTCCTTGAGATCTAATAATTACTCCTCCAGAAGATGCCAAACGAAACAGAATTTTTGAAGATACAGAATAATCTTTCAATTCAGATGAGCCAGTAAAAATATGTCCTCTTGAATTATTTTTTATTAATCCAAAAGAATTTTTTCCTACACTGTACCATTTGTCTACATCATTTACCCAAGCTAATCTCCATAATTGCCCATAATATTTATCTTCTTCGGGAATATAAATCCCATTTGTTAAAGATTTAATATTGTGACTTTTGGTATTAGCGTGATTATCCTTAATATGATCTGGTCTTCTAAATGTCATTTGAGGTATTCCAGAAATATGAAGATAATTCATCAAGGCTTTACCTGATACTTGCTCATCAGAAGAAATAGAAATTCCAATCTGCGCAATAGGGTTTGAAAATGTATCAGGAACATTCCATTCTAATGTTTCTGTCTGATGCTCTGATAGGATATATTCAGCTGAATTTATTTTACTTAATTTATCACCTTCACCATAATATTTAATAAACAATTTAACTTTTATATCTTTTTTTGTTTTTGAAATTATTTCAGTTATAATATTTTGACCAGAATAAATTATAGGACACCCAACAAAACTGTACACCATGAGCATCATTTCTTGTTGCTCATTTAAGGTTGTAAACTCTTCTGGAAAAAAAGTATTTACATGTAACTCGCTATTAATACCTTTTGTTAGATTATTAAAATTTATCTCAAGTGCTCTATTTCCAATATTAGATTTATATTCGATATTTTTTAAGAGAGTATTCTGATTATTATCATTTGATTTATCAACCATCCATCCTTGTGTGGATGTTTCCATTTCAAAATTATATCTAGCATTATTTTTTATAACCTTACTTTCAAGACCATCTAACTTTCTTCTAATGTTAATTATATTTTGACTTTCTCTAAGAGCATCAGTCATTGTTTCTGAGCCACGAGCTGATGTTATATATAATGTGTCATTTACTGGTGAAATAAAGTCTGGACCCTTCTGGATTCCTTCTATGCCATTTTTAATACCCATAAAACAACCTACATTGCCTGAGTTGCAATCAGTATCCCAGCCAGCAGTATTAACAATCATTAATGTTTTTTGAAAATCATCATCTCCAAACAAAAGAGCTAAAATTATCAAAGCATGATTTGGAACAATATGGCAAAAACCTTGGTACTTATCATATCCATAATTTTCTTCTATTTTAGATCTTGCTTGTTCCCAATCTAAATTACCAGAACTCCAATCCTGGATATCTGATATTAATTTATAAATAATAGAATCATTAGGAATATATTTTTTACAATGCTCAATTATTTTCCTTGTATCATTTTCAATAAATGCCATTGCTTCCATTGATGCAACAACTTGAGCACCATAGACAGATTCTCCATCATGACTAACACTTCCTGCTTTTTTAGCTAAATCAGATGCAAAATCAGGATCACCTCCGGCAATCATACCCCAACCATCAATAAAAATTTGAGCACCAATTTGTTCAGCTATAATTTTTCCATTTATTTTTATAGATCCACTATCAGGAGCTGTAATACCTTGCTTTAAATTTAAATATGCACTTTCTTCAGTTAGTAGTCCCTTTCCTGCCCATGCCAATACAGCTTGATTTTCTAAACAATAATTTAACCATGTTTGACCGATTTGTTCAGAAGTAATATTTTTATCAAAATTAAAATCTTCAAAAGCTTTGATAAATGCAAACGTACCATTAAGATCGTCATCAGTTACATGCATAGGTACATTTAATTTATCATTTACATAATAATAAATAGGTCCAAGTTCTTTGATTATTTTATCATACGGCCAACCTTCAAAAGGTCTTCCTAAGTAGACTCCAATAATCTTTCCTAAAACTCCAGCATAAACTTTATTTTCAAAGATATTATCTAATTTCATAACCAATAAATTTTATTCTATGCTAATTGCGTTTGATGATAATGTTCCATCTTGAGCAATAAAACCAATCATCCCAGATTCAAATGAGTTATCTTTATCTTGTGTCTCAATTAAAAGATTCCCATCTACATAACCAGATAATTTATTTCCTTTAACTACAAATCGTAATTCATAATCTTTATAAAATTCAAAATTGAAATCTACTTCTTTTAACGTTTCAAGTTCATAGAACATTTTATTTATCTGTAATTTATTTTTTGACGTTAATTCTAAAGAATAATACCTTTTTACACCTTGAGATCTTATAATTAATCCTCCAGCTGATGCTAAAGGAAAATTAACTTTAGAAGAAACAGAATAATCCTTCCAAGAAGATGAACCCTGTAAAATATGCCCTCTTCCCACACCGTTAATTATTTTAAAAGACTCCATCCATCTATATTGCCACTTATCAATATCGTTAACCCATGCTCTTTTCCATAATTGACCATAAAATTCTTGATTGAAAAAATATCCATTTTTTGCAGCATTTTCTATATGTTCAGGTCTTTTAAAAGTTGTTTTTGGTGTTCCTTCAATATCAAGATAATTAATTAACAGTTTACCTGAAGTATTTGTATCTGAAGAAATAACAAATCCAATTTGTCCAATTGGATTAGAAAATGTGTCTGGAACAGTCCACTCAATAGATTTTACTTCATTATTTAAAAGTTCATATTGCTCTGCATCTATTTGTTTTAGTTTATCTTCTTCTCCCCAATATTTTATAAATAAAGTAACTTTAATATTATTTTTACTTTTAGAAATTATTTCAGTTTTAATTTTTTGACCAGTATAAACTATTGGACATCCAACAAAATCATAATGAAAAAATTTCTGCCTTTGAACGCCTTTTAATTCAGTAAACCAATCTGGGAAAAAAGTATCTACATACACAACACTTGAATGACCAATTGATAAATTAGAAAAGTCAATTTCTAGAGCTCTTTGACCAATATTTGATTCATAAGCAACATTTGCAATTCTAGTATTAAGATTATTATCATTTAACTTATTAACCTTCCAAGCCTGAGTTGAGTCAGGCATTTCAAAATTGTATCTTGCATTATCTTTTATTAAATTATTTTCCAAACCGTTAATCCGTCTTGTAATATTTACAATATTTTGACTTTCTCTAAGAGCATCAGTCATTGTTTCAGCTCCATTACTAGTTGGAAGATAAATAGTATCATTAACAGGAGTAATATAATCAGGACCATCTTTTATACTTTCAAGTCCATTTTTAATTCCAAGAAAACATCCTACATTTCCAGAATTACAATCTGTATCCCATCCTGAAGTATTAACAATCATTAAGGATTTTTGAAAATTATCATCGCCAAATAATAATGCTAAAATAATTAATGCATGATTTGGGACAATGTGAACACCGCCTATGAATTTTTCATATCCATAAAAATTATCTATTTTTTCTCTTGCTTGCTCCCAATCTAAATTACCTGAGCTCCAGTCTTGAATGTCAGATATAAGTTTAAAAATTGTTGAATCTTTTGGAATATATTTTTTGCAATGCTCAATAATTTTTTTTGTGTCCTTTTCTATAAAAGCCATGGCCTCCATTGCAGCAACAACTTGAGCTGCGTATACTGACTCACCATCGTGACTAACACTACCTGCTTTTTTTGCAAAATCAGCTGCTTGATCTGGATCACCTGGTGAAACTAATCCCCAACCATCAATAAAGATCTGAGCACCTATTTGTTCAGCAACAATTTTACCATTTGTTTTAATAGATCCACTATCAGGAGCATCAATACCCTGTTTTAAATTTTGATAAGCAGTATCTTCTGATGATGTACCTTTACCACCCCACCATAAAACAGCCTGGTTTTCTAAACAATAATTTAACCATGTTTGACCGATTTGCTTGGAAGAAATATTTTTATCATATTTAAAATCTTTTAAGGCGTTTATAAATCTAAATGTTCCAGTTAAGTCATCATCTGTGATTTGAATAGGCATATTTAACTTATCATTTACATAATAATTAATTGGCCCTAATTCCTTTATAATTCTATCATACCACCAACCCTCAAAAGGTCTGCCAAGATAGACACCTATAATTTTACCTAAAACTCCTGAATAGACTTTCTCCTGATATTCTTTATTAAGTTCCATCTTCCTCCCATTGAACTAACCTTTTGTTGCTCCACTGGTTAAACCAGCAATGAAACGTCTTTGAAAAAACATAAATAAAATAGCAATTGGTGCAGCCATTAAAATGGAAGCTGCGCTTACCAATCCATAATCATTTGCAAATCTACTTTGAAATGTAAATAAAATTGAGGAAATGGGTTTGTATTCATCAGTAATAATAAAAGTAATAGCAAATAAAAACTCATTCCAAACTGTTAATGATACAATAAGAGCAGTTGTTAAAAAAACTGGCCAAGAAAGAGGTAGAGCAACCCTTGTAAACAATTGCATTACGGATGCTCCATCTAGCTTAGCGGCTTCAAAAAGTTCTGTCGGTAGTTGCAACATGTATGATCGAATTAAAAAAGTTGCGAATGGAGCATTTAAAGCGCTATAAATTATAATTAAACCAATCCTTGTGTCTAGGAGGTATAAGGTTTTCCACATTAAAAATAATGGTAAAATAAATAATTGTGCAGGAATACTAATTCCAACTAAAAGATATAAACCAACAACAATTGTTTGAATTCCTTTTGGGTTTAAAACTGCCAAACTGAAAGCAGCTAGACCCGAAACAGTCAAATTCAATATTAAAGTTCCAATAACTAAGGTGAGTGAATTTGTAAATATTTGAGTATAATTTCCATTCACCCACGCATCATAATAATTCATTAATCTTATTTCATTTGGAAAACCTAAAGGATTTGCTCCAAATTCAGAAGATGGTTTTATAGAATTAAAAGCTAAAACTAGTAATGGTAAAATTATTGTTAAAGCCATAAAAATCAAAATGGCATGATTTATATAGCTCGATCTTTGTCTAAATCTTGCAGTTGCCATTTATAATTTTATACCTCCCAACCCATCCGCCTTAAAATTGCAAAGAAACCTACTATAATACCAACATAGAAGAACATCATAACACCTATAGTAGATGCGTAACCAACATTCATTCGTTGAAAGGCTTGCGAGTATAAATGGTTTGCTACAACTTCAGAACTATATGCTGGCCCACCCATTGTTAAAATATATACATAGTCAAATGTTGGGACAGACCAGATAATTATAATTATTAAAGATAAAACAAAAATTGGTCGTATCATTGGTAAAGTAATGTATCTAAATTTTTGAAATTTTGTTGCTCCTTCAATATCTGCTGCTTCATAGAGAGAGTCATCAACTTGATACATTCCAGTTAAATAGATAATAACTAAGAAACCCCAGAAATGCCACATATCTACCCAGGCAACAGCGTATAAGGCAGTCTCCTTCATAGCAAATGGTGACTTAGCAAGAAAATCAATACCTTGATTTTCAAACCAACCACCTAAACCATGTCTTGGATGGAATATGTATCTCCAAATCAAACAATTAACGATACTAGCTAGAATGTATGGAAAAAAATAAACTAGCCTATAAAAAAGTTGTCCTCTTTTTATTCCTGTTAAAAGATATGCTATAGTAAGTGCTACGATTACTGGTATTGTTAAGAACATTACTGTCCAAATTATGTTGTGTTTAACTGCTTTCTTGAAAACACGGTCTCTAAATAATTCTTGAAAATTTTCTAATCCAACATAGTTTATTCTGCCAAAACCATTCCAGTCCGTTAAACATAACAATAAACTTAGTATCGACGGGAATGCTACCACAAAGAAATGAATGAATATAACTGGAAATAAAAAGTACCAGGAAATTGCATTTATACTTGTTAAAAATTTTGGCATAATTTTGTTATTTTTTAATAAGGGGAAATATTTCCCCTTATTTAAATTTATAAATTATCTTTTTCCAACTGGAACTAATGCATCGTCTGCACGAGCTTGGTCCCAAAGTCTTTGAGATTCTTCCATGAATTCAAGTGGGGTAATATCTCCAGCCCAAACCACTTCCATATCCTTCCAGATATGAACACCCGGGTCATTCGGATAGAATGTCCATGTTGTATATCCATAATTTCCTGAATCAGAAGCTTCTGCGAATTCAGTTAAGAATCTTTTTTGTCTTGGATCAATATTAGGATCAAAGTCAGCATCAGTGTATTTTAGTGGTAACAACCAAGCGCCATAACCTAAGCTACCAGTAACTTTAAGAGCTCTTGCTTTATCAGAAAGAATCCAATCAATTACTTTTGCAGCTCCATCTGCATTTTTAGATGCTGCATTGATGGACATTGTTCCACCTGTTGCAAGTTGGTAATTAGGAGCACTTCCTGCCTGTGAATTTAGAATTGGTAAAGGATTCCAATCCCAATCATCAGAAGATTCTCCAAAATTCGTTGCCGTTACATTGAAACCCCAAGTTCCAATCATGAGCATTGCAGAACCTCTGGTAGCAAACTCGTTATTAAAATCATCCCAATCTAGAGAATAATATGTCTCTAAATTCCCAGACCAATAACCTTCATCTACCATGTGTTTTCTTAAAAGTTCAATTGCTTCTACAAACTCTGGATCTGTCCACTTTTTTTCACCAATTAATGCTTTGTAAACATTATCTGGTCCAGCATAAGTGTTGAAATAGTTTCCTACTAAATGTTCGTGAGTTGGCTGCCATCCAGCAGAACCATACGCGTAAACATTCATTCCTTTAGCTTTGATTTTAGCAGCTAAAGATTCAACTTCTTCTAAAGTATTTGGCGTACTCCATCCATTTTCTTCAAACAAAGTTTTATTATAAAAATAAATCATTGTTTCATAGTTTTTTGGAATTGAATATAAATCACCATCAAAGACTCCTGAGTTGTAAGCCCAACCTAGAAGTTTATCTTGCCAACCATATTGATCAGCATACTCTTGCATAGATTTAACAAGACCTGCATCTTGGTAAATTTTTATGTAAGAAGCACCAGGTGTATCAAACATGTCCGGTCCACTTCCAGATAAAAGTGCTGGTCTGATAGTATCATTAATGTCTTCTTTGAATACACATTCTAATTCTACTTCATCTTGTTCAGCATTAAAAGCATCACACATCATTTCTTGAACTGTAGGGTCAGTATCTGCACTACTTTCCATCCACCAAACTACTTTAGTGGCAGCAAATGTTGAAGTTGCGAAAAAAGCTGAAAGAATAAAAGTTAAAAAAATATTTAAAATTTTATTCATCATTTCCTCCATTTAAT
>CACKRO010000003.1 GCA_902602695.1 uncultured Alphaproteobacteria bacterium | reverse complement strand
ATATAAGAAAAATAAAATCTGAAATAGAGATCAATAATATTAAAGAAATTTGTTCTATTACAAGTAATGTATTTGATGATTTTTCTCAAAAAATTAATTTAGGAATGAGTGAAAAACAAATTGCATCAATATTTAAAAAAGAATTAATTGAGAGTGGTGCAGATTATATTCAATACATGGCGTGTGCTTCAGGACTTAATGGTTATAATCAGATTATCTGTAATCCAACAGAAAAAGTAACTAAAGATGGTGATATTCTAATTATTGATACTGGAGCAACTTTAAATGGTTATTTTTCAGATTTCGATAGAAATTTTGGTTTTGGAAAAATTCACAAGCAAGTTCTAGATGCATATAATAAATTGTGGGAAGCAACTGAGAGAACTTTAGAAATTATAAAACCTGGAACTAGTTGTTCAGAAATATATTCTAAGTTATCTCAAAGTTTAATAACTAACAAAGTATCAGTTGGAAGGATGGGTCATGGTTTAGGCTTACAACTAACTGAGCCGCCAAGTATTATGAAAAATGACAAAACTTTACTAGAGAAAAATATGATTATAACTCTTGAACCATCAATTGAAATGGACGCAAATAAAATATTAGTACAAGAGGAAAATTTATTAATAACTAAAGACTCATATAAACTTTTAAGTACTAGAACTCCTGAAAATTTACCTATTATTAATTAGTTAAATTATTGATTCAATTTTAGGCATAAGTCTAATTAATTCCTTAGTATATTCATGCTCAGGATTATTAAATAATTCCTCTGTATCTTTTGTTTCACAAACAGCACCATTTTTTAGTACAATTATTCGGTTACACATTTGGCGAATTACAGGGAGATCATGGCTAATAAATAACATGGTTAAATGAAGTTCATCTTGAATATCTTTTAATAAATTCAATATTTGAGCTTGTATACTTACATCCAATGCAGAAGTTGGTTCATCACATATTAATAATCTTGGTCTTGTTGCCAAGGCACGAGCAATAGATATTCTCTGCCTTTGTCCTCCTGAGAATTCATGCGGGTATCGATCTAGAGATTGTCTGGTCATGCCAACAATATCTATTAGGTCGAAAACATTTTGTAAAAGTTCATTATTGCTGATATTTTTTTGAAAAAATTTAATTGGTTCTGCAATAATATCCTTAACTTTGAAACGAGGATTTAGAGATGAGTAAGGGTCTTGAAAAATCATTTGAATTTGACCTCTACTTTTATGTATTTGATATTTTTTATTTGAATTATATAATGGTTCATTGTTATAAATTAAATTACCTTTGTTAGGGCCAACTAATCCAGTGATAATTTTTGCAATAGTTGATTTACCTGAACCTGACTCTCCAACTAATCCAAGTGTTTCACCTTCAAATAATTCAAAAGATACATTATCTACAGCTTTAACTATTTTATCATTTGAACTTTTATTAGAGCTAAAAGAAAAACTACTTCCTAAAGAATTATCATCAAAAATTTTTGTCACTTCCTCAAGTTTTAATAATTTTTGATTTTTATTTTCCCTTACTCCCCATGTTTTAATAATATTTTTAGTCAAATCCTTGGAACTAGATGCGATTTCCTTACCATCAGGGCTAATCAATTTAAATCTATCAATTTTCTTATTTGTTGGTGGTACTGAAATTACTAAGCTTCTTGCTTCTGTTGATTTCGGATTTGTTAATAATTCTTTAGTCTCTCCTTGTTCTACAATATGTCCGTATCTCATAACAATAACTTTGTCTGTTGTTTCTGCTATAACTCCCATATCATGGGTAATAATTATAACTCCAAGATTTCTTTTTTTTGTTAAATCCTTCAGAAGTTCTAATATTTGATACTGAATACTTACGTCTAAAGCTGTTGTTGGTTCGTCCGCAATTATTAAGTCAGGCTCACAACTTATTGCTAAAGCTATCACAACTCTTTGACGCATTCCTCCACTGAATTGGTGTGGGTAATTCTCAATTCTTTTTTCAGCATTTTCTATTCCAACCTCTTTGAGTAGTTGAATTGATTTTTTAAGTGAATCTTGATAGCTTAAATTTAAATGTGCTTGAATAGTTTCAATTAATTGATCTTTTATTTTAAATAGAGGATTTAATGAAGTTTGGGGATCTTGAAAAACAAATCCTATTTTTTTTCCTCTAATATTTTGAACTATTTCTTCGTTACTTCTTAATTCAATATTGTCTATTTTGATTGAACCATCTATAATTTCACCTGGAGGATCAATTAAGTTAATTATCGCATTTGCAATTGTAGATTTTCCAGATCCAGACTCACCAACAATTCCTAATATTTCACCTCTTTCTAAAAAAAATTCTACATTTTTGCTTGCAACAATAGTCTCCTTTCGTGTTGGATAACTTATGTTTAAATTTTTAATTTCTAAAAAACTCATCTCTTTTTTAATTTTGGATTTAAAGCATCTCTCATCCAATCCCCTAATAAATTAATTGATAATGCTAAAACAATTAAGAAAATTGCTGGAAAAAAAGTAATCCACCACTCTCCTGAAAATAAAAAATTATTTCCAAATCTTATTAGAGTGCCAAGAGAAGGTGTCGTTGGCGGGACGCCAACACCTAAAAAACTTAAGGTGGACTCTGTAATAATTGCAAGAGCTAATCCAATTGTAGCAATTACCAAAATGGGTCTAAGTATATTTGGTAAAATATGCTTAAACATAATTAATATATTTGATAGTCCAATAATTCTTGAAGCCGAGACATACTCTTTATTTTTTTCTACTAAAGTTGACGCTCTTGATACTCTTGCAAACTGTGGCCATTCAGAAATACCAATAGCAAATATCAAAACATAAATTGCCATTTCATCATGCATTGATTGTGTAATAATTGCTCTTGCAATTCCATCTACAAGTAAAGCCATTAAAATGCTTGGAATAGTTAATTGTACATCTGTAAGACGCATTACAATGATTTCATATCTACCTCCAATATATCCAGCAGTTATTCCAAGAAATATTCCAAGTATCATTGCAAAAATTATAGAAGCAAAACCAACTATAAGTGAAATCCTTGAGCCATAAATCATTGTTGAAAACATATCTCTTCCCTGTTGATCAGTACCTAAGATAAAACTAAAATTTCCTCCTTCTGACCATACTGGAGGAGTAAATGCATCCATTAAAGAAACTGATGCTGGATCAAAAGGATTATAAGGAGCTACTATCCCAGCAAATACAGAACAAAATAATATAATAAAAAATATGGTTGAAGAAATTACTGCTAATTTAGAATTAAAGAAACTATATCCAATATCAGTATCATAAATTTTATTAAATGTTTTAAGCAACATTTCTAACTTCCTTCTTCCTTCAGTCTAATTCTTGGATCTATAAAATAGTAAGTGATATCTACTATAAAATTTATCATAACAAATATAAAAGCTACCATAATCATGTATGCTGACATTATGGGAATGTCGACAAAGTATACAGCCTTGATAAACAATGATCCCATACCAGGCCATTGGAAAACTGTTTCTGTAATTATTGAGAAAGCAATTAATGTGCCGATGTTTATACCCGTAATAGTAATTACTGGGATTAATCCATTTTTGAGTGCATGTTTGTAATTAATAACACTTCTTTTAATACCTCTTGCTTTTGCAAATTTGATATAATCTGTTTGTAAAATTTCCATCATTTCAGCACGAACTAATCTGATGACATAAGTCATTTGAAATAGACTTAAAGTAACAGATGGAAGTATGAGTGCTTTTAGACCAGAAGTAGTTAAAAAACCTGTAGTCCAAAAACCTATTTGCGTTACCTCACCTCTTCCAAAAGATGGAAGAACTCCTAAGATTACTGAAAATAAATAAATTAACATTATTCCTATTATGAATGTTGGCAGAGAAACTCCAGCTAGAGAAATCACAAGAATAATATTAGAAATAAAACTGTCTCTGTGAATACCGGTATAGACGCCCAAGATAACACCACTGATGATAGCAATCAATGCAGATACAAAAACTAATTCTAAAGTGGCAGGCATTCTTTCTGCAATTAAATCTGATACTTCTCTTTTTAATTGGTATGATATACCAAAATCACCTTGAATTATATTACCTAAAAAACGGGAAAATTGAACATAGACTGGGTCATTTAAACCTAATACTTCTCTAACTTCAGCGCGCCTTTCATCTGAAGCATCTTCTCCGGTCATACTATTTACTGGATCGCCAACAAAATTAAATAAAGAAAAAGAAACAAAAGCGACAACAATCATAACAAGAATTGATTGAAGGAGTCTTTTAAAGAAATAGGTGAACATGGATTTTTTTCTGGCCAGTAAACTGGCCAGAAAATGTAATATTTATTAGTTTACGTTTGCAAATCTAAATAATGGCTCGTTGTTCATTCTAATTGGAACATCGACATTACTTTTTGATGCTTGGTTAACAACTTGGTGATGTAAAGGAAGATATGTTACATCATCTTGAGTAATATCCCAAGCTTCTGCAATCATAGCATTTCTTTTATCTAGATCAGTTTCAACACCCATTGCTGCTACTAACTCATCAACTCTAGCATTGCTAAAATTAACTTTGTTCCAGCTACCAGCGCTATCAAATAAGTATGAGTATACATAATGACTGTCAAAAGTTGGAACACCCCAACCTAACATGTACATGTCACTAGTCATGCCATTTGCATCACCCTCTTTAACTTCTGAGAAGTGTTGGCTTTTAGTTTTTGCATCAAGAGTTACATTAACTCCAATTTTAGCAAACATACCAATTGCAGCAACACAGATTGCTTCATCGTTTATGTAACGATCATTCGGACAATCTAGAGTCACGTCAAAACCATCTGGATATCCAGCTTCTGCTAAAAGTTTTTTCGACATCTCAGGATCATAAGGCATTCTTTGATCACGTTCTGCTGTATGGCCATTAACACCAGGAGCAGTAATAATTCCTGCAGGAGCACTTTGACCCCTCATTACCTTGTCCTTAATAGCTTCCATATCTAATGCATGATACATAGCTAGACGAACTCTTTTATCTGCAAAAGGATTTTTACCTTTAATGTTAGATGAATTTAATTCAGCCGAACCTTGATCCATACCAAAAAATATTGTTCTATTTTGAGGAGTCATTTTTACATTGTGTCCAGAAGAAGATTTAATTCTTTCGATATCTTGCACTGGTACAACATTCGTGTAATCAATTTCTCCAGAAAGAAGAGCTGCAACTCTTGTTGCATCATTTGCTATTGGTAATAATTCAATGGTATCAACATTAAATGTACTATCATCTCCCCACCAATCATTATTTTTTTCAAGAACAGTTCTTACATCTTGTTCTCTAAGTGTAATTTTGAAAGGTCCAGATCCGTTTGAATTAGATGCACAATAAGATGTTTCTCCTGCATCCCAATTGTATGATACTTCACAACCGTTTGCTTTTGACCATGCTTCAGACATTACAAAAATCTGAGTTAGCTGACTCAAAAGAATTGGGTTTGGTCCATCAGTTTTTACTTCAACTGTGTGATCATCGATTGCTCTTGCTGATTTAATACTTTTAATTAAATCAACCATATCAGAAGGAGCAGTTTTTGCTCTATTGATACTAAAAGCTATATCACTGGCAGTTAAAGAAGATCCATCATGAAATTTAACACCTTTTCGAATATTGAAAATCCATGTGTCTGGAGCAGTTGCATCCCATGACTCAGCAAGCTGAGCTTCTATTTCCATATTGATACCTCGAGTTACTAAACTTTCGTAAACCTGACGAGACACCATATGAGTTGGTCCTTCGTTTTGTGCGTGCGGATCAAGAGTTAATGAATCACCTGGCATTGACCACTTAATATTATTTGCAATTGCTGGTGAAAAAATACCCATGAAAAGCAAAGACAAAACTATGCTTAAAGTCTTTTTCATATTATTTCCTCCATAGAAATTTGATGGTAGACCCATACTACTTCAATGGAAATATTCAATATTATTAGTATTAATAAGTGCTATATTTTGTCATAATTATTAGTATTACTTAATACGTAACTCTTGAAGGAGGCTTTAAACAGTGAAAAGAATAGAAAAGGCGCAAGAGGTCTCTAGAATACTCAATCGTATATATAGAAACGTTCCTATCCCTCTAAAACACAAAAATAAATTTGAATTAGTTGTGGCTGTTCTTCTTAGTGCTCAATGTACAGATGAAAGAGTTAACCAAGTTACACCATCGCTTTTTAAGAAAGCAAACACAGCTATAAAGATGACAAAGGTACCCAAAAAAACAATTTATAATATTATTCGTCCATGTGGATTAGCACCTCAAAAATCTAAAGCAATATTTGAACTTTCAAGAATACTTGTAAAAAAATTTAAAGGAAAAGTTCCAGAAAGTTTTGAGGAATTAGAAAAGTTACCCGGTGTTGGTCACAAAACTGCCAGTGTTGTTATGTCTCAAGGATTTGGTCATCCAGCATTTCCAGTTGATACACACATTCATCGTTTAGCTCAACGCTGGGGTTTAACGAATGGAAAAAATGTTGTTCAAACAGAAAAAGATTTAAAAAATCTATTTCCAGAAAAATCATGGAACAAACTTCATCTACAAATAATATTTTATGGTAGAGAATATTGTCAGGCTAGAAGTTGTTATGGTTTAGAATGTGAAATATGTAAATCTTGTAATCCAAGAAGAAAAAAACCATTCATAACTAAAAAACCTTGATTTAAAAAGGCTGAAATACAACAAGAATAATTATGAAAATTAAAGCCACAGATGGAAGTTCATTTGTAATTCTAAAAAATTTAGCTGAATGTTTATTTCTATCATTTTTAAAGTCGTTAATACACTTAAGACAAAAAAAGTGATAAGCTGATAATAAAATTACAAAAATAATTTTTAAAATTAACCAGGTATCAATACCGACATAATGTAACATTGATATTCCAGATATCCAGGTCACAATAAATGCTGGAAACATTATTATCCTATAAAGTTTTCTTTCCATTAATTTAAAAGTTTCAGATGTCTCTTTTGTTATTTCTGGATTTGCATGATTAACAAATAAACGAGGAAGATACAAAAGACCTACCATCCATGCAATCATACTAAAAATATGTATTACTTTAATTGTATTAAATATCATAAATTATTCCCAAGAGGCCTGAGGTGGCATTGACATTAATATAGCATCAATATTACCTCCTGTTTCTAAGCCAAATTTTGTTCCTCTATCATACAGAAGATTAAATTCAGCATAACGACTTCTTTTAACTAACTGCTTCTTTTTATCTTCTTCATTCCATTGATGATCTCTAAGAGTTATTAATGTATCTTTCATAAATTTATGAAAATACATTCCAACTTCTTGAACAAACTCAAAATCCCTACCCCAATCACCTGTTTGCACGTAATCAAAAAAAATACCACCAATTCCCCTAGATTCATTCCTATGTTTTATAAAAAAATAATCATCACACCATTTCTTAAATTTAGGATAATAAGATTTATCAAATTTATTACATAAATTTTCTAAACCTTTGTGATATTTTTCTTCGTTATTAAATTTTAAACAAGGCGTAACATCCATTCCACCACCAAACCACTCTTGAGTTGTTTTTATAAATCTAGTATTGAAATGCATTGATGGGATTTTAGGTGAGATGGGATGCAAAACTACACTTATTCCAGTGGCATTATAATTTGGATTTTCTTTTGCTCCTGGAATTGCGTCTCTCATAGTTTCATTAAAAGATCCACCCACTGAAGAAATATTAACACCTCCTTTTTCAATAATATTTCCTTTAATTTTACTCATCGTACCACCACCATCATCTTTATGATCCCAATTAGTTATTTCAAAATTATTTCCATCAATAGATTCTATTGTTTTAATTAGATTTTCTCTTAATTTTTCGAACCAATCTTTTGCAGTATTAAATTTTGGATCTGCTATCATAATGGCCAACCTTGAATATGTTTTTTTATAAGATTTACAAAAACATCTATGTGATCTTCATTATCATTTAAGCAAGGTATATAATTGTAACTCTCACCACCTGACTCCATAAAATATTCTTTATTTTCTTCCTCAAGTTCTTCAAGTGTTTCAAGACAATCACTACTAAATCCAGGTGAAATTATATGAATATTTTTAATTCCTTGTTTTGGTAATTCTTTTAAAGTTTCACTTGTATAGGGTTTTAGCCACTCTTCCCTACCAAATCTACTTTGAAAAGTTGTCATTATTTCATCATCAGATAAACCCATATGTTCTTTAACCAGTCTTGTAGTTTTCAGACAAAAACAGTGATAAGGATCCCCATTTGTTAAGTATCTTTTTGGTATACCATGATAACTAAAAATTATTTTTTGTGGTTTTTGATTATTTTTCCAAAAGCTATTTATTGAATTAGATAAAGCTTCTATATAATTTTTTTCTTCAAAATACTGATTTATAAAACGCATTTCAGGTATCCAACGCCATTTTTGTAAAACATTTGTTACTTCATCAAATGTACTTCCGGTGGTAGCTGCACAATATTGAGGATACATAGGTAAAACTAATAATCTTCTTACTTGTTTGTTTTGAAGTTTTAATAAAGCATTAGGAATTGAAGGATTTCCATAACGCATTCCAACTTCAAAAACTATATTCTCACTTTTGGAGGAAAAGGATGATTGAATTTTACTTAATTGTCTATTCGCTATATCTAAAAGAGGAGAACCGTTATCAGTCCATATTTGTTTGTATGCCTCTGCAGACTTAGATGGTCTTACTTGCAAAATTACAAGCTTTAATAAAATTTGCCAAAGAATTTTAGGTAATTCAATTACTCTTGGATCTGATAAAAATTGATTGAGATAAACTTTTAGTTCTTTTCTATTTGGGGCATCTGGAGTTCCAAGGTTGGTAATTAAGACACCAATTTTTTCTTTACTTCCATGCTCGTAATCTTTTTCACCTATGTATTTAATCATATCTATTAGCTAAATTCTTTTCTGATATTTTCTATAAATAAATGAACATTTTTTTCAGGAGTGTTTTTGTTTATTCCATGACCAAGTCCACAAACCCAACCATTTAGGTGTTCATTTGATTTCATTTGTTCGATAAATTTTTTCAGATCATTTAAAAATATATCTGTTTCATTCAAAATCAATTGCTCATTAAAATTGCCTTGAATAAATCCAGAATTTTGATCTTTAAAAACAGATGATAAATCTATTGTATGATCATAACCAAAACCAGCGAATGGAAAATTTATAGCAGAATTCAGGTCTTCCCAATTTTTACCTCTTGAGTAATATCCAATTTTATTTGGAAAAGAAATTGCTATATCTTTGAGTAATTTAACATATATTTCATTAAAATTTATTTTATCTAAATCATATAAAGAGCTATCAAATACCATTACGACTTCAACACCAGCATCAAGTTGTAGTTGAATATTTTTTTTAAGAAGAGGGATGAGAATTGTAGAAATAAATTCTAAATTTATTTTTGTATCAATTAAATTAGAATTATTCTTTCCAAATGCATACTTTGATAATGTCCAAGGACCACCAACAAATCCTATTAAACTTTTATTATTAGGTAATCTCTCTTTTGTTACTTTTATTGCTTCAAATTGAAAGTGCATGTGTTCAATTGCTTGATCAATATTATTGTAGTCATTGATGTTATCTGAATTTATATAAGAGTGAAATTTAGGTCCTGGATCAAACTTTAATTTTAAACCAAGTCCCTCTAAAATAAATAAGATATCACTAAATAAAATTGCAACATCATAATCAAATTCTTGTATTGGACCAAAAGCTACTTCAGCGGCAAGATCTGGTGTTTTACAAAGTTCTTCAAAAGAATATTTTTCTTTGAGTTTACGATAATGTGAATGGTATCTTCCTGCCTGTCTCATAAACCAAATAGGTGGCGTTTTTTGTTCAATTCTTTTAAGTGCATTTTGAAATAAAATATTAGACATTTTATGAATTTAATAATTTGTTCTTCCAACTATCATAAGATAGTTCAGCAAAAAGATTTTTATCTTTACCTAATATTTTTAGGATCTCCTTATAAGTATTTCCTGGCCCACAGAAGTGATGTTTTTTTTTAATTTCAGGATATTTATCTATAGTTGCTCTAAAAGCTGAGCTACTCATCCAATAAAAGTATTTTTTTTTATGAATATCAATTTCAAAACCAATAGGCTCTAATCGATAAGTTTCAATTTTATTTTTTATTGAACTATCGGGGGATTCACTATGAGTTAATTTAACCCAAGGAAAATTAGTGAGCGAATTAATATCATTTTCAAAATCTTCACCAAGACCATCAGAAGTTCCATTAACCCAAAAGCCTCTTTCAGCTAAATTTTTCCACGTTCTTAAACCGCTCGCCCAAATAACATTATTTGATCTAAGCTTAGCATCATCTTGAATTGAACTTATTCGTGAAATATAAATACATTTATTTACTAAATTAGATACATCAGATACATTTTCACTTAATTGTTTTCTGGAAAATATTTTGTAAGATTTTATATCTTCCGGATATATCTCATCAATATTATTACATGAAAAATTAAAATTTTTTGAATTAATTAAATCCCAACTTTCAAAGTGATTTCCATTTTCGTCTTCACCTCTTTTAGATACAACCAGCCCTAATTTATGTGATATATAAGATACTCCTATTTTTTGATGACATCCTCCACCATAGTTTTTTAAAATACTTCTTTCTTCAGTAACATTTGAATAATCTTCAGTAACATTAATTTCTTTTAAAATTTCATTAAGTTTATTATCTTTAATTCTTGTTTCAATCGCTAGAGCACCCTGTCCAGGAGAACAAGGGTTTATAGACAATGGTAAAACAGACCATAAACATTCATTAATATATTTTTTTAAAGTTGTTTTTAATTGATTGAATTCAGAATAATTATTTAAAAGCATTCTATCAATTGCTGCTTTAGCAACAATAAAGCCATCACTATCAGGGTTTTCCAAAAATTTTTTAAATCTAGTAGGTATATTGCCCCTTATATTTTCAAAATTAACTTTATCAAACTTTTGGGGAAGATAATTTTTAATAAAATTTTCTAAATTGTATTGTCTTCTTGGAGACGAGCAAAGAATAGTAATTTTATTACTATCCATAGTTTTATTTTTTTTTAAGAATAATATATCTCGTTTATCAGCTCGTTTTAATGTTGCGGCTATTTTAGTTTTATCACCAACTTCAATTGGAAGATCCTTCCAAGAGTGAACAATTAGATCACATTTATTATTTATTAATTCATCCCTTAAATCATTTGTAAAAACTCCTTCCGTTGGCATTTCAGAAAGAGGTGTTTTTAGATCTTTATCACCAGAGGTACTTCTTGTTAAAAATTCTATTTCTACAAAAGGATATTTTGATTGCAAATACTCAGAAAATTCACGAGCTTGAATTACTGCTAAGTCACTTTTTCTCGATAAAACTCTAATTTTCATTGATTATATTTCTTTAGATAGCACTATATAATAAAATAAGTAATGGTTGAATTTAAAGGTACAAAATCTTCTTGGGGCTTAGTTGCTAAGCTATTTCACTGGTCATTAGCACTTGTCCTTTTTTGGCAAGTTGCAACAGGTATTACCCTTCATAATATGGAATTTTCGCCTCTTAAGATGGGTTTTATTATTACCCATAAATTTTTTGGCACTGTAGTATTTAGTTTAGTTGTGCTTAGATTAATTTGGAAATACATATTTAATACTCATCCAAGATATGAAAACATTCCATTATTTCATAAATTAGTTTCAAATTTAGTTCATTTTATTCTGTATGGTCTAGTAATTCTTATACCCATACAAGGTACTTTTATGACCTGGTTAGAAGGTGGAGATGTTTACCTTTTGGGATTAATTAAAATACCACCTCTTATTGAAGAAAACTTTATTCTTTACCCTGAGGCACTAACTATACACTATTACTCAGCACTTATTTTAACAGCTGTTTTTTCACTTCATATAACTGCAGCGTTGTACCACCGGTTCATGATTAAGGATAAATATGGTGTTTGGAAGAGAATGTCTTTTAACAAAAATAAGGTGTGACAATTCATTCAATTAAACACTTACAATTAAAGATGTGGTGAGATATCTATTCAATATGCAATACAACAAATTCTTCAAATCTGAATTGAAAAATCTTAAAGAACAAGGTCTTTATAGAGACTTTAGAAACATAGATAGACCTATAAAAAGTTTCCCAAATGCAGATGAAACTTTCAGAAATAAAGAAAGAGAAGTAGAGGTTTGGTGCTCTAATGATTATTTAAATATGAGTCAGCATCCAGAAGTGGTAAATGAAATAGTAAAAACACTTCTCGAATATGGATCAGGTTCTGGTGGAACGCGAAATATTTCAGGTACATCTACATATCATACTGAACTTGAAAAAAAACTTGCAAACGTTCATAATAAAGATGCGGCATTAGTTTTCGCTTCAGCATATACAGCAAACCAATCAACTTTATGGACTTTAGGAAAAAAAATTAAAGATATAGAAATATTTTCTGATGAATTAAATCATGCTTCATTAATTCAAGGTATCAAAAATAGTGGAGCTAAATGTCATATTTTTAATCATAATGATGTCGATCATTTAGAAGAATTATTAAAACAAGCTGATGCTGATACCCCTAAGTTGATAGTATTTGAAAGTTTATATTCTATGGAAGGTATAAGATCTCCAATTATAAAAATAGTTGAATTAGCGAAAAAATATAATTGTATGACTTATCTTGATGAAGTTCATTCAGTTGGACTTTACGGTAAAGAAGGTAAAGGTATTGCAGTTGAAATGGGTATTGAAGATAAAATAGATATTATTAATGGAACTTTAGCTAAAGCATTTGGCCAAATGGGTGGATACATTGCGGCTAGTTCTGAAATAATCGACTATATTAGGAGTTTTGCACCAGGTTTTATCTTTACAACGTCTATTTGCCCTTCAATTGCTGCAGGAGCAGCTAAAGCTATAGATATCGTTTCTCTTGCAGAACAATTAAGGATAAGAATAAGAGAAAATGCAGCTCTAATTAGACAAAACTTAGACTCTTTAGCTATTCCCTACTTAGATACAAATTCTCATATTGTAGCTGTGTTAGTTAATGATCCTTTTTTATGTAAGAAGGTATCTAAAGATCTGATCGATGATCATGGTATTTACGCACAACCAATTTTTTACCCTACTGTGCCTAAAGGTTTAGAAAGACTGAGAATAACAGTTACTCCAAAACATAGAAAAGAGCATATTGAAAAAATGATTAAGTCTCTTGATACTGTTTGGTCTAAAAATAATTTGCCAAGGAAAAATATTAATAAAGTGACTGCCAATATTTAGGTTTTAATATTCATATCTATCTGCCTTGCAGCAAAACCATAATAAACAACAGCTAGTGTTATAATAAGACCTCCAATTATTACAGTTGTACTTGGCACTTCATTAATTCCGAAAATAGGAATCCATACCCAAAGTACTCCTCCAACTACTTCCATTAACGATAAAAGTGCAAGCTCAGCTGATGGTAAATATTTTGCTCCAAGACTATAAAGTATCAAACCAGCTGCAACAATTAATCCATGAAGTATGCTCAAATAACTATTTATTTCAGGCATTAGAATAAAAGGTTCAAATGAAAAGCCTAAAATAAAGAAAGCAAATATTGCACAAAATAATCCAGCTAAAACAACTGTTGTGAATTTTGGTGTTTCAGGTTTCCATCTTATTGTTACTGTATATAAAGCAAAGCCAGTTGCAGAAATAAATCCGATTATAGCGCCTAAGGCAGTACCTGAAATACTATCATTTATAATCATCACACATACACCTATAAAAGCTACAACCATTGCAATTAATGTTGATCTTTTAAGTATTTCGCCAAGAACAAAATAACCAACAATGGCTGCAATAAATGGCATGGCTGCTAACATAAATAAAGTAACAGCAGCAGTAGTCATAGTAATAGAAAAGATGAACCCAGTAAAAGCTGTTGCTAAGAATAATCCACCAAGTATTGATGATGTTCCTATTTTGAGAAAATTTTTATAAAAAGTAAAACCTTCACGAAGAAATAAATATATTAAAAGTATAACTGAAATTGTTATCCCTCTATAAAATAAATATTGAAAAACATATTGATGACCATCCACCATATATCTAACGGTCAAAGCGCCAAAACTCCAAAAAATTCCAGCAAGAAAAACTACACTAAAAGCATATAAATAAGAATTTTGACTCATTGTTAAAAGGTCAAATCATTAAATTTAATAAAAGTAAATTAATATTTTAGTTATTTATTTGAATACCGGTTTCTTTACTTCCTGAGATTTTAAAATTAACTTTATTATCATCATTTTTTTGTATTTCAGATACGGTTGACATTTTGCAACTGTAAATAAAAAGAAATAAAAAAATTATTGGCAACTGCCTATAGATCCAAGAGCACATTTTTTACCATCTATCCAAACTGCATTAGACAAATTTGCTTCATCAAAAATTGCACCTGATATGTTAGCGCCAAGTAGGTTTGCCTCATACAAGTTTGCACCTTTAAAAGTAGCACCAAAAAGATTAGATCCTTCGAAGTTTACTTTAGCAAGATTTGCATTGTCAAAATTAGCATTATTACAATTTGCTCCTTGTAAATTTGAAGCATATAAATTTGAATTACTAAAATTTGAAAAGATAAAATTACCAATAGATAGATTTGAATTATTAAGCTGGGATTTTTCAAAATTAGACAAAGATAAATTAACTCCTGACATTTGAGAGTTTGCCAAACCAGTACCAGAAAGATCTAGATTTTCTACAAAATTACAATTTGTCCAATCAACCTCATTTGCTGGCTGATCACTACATGCAGCAAATACAGAATATGAACTGAAGAAACTAAAAATAAAAAAAATTAAGAATCTCATTTTGATTTTTTATGATCATTTTATGTTAAATTTAAGGCAGATTAACGAGAAGTCAGTTTTAATTCAATCCTTCTATTTTGCTGCAGATCACTCTCAGTTTCTCCATCACTGATAGGATAAAACTCTCCATATCCTGCTGATGCTAATCTATTTGGTGGAAAACCAAGATCGAGAAGAAGTTTTAAAACTGTATTAGCTCTAGCTGAAGATAGTTCCCAGTTAGATGGATATCGTATTGTCTGTATAGGTCGTTTGTCAGTGTGTCCTTCTACCATAATAATCCAGTCAATTTCTGATGGGATATCATTAGTAGTCTCTTTTAAAGTAAGGCCAATTTCACTTAACTTTTCTTTACCAGATAGTTGTAAATCAGCTGAAGCAGAATCAAATAATAGCTCTGATTCAAAAATAAATCTATCTCCTACAATTTTAATGTCTTTTCTATCACCTAAAATTGATTGTAATTTACCAAAAAATTCAGATCTATATTTTTGGAGTTCAAATACTTTAGATGTAAGGGCTTTGTTTAATTTTTCACCAAGTACTTCAATCTCTAAATCCTTGATTAAAGCCTGACTTTCACTTGCTTCTAGAGCACTATTAAGTAAAGCTATTTCTTTTTGCAAAGTATCAATTTGATTAGAGAGAATTTCTACCTGTTCTAATGTTTTTGAAGCCTGTATTTCCATATTTTCAATTTCTTCAAGTGACGTTTCCTTTTGTGCTTGATTCTCTTCTTCTAAAGAAACAATTTGATTTTGGAGCAGTTCAAGTTTTTCAAGTTGCTGTTTTTGTTTTTCTTCAGATAAAGAAAGTACATTATTTAATTCAGAAATTTTTCCACGAAGATTGAAAATGGTATTATCTTTCTGTAGTAAATCTTTATTTAATCTTGCTAGTTCTTCGTTTTTAAATCTAATTGCATCAAGTTGCTCATTAAGTGATGCATCTTTTAAGCCAAGACTATCATTAATTTCTAAAAGATCATTCATTAATTGTTGATATTGAGATATTTGATTTTGTAATTCTTCATCTCTTAAAGATAATTCAATATTTGTTTTCTCTAACTCGTTATTTAAACTTAGTAGTTCCTCATTTTTGTTTTTTATAGCCAACAATTGCTCTTCAATTCCTCCATCTTCTAAACCTAAACTTTCGTTGATTGCCATTAAATTATTATTCTTTTCATTTAATTCTGAAATTATTGCTTTAAGAGATTTCTCACTTTCTATTAGTTTAAAATTAGCATTATCTAATTCTTGATTAAGTATTTTAAGCTGATCAATCCTTGTTGCTAGCGCTTTATTAATCCTTTCACCTAAACCTTCGGTTTCGAGTAAAGCAATTTCTTGTCCTTCATAAGTTTCTAGAGCATTTGCAACTATTCTTAACTCTTTTAAAAGACTGCTAATTTGCTCTGATAAAGCAATAATATTTTGTTCTTGAACAAATATTTCTGATCGTTTTTTTGCTATATCTGTTTGCAATTGTTCACTTAATAACTGTTCACTCTGTAAATTTGATTGCGTATCTTCAAGTTTTTTCTCCGTTTCAGAGAGAGTTGAAAGAGCTTCCTCTTTGTCTTGAGTTTCAATAACTAATATTTTTGATAATTCATTGATTTGTGTTCTTAAATCTTGGAGTGCCTTATCTCTTCCAGATATAGCGTCGCTTAAGTATATTTGTGAAACTGTAAAAACCATTAAGACAAAGATAATTACAATTAGTAAGGTTGCTAAAACATCTACAAACCCTGGCCAAATATTTGTTGTATCAGCAAGTCTATTTCTTAAAGACCTAGTAGACATTATTATTTTTTAATTTTCTTTAATTCTTTTTCAATTTTCTGAAAATACTCTTTAACTTTTTTTGCTTCTAATATTCCATTTTTACTTAAAGCTTCTGTTAAGTTCATAAGTGAAGACTGAGTATTTAATTGAGAAGATAGAAAGTTTGAAAGTTGTTTATCAAGATTGGATGAGTTTGAATTTATTTTATTAAGTATTTCATTAAATTTATCTAAATTGTTTGAAATTTTCGTTTGATTATCAGATGATTTTTTAAAAGTATTTAAAAGATTTTCTAAATTATCATAAATTTTTTGAATTGCTTCAACTGTTGGTTTATCTTCAACTTTAGAGAAATCTGGTGATGAATTAGAGTTAAGTATTTTTTCAAAGTATTGACTAAATTTATTTTGAGCTTGACCAAGGTTTAAATCAAGCAACCCTAATATTAAAGAGCCCGCTAAACCCAACAATGAACTACTAAATGCAATACTCATTCCTTCTAGTGGTGCATTTAAACCATCTTTTAGAGAATTAAAAAAACCAGCAACATTTGTATCATCTATACCTAGACCACTAATAACATTACCTACAGATCCAATAGTTTTAAGAAGTCCCCAGAAAGTTCCAAGGAGTCCTAAAAAGACAAGTAATCCAACTAAATATCGAGAAGTTTCTCTTATACTTATCAAAGTCATATCAGAATTCTCTATCAACCTATTTATTGAAGAACTTTTAAAAACAAATTTTCCTTCAAGATTTTTCAATTCAAGAGAAATATTTTTGTCCTGACCCCTTAAATTTGAAAATGCTTCTACAGAATTGGTAATGTTAAAGTTGGAATAAGATATATATTTATAATTTAAATTAATGAGATGAAAAAAATTAAACACAATTCCAGTTAATAAAGCTAATAAAATTATAATGTTAATAAAGATATTTGATAAAAAAGCATTTTGTAAAACTGGGTATAATAAAACGACTATTACAAAAACAGCAACTAAAAATATCGAAGCTCTGATTATGTAATTGTTTAGTGATTGTGCCATTTGTAAAGGATTATATCACCTGTGTTGTAAATTCAATAAATATAAAGTACTTAATTGTAGATATAATTTCTCGTGAGAGGCAAATTGTTAATATCCTTTGCTATTTGTATTTGAAAAACAACATTACCCATATTTACAAAAGAATACTTACTTGCCAAAAGATAAAACTCCCACATTCTAAAAAAACGTTGATCAAACATCTTTATAATTTTATCTTTATTTATCATAACATTTTGATACCATTTAGAAAGTGTATGTGCATAATGTAGTCTTAGTACTTCAACATCAGTAACATTTATATTAAGTTTTTGTGTTTCGCTCATTACTTCAGATAAAGATGGAATATAACCACCAGGAAAAATATATTTTCTAATCCAAGGGCTAGTAGCAGTTGGTTTACTTCTTTGACCAATTGTATGCAAAAGAAAAACCCCATTCTCTTTTAAAATATCATTAGCTTTACTTAAATAAGTTTTAAAATATTTAACACCAACATGCTCAAACATTCCAACTGATACTATGCGATCATATTTTTCATTCTCATTTCTATAATCTTGTATTGCAAAAGAAACTTTATCACTCAAACCTTCTTTTTGTGCTCTTTCAGACGCAGTTTTATATTGATTTTCTGAAAGTGTGATACCTTTAACTTTGGCTCCAGTAGATTTAGCTATTTCAATTGCCATTCCTCCCCAACCACATCCAATATCAAGAACATCCATATTTTCTGTAATTTGAAGTTTTTTAATTATATGTTGTTTTTTATCTTTCTGTGCTTGGTCTAAACTAATATTTGGGTTATGAAAATAAGCACAAGAATATTGCATGTCTTGATCAAGAAATAATTTATATAAATCTTCATTTATGTCGTAGTGGTGGGCAACATTTTTTTTAGAATTTACAAGCTGATTGATTTGCTGAAAAGGCATAAAAATAGATGATAAATATTCGTAAAATTTATAAAATTTATTATTTGAAATAAAGTCATCATAAGAGTTTGTTATTAGATCAATAAATTCTTCTAAAGTTCCTTTTTCAACAACTAAATCCTCATTCATATATGCTTCACCTAGATAAAGGTTGGGGTTTATGAATAATTTTCTCTCGATAGATTTATTTTTTAATCTTATACAAACATGTGGATTTGAATTCCCATATTTATAGACTTTATCATTAGAGTCTATTATTTCTAATGTTCCGTCAAAATTTAATTTTTTCAGTACACTGAAGAGCATAATTTTTATTATTTTAAGAAAATCATTACTTATGTCAATAACCCTAAATTATTAACTTTTGATGAGAAAATAATTTGTAGAGGTAGACTTAAGCAGCAATTGGACGATTTTTTTGAGCTTCTTTTTCTTTTTTAAGCTCTTTTTCGTCAATATAAGCAACATCACAGTGGCTCTGGCAATAAGGTTTTCCAGCAACGGTATCAGCCTCACAAAAATGAAAGTCTTTTTCCTGAGGATCACCAATTGGCCATTGGCAACTTGAGAAACTGTGCATCACGCTGTTTTGTTTAAAATAGTTTTTTAATATAGACATAGTAGTTAATTATAATTTCGAGGTAGTTTATATTTATGAAAAAACCAGTATTCAACACTAAATATAAAAAAGTTGTTAATTATCAACATGTTAGTATCAAAATCATTTTCACCTACTATATGTTGATGTCTGATTCATAAAAAAAACGAATCGGTTTATCCAAAATATAAAATTGAAAGTAATAATACCGAAAAAAACAGATAGGATTTAATTACAAAACTTTTAGTTAATTTGGATTTTGGAGGTTTTCTTAAATATATAAAGAAAACGATAGTACTCCAGAATATTAAAAGTATTACCCAACCTGTTATAAATGCATAATAGAAATCAACAGACATTTGTTCTTAAAAAAATAATTTATATAGCGCAGTGTAAACCTGTTTTCTGGATATATTTTTGATGATATTCTTCAGCTTTGTAGAATTCCTTTGCTTCTGATATTTCAGTAACAATATTTAATCCTGCGCTTTTAGCGTATTCATTTTTAGAATAAATAGATTTATTTTTTTGATCTTCGTTATAATAATATATGGCTGATCTGTATTGTGTCCCAATATCAGGACCTTGTCTATTGAGAGTAGTAGGATTATGACACTTCCAGAAAACCTTCAAAAGCTCTTCATAAGATATTTTAGTATTATCAAATTCAACTAAAACAACCTCGGTGTGATTTGTATTTCCTTGGCAGATACTTTCATAAGAAGGGTTAACAGTATTACCTCCAGAATAACCAACCAAGGTACTTATTACACCTGGAGTTTTACAAAATGTTTCTTCCACACCCCAGAAACAACCTGCACCAAATAAAGCTTTTTCCATAATTATAAATATATATGTAATATAAAATATATCAATTTATATGAGTTCAAAATTTAAAATTTTAGATAAAAAGAATATTCACGATGGCTTCTTTAAGATGAATGAAGTTACTCTTAAATACCAAAAATATGATGGAAATTGGAGCAATGAAATAAAAAGAGAGCTATTTGGTGGTGCTCAAGTATCTGCGGTATTACCATATGACCCTAAAAATAAAAAAATTGTTTTAATTCAACAATTCAGACCAGGAACGATTTCTAAGGATAGTGAAAATTATCTAGACGAAATAGTTGCTGGAATAATTGATCCCGGTGAAACTCCTGAAGATACAGCAAAAAGAGAATGCTTAGAAGAAACAGGCTGTGAGGTAAATAATCTCAGATCAATACAGGGGTATTTTCCTGCACCAGGATCATCGGAATCTTTCTATAATCTTTATTTAGGCGAAGTTGTTGCTCCAGACAAAGAAATTATAAAAGGGCTAGAGAATGAAAATGAAGATATACTAGTAAAAAGTTATAGCTTTGAGGAAGTAAAAACAAAGATGGAAAAAAGACGGATTTTGAATGGACTTACTTTAATTGCATTACAATGGTTTTTTTTGAATATTTATAAATCTTAAGTTCCTATGCCTCTCTCATAAGGTTGCACTAATTCTTTACAGATTAAATTCATATCTAATGTTTCAACATTTTTATCTATAGTTTGATATTCCTGACACTCATATAATTCTTGATCTTTTTGGAGAACGGTAACAAATAAGATTATTGTTAAATCATTTCCAACCTCTATATCACTTATAGCGTAGCTCTTTACTTCAAATCCTTCATTAATAAGATCTTTGTATGATTTCTCTGACTCCAACCATTGATCTATATTTGGATTAGCTATTGATAGGTTAGAAAAACATAAAAATACTGAAAATAGAAAAATAGTTAGTTTTCTTTTAGCCATTGTAAAACTTCATTTATATGTTTGTTGGGAGGAAAAATAGGGTAGAATACTTTTTTAACAATATTTTTTTCCACAATAAGAGTTAATCTTTTAAAATAGATTTTGTTTTCAATTTCAAAATAGGGCATTTTTAATAAATTGAGCAAGATATTTTCAGAATCACTTAAAACATCATAAGGGATTAATAATCTATCTGTCATTTCCTTAATATAATCTATTGTTTGAGTGGATATCCCTACAGGGAGCGCATTAAGTTTGATTAACTCTTCATAATTATCTCTAAAACTACAGGTCTCCACAGTACAGCCAATGGCTCCTGGTGTTTGATTCCAATTTTTAGGTAAACTTTCATTTGGATTACCTGTCATGGGATAAAAATATAAAATTAAACGAAAAGTGTCAGATCTTTTTAATTTTAACAGATTTCCCTGTTGATTTTTAAGAGAAATATCTGGCAAAAACTTATTTAAAAGATGATCAGCTTTTCCATCATTTTGTGGTTTAGAAAATTTGCTATAATCCATAATAATTTTTCTTGTATAATCCAACTCTATATAACATAAGATACTTTTATGACTCAAATTAAACCTCTATCAAGTATGGAAACTCCTCGCTTTGCTGATATTGCTACTTTTTTTCGGTTACCTATAGTTAAAGATTTAAAAAAATTAGACTACTGTATTGCAGGTGTACCATGGGATGGTGGAACTACCAATAGACCTGGCGCAAGACATGGGCCAAGAGAAATTAGAAATGCATCATCACTTGTAAGGCTATATCACCCCGTCTCGCTTAAGAGTCCTTATGATAAATTTAATATTGCAGATATTGGCGATTGTCCTGTAAATCCAGCAGACTTAAATGATAGTTTAGATAAAATAGAAAAATTTTACTCAAATATTTATAATTCCAAAACAATACCATTATCAATTGGAGGTGATCATTTAATTAGCTTACCAATTTTAAGAGGTATTGCAAAAGAAAAACCAATAGGTTTATTTCAGTTTGATTCTCATTCTGATACTTGGGATACCTATTTTGGAGGATTTAAATATACTCATGGTACGCCATTTAGAAGAGCTATAGAAGAAAATCTAATAGACCCTAAAAGATATGTAATCCTTGGTCTTCGTGGGGCTTTGTATGATCCTGAAGATTTGAGTTGGGCTAGAGAACAAGGTGTAACTATTATTACTATAGATGATTATTATGAAATGGGATTTGATAAATGTATTGAAAAAATTTATGAAGTTCTAGCTAATACAGATTCTTATTTTACATTTGATATTGATGGAATAGACCCAACTTTTGCTCCAGGTACTGGAACTCCAGAAGTTGGAGGCTTTAATGTGAGAGAGGCACAAACTATTATAAGAGCACTAAACAAAATCAATTTTGTAGGCGGCGATGTTGTTGAAGTTTCGCCTCCATTTGATGTGAATAATATGACTTCATTGGTAGGAGCAACGATTGCCTTTGAAATGCTTTGTACTATGACAAAAGTAAATTAAAACTCTTCAAAATTTGAAGTTCCAACACATAAAACATTTTTTAAATCTAGATATTTATTGATATTATTTTTATTGACCCCACCTGTTGGGATAAATTTTATATCCTTTAGAATATTTTCAATTGATTGTAATTTTTTTTCCTCTCCATTTAAATTTGCTGGAAAAAATTTAATTATTTTATAACCTTTTTTATTAAGATGCATAAACTCACTAATTGTTTCAGCTCCAGGAATATATGATAAATTATTAATTTCTAAAATCTCATCAACAATGCCAGGAGAAACAAAAAAGTGAAAATTATGATCTTGACCCTTAATAAAATCTTCTTTTGTTAAAACTGAGCCCAATCCAAATTTATGTTTGGTAAAATGTTTTTTCAATTCTAGTGCTATATCAAAAGATTGATTTTCTCTCAGTGTTATTTCAATATATCGAATAGCTCTATTCTTCTCTAAATATTTGCTTAAGCGGTCAATATCATTGCTTAAAGTTGTAGTATTAAGAATTGGTAAAATTTTTTGTTCTTTTAGATTTAATTGTAATTCGCTATTTAACATCAACTATTGCTCCTTTTTGCATGATTATCTTCGAGCCCAGAAGACTGGCTTCTTTTAGAGCTAAAGCTGGATCATTATGAATAATAAAATTTGATACATAGGCAGCATTAAATCCATCTCCAGCTCCTGAAGTATCAACTACTTTTCTAATAAATTTATTTTTTATTGTATATTTTTTTTTATTTTGAATTGAGTAAGTTAATTTAGCATTTTTTCTAAATATACCATGATCTATTTTGTATTTATTTATTAATTTTTCAAAATTTTTTAAACTATTATCATTTTTCCAAAATTTTAGATCTTCACCTGACACAAAACAAATATCAACAAAGTTTAAAATAGAATGCAAAAAATTGTTTAAATTTTTTTTAGTCCATCGATTAATTCTAATATTAAAATCGAATATAATTTTTACTTTTTTGTTCTTTAATAATTTTAACAAATCAATAAAATTGCTTATTTTTGATGGATCAATAATAGAAAGTGTAATTCCAGAAAAATATATATAATCAAAATTCTTCAAATTTTTAAACAATGAAACAAAATCTATCTTATTAAAATAATTTTTTGCTGCACTATTATCTCTCCAATAAAAAAATTGTTTTTCTCCATTATTTTTGTTCTTAATTAAATATAAACCAATTTCATGACTATTAATTTGCTTAATTAATTTTGTTGAAATTTTTTTAGAATTTATAAATTCCAAAACTGATCTGTTTAAACTATTTTTACCAATAGCTGTAAGAAAAGAGACATCAAAATATTTTTTTTCAATATAGTTACAAAAATTTAGCGTATCACCAGCAAATGATTGCTGAAAAATGTTATTCTTAGTATTGGCAATTTCAATCATACATTCACCAACTGAGCAAATTTTTGTTTTCATAATTAACTTTAGTCGTGATGAAAAACTTCTTCCATACTAGACCACCATTCACCTTTTTTTCTATTAGGATCTGGAATTTGACATGGTCCACAAACACTCCACCACTCTTGAACTTTAGGGTTTGAAGCCATTAGCTTGTTATCTCTATCAAGATTGTCTCCATGATATTCAACATATCCAAAAAGGGTATTTTTATGCAAATATATAGAATAATTCTTAAAATTAAGTTCTGTTAAATTTTCTAAGACTTCAGGCCAAACATTTGCATGAAGTTTTTTATATTCTTCTATTTTTTCTTCTTTAATTCCAAGAGTCATACCTAATCTAATCATTTATAAATATTCCTTTCTTGTTATTTTAAAACTGTATGCATGCTCGCATGGTTTATTATCTGGTCTTGTTATATGGAGTCCATCTCTGGTATGTTTCCATGCTACTTTATCAGTACTTCCTAATAATTCTACCCTTTCAATTTCATTATCAAAAAGTTTATATATACTTTCTATCGTAAAATCTTTGCTAGGCCATCCTAATGCAGTTGCATACAAAAAATTATCTTTTGTAGTGAATCGAAAATCTTTGGCAGTATAAATTAGTTTTGCTCGATTATCTGAAAAAGGTCCTGCTTCATTCATTTTAGTTGGACCTTCTCCAAATTGATCCCATGTTTCTGTTTCAAATATTGCTTCTCCATTTACATCAAGCCAATTTCCAATACCTTCTAAAAGATTTTTATCTTCTTCTGGAATTGTTCCATCAGGTTTTGGCCCAATATTTAAGAGCATGTATCCATTTTTACTAACATTATCTATTAAGTAGTGAACTAAATCTGTCGTAGTTTTATATTTTGAATTCTTCATATAAGCCCAAGCACTTCCATCGTGAACTGTTGTATCAGTAATCCAATCATAGTGTGTTAATTCTGACTCTCTACCTAGTTCAAGATCTAATAATCCAGAACCAGGAGGAAGATCATGCCATTTATAAGATACGACTACTTCATTACCCCACTCAATTTCTTTGTTATAATAATATGAAAGAAAATCTTTTTTATACTTTTCATGAATAAATCTAATTCCAAAATCAAACCAGACATAGTCTGGTTTATAATTATCTACTACTTCTTTTAATCTATTTAACCATCTATCATGAAAAGCTTTACTAGGCTTATCTTGATGTTCATTTTTTCTATCCCAATGGTCCGGATATATAGCTTGATTTCCTATCAAATCTAAATTGTGAAGTTCACCATATAAACTTTCATATTCTTTTTTAGAGGTATCAAAATCATTATTCCAATGTGGGAAAAAAAACCAGTTTTCAGCGTGATGCATTGCTACCATATATTTCAACCCTTTATTTCTAATTGCTTTTTCAAGTTCTCCTACAATATCTCTTTTTGGCCCCATCTTGGATGCACACCATTCGGTATCAGAACAATCCCACATAGGAAAACCATCATGATGCTCTGCTACTGGTCCAGCAAATTTTGCTCCAGATCGATAATACAAATCTGCCCACTCTTCTGCATTAAATTTTTCAGCAGTAAACATTGGTATAAAATCTTTGTATCCAAATTTAGATGGATGACCATAATGTTTACAATGATAATCATACTGAGGACTAGGTGGTCTATACATCCAATAAGGATACCATGTTACATTGGGTCCAGCAGCTGGAACAGAATAGATTCCCCAATGAGCATAAATTCCAAACTTTGCTTTTTTAAACCAATTTGGTGTTTGATGTTGTTTTATTGATGACCAAGTTGGCACAAAATAGTTTTGTTTCATCATTTAATTAAACTTAAATTTATATAATCTTTTAAAGACTATAAAATTGAGTTGCATTTTGAGAAAATATTTTATTTTTTTCGTCTTCAGAAAAAGAATTGCAATAATTCATTGCTAAATCAAACCAATTTGAATAATTATCTGCCATTGTTAAAACAGGCCAATCACTTCCCCACATTAATTTATCAGATCCAAAAGTATTTAGAATAAAATCAATATAAGGATCTAACTGTTCTTTTGTATAATCTTGACCAACTTCTGTAAGAATTCCAGAGAATTTACAAAAAACATTACTTGCTTTTGATAGTTCAGTCATATCCTTTTTCCATTGATCAATTTCAGACTTAATAATCACGGGCTTAGCGATATGATCAATAACTATAGGAAGGAAATCATATTTTTTAACAAATTGTATAAGATGTTGAAGATGATTTGGTCGAACTAAAGCATCAAAAGTTAAATTATTTTCATTTAAATATTTTATATTTTCTTTTAGGTGATCATTTAACATCCAAGCATCATCTTGAATATCGTGTATCATAGGTCTGAAACCTTTTAAAAATTTACTCTCACAAAGTTTATCGATATCATCTTTAGCGTTGTTACTATCTAAATCAACCCAACCCACCACACCTGCAATAAATTCATATTTAGATGCTAAACTTAATGTAAATTCTGTTTCAGCAACAGTGTCAGCAGCTTGGACAATTACTGTTTTAGTAATATTTTTTTGTTTTATAATTGGCTCAAGATCTTCTGGAAAAAAATCTTTATATAACACTTTCATATCTGGAGTCATCCAAGAGTAATCTCCTCTTGAAAGTTTCCAAAAATGTTGATGACTATCTACGTACATTTATTTCCAATAAGTACCATTATTATAATCAAATTCATTAAGAGAACTATCCTTAATTTTTACAGAATATCCTGGATTTGTAGGAGTTACATATCCACCATCTTTAATTATTGCTGGATTTTCAAAATGTTCAGAGCAACTTTCTGCATATTCACTTAATAATAATTCATGATTAGAAATTATAAACTTGTTGATTAGATTTAAATGTTGAACATATTCGCATAAACCAACGCCACCTGCATGAGGAATAACAGGGGTATTAAACTTACTAGCTATTAAAAGAACAGGTAAAATTTCATTTATACTTGCAATTCTACAACTATCAATTTGACAGTAATCTAAAGATTTATGTTCTATAAATTGCTTAAACATAACTTTATTTTGTATCATTTCTCCAGTTGCAAGATTAACGTCGGGATGTGCATCTTTAATTTTTTTAAAACCTAAAACATCATCAGGATTAGTCGGTTCTTCATAAAATAAAATATCGAATTGTTTTAATTTTCCAATATTTTCAATAGTCTCATTAACGCTCCATATTTGATTGGAATCTACCATCAATTTATTATTATCACCTATTAATTCTCTTACTAACTTACAGCGATGAATGTCCCTTTCAATATCTTGACCAACCTTCATTTTAAAATGAGTCCAGCCCTTATTTAAATTTTCCTCAACTAGTCCCTTCATTTTTTCATCTGAATAACCTAACCATCCTGCTGCTGTTGTATATGCTGGGAAAATAGTGGAATTTAAATCATCTAAATTTGAAGGTAGATTTGTTTTTTTCTGATCGATTATTTTAGCAGCTTCATCTTTAGTAATAACATCATCAATGTATGAAAATGAAAGTTTATCTAATAAATCTCTTGTTTTTAATTCTATTATGTATCTCCAAAGTGGTTTTTTATGATATTTAGAAATTAAATCCCATATTGCATTAAAAAAAGCTGCAGCTGCAAGATGCGTAACACCCTTTTGTGGCCCTACCCATCGTAGTTGACTATGATTTGTGATTTTTTCCCATATGGATGCAATGTCTCTTTCTATTTCTTCAATATCTTTTCCAATAATAAATTCTTTAAAATATTCAATGACTGTACAACAAAGATCATTACCTTTTCCAATAGTAAATGTTAAACCGATTCCAGATAAGTCTTTTTGATCAGTAAGTATGGTGACATAAGTTGCAGAATAATCACAATCAACATGGACAGCATCAGTTCCTAAATTATCTTTTGATGTTGGAAAACGAACATCCTGAGTTTTAATATCGATTATTTTCATATTGGACATCTCTCATCAATTAACTTTTCATTAACTAAATCTTTCCATAAATCTTCAGGAATAGGTAAATTTAAAAACTCCAAGTTTTGTGAAACTTGATCAAGTCTATCCATTCCCAGTATCATAGAAGTAACAAGTTCATTTTTATAACAAAATTGGATAGCTGCTGCAGGAACAGGCACTTCATATTTCTTACAAATATTAGCTATTTTTAGATATCTTTGTCTAACATCTTCGGGAATTTTATCATAAAAGTAGGTAATGTTTTCACCTACACCTTTAGCTAAAATTCCTGAATTAAAAATTCCTGCAAGAATAATTCCTATATTATTTTTTTCAGCAATTGGAAAAAAATCGTTTAAAGCATTTTGATCTAATAATGAATATCTCCCAGCTAATACCATGCAGTCAAAATCTCCAGCATTTGCAAATCTTGCACATATATCAGAGTCATTTACTCCAACTCCAATAGCCTTAATTACTTTTTCTTCTTTTAGTTTTTGAACAGCTTTATACGCACCATCCATTGCTAATTTAAAATAATGATCAACCTCGTCACCAAAATTAAATCGATCTACATCATGAATTAAGCAAATATCTATTTTCGAAACAGCTAATCTTAGTAATGATTGCTCAAATGCTCTCATAACCCCATCATAAGAATAATCAAGATTGGGAGAAAAATTTAAACTTCCTGCAAATCTTCCTCTATCTATATTTTCTTTCTTAGCTGGGGTTAGATATCGACCAACCTTAGTTGATAAAAAATAACTTTCTTCATCTACTGTTTTTAAAAAATTACCTAATCTGTGTTCACTGAGACCATACCCATAAAGTGGTGATGTATCATAAATATTAATACCAGTTTCATAAGTTTTTTCTAAAATATCATAACAACTACGTTCATCTAAACTTTCAAATAAGTTACCTAAGGGAGCGCCTCCAAAACCAACAGCAGTAAGATTAATATTTGTTTTTCCTAGCTGTCTTTTATTCATGAATATTATCCATTATTGAAGAACTCATTTGTTCATAGTTATGATTGTTAATTGTTTCCCCAACAACTTTAAAATCTTTCATTGTAATAATCCTATCCGCAAGGCTAATCATTTCAGGCATATCACTTGTTATCAAAATAATAGAAGTACCTTTTAATGATAGATCTATTATTAATTCGTGTAAATAAGATTTAGTTTTTATATCTATACCAACAGTAGGTTCATCAATAAAGAGTATATCAGTTCCAGATGCTAACCACTTTGCTACACTTATTTTTTGCTGATTACCTCCTGAAAGATTGGATACGATCTGTTGATAAGAGGGTGTTTTTACTTCTAGTTGTTTTACATAAGGATCTACTTTATTATAAACTATTTGATCATTTAAAAATGAAAGAATTTTTTTAAGATTTGACCAGACTGTTATTCCTGCGTTGGATAAAACATCATGCATTAAAATTAACCCCTCTTTTTTTCTATCTTCACTAATGTATCCAATTTTAAATTTTTCTAATGCATCTTTTGGAGATTTAATTTTTATTTCTTTATCATTAAGTAAAATTTGACCAGAATTTATTTTTTCTAAACCTAAAATGCATTTTAAAAGCTCTGTTCTTCCAGCTCCGACTAAGCCATACAAACCAAGAATTTCACCCTTTTTAAGATTTAAATTGATGTCTTTATGACCTAAATCAGTGTTTATAGATTGTAAATTTAATAAATTTTTATCATCAAAATTTACTTCTTTTTTTGAATTAATTATTTGCTCATCCCGACCAATCATTAATTTTACTAATTGTTGTCTATTAAGATTTGTAATTTGTTCTGACTCACATGCATTTTTACCATCTCTTAAAACAGTGACCTCATCACAGATCTCAAAAACTTCTTCAAGTTTATGACTTACAAAAACAATACTGACGTCTTGCTCAGCAACTAGTCTCTTGAGTAATACAAATAAGTTTTTTGTATCCTGTGGGGATAACGATGAAGTTGGTTCATCTAATAATAATATTTTTGATTCTAATGAAAGAGCTTTTGCTATTTCGCATAATTGCATTTTTGCTACAGTTAAGTCTGAAACTATCGTGTTTGGATCGATATCTAATTCCATAATATCAAGCCATTTTTTTGATTCTTTAGCAACTGCGTTATAATCTATTAAACCTAGATTATTTTTAGGTAGGTTAGTTAACATTAAATTTTCACCAACTGAAAATCTTCTAATAAGATTTCTTTCTTGGTGAACAACTGAAATTCCTGAATTCATTGCTTCATTAGGTGAATTAAAAGATTGAGCTTTATTATTCAAAAATAATTCACCTTCATTTTGATTGTAAACACCTGTAATTATTTTAATTAATGTAGATTTACCTGCGCCATTTTCACCAAGTAAAGCATGGATTGATTTTTTTTTAAGTCTAAAGTTTGCATTATCTAATGCTTTAACACCAGGAAAATTTTTTGTGATTTTTTTGAGCTCGAGTATATTATCACTCATAAGAAAACACCTTTGTTCTTCTTTCTTCTCTATACTCTCTATATCTATTTATAAAGACAGCTAATAAAATCATAAAACCTAAAAATATTTGTACAAAAAATGGATCGATTTTAAAAATTACTAAAGCTTGTGAAATTATTGAAACTAATATGACTCCAAAAGCAGTAGCTATTACATCAACTTTTCCACCAGCTAAAATTGCACCTCCGATAACAGGAGCAGCAAAAGATGGTAATAGCCACGAGTCACCAATATTAGGTGTTCCAAGTTGTAATCTGCACACCACCAACATCCCTCCTATTGCAGCTAAAAGACCTGATATAACATGAGCATAAATAACTATTTTGGTTGAAGATATTCCTATAAGTTCAGATGATTGAACATTGTTTCCATAAGCTAACATGTATCTTCCAAGTGATGTTCTATTCATTAAAATCCACATCAAAATGGTTATAATTATTGGAATTATTACTAGATATGGAATTGGTCCAAGAATTTTAGCGTTTCCAAAAAATTTAACAGCATCAGGAATTTCATAAAAAGGCTGTGCTTCTGTTATACCTAAATTCATTCCTTTAAAAATATAGAGTGTTGCCAGTGTAATAATAAAAGCAGAAATGCCTGTTTTAACAGTTATATATCCATTAATAAAACCACAAGCTAATCCTATTAATAATCCAATTAACATAGCAGGTAATATAGACATGGAATAAACTTCCATTAAACCGGTAAAGGAAATAGCAACTAAACCACCAATAGCTCCAACAGACAAATTCATTTGACCAATAGCAATTATTATCATCTGAGACATAGCAACAACTAGCATAAGACTTACACTCAGCATTAAAACATATAAATTAAATGGAGAGATAAATGCTGGCTTAAAAAATGAAATTAAAATTGAACCAAGTATTATAACTAAGCCAAGTCCAAACCAATCTTTTTTAAGTAGATTACTCATGATACAATTGAATTTTTAACTGTGAAATATTCTCTAGCTCTGTCTAATAAAACTGCTCCTAATAAAATCATTCCAAGAAAAAATCTTACCCAAAATTCTCCAACATCAATAAGATATAATCCATTATTAATTAAAGTAACAAGTATAGCTCCAAGCATAGTTCCAAAAACTGTTACTTTTCCTCCGGATAAAAGTGTGCCTCCTAAAACTGGTGCTAAGAATGCTGGTAACAACCAATCAAAACCTAAATGACCTGCCATAGAAGGAATTGCAGCACCAATTCTTGCTGTTAACATTATTCCTGCTAAAGCTGCTAAAAATCCAGATAGCATGTGGCAATAAATAAACATTCTATCAACTGAAATACCTGATAGCTCTGCTGCATCAGGATTTGCTCCAGCTGCAATTAATTTTCTGCCAATATCAGTATATTTAAAAACATAATAAAGAATAAAACAAGTTAAGACACTTATTATTAAAAGTGGAGAGATATATTTATTAAAAAGTTTTAAACTTCCAAAATCTGTAAAAATTTCAGGTAGTTTTCTAAATGCTTCTGCTTCTGTAAGAAGAGTCATAAAACCAAAATAAATACTCATAGTTGCTAAAGTCACTATAAAACTATGAACACCTGTTCTCACAGTTACAAAACCATTAATCCAACCTAAGAATGATCCAAAAGCTAAAACTAGAATTATTGAAATTGAAATTGGTATACCCATACTCTCCATGCACCAACCTCCAAACATTGCTGCTGAAACACCTAATGCTCCTAAAGATAAATTTAATCCTCCAGTTAAAATGACAACCATCATTGCAAGGCCTATCATAATATCTAATGCTACTACTCTAGATAATGCATAAATATTAAACCTTGATGTAAAACCATCAGTAGAGAATGAAAAAATACAAATAAAAATAATTACAAGACACAACAAACCAAATTGATTTGTTTTTACAAAATTAGGTATTTTGAAATTCATAGAAAAAAGGGGGCCTTTAAGCCCCCTATTAATTTTTTTAACTTGGGCAGTTTAAGTAAGTGCTATCAAATGTTTCAAGGATTTCTAATGAAATTCCTCTCATAGCCATTACGTAAGTATCAACATCACTGATGTCTACAAATACTGTTCCAGAGTCAATAAATTGATCAGTTTGTGCAGTGGATTTCCAAGGTGCATCTGATTTAAATTCACAGCCTTGTCTAACTTTATCCATTACATAAGAACCAATGTATCCTTGACCATATGGATTTTGCAACATTGTTCCATGTACAAAACCATCTTTAATAGCTTTTAAAACTACTTCATCATGATCAATTCCAACCATTTTAATTCTTTTATCACCCATGTTAGTTAAAGCTTGAGCAGCTACAACAGCTGGAACCCATGCTGTAGTAACAATACCATCAACTTCACCACCTTGAGCTGCCATAAAAGCATTGATTTTTTCATCAGCTGGTTCGTAAGCATCAATATCTGCAATTACTTGTATAATTTCAACTCCGCCACCTGCTTCTGAAACAGCTTGTTCAACAGCATTAATTCTTAGTGTTGTATTAGGATCAACTAGGAAGCCAGTGAAGTGAGCAATTTTACCTTTTCCACCAAGTGCTTTAATTAATTCTTTAGTACCAAGATAAGCTGAGTGACCTGTATCAGTTCCAAAGCAAAACTTAGCTTGAGTTGGCTGTTCTACACAACCTGCTAAAGCAGCAGTAGGTACACCAGCATCATCAAGTTCACCTAGAATTTTATTTGTTCCAACTGCATCACCAGGGAACACAAGAACTGCGTTGTAACCTTGACCAACTAAACTTTCAATTAGTTCATTTTGTTGACTAAGATCCCACTCTGCAGGGACTCTGTAATCAGCTTTACCTAATCCAAAATCTTTTACAGCATCTAATCCAGCTTGTTCCCACGCAGCAAAATAAGGGTGCGGGCCACCTGGAACTAGAGCTACTTTAGTAACACCATGACCGCCTGCAAAAACAGGTGATGATATTAAAGCGAAAAAAGAAACTATTAATGTTATAAATTTTTTCATCATTCCTCCTTAAAATTTATTTAATGATAAGATTAATATTAAATCAACTAAAAATAAATAACTATTTATTTATCTTTATATTAATTATACTATTGTCGCATGCTGTATTCATTTAGATGGTTTGGTCATAATGATCCTTCACAATTAGATCAAATTCGACAAATTGGAGTCGAAGGAATTGTATCATCACTAGCGCAAATAAAATATGGTGATAAATGGAGCTCAATCGAAATTAAGAAAAGAAAAAAATTTATTGAAAGTTTCAACATTAGTAAAAATAAAAAATTAACTTGGAGTGTTGTTGAAAGTCTACCTGTTCATAATGATATAAAAAAAAGATCAGGAAAGTATAGATATTACATAGATCAATATAAAGAGTCTTTGGTAAATTTAGGAAAGAATAATATTAAAAATATTTGTTATAATTTTATGCCTTTAATTGATTGGGTGAGAACAGATTTAAATCATCGACTTCCAAATGGTGCTTTAGCTCTCAAATATAATCACCTTCATGTCTGTGCATTTGAAAATTTTATTTTGAAATCTAAAACTGCAAAAAAGAGGTATTCATCCAAAGATATATATAATTCAAAAAAAATATTACAAAAAATGAATTCTAGTGATTTAAAAAAACTTAAGCTGTCTTTACTTGGTGGGTTAGCTGCAAATGATAGAAAGTACACAATAAAAGATTTAAATTATGAAATTGATCAATTTGAAGAATTGAATCATAGTGATTTACAAAATAACTTAAAAGATTTTATAGAAGAAATTTATCCAATCATAAAAAAATATAATATCCATTATAATATTCATCCAGATGATCCTCCGTATAATGTTTATGGGTTACCTAGAATTGTTTCGAATGAGAAAGATATTAATTTTATAGTGAATATAAAAAAAGATACGAATGTTGGTTTAACTTTTTGTACAGGTTCTCTTGGTGTTAACAAAAAAAATAATTTAGTAAATATAATTAAAAAATACGGTTCTTATATTAATTTTATTCATTTAAGAAATATAAGACATATTCCAAAATCTCTTGATTTTTATGAAGATGACCATCTTAATGGGAGTCTGGACATGGTATCTATTATCAAAGCAATATTAAAAGAGGAAAAGAAAAGAAAAAATAATAATCACCCTATTAAACAAATTCCTATGAGGCCTGACCATGGGCATACAATACTTCATGACCAATTTAATTCAATCATACCTGGGTATTCTTTATTAGGTAGAATGAAGGGGTTGGACCAACTTAAAGGTGTAATAAAAGCTATAAATTAATTTTTATTTCGTATTTATCTGCTAGATATAAAAAATCAGTTTTTAATTCCTTATCTATTGGAATACCTGATTTCAATCTTTTCTTAGAAGTTATGTTTTCTTTTTCGCCTGGATATAATATTGGATTAGTATTTTTTTTTGACTTTTGTTTTTTTAGATCACTCATATAGTTTTGCATACCCTTAAAATATTGTTTTTTAGTAGTAAAAGCATCTAATGAAATGGCAATTAAGAAGTGTCCTAATTTTCTTGGTGTACTAAAATCTGGTCCAATCATTGATAATAAACGGTATCCATGAGCCATTCCTATAAGTGGTCCACACATTATTTCTACAGAGGAGGATAATCCAAAACCCTTATATCCATATTCCTTACCTCCAAGAGGAGCCAAAGAAACAGCATTGTAAGGGTTAGTTGTATAGTTGCCGGATTTATCAAGCGCAATCTCAGAATTTAATTTAGTAGAATTTGCTCTAGCTCTCATTACTTTATTCCAGGCTATCGAAGTTGAAGAAAAATCTGCATGTATAAAGTCTTTTTTGTTTATTGGTGTTGTAAATGAATAAGGGTTAGTTCCATGAAATGGATTTTTTCCATTGTAAGGAATGGCAAATGCATCGGAGTGTGTAAATGAAAAACCAACACAGTCATTTTGTGCAATTTCCATAGAATATACACCTGCAGCGCCATAGTGTGAGGAGTTTATTATGCCAATTGAAGCAATTCCATTCTTCTTTGCCATAGATGATACTATTGCTGATGCCTTTAAAGCTGCAACATGCCCTAAGCCATCATCAGCATCATAGACAGCTACACCTCTGTTTTTTTTTATCAGTTTCATTTTAGGTTTTGCTTTTATTCTTCCATTCTCAATACATTTTACATAATGAGAAAATAATCTAATACCGTGACTATCGACACCTCTAATGGAAGAATCTAAAAGTGATTTTATAAGTAAATTTCTATCTTTTTTTGGAACAAATAGTTTTGACAAGATACTGTCAAAAAATTTATTTATTTTGTTAGGTAAAATTTTCATCCTATGAAATTATTTCTTTTAATAATAATTTTAAAGAATTTTCTTTCATTAAATTTAGATTTTTTTTTAACTGCTTTTAACATTTCTTCTCTTTTACTTACAGAAAGATTAAAAATATTTTTATTATTAATAATTTCTTCAAAAAAATTATCCTTATTATTTTTGTAAACACTGTAAAAGTATTCTTTATTTGCATCATCAAGTCTATTTTGATTATCTTCTATAATTTGAAATAAGAAGAATAACCAAGAAGCTATAATAAATTGAATATATTTAGTTTCCCCTTTACTATTATTGTAGGTATCGAGTATTCTTATAGGTATTTTTAAAGAACCATCCATTGCAATTCTTAATAATTTATCTTCTATATAAGTATTTTTAAATCTTTCTAATATTTTCATTTTGTATTCGTTAATATTAAAATCATCTTTAGTTTCTAAAGTGGGTAATACTTCTTGGTCTAAAAAATTTAAAATAAAATTATAAATATTTTTATCTTCTATTGCTTCATGAACATATGTGTAGCCACACAAATGACCAATGTATGCTAATGCTGAGTGGGAAGCATTGAGTATTTTAAGTTTATTATTTTCATAAAACTTTACATCTTCAACAAATTTTATTTTATTATTTGATAAAATATTTTTTAGCTCATCATTGTTTGATTGAATAAACCAATCTCTATAAGGTTCAGTAACCACAATTGCATTATCATTATATGGCAAGTTAAAAAATTCAGATTGTTTATTATTATTTGGTACAATTCCATCAATCATAGATAATGGAAATTCAATATGACTTTCAAACCAATCTAAACAATTAGGATATTTTTTTTCTATAAATTGCTTAATTAAATTTTTTAAAATTGTTCCATTTTCAGATAAATTATCACAACTTAAAACAATTAATTTTTTTTTGTTTTTTTTATATCTTTCTATTATTCCAAAACCTAGATGACCTATCAAAGTCGATAAATCTCTATCTTCAAGATCATTAATAATTTGATTAGAAAAATTTAATTTTTTATTTTTATCAAAGTGATATCCCTTCTCTGTAACAGTAATTGTAATTAATTTGATTTCTTCAGATACAATTAGATTTCTAATTTCATTCTTGTGTTTTAAGCCAAATAAAATTTTTTTTATTGGATTTAAAATATCAACTTTCTTGTAATTATTTGATATCCTTACCAATGAATACAAGTAATCTTGTACTTGCATTTTATTATTTGTTTCTTCAGACCTTAAATTGATCCCAATTATAGAAATGTTTTTGTTATTTTCTAATATTTCATGAATATATAGTGCTTGATGAGCTCTATGAAAATTACCAATACCGAAATGAAGTATGCAATTTTGATTATTATTAATATTATAATTTGGAAATGATTGTTCTTTTAAAAGATTTCTGTTTATGTTTTTATTTAATTGCATATTAATAATTAAAATATACTTAAAAAGAAGATGATCAATAAAATATATAAAAGTGTACTTATAACCGGTGCATCAAGTGGTATTGGCTTAGAAACACTTAAAAGATTTTTAAAAGAAAATGTAAAAGTTTATGCTCTTGATAAAGACGCCTCAATATTAGAGAAATTGAAAAAAAAACATAAATTTGAAATCATTCAAATTGATCTCTTTGACACAGATCAAATTTATAAAAAACTCACCAAACTAAAAGTTGATGTTGTAGTTTGTAATGCAGGTATTGGCAGAGGAGCTGAAGGTATATTAAAAGCCTCCAGAGAAGATATTGAATTATCTACAAGATTAAATGTGGAGTCTTATCTTCATACCTTAAAAACTATTGTTCCAGGAATGATAAAAAGAAGAAAGGGGCATGTAGTTTTAATGGGGTCTCTTGCAGGTCTATACCCACAAATGAGCACTGTTTATGGTGGTCAAAAAGGTGCTATACATAGAATTGCTCAGAGCTTAAGAATTGAACTTAGTGGTTCAAGAGTAAAAGTTTCTGAGATATGTCCCGGAAGAACTAAAACAAATTTTGGTAAAGCTGCATTTACAGATAAAAATAAAGCCAAAAAATTTATGTCTGGTTTTACCCTTCTCGAACCAAGAGATATTGCTGATGCTATAATGTTTGCTTTAAGTGTTAGATGGCGAAGCAATATTAGCACTATTGAAATTTCTGGTACAGAACAATCCCCAGGTGGAGTACCAATTATTCCTGTTAAAGACCCAATTTTAAGTTAGAAATTTATTTAATTCCTAAAAAATTTTTTGCATTGTTACTTAAGAGATTATTTAAGTCTCTATTTATAATTTCCTTACTTAATGGATAATTTTTTTTTATTAAATGCTCGTAATTTTCTATCATTACTGAAGATAAAATTTCTTTAAAATGAGACCATTTATATATTAATTGATCTGTAATTCTAGCATCAGAATGTTGAGGGACAAAGGAAAGACCTAATAAATCTATTCTCATTTTTAAAATTGGTTCAATTATACTTGGTTGATTCATAAACCACCAGAAACCAAAAATTTTTAAATTTTGATGTTTTCTTCCTAAAACAGTTAGCTCATGTTGATCATTTAATGATAAACAAGTTACTAAAAATTTATTTTCAGGATAATTGTTACAAAGTTTAGATAAATCTTTTAAATCAATATTTCCAATCCCATCACCTGCTTCATCAAAATTCTTATTTACTCCTCTTTTAACTCCCAACATTAAAGATAATGGTAGGTTCTTTCTTAATAACCATTTTAATATTTCTTTCCATAAATCACTTTTAAGCATTTCTCTAAATTTTTCTGTATCTAGAGAAATTGCAGCATAGATTGGTTGAGATTTTTGAAAACAAAGTTCTAAATAATCAATTATTTGAATAGATTTATTTGAAGTTTCATTACTAAAATTTTGAGCTATTGAAATCGATTTATTAAATTCCAACATAAGACTATCCAATCTTAAGGAAGAACGATATCTTTTTTTATCCCATGCTTTAGAAGAAAAAATTGACCATTCATCTTCATTAAATGGATTATTTGTCATGACTATTGAATCTATGTTACTTTTTTTGAATATTTCTTTATCAGTTAACTTTAAACCACAGTATAGTTCGTTTATTTGTAAAAAATTTTTATCTTTTATCGGAATAGATAGTGATTTTAGTATTGTTAAAACACCTTTACAAGCTTCAGATACTGGAGTTCTTTTATCAAATAATTCATTCCATACCATTTCTGCCTTTTGTAATTTATCTAGTGATTTAAATTTCTCAATATTAATATTTGTTGAAACAAATAACTCTGCAATTAGATAATGATAATTTAAAGTATCCACGAGTCCGCTTAAATAATAGTTTTCATGTTGTGGAGGGAATAAATGTGTATGAATATCTAAAATTTTAATTTTGTTTAATGTATTTTCTACAATAGTTTGAACTTCTACTTTTTTCATTTATCGATTCTCAATTTTGCTTTATCTGGAATTGCATGCTCTAAATTTCTTGGTTTTTTATTATTAAGTATGCTTAATATATCATCAAACATCATATCTCTAATTTTCATATAAGAAAAATACATACCACCTGCTAAATGTGAATTAAAAATAATATTTTTTTTCTTTCTCAAAGAAGAATCTGATGGAACAGGCTCTTCTGGAAAAACATCTATAGCTGCTCTAAAATATTTTTTTTCAGCTAATTCAATAAATGCTTCAAAATCTACAACCTCTGCTCTACTTATCAAAATAACTGATGAATCTTTTTTAATCATTTTTAACTTAGTTCTATTTAAAAAATTTATATTATCTTTTGTGACACCAGATAAAATAAATATAAATTGATTATTTTTTAAAATTGAGTTTAAATTGGTCTTTTTGACATTAAATTTATCAAATTCTTGTTTTGTTAACCATGGATCATAGGATGAAATTTTACAATTAAATGGTTTAAGCAATTTAATAAGAGATTTAGCTAGATTCCCAAATCCAATAAAACCTACTTTTGCATCGTATAAATTATATGAATTTCTATTTCCTTCAATTCCATATTTTTCTTTAGCAACAACAAAATCGTTGTGATTTGCATAAGTATTTCTTGATAGTGCAATAGCATAACCAATGCAAGCCTCTGCCACTGCTGGGGCCATAGCAGGAGCTGCAGATAAGACATATATTCCTTTTTTATATGCTTCTTTATAATCAATATTATTTTCCCAATTACCCTTAACGTTGATAATTGCTTTTAGTTTTTTAGATAATTTTAATCTTCTCTTGTCCATTGAAGTTTGACCTACAAGAATTTCTACATCTGGTAAAATACTCTCAACAATATTTATTGGTGCTCTTTTACCGAAATAAGTTTTTAATCTAGAAATTTTTTTTAATTTTTTTTCTAAATTTGATGATAAAACCATTTCTTTAGTTCTTGGATAAGGGTCAAAAAAAATTAAAGGCTTTACCATTAATTTTTATTATATTTTTTAGGTATCCAAGATTTATAATAAATACTCTCTTTTTCTATTGGTAAAATGATATTTTTATCTTCATTAAATGATTTATAAACGGCAGTTACAAATTCTATTGATTTTCTTCCATCATTTAAATCTACCTCATTACTTTTTTTTCCTTCTAAGTTGTTAGCAATCTCATTAAACAAACCTGCATAACCTGATGAAATGTTTCCAACGTTTCCAATCACTTCATCAATTTTTTTTTGATCATTTGGTTTTCTGGCCTCAAAACTCCAAGTATCTTCTGCTGGCTTATAAGGTGAATTTCCTGAAGTAGCTGTTAAATTCTCAAATGAAAACTTTAGTCTTGACGTATCATTTGCAGCTCCTAGAGTAATTGAGCTAGTAACAAGAGAGCCATTTTGCATTTGGATTGATAGTGCAGCACAATCCTCTACTTCAATATTATTTACTCTAGTTGATAATTTAGCATAAACAGAAAATATATCACCAAATATCATAGTTAATAAATCATGAATATGTATAGCGTGACCAAGAATAGCTCCCCCTCTTTCACCCTTCCATGTTCCTCTCCATTCAACATCATAATAATTTGAGTCCCTATTCCAATATGTCTCTAGAGAAGCAACAAAAGGTTTTCCAGCTAATCCACTTTCTATTAATAAGTTTAATTGTTTTGTTCCTTTACCAAATCTATATTGAAAAACTGGGTAAATATTCTTTTTTGTTTTTTTAGAAATTTTTATTAATTGATCCACCTCTTCAAGACTACCTGCTAATGGTTTTTCACAAATAGCGTGCTTACCTGCTTCTAAGGCTTTTTTCACATATTCAAAATGTAAATCAGGAGGTAAACATATATCAATTAGATCTACTTCATCATCATTGAGGACTTCTTCATAATCTTCAGTTATTTTTGTATTATTATTTGAAATTAATCTATTTGCTTTATCAACATCTAAATCACAAATATATTTTACGCTAAATCTATCCAATTGCGTATTAAATGCATTCAAGTGATTCTTACCAATACCTGCTCCAATTATAGCTACTTTAAATAGTCTATTGATCATTTTCTGCAATTCTTTGAGCTTGCAATGCAAGCTCCATTGATAAAAATGTAATTTTTTGTGATGTTGCCGTTTCAGTTCTGTTTAATACATCGCTTATTAAGTTTGAAAAATATGGAAGCTTTATATTGGTACAATCAATGTATTTAACTTCTGTATTGTTTGCATAAAATAAATGATCCCCCGAAGATTTTTTAGCTATGTCCGTGTATTTTCTAAGTTCAATATAACCTTTTTCACCTAGTATAAATAATCTGCCATCTCCCCAAGTTGGTAAAGCATCTGGAGTAAACCAATCCAATCTTATATATCCATGACCGGAGTCTCCAGTCAAATTTATTTCACCAAAATCTTGAAAACCTTTTTTTTCTGGCATACTAGAATTTTGCACTAATGCATGGTTTATTTTTGCAGTAGTTGATCCTGTAAAAATTAAAAACTGATGTACTTGATGAGAACCAATATCAGTTAATATTCCTCCGTACGATTCTCTATCATAGAACCAATCTGGTCTTGCATAATTTCCTTGTCTATGTGGACCTGTTCCAATAGTTTGTATAACTTTTCCTATCACACCACTGTTGACTAAATCTTCTGCTTTTGCAACAGCTGGAACTTGAAATCTTTCAGAAAAATTTACTGACCATATTCTTCGATGTTTTTTTACTACTGATTTAATTTGGTCAAGTTGCTCTAAAGTTGTGCATCCTGGTTTATCAACCATTATATCTTTACCATTTTGCATTGCTAAAATTGCTAAATTAGCTCGATCTTTAGGTATCGAAGAAATTAAAATCATATCAATTGTATCATCTTCAATTATTTTCATTTTATCTTCAACTTTAGATAGGAAAGGAAATTTATCTTGGAAAGATTTATTGTTATTTGTTTCTTCTTTTGTCCACCAATAATCACATGTGCAGCCTAAATTTAACATTTCGCCTAGCATATCGTAAATATGCCCGTGATCGATTCCCAATACCCCTAGTTTTAACTTTTTCATTTAATTTCTTCTCTTTTTATTCTTATTTGTTTTTTTGAAGAATATTCAAGCATAGATATTAATCTATGAACCTCTATTGCAGAACTTATTGAAGCTATTGGTTCACGTTCGTCTTTAATTGAGTTCTGAAAATCTAAAATCATATCTCTATGCCAATCACTTGTGAATGCCATGGGATCTGCTCCTGCTCCTGAAGATTCTTGACCCCCTATAGTTTCTTCTTTTCCATTTTGCCAAAATAGCTTTAAAAGATTAGATTTTAATAAAACTGTTACATTTTTATAATGCAGAATTATTTCTTCTGTTCTTCCTGGATAGGATGCGGTTGAAGCAAATAATGTGCCGAAGACCTGATCTTCAAATTCTAATCCTGCACTTACGAAATCTTCAGACTCCATTGAATGAAAAGAGGATGTTTTATTCATTGAAGTAACAGCATTAATTTGTCCCGTAAACTGTAAGGCAAGATCCAATGTATGAATTGCTTGGCTTATTAATACACCGCCTCCATCTCTACTGTAAGTTCCCCTTCCAGGTTGATCATAGTAAGATTGTTCTCTCCACCATGGGATATAAATTTCAACTGCTGATAATTTTCCAATTTTTTGAAAATCTTCAGATAATATTTGTTTCCATTTAATAGCTGAGGGTCTTGCTCGATGTTGGAGCATAATTCCAATAGGTATTTGAGCTTTTAGACTTAAAATTTCAATTTCTTTTGCATTAGACAAGTTCCTTTCAATTGGTTTTTCCATTAATATAGGTATTTTACTTTGTATTAATTTTTTAACTATTCCAATTCGTGCATTTGGTGGTGTAGTTAAAATTGCAAAATCTATAGAATCATTATTACAAATCTCTTCAATGCTAGAAAAAATTTTAATATTTTTAAAAATCTCAATTTCATTGCGGGATAAAAATTTATTACTTGAATTAATATTTGAAGCAATAATTCCTACAACAGATATATTATTTGACAATGAATTTAATGCTTCAACATAGACTTTACTAACCATGCCTAATCCAATAAGGACAACTCCATATTTTTTGGAAGCGTTCAAGGTTTTTTACTATTCAAAATTTTTTCAGTTTCACCGTCAAATATATGTATTTTTTCATTATCAAATGAAACTGCAATTTTTTGATTTCTTTTTAAAGATACTTGATAAGGCAGTTGTACAGTAAGTGACTCATTAGACTCCAGTTTTAAATAAATATATGTAACAGAGCCTAGTTGTTCAAAATTATCTATAATTGCTTTTAAATCACCTTCACCCTCAAGAGATACTTCTATATGTTCAGGTCTAATTCCTAATATCAATTCACTGTTTTGATTATCATTATTATAAACTGATTTAATATGATGATTATTTACTATTGTAAGACCATCAGGCATTTTTTTTGCATTTATAAAATTCATTTGTGGAGCACCAATAAATCCAGCAACAAATTTGTTAGTAGGATAATTATATAATTCCAAAGGTGTACCAATTTGTTCAATTACCCCGTCTCTCATTACGACAATTCTATCTGCCATTGTCATAGCTTCAATCTGATCATGTGTTACATAAATCATTGTATTTCCAAGTTCTTCATGCAAGTCTGATAATTCGACCCTCATTTGCATTCTTAATTCGGCATCGAGATTTGATAAAGGTTCATCAAATAGAAAAATAATTGGTTTTCTTACTATTGATCTTCCTATAGCAACTCTTTGTCTTTGACCTCCGGATAATTGTCCTGGTCTTCTTGCCATAAGTTCTTCAATTCTTAGTAATTTTGCTGCAGATTTAATTCTTTCTTCTATTTCACTCTTATCTATTCTTAAATTTTCTAAACCAAATGAAAGATTTTTTTTAACTGACATATGCGGATACAAAGCGTATGATTGGAATACCATCGATAAATCTCTCTCTGATGCAGGAATATTATTAACTACATTATCTCTTATAACAATTTCACCTTCTGATGGGACTTCAAGACCAGAAATAATTCTTAAAAGAGTTGATTTTCCACAACCAGATGGCCCAACAAATACTACAAACTCACCTTCATTAATTTCTAAATTTATATCTTTCAAAACCTTTACATCTCCAAAAGATTTATGGATTTGTTCTAATTTTAAAGCTTTAGACGTCATTATTTGAGTCCTGTAGTTGCAATACCAGTTGTTATATATTTTTGGAGGTAAGCAAATACTATAGTTACAGGAATTAAAGTTGTGACTGTCATTGCTAAGATATAATTATAATCAGTATCAAATTCCCCAGCAAAAGTAGTCAAACCAATTTGCAAAGTATGTTGTTGAGGATCTGATATTAGAACAATTAATGGCCATAGGAAGTCATTCCATCTCCATATAATACTTAATATGGCTAAAACTGACAAAGCTGGTAAAGATAATGGCATGATTATTCTCCAATAGATTCTCCACTCAGATGCAGCGTCCATCCTTGCAGCTTCAAGAAGTTCATTGGGAATAGTTAACATATATTGTCTTAATAAGAAAACACCTGTTGGTGTGGCAGCTGCGGGTATAATTACTCCCCAAAGTGATCCAAATATTCCAAAAGACCAAACTACAAAAAATAAAGCTACTAAAATTATAGTTGAAGGAACTAACAACGTTGCTACAATTAATAGTGTAAATGTAAGTCTGCCTTTAAATTCGTATTTTGATAATGCAAAAGCAGCCATAGAATTAATTATAAGAGTTATTGCAGTTGCAACTACGGTAATGAAAATACTGTTAAAAAAATATGTAAAGAATAAAAATCTTTCTTGTCCATTTATCCTTAATATTGGATCCAAATAATTTTCAATTGAAATTCGAACATCCTCTTTGGGTGTAAGTTTCTTTTTTTCAATCTCAAAAACTTCATCAGGGTTTTCAATTGTTGCTACCTTAGTGAGTTTTTTTGTTGGTCCTGCTTTAAAAACAACTTTATTATTCTCTGAAGGAATTTCATAAAGAAATTTTTCGCCTATACCTTCTACAATTGATGTTACTTGTTCGTAGGGCATTACTCTAGTATCAAATTTTTCTAATGACTCTTTAGATTTAAATGAACTTAATAGTGTCCAAGTTACCGGCAAAAATATTATTACAAAGCCAAAAAACAAATAAATATAAGAGATAATATCTTGCATTCCTATTCGACCATTATTTTTAGAACCCTTAGTAGCGGTGAGAAATTTATATATTTTTTTTGACATCTGATTTTAAAGCTCTGATTGCTTTCTTGTTATATAAAGCTGAAAAAAAGTAAATATACCAATTACTATTGCCATCAATACAGATGCTGCTGCTGCTCCACCATAGTTTGGTGAAGATCCAGCTGAGACAGTAAAAGCTTCTTCATATATGTTCTGAACCATCATAAAAGTTTCTTTTCCTGGTCCACCGCCAGTTAATAAATAAACTTCATCAAAAATTTGAAAACTTCTTATTAAACAAAGGACAACAACAACTGTAAATGTTGGCATCAAAAGAGGAAAGGTAATTCTAAAGAATACTCTTGATGGTTTTGCAGCGTCCATTTCTGCAGCTTCGTATAAATCTTTTGGAATAGCCTGTAAGCCAGCTAAAATTATTAACATATAAAAACCCATGTGAGACCAGCAAAATACAAATACTAGCCAAAAAAAAGGCCAACCAGATTTAGGTGTTACCAACCAATTTATTGGCCTGAATTTACCAAAATCGAAAACACTATCAAATTGTATGGTGAGTAATAATAATGAAGCCGCTACAGAGAGTAGTATACTAATTATATAACTATAATTACTTTCGTTAATTACTAAATATAAATAAATAAAAGTCAAAAGTAGACCAAAATAAATATTATATTCAGATAAAGTCTCACTTAATAAATAAAGGGGGTTAGACCAAATAAATATTAAGAAAAATATTGTAGCAAAAACAAAAGACCATGATACCGATATTTGCTTTTTTGATTTAATTAATTTTTGAACAACGAAAATTAAGACAATACCAAAAATAACAGTAACAATAAGATCGAAACCAGCTCTACCAGCAATTAAATTAATTCCTTTTACTGATGACCCAACCATATCATTTAAAACACCTTTTCGGTGAAGAACCCATGTCCAAATATTTGCAATTACGACAGGTGAAAGCAATACAGGATAAAAGAATACAGCTCTCCAAAAACCTCTACCTACAAAAGATTTATTTAGAATTATAGCTGTTGTTAATGCTACTACACACATAATTGGAACCTGAAAAAATACGAATGTAAATGTATTATATAAAGAACTCCAAAAATCATAACCTGCATTAGAACATGTTGAAGGGTTGAAAATAGAATCACAATTAAAAATATCAAAATAATGTTTCCAGCCAATAAATGGTCTTTTGTATAATAAAATAGAATCCCCACCTGTCAAAGATACCCAAAAATTTAAAATTAAAGGTAGGAAAGTAAAAAACCCAAATATTAAAAGATTAGGAAGTAAAAGTGCATATGGGACCCCAGACTTACCCCATATTTTTTGTGATAGTTCAACAGGTAAGCCAACTAAATCTATAAAAAATTGAGGTATTTGATAAAATTTATATTTTCTTTCTTTAAAAAGCCAAAAGCCTCCTAAAAAAACCCATGCCAGTAGAACGCCTACTAATAAACTTCCTGTATAATTCATAAATTAAAAAGGCCGCAATTAATGCGGCCTAATTTAATAATTTTTACTGACCAGTCTTTTCTGCAACTTCAGATTTAATTCTTTCAATTGCAGTATCTAAGTCATATTCTCCATTCATAACACCACCTAAATATTGAGTAGTTGCATTATAAATAACAAATCCAAATTTACTTCCTTGTAATTGATATGCTTGAGGAGTTTCTTTGGCCGCGTTTGCAGCATCAGCAGCAAAAACGTTTAGTGCATTAGAAACTGCTTCACTTGCACCTGCTTCAGAGTAATCAATACCTTCTGCTTGAATTTGAGCATGTGCAGGAATAGCCATTCTGTGAGTATACCAATGTCTAGCTTGATCATATTCTCCGAGCCAAGCAACAAATTTTGCTGCAGCTTCCGCATTAGGAGAATGATTAAAGGCAACAAATCCTGATCCACCAGGCATAATACCACATCCAGCAGGACCACAAGGAACTGGAACTTTTGTCCATTCAAAACTATCTCCAACACTGTTCATAACATTTGTAACATTCCATGATCCAGACATATAAAAAGGTACATCTTGGTTGAAAAACATTTCGTTACCATTTGCATATTTCGAACCGGAGACAGCAGGCCAAATATCTGCTGGCATTAAACCTTCAGCATGCCAATCAACCATTTTTTGTGCAAATGTTTTAAAACCATCGTCAACAATCATGTTGCCGTTTGAGTCAAAATATTTTGCTCCATATGACATAGCTGGTCCAGCCATTCTATGACCAGAACGATCCATAACCATACCAGCATAACTTCCAGTGTTTTCCATTACCTGCCTTGTAGCATCAGCCCAATCATCCCAAGTTGCTCCAGGAGAAGGTACTTCAACTCCGGCTTCTTCGAACATTGACAGATTTACATATGGTCCAGTTACTGTCATTTCATTGTGAAAACCAAATATTCCATCTGGTTTACCAGCTCTATACCAAGGCAGTACTCCACCGTATTGTTTATTCCATTCAGCAACATCAACATATGGAGTTAAATCAACATAATATGGATTTAAACCACCAAGATCAGTAATTTTTCCTATATCGGGTCCAGTTCCTGCTTCCAATTGAACAGGGAGCTGTTCACGAATAACATTATAACCTACTAAGTTAATTTCAATATTTACATCTGGCTCGATAGATCCATATTTTGAAATTAAACTTTCCATTAATTCAACTTCTGGGCCATCCGCACTCATCATAATAGATAAATTAGTAGATGAAGCAGCAAATGAAGTTGATAAAATAAATAAACCTGTAACAAATACAGATAGTTTATTTTTTAAATTTAAGAAAATTTTCATAATTCCTCCATTAATATAGAAACCATACAATCAATGTATTTCATGTCAACAGTTAGTTATATTAAGAAATTGTTAAATATTTGTAATTTTTTTACATAATTTTATTTAAAAAATTAGCTATTTTTTTTCTAAATTTTAAAGTTTCAATATGGCCTGATTTTCTTTCGACACAAAATTCCAGATTAGTCTCACATTGTTTTTTTCTATAAATTTTTGTAAGTTCATTCTTTGAAATATAAAATGATTTATAATCAGTAAATTTATCTTTTAATCCTACACATATTAATTGATTTCTAGGTGCAATAAGACCAGCAATTTTTGAAGTACTAAATTTTTCTAATAAACCTGGTACAGTCATATAATGCCCATGTCCATCATGATTATTTTTTTTAATCAAATTTCTAAGATCTGCAAAAGAACACAAATGTATTGAAGCTGTTATTCTTCTGTCTAAAGCTGCAACCCAATATGAATGAGTTGCACCCATAGAAAAACCAAATGTTATTATTTTTTTTTTATTTATAGATTTATTTTCATATAGAAAATCTACGCCTATCAATAGTTCTGAAATCATTTTTCCAAATAAGTTTTTTCCATTCCAACTTAAAGATTTTGATAAACTAGATTCATTTGGTATTTGCCTGCTTCCAAAAGTTGGCATTTCAATACATAAAACTGCTATATTCCTTTTTAAAAAAAAAGAAGCATAATTGGATAACAATGCTGCTCTACCATTTAATAATTCTTTTCTTCCTATTGAATAGTCACCCCCATGAGCATGGCAATATAAAACTGCAGGGAAAACATTTATTTGATCTGGTTTTATAAAATAAAAAGGAATTCTTTCTTTTTTATTATTAATAAATATCCAATCCTCTAAAACATAGTTTTTCCAATTTGTCTTTGAGATTAATTTTTTTTTAAAAATATTATTTTTGTTATCAATTTTTAATAAAGATAGTAAATTTTTTCTTAAAAATGTAGAGTTCAAATTAAAATCCTTTAAATAATAATAAATTAAACTACTATTTCAAAATATAATTAAATTGAAGAATAAATGATTGGTTATTTAAGTTTAGGAAGAGATACTTTTGATATTAAGTATGCTAAACAAAAAATTAACATTATATCTAAGGTACTTACAAAACTTGATTACAAAATTTATGAATTTGAGAAATTAATTTTATCACAAAATGATGCAGATAAAGCAATTAAGTTTTTTAAGAATAAAGAATGTGAAAAATATATAGTTATTCAATCTACATTTACAGACGCTGAATTTATTCTAAAATTTGCCTTAGAATTTAATAAACCAATACTTTTTATTTCAATAAAAGAACCAAGAAGCGGAAAAAGATTAAGATTAAATTCTATTTGTGGAGTAAATTTAGCATTACATGCTTTAGGTAAAAATAATAAAAAAGGTGAATTTGTAATATTTAACAACAACTCTAGAACTATTAAAGAAAAAATAAAAGATTTCGTAGATCGTGAAAGCATTGGCAATTTAAATTATTTAAAAAAAGTAATCACTAAAAATAAAAAAAATATTATTCCAAAAATTGAAAAGTTAAATTTAGGATTAGTGGGGGAAAGACCAAATGGTTTTTACACGTGTGATTATAATGAGTTAGAAATAAAAAATAGACTTAAAACAAATATTAAAAAAATAAGTCTAGATAAATTATTTGCAGAATCAAAACAAATATCAAGGGAAGAGATAAATCACACAAAAAATAACATAAATAATTATACCTCAGGTTTAGAGAAACTAAACTCAGTTGAATTAAATAAAAGTCTTTCAATTTTTCATGGTTTACAAAATATAAAGAAGGATAAAGATATTGATTCTTTTGCAATAAGATGTTGGCCAGAAATGTTTACTAAATTTGGATGTGCTGCTTGTGGTCCTATGGCTATGCTTAATGAAAAAAAAATTAGCTCAGCATGTGAAGCTGATGTATTAGGGAGTATTAGTTGTAGAATTCTTAACCAAATTAACAATAAACCATCATTATTAGTTGATATTGTGGATTTAGATTATAAAAAAAATAATGTTGTGTTTTGGCATTGTGGGCTTGCACCAATTAGTATGTCAAATAAAAAAAAGTCTAAAGCCATTCTTCATTCTAATAGAAAAAAACCACTGTTGTTTGATTTTGCATTTAAAAAAGGAAGGATAACAATATTTAGAGTTTCAAAATCCCATAACAAGCTAAAATTTTTTATTTTAAAAGGAAAAGTTTTGGATGAGAAAAATTCTTTTTCTGGAACATCTGGTGTTGTTTCATTTGGTAAATCTACTACAAGAATGATTGAAGAATTTTTGCTTAGTGGAATGGAACATCATATTGCATTTACTTATGGAGATATATACGAAGATCTATTATCATTAGGTAATCAATTAAAAATACCGGTATACACTTTATGAATCAAAAGATTAAATATGCAATAATTGGTACCGGGGCAATGGGTAGAGAGCATATTAGGAACATTGAAATCATTGATAATGCAGAAGTTGTTGCTTTGTGTGATACATTTGAGGATTCAATAAAAGCAAGTTATGAATTAGCAAATAATAAAAGTATTAAGTGTTTTAATAATATAGATAGTTTGATTCAAGATGATAGTGTGGATGCTTATGTTATTTCTACACCAAACTTTACACATATAGATGTAGTTAAAAAAATTTTAGTAGCAAATAAACATCTCCTAATAGAAAAACCAATGTGTACAAATGTTGATGACTGTTTTGAACTACAAAAAATTACTAAAAATTATAAGAGTACAATTTGGATAGCTATGGAGTACAGATATATGCTGCCTGTAAGTAAAATGACAGAATATATACATATGAAGAAAATTGGAGATCTGAAAATGCTAACTATAAAAGAGCATCGTCAGCCTTTTTTAGAAAAAGTAAGAGATTGGAATAGATTTTCCCGAAATACTGGTGGAACGCTTGTTGAAAAATGTTGTCATTTTTTTGATTTAATGAGACTTATCATTCAAAGTGAACCAACTAAAATATTTGCAAGTGCTGGACAGGATGTAAATCATTTAGAAGAGAGATATAATAATGAAGTTCCAGATATTATTGATAATGCATTTGTAATTGTTGATTTTAAAAATGGTGTAAGGAGTACTTTAGATTTATGTATGTTTGCTGAAAATACAGATTTACAAGAAGAATTTTGTGCTGTTGGAAACTTAGGTAAAATAGAGACTGGAGTGCCATCTAATAGATCTGGTAAAAACTCTTCTACTTTAAGAATTGGTATGAGAGATCAAAATAATCCTATTCTTGAAAATATTACAGTAGATAAAAAAATATTTGATGCTGGTCACCACCATGGATCAACATATTATGAACATTTAGGTTTTATAAATAGTATAAATAATAAACTACCTGCGGAAGTTTCAATTAAAGATGGTCTGTATTCTGTTGCTATGGGCCAAGCAGCTGAGATATCAGCAAAAGAAGGAAGAGTAGTTAAAATGAGTGAATTTAATCTTTAAAGCTTTGAAAAAATTTATTTGTTGTATCAATTATAAAATCACTTACTCTAGTATTTGACTCTTCAGTTACTCCAGCTGTATGTGGAGTTAAGATACAATTCATATTTTTTGTGATATTTTTATAGAATTCTTCATCAATAGGTTCATTCTCAAATACATCTAAAGCAAAACCAGAAATAATATTGTTTGTGTAAGCATATAGTAAATCTCTTTCATTAATTATTCCACCTCTTGAAGAGTTGATAATAATAGGTTTTTTTTTCATTTTGGAGAAAACTTGGTTATTAAACATATATCTAGTTTCTTCACTTAAAGGCACGTGTATTGAAATAATATCTGATAACTTCAAAATCTCATTGAAAGATACTTTTTTTATATTGAAACTCTCTATTTGTTCAAAAGAAATAAATGGATCGTACGTAATAATTGAAATATCAAATGAGTTAGCTAGTTTAAAAACTTTTTTTGCAATGTAACCAAAACCTATTAAACCTAATGTCTTCCCTTTCAGCTCATTTGTTACAATAGAATTCCTTGGCCAATTTCCTTTTCTAGTCTGATCACTTACAATTAAAGTTTTTTTCAATAATATTAGAGAAGAATTAATCACATATTCAGCAACAGAATCTGCATTCATACCTGTTGCGGGTTGAACAAAAATATTATTTTTATTACAGTAATCAGTGTCTATGTTATCAAGACCAACTCCTAGTCTTCCAATATATTTTAAATTTACTGCTTTTTCTAAAATACTCTCATCCAGATTTGTTTGATTTCTTACAATTATTCCATCAAAATTATGTATTTCTTTTTCTAAGTAATCTCTATTTTGCCAAATTTCATCATTATAAGTTACATTAAAATCTTTATTTAAATTATTTAAAACTTGTTCATCTAAAAATTCAGTAATTAGAATATTTATCATTTAATTTTTTTTATCTTTAATTTTTTTAAAAATTTATTTACCATATTTTTTTTTGGAATTGAGTATATTCCTCCCTTTTTCATGCATTTTAATGTTGCCGTTGCTGCTGCTATTTGAATACTTTGAGAATTTGATTTATTTAATGATAGAGCTGTTGCAAAAGCGCCATGAAAAACATCTCCTGCACAATTTGTTTCAATTGTTTTCACCTTTGGAACTTTACAATGATATAATGAATTATTTTCAACCCAATAAACACCTTTTGATCCCATAGTAACTGCAACAAATTTATTTGTTTCATTGAATATTTGAAAAAGAGCTTTTTGCATATTGATATTTTTTTTATAAATTTTCAAACCCTCTTCAGAAAATATAGGGTGAGAAGCTTTGTTAACAATTTGAGAAATTTTATTTGAATTTTTAAAATTATCTAAATCTGCAACACATTTAATTTTTTTTTTATTAGTATTAATAGCAATATTAAAGGCCATATCTATCCATCTCATATCTATTGAGTAAATATCTTGTTTTCTAAAATTTAATTTCGGTATTTTCTTATAATTAAGTAGCTTTGGATCATTGTAAGCTGCTAGTAATCTTTCACCTTTTGTATCTTCAATTACAAAGCTTTGTGAAGACTGACATTTTTTTATGAAAATTGATTTACTAATATTAATAGAAAATTTTTTTAACTCATTTTTTAAAAAGATTGAAGAATCATCATCTCCAAATTTTCCAATAAATTTTGATTCAGACCCCAATATTTTTGCAGTAAATGCCGATACCGCTGCTGACCCACCTAATCTTTTATCAATACCTCTAGATAAAACTTTAATTGGTTTTTTTGGAAACTTATCTATCCTACTTATGTAATCTGTAAATATTGATCCTGCACAAATGATCATAAAATATTTATTAAAGGTATTTAACTATACCAATAAACTTTCGAAACCTATCTCTTATAGTTATAGGATTGAGTGGAATAGGATCAATTTTAACATTCCCAGGATTGATCTTTGAAATTATTACATAAGAATTATCTTTATCATCAATAGCTTTGGACAATTCATTCACTGTTTCCTCACCAGAGCATTCAATCACTTTTTTGCAGCCTGATCCTATTGCAACGTCCTTTAAGGAAGTATTTTCATCAGTAAATGTTCGTTGATCTCCTGTTGAACCATAGGAGCCATTATCAATTATCAATAAAGTATAGTTTGAAGGTGCTCTATTGCCTATTGTTGCTAAGGTGTTCATATTCATTAAAACTGATCCATCACCATCTATACTAATGACATGTTTATTTTGAGATAGTGCTAAACCTAAACCAATAGAAGAAGATAAGCCCATGCTTCCTAACATATAAAAAAAATTTGGTTGGTCATTAATTTTATATAATTCTTGAGATGGAAGACCTATATTACAAATAACTAAATTATCTTTAAGAATATTTTGTATCTTATTTAATAAGTCAAAACGGTTCATGTATCATCTTTCATTAAATTAAAATCACATAATATCGCAACTGGTGACTCCACAACTTTTGCGTGTTTGCTAAATGTTGAAATTTTGTCTAAATCTTTTTCGGAAGAGCAATGCAGCATAGGTATTCTTAAAGTTTGTAAAATATCTTCAGTTATTTTAGCCATTCCACCTTGTGCTCCTACTGGCTCACCTGGTGTACCTCTATAACTTATTAGAAAAACAACAGGTATTTGATATAATTGTAATAAAGAAACAATTGCATTCACTGAATTTCCTATTCCTGTATTCTGCATCATTATACACGGGAATTTATTTCCTAAATAAGCTCCAGCACAAATACCCATACCTTCTTCCTCACGTGGTACAGCCGAATAATAAATATCTTTATCATTTTCAAGAATATCAATCATGTTAGCTAACAACTTACATGGAACACTTAAATAAAAATCAACTCCACCTTTTTTTAAATTATCGATGATTTTTTTACTGATTTTCATTTATGTGGATGTCTATAGATATAAAATTATATAACAATAAATTAATTTATTTAAAATCATTTCTTAATTTTATTTTTGTATTTGAATTATATGTTTCGCCTACTTTTAAAATAGTTGATGGAAAATTTGGTTGATTAATAGCATCGGGGAAGATTTGTGTCTCTAAACACATTCCATATTGTAAACCATAATTTCTATTATGTTTCCCGTTGTATGACTCCTTCATCATGTTACCAGTATAAAATTGTATACCAGGTTGATCAGTCGAGTATTCAACTCCCATACCAGTAATGTTACTGTAGATGGAAGCTATAGATTGATCGATAGAATGATCTTTGAGAACATAATTGTGATCAATACCCCCGCCTTCTAAAAAAGAATTATTTATTTCAAATGAATTATTAAGATCATATTTTGTATTAACTACATCGAATAATTTACCAGTAGGAATTGATCCCTCATCAGTTTCACAAATTTGATTAGATGATATTCTGACAACATGATTAGTAATATTTTTGTAATTATCTTTATGCCCATGGAAATTCCAATAGTTATGATTAGTCATATTAACAATGGTATCTTGATCTGCGGTAGCATTAAATGAAATTAGAATTTCGTTATTGTTATTAAGCTCATAAATAGTTTTACAATTTAAGTTTCCTGGATAATTTTCTTCTAAATGTTTAGAGTAATAAGTTAGCTCTACTTTTATGCTGACACTTGTTTTATTAATATCAGCTATTTTCCAAATCTTTTTATTAAAACCTTCCTTTCCGCCATGAAGATGATCAGGCTCGGTATTAGGATATAAATAATAATCCTCCCCATTAAGAGTAAATTTACTTTGTCCTATTCTATTACAAACTCTTCCAATAATTGAATTGAAATATCCATGAGCTTCTAGGCAATCATCTAAATTACCATAACCTAATAATACATCCTCAGTTTGAGAAACATTCGAAGAAGTTGGAATACAAACTTCATTCATGTAACCACCATACGTATAAAAACTAAAACTATAATTATTTGAGTTAGTAATTTTGATTATATCAATATCCAAACCTTTTTCGTTTTGAAGTTTAGTAATATTATATTTCATTATACTTTCCTTAATCGTTGAAAATTATTTTTTCTTTGTTGAAGATAAATGATTAATCCTCCTAGAACTATGAAAAAAGCTCCTGGAAATAGCTGGTCTACTGGCCATTCTGCAAAAAATACCCAACCTAAAATAAGGGCAAAAAATATTTCTATATAATCAAATGGCATAATTTTACTCAGTTCTGCTCTTCTTGCACCATAAATTAATAATAAAGTTCCTGATCCTCCCGCTATTCCCATTACACAAACTACTAAGAAATCATTTATACTTTTAAAATTTTCCCACATACCAAAAATTAATACTAGCAAACATGCAACTACTATTGTTCCAGTCTGACCATATAAATTAATAAGTGGTGATGGAACACTGTCTTCAAAGCTTAGTGATGTTGTTCTTGCTAACGAATAACCAAATGCAGCAAGTATGGGGAGTAATAACATATAATTAAAATCAGATGACCAAGGTTGCATAATTAAAACAATACCTACAAAACCAGAAATTACTGCACTCATTTTGTACCAACCAAATTTTTCTCCTAATATTGGAATGGCAAGAAGGGTAACCATCATGGGTCCAGTATATTCCATTGTCGCCACTAAAGCAAAAGGGAGATAAGCATAAGAAGTATAGAGACATAATTGAGCCAATGCTACAAATACTCCGCGGAATAATCCTAATTTCCATTGCTTTATTTTTATTTGTCTACCGTTTCGATACCAATCATGTGAAAAATATAAAGCAATAACGCATGGGATCATTCCAAATAAATTTCTAAAAACAGAAAGTTGAGCTGCTGGATATTCGTTTCGTAAAAACTTTATCGCAATCCCCATACAATCCAATAAGAACAAACCTGAAAGTGATAGAATAACAGCTAAAAATAAATTATTTTTCATTAATCATAATCTATTCTTCTAAAATAATTTCTTTTCCTACTTCTTGACTTTTATAAATTCCATCTAAGATTTTCATTACTTGTAGAGAGTGTTCAGCAGGAATAGTAACTGGTTTATCCTTTGCAATAAACTCTGCAAACTCGATACATTCTTTTGCATGAGGTTCAATAGTGTCTTTTAAATTGCCTTCAATTTTTTTAGTTATGTGAGTTTGAGAATTGATATCATTTTTTATAATCTCACAATTAGGCCAATGCAAACCAGCTTCTCTTCCGTATAACCATACCTGCATATCTTCTATTTTATCTTCTGGTAGTTTATGATGAAGCATCCATGATACTTCAAGCATTAAGGTTGCACCATTTTTAAACCTAACAAACGCAGCTGCAAAATCTTCAACGTTCATTGCTTCCTTATCGTACTCTCCATTATAACTAAAAGAAGTTGGCTGCTTTGCTAATTCTGTTTTTGACACACCCGTCACGGAAAGTGGTTCAGGGTTGTTCATAAACCAAAGAGTTAAATCTAAAACATGCACCCCTATATCAATACACGGTCCTCCTCCTGAATTTTCTTTTTTTAAAAAACCAAGTGAGACTGGTAAATAATTTCTTCTAAGCATCCAAGAACGTGCATGATATATCGAACCAATTGATGTGGATTGATCTTTTATTAATTGAGAATCTTTTCTGAATCTAAAGTGTTGAGCACACATTAATTTTTTCTTCGTTTGATCTCTTACTTCAATCATTTTTTTTATTTGTGAGGCATTAGGAGCTAAGGGTTTTTCACATAAAACATCTTTGCCTGCTTGCATTGCTTTAATTGCTAAGTCACAATGATAGTTATTAGGTGCACAAATATCTATCACATCTATATCTGGATCATTAATCATGTCTAAGGGATTAAGATATAATTTTTTTATTTGATTTGTATTACCCCAATTTTCAAGAATTGATTTGTTTATATCAGAACCTGCTATTAATTCCGCATGTTCTGACATATGCCAACCAGGAACATGCAGTTTCGCAATACCCCCGACGCCAATAATGCCAACTTTTATTTTACTCATATTTCTTTTTTTTATTTAGATATTTATCCATTTTTTTTCTTTTTCTGATTGGTAAATTGATTCCATTATACTACTTCTCAATGCAGCTTCCGAGGGAGTTACTAAGTTTTTGGTATTGGTATCAATTAATGAATTAAGAAACAAATCAAATGCATGAGGTAATGTTTCTGGTAAATTTTCTTCTATTCTTTCTATTTTCTTACCATCTTTGTCCTCGTTTATAATTAATTTCTCATTAGTTGTTCTTGCGTGAGCTTTTGTTCCACTTACAAAAATAGTATATGGCTGTGCTATATCAATCCATCCCGCAGCAATACTAGCTATCAATCCACTTTTAAATTTTATTAATGCTTCACCACTCTCTTCACAACCTGGATATTGATTATATACTTTAGTAAAGGTTGCACTTACTGACTCAACATCAGAAAAAAACCACAAAAGAAGATCTAAAACATGTGTTCCTAAATCACCAAAAGCTCCAACTCCTGCAACTTTAGGATCTGTCATCCATTGATAGTTTTTGAAAATATCTCTCATAATACCATCGTGACAATTAACGAGTCGAATTCGTGAAATATTACCAAAATAATTAGCAGTAATTAATTCTTTAAGTTTTATATAAACAGGATTGCTTCTCATAAAGTATCCAGTTTGGAAAATAATCTTTGATGACTCAATTAAATTTGCCATTTCAAAGGAGTCTTTTTTTCCTATCCCCAAAGGTTTTTCTATAAAACAATGTTTTTTATTCTCGGTAATCCTTTTAACTAATTCATAGTGCAAATTAGTTTCTGAACATACAATAACACCATCTAAATTAGGTTGTTTCAATAAATCAATATAGTTATCATAATTCTTACATTTTAGTTTTTCAGAATCGCTTTTTGACCTGTTCTTATCTTTATCCCAAACACCAATACAATTAATTTTAATATTTGAAATTACCTTAGAAATAAAATTTGGTGTATGAATATGAGAGGTTCCAATAAATGCTATATTTTTCATTACAGTTGTAAAAACTACTTATAGAGCACAACACTGATCGACCCAATGACCTGGTTCAACTTCAGTAAGCCCCATTTTTATTTCTCCACCTTTGCAATCTATTCCAGGATTAGGACATCTAGTTCTAAACACACAACCTGGAGGTGGATTTAATGCACTAGGAATTTCTCCTTTGAGCTCTATAGCTTCAGATCTTTTCTCAGGATCAATTGATGGAATAGAAGATAATAATGCTTTTGTATAAGAATGTTTTGGGTTCTTAAATAATTCTCTTGCGGGTCCCATTTCAACTATGTGCCCCAAATACATAACTGCAACAATATCACATACATGAGCGACTACACTTAAATCATGACTTATGAATAAGTAAGTTAGGTTAAGCTCGGTTTGAAGTTGTTTTAAAAGATTTAATATATCTGCTTGTATTGATACATCTAAAGCAGCAACACTTTCGTCTGCTACTATAAATTTTGGATTACTTACTAAGGCTCTTGCAATTGATATTCTTTGTCTTTGTCCTCCAGAAAATGCATGAGGAAATCTTCTTAAATGCTCAATATTTAATCTACATTTAGCTGCAATATCTCTTACTCTTTCATCAGTTTCTTGTCTTGAGTTTGTTATTTTCATCACTTCTAAAGGCTCTGCAATAATATCCCTGACTGTCATTCTTGGGCTTAAGGCAGCATAAGGATCTTGAAAAATTAGTTGGGCTTTTTTTCTATATTCTTTTAAATCTTGTTTGTTCATACTAGTTAAATCATAATCTCTTTCATCATCATGAAAAATAACATTTCCTGAACTAATTTTATTAGCTCCAAGTATTGCTCTACCAAGCGTAGTTTTTCCTGAACCTGACTCACCAACTAAACCAAAAAAAGATCCTTTTTTAATTTTGATATTGATATTATTTACAGCATGTATTTTTTGTTTTTTTGAAATAAAATTTTCTTGATAATCAAAATTTACAGAAACATCATTTACTGAAATTAAGTTATCACCCATTTTGACCACACTGAATTCCACACTGATCAACCCAGTGACCTGGTTCAACTTCAATTAATTTCATTTCTATTTTACCATCTTTTCCTTCTGGATTATGATGAGGGCATCTAGTTCTAAATACACATCCTGTAGGTCTATCTAACGGACTAGGAATATTACCTGGTATTGGTTTTAATGGCTCATCTAAATTATTTATATCAGGCAGAGCTTGAAGCAATCCTTTAGTATATGGATGTTTTGGATTTTTAAGAATTTCATTTACAGGACCTTTTTCTACCACACTACCTAAATACATCACTGCTACATGATCCGCTACTTGAGCAATAACACCTAAATCATGAGTTATAAAAATTACTCCCATTTGATATTCTTTTATAATATCTTTAATCAAATTGATTACTTGAGCTTGAATTGTAACATCTAATGCTGTTGTTGGTTCATCTGCTAATAATAGTTTGGGCATTGTTGATAATGCCATTGCTATCATAGCTCTTTGTCTCATTCCTCCAGATAATTCAAATGCATATTGATTAAACCTTTTTTCTGCATCAGCTATCCCTACTCTTTTGAGCATGTTTATAGATATGGATTTTGCCTCATCTTTATTAATATTTTTATGAATTAATAATTGCTCAACCATTTGAGCTCCAATTTTTATAGCTGGTGCAAAACTTGCCATAGGTTCTTGAAAAATCATTGATACTTTACCACCTCTAATTTTTTTCAAATCTTGTTTAGAAGTAAATTTAAGAACATTTTCATTATCCAATATTATTTGTGCATCTTCGTTATATGAAGTATTTCCTGGATTTAGTTGCATTATTGATTTTGCAGTAACAGATTTTCCTGACCCAGACTCACCAACAATTCCAAGGACTTCACCTTGATCAACGGAAAGGGATATATTTTCTACTGCTGTTATTCGACCTTCATCAGTATCGAATTTAACATCTAAATTTTTAACTTCTAATAAATGACTCATTTGTTTATCTTATGTGGATCAGCTGCATCCCTTAATCCATCACCAACATAGACAAAAGTAAGTATTAAAACTACTAGAAAAAAAACAGGTATGAAGTACCATTGATAATTGAGAAGTACATCTGCTTTTGTTGCATTTTGTAAAAGTACCCCTAAAGAATTCACAGGTTCTCTTAGGCCTAATCCAATAAAACTAAGAGCAGTTTCAGATAGTAACATGTATGGAAAACTAATTACTAAATCTACTATTATATAACTCGTGAAGCTTGGTAATAAATGTCTCCCAATTATATGTGTTGAAGATGCTCCACATAATTTTGCAGCTAGTATATACTCCTGACTTCTTTCACTAAGTAAATGTGTTCTCACTCTTCTTGCCAATGTTGGCCAGGAAATCAATCCTAGCAAACAAGATATAAAGAAAAATCGAAGTTCAGAACTCCATTCTAATGGAGCAAATGCAGCGAGGCACATAAATAAAGGTATTGGAGGTACTGTTCTAATTGCATCTGTAAACATTTGGAGTAAACTGTCTATCCAACCGCCATAATATCCTGAAATACCTCCAATAATTAATGATAAAACAAATGATATAAATACGCCGAGGGTTCCTACTGCAAGTGAAACATAAATTGCACTTAGTGTTCTACTAAATAAATCTTTACCTGCCTTATCAGTACCAAAAAGATGAATACCACCTTCGTCTACTCCAAATAAATGAGTATGAAATGTAAATCCTGGAATTTTAAAATCTAATATCTTTCCTGGAAGATTAATTTTAAAATCAAATACTTTGTATTCCCAACCTTTTACAAAAAAATAAACATATCTTCTTTTTTCAGTATCAGTTTTGTAGACCCATCTAAAATTTGTGTCTGCACCCCTATATTTTGTTAATGTGTGAAGAAACGGTCTTGGTGAAAATCCATTTTCATCCCAGAACATAGGTATTTGAGGTGCACCATTTTCGTAGTCTTTGTCACGCCCGTTAATAGTCGGATCATAAGGTGATAAGAAGTCTGAAAATAGGCTGCATACTATCATAAAAAGTAAAATCGAACCTGCAATCATCGCAGATTTATTTCCAAAAAAACGAGTTCTAACTAACTGCATTTGAGTAGCAGTATAGTACGCTTCTTTTTTACTTAAATTAGCCTCCACCCATAACCCCTTTTCTTATTCTTGGATCCATAATTGCTAAAATTATATCTGTTATAAAATTAACAAAAACTATAGTCGCTGTAAGTAAAAAAATAATTGCACCTGCTAATTGTTGATCATTAGATCTAGCTAAAGCTTCTATTAATAGTGCTCCTGCTTCAGTTAAAATTAATATTAAAGCGACTATGGGAAGTGCACTAAAAATTCTATTTAAGTCGAAACCAATTGAATTTATAACAGGACCTAGTGAATGCTTAGCTGGGTAACGCCACAGCAAACTCATACCTGACACACCCCTTGCTCTTGCAGCCATTACATATAGCTTATCATTTTCATCTAACATAAGCGCTCTCACAGTTTGAAGTGCAAAAGCAGTTGCATTCCAACCTAATACGAAAATAGGTAACCATGCCCTGCTTAAAAAATCCATTAACTTTGCCGATGACCAAGATTCATTTTCATATTCTTGTGAAAATAAACCTGTCATTGTATCTCCGTAATAGATTGTCATAAAAAGCATTATACAAAGTGCTACCAAAAAATTTGGTAATGCTATTCCAAGATAACTAACAAATTTAAGAGTATTATCTAAAGATGCATATTTTGTCGTGGCTGAAATGATTCCAACGGGAATTGCAATTAAATATGAAAATATTAATGCAACTAAACAAATCGTTAAAGACAGAGTAAATCTACCACTTAGAAGTTCATTAATATTCATTCTTAAAATACAGCTATCACCAAAATCTTGATTGACGACTATATCAGATATCCATTTTCCATATCTGTAAAGGAATGGTTTATCTAAACCTAAACGAATCTTTTCAGCCTCAATATCTTCATATGTTATTTGTGAGCCCTGTGTATTCTTAAATGCTAAGTATCTCTCGGCACATGTGCCAGGAACTAATTCCATCAGAGAAAAAACTATAAAACAAACTATTAGTAATGTTACAATTGCTAAAAATGCTCTTGTAAAAGTAAACTGAATAAAATTAATCATAGCCTGATTTCTCTTAATTGTATTTTAAGAATAGTAGAAAAAAGAAAAGCGGCAATATAAAATTGCCGCTTTTATCAATATTTATTTACTTATCTTACTCGTCTAACCACCACTGAGTAGCTAGATATGGATAAGTTCTATAATACTCATAAGAAGTAGTTTTGAATTGAGCAAAATTCTTCAAAGCATTTCTATGATATGTTGGGAAAGGTGCTTTTACAGTTCCAATTAACAAAGTTTGCTCTGTTAACATTGTTGTAATTTTTTCACCCCACTCATTAGATTCTGCTGTACCTAAAGCGTATGATTGAAATTTATCAATCCCATCACTTAAATCGTACACCCACTGAGGAGGTTCTACACCTTCATCACCATTACTATCTATATAAGCGGCCCATAACATTCCTTGCGTATGGTTAAAATAGTTACCAAAAGGAGCTTTGAATGTTTCTGGATCACCTGCAATAATAGCTAATGGCTGTCCTTTATCCCAAGCATGAACATCTAATGCATTAGAAGATTGTGAACCACGATATTCATCAGGGGTTACCTCTTTAAAAGAAGTTTTAACTCCAACATCGTTCCACATACGAGCAACTAACTCAACTTCAACACCACCTATACCTTGAGTAGCATAGTCAATATTCATTGCAAAAGGTTCTCCGTTTGGAAGTTCTCTAAAGCCATCACCATCAACGTCTTTTAATCCAACTTCATCAAGAAGTGCATTTGCACCATCTGGATCAAATTGAGTCATATGCATTTTAATAGCCTCTGGTACAAAATCAGGAGCAGGTGACATACCTGTAAACTGCTCAACTACACCCATACCATAATAAGCTACGTCATTGATTTCATTTCTATCAAGAGCAATAGACATTGCTTGACGAAAACGAATATCTCCATAAACTTTACGTTTCTCTAAATCTGGATGAGTAACGTTAAAGCTAAATAGAGCTGCACCACAACCAGGATTAATCTGAAGATTATATCCTCCAGACTCTGCTCCATCTAATAATTGAGGTGCAGATTCTAGTTGAACAGACTGAGATTTATAATCAACTTCACCATTAACAAGTTTCAATAATCTTATTTCATTTTCATTGATGTATCTTTCATTTTGATAATCAATATATGGTAGTTGATTCCCAGCTGTATCTACTTGGAAAAAATATGGATTAGCTGCGTAAACTCTTCCTTCAGTTGTATCTTCAATAGTCATGTAAGCTTCTAAAGAAGGATAAGCTGCATATGGAAGTCCATCGACTAGCTCAGGATTTCTAAGTAAAGGAGTTGGCGTATCAGTCCAACCTGAGTTACCATAATAAGCCGCTAAAGCATCCCAGCCATCTGCAAACCCTAGAGCTTGTGCATTCGCATCAGCGTTAGAGTCAATTTCTGGGTGAAATTGTTCTAAGAAATGTGAAGGCATGAAAGCTTGGTTATAAGAAGTAGCTAATGTAGCAAGCAAACCTGGAAATGGAGATGGTAAATTAAATCTTACAGTTGTATCATCAAGAACATCTACAGTCATTGGTTCACCACCAACAAGAAGATAAGGGTATGGTTTTTCTCTAATGTTTGTATTCATCATTAGATCTTCATACCAAAACTCTACATCTCTAGCTACGAACGGCTCGCCATTTGACCACTTATGACCTTTACGAAGAGTAAAAGTTAAAGTTGTAAAATCACTATTCCATTCATATTCTTTAGCAACATTTGGAACAATAGTTGAAAGGTCATCTGCAAAACGTACTAAGTTTACGTGTCTTGTTGATAACATATCAGAAGTACCAGCTTCCGTTGCGTTTGATAAAAAGTTTATTGTACCGCCATAAGATCCAACAGAATCATATGGAACTACTACTAATGGTTCATCAGGTAATCTATCTTCTACTGAAGGTAGGCTGCCTGGGTTCCCTTGAATTGTTGCATTAATACTTGCAATACTTGGGTTGTCTGAAAACTTCATCGCACAACTAGCTGCACTTTCGTATTCTGATAACTCATATTGCTGAGGATATTTTCCGCCTGTATGTGCATCGCTCATGGTAGAGCCTATGCAATGACCGCCTGCAAAAGAGCTTCCACTCCATACAAACATTGCGGAAGAAAATACCAATGCTACCAATATTTTTTTTAACATATATTTTCTCCTATTAAGATAAATTTATCGTATGTATTTTTTGTATACAAATTTGAACTTTTAGCAAAAATATTTGACAAATTTATTACGTTTTTTTTTAAAAAATTGTGTATTTCTTATTAATTACTTTAGTATTTGTTAGGAAATGAAGAAAACCAAAAAATCTATACTGTTTATATGTGCTGATCAGTGGCGATTCGATTGCTTTAGTTTTCTAAATCATCAATATGCTCTTACTCCTTATTTGGACAAGTTAGCAAAAAAAAGTATTATTTTTAAATCACACTTTGCTGGTATTGTTCCATGTGGTCCTTCGAGAACAACAATGCTAACTGGTTTATATCCATTTATTCACCGTTCAGTATATAATGGTGCACCACTTGATAAAAGATTTACAAATATTGCTAAAGAAGTTCGTAAGCTTGATTATGAACCAAGTCTTTATGGTTACACAGATACATCGTGGGACCCAAGATTTTTAGATCCAAAGGATAAAAAGAATTTTACATATGAATCTCCTATGGAAGGATTCGATGATGGTTGTGTTTTACCTGGAGGAAAACCAGAGGCTTGGGCAAATCATCTTAATGAGAATGGTATAAAAATAAATAAAGCAGAAGATCTTTACAAAGGAAGAAAACCTAAAGATGATCAAGCATACATATACGAGCCATATTATATTCCAACCGAATATTCTGATACTGCTTTTTTAGCTGATAAAGTAGTTAACGATTTAAAAAATATAAAAGATCCATTTTTTATGCATGTTTCTTTTTTAAAACCACACCCACCATTCCATGTTGCTGATCCGTGGTTTAGTAAATTTGATCCAAATAATATAGATTTACCAAAAAATAATATTTCACTTCAGGAATTGTCCAAAAAACATCCTTTGCTAAAAGAGTTATGCAATAAATTTTTATTAAAAGAAAATTTTTCAGAGATTAATTATGATCTTCTTAAAGATCAAGATATTAAAAATATTATGAGTGTATATTTTGGAATGTGTGCTGAAGTAGATTTTAATATTGGTAAAATTTTAAATGCACTTAAAGAATCAGGGCAAGAAGAGAATACAATGATAATTTTTACTAGTGATCATGGAGAGATGCTTAATGAAAATAATTTATGGGGAAAATTAGGCTGGTGGGACTCGTCTTATAGAATTCCATTATTTATCTATGTGCCTCAAAACAATCCAAAAGAAATTAACCACTTAACAGAATCTGTAGACGTTGCTCCTACAATTTTAGAATGGCTTGATAGTGAAATCCCCGTTGATTGGAATGGTCAATCACTGATGCACAATATCAATAATAAATACGAAAAATTATCTAATAAAGAATATGTTGTTTTTGATTATGATTTTAGAGAAAGTACATCATTTGTAAAAGATAAAAAATTAGCACCCGAACAATGTAATCTATCTGTCATTAGAAATAATAAATGGAAATATGTTCATTTTCCTTCATTGCCATGTTTATTATTTGATTTAGATAAGGATCCTCAGGAAATAAATGATCTATCAAATTTAAGAGAATTTCAAGACATAAAAAATGAACTAGTATCAAAATTATTAAGTCACCGCATGATCCATCAGGAGAGACAATTATCAAATACAAAACTTTCTAGTTCAGGTATTAAAACCAATTTTGGACCATTCAGTAGAAAAATGGATAATTAATTTATGTTAACAACTGTTATAGGAGCCTATCCAAAACCAAACTACTTAAAAATAACTGATTGGTTTAAAGCTTCTGGTGGTACAGATACTGAATATCCAACTAAATTTTATGAAGATGAAATAAAAAAGTTGGGCGATAATGTTGAAGAGTTATTTAATAAAGCTACTCGGGAAATAATTATTGATCAAGAGGAGTGTGGAATTGATATCCTCACCGACGGTGAAGTTCGAAGAGAAAATTATATTCACTATCATTGTAGGTATTTAGATGGAATTGATTTTACGAATCTCACAGAAAAACTTGCTAGAACAGGAAATTATAAGTGCTGGTTACCAACAATAACTTCAAAAGTTAAAGCAAAGGAATCTTTTTTAGTTGAAGAGTGGAAAAAAAATCAGAGTTTAACCAATAAGGATTTGAAAATTACTATTCCTGGACCAATGACTATAACAGATACCATAGCAAATATATTTTATGATTCAGATGAACATTTGGGCGAAGATTTAGCTGATGCTATTAATGTAGAAATTAAAAGATTAGTTGATGCAGGATGTAAATATATTCAAGTCGATGAACCTTTGTTTGCTAGAAAACCTGAAAATGCCTTAAAATTTGGAATCAAAAATTTAGAAAGATGTTTTAAAGATATAAATAATCAAAGTATTGAAAAAATTACACATATTTGTTGTGGCTATCCTGATAAATTAGATGCAGTAGATTATCCAAAAGCGCCTTTAGATTCTTACAGTAAAATCAGTAAGGCTTTAGATCAGTCAATTATAGACACAATTTCTATTGAAGATGCTCATCGATACAATGATTTAGTTTTTTTAAAAGATTTTAATCAAACAAAAGTTATTTTTGGTTTAATAAAAATTGCTAGCTCTCAAGTTGAGACTAAAGAAGAAATTGTCTCAAGAATAAATGATGCATTAAAGTTTATCGATAAGGAGCAATTAATTGTTGCTCCTGATTGCGGACTCGGTCACCTACCTAGAGATTTAGCAAAAATAAAATTAAAGATAATGGTGGAAGCTTCAAATAGTTTCTAGTGTACTAAAGTTTCTGGATTAGCATAATCATAATTTAAATCATCAGCAATTGCTTTGTATGTTACAGCACCTTTGAAAATATTTAAACCATTCATAAAATTTTTGTCATTTTTTAGAGCTTCTTTAAAACCATTAGAAGCTAAGTTTTGAATAAATGGTAACGTGACTGCATTTAAAGCAAGTGTGGAAGTTCTAGGAACTCCACCTGGCATGTTTGCAACACAATAATGAACAACATCATCGACAACATATGTCGGATTTGCATGAGTTGTTGGTTTACTAGTTTCAACACAACCACCTTGATCAATTGCAACATCAACTATCACCGATCCACTTTTCATCGCTTTGATCATGTCCTTAGTTATAATCTTGGGGGCATTAGAGCCTGGAACGAGTACGCCACCTATTAGCAAATCGCATTCAGAAATATAATCTTTAAGATTTATTTTATCACTATGTAGTGGTTCTATTTTATCACCAAATTTTTCATGTAATTCCTCTAATCTTTTTTCTGACTTATCAACAATGAAAACTTTTGCTTGCATCCCAGTGGCAATTATAGCTGCATTTTCACCTACAACACCGCCACCTAAAATTAATACATTACCAGGCTGAACTCCAGGGGCACCACCCAACAGCAGACCACTTCCCCCTTTATGTTTTTCAAGTGAATATGCACCTGCTTGTATAGACATTCTGCCAGCTACAGCACTCATTGGTGCGAGAAGAGGCAATTTATTATTATGATCACTTACTGTTTCATAAGCTATACAAATTGAATTTGAATCAATCAAACCCCTTGTTAATTCTGGAGCTGCAGAGAGATGTAAATAAGTAAATAAGATTTGGTTTTCTCTTATCATTGCTACTTCATTCATTAGGGGTTCCTTTACTTTTACAATCATTTCAGAATCATTGAAAATGTCCTCAGCTGAATTTACAATTTTTGCTCCTGATAATTCATAATCACTATTTGAAAATCCAGCACCAATACCGGCATTTTTTTGAATTAATACTGTATGCTTATCCTTTACTAATTCTTTAACGCTTTGTGGAGTAAGCCCAACTCTAGACTCCTGAGCTTTAATCTCAGATGGAACACCTATTTTCATTATCTGTCATGCATATAATTTGAAATACCTGTTCTTAATTTTTCAATTATTTCGTCAATATGTTTTTTTTCACAAACAAAAGGTGGGGCTACAATTAAACAATCTCCTGTGGCTTTTAGGCTTAAACCAGCTTCAAATAATTTTTTAAAACATGCATAACCAGCTTTACCTAAGCGCTCATCCATTTTAATGTCTATTCCTCCCATCATTCCGTATCCTCTTATGTCTGTAATGATGTCTAAATCTTTTAAAGAAAACAAACCATCTAAGAAATATGGAGACATATCTTTTGCTCTATTAAATAAATCTTCTTTCTCAATGATATCTTGCATTGCTAATCCAGCTGCCATTGAAACAGGAATAGCAGAATAAGTATATCCATGAAAAAATTCTATAGCTCCGGTAGGTGAGGCGTCAACAATGGTGTCATAAATACTATCTCTTGAAGCAACTGCACCAAGTGGCACAACACCATTGGTAATTGCTTTAGCCATAGTCATAATATCAGGACAGACATCAAATGCTTGGGCTCCAAAAGGCGCTCCCATTCTTCCCCAACCTGTGATTACCTCATCAAAAATTAATAAAATTCCATGTTTATCACATAGTTCCCTTAGTCTTTTTAAATAACCTTTAGGCGGAACTAAAGTTCCAGTTGATCCAGCAACCGGCTCAACTATACAAGCTGCAATATTTTCTGCTCCAATATTTCCAGCAATTCTTTCTAAATCATCCGCTAAATCTGCACCATGCTCAGGCTCACCTTTTACGTATTTATTTTGTGATAGATGTGTATGTCTTAAATGATGAACATTGGGCATTAAGATATTTGAAAAAGTTTTTCGATTGGCTATCATTCCACCTACTGAAATTCCTCCTATGTTCATTCCGTGATAACCTCTTTCTCTTCCAACAATGTGAGATCTATGACCTTCACCTCTAGCTTTAAAATATGCTATTGCAGTTTTAATTGCTGTCTCAACTGCTGATGAACCACAAATTGTAAAAAATATTTTATTTAAATCTTCTGGTGTGTGTTTTGAAACTTTTCTTGCTAAATCAAATGATCCTCCAAAACCTTGTTGAAATGGCTGAACGTAATCTAGCTGTTCTAACTGATTTGAAACTGCTTCTCTAATCTCTGGTCTCGAGTGTCCAGCAGGACTACAAAATAAACCTGAGCTGGCATCTATTAATTTATTTCCATAGTGATCGGTATAGTAAACACCTTCAGCTTTGACCATTAAACGTGGACTATTTTTATAGTCACGATTGGATGTAAATGGCATCCAGTGTTCTTCTAAAGAATTAGGTATCTCTGTTCTTTTTTCTAAATCCATTTTTTTTCCTAATATTTAATTGAGTATATGAAAATATGTCTAAATCAAAGAATATTTCTCAAACTCAACAGAAATATCATAGGAAAAAATGTAGCAGTGGTATAGAGAGTGTCAAAATATGAGCGTTATTCCAGAAGATCTAAAAAATAAAGCATTGGAAACACCAAATATTCCTGCAGCTGTTGTCTGCCCTAATGAAGAAAGTGTCTTCTTGGCTGTTAAAGAAAGCAGGGAAATGAATTTAATTGATCCAACATTAATAGGTAATAAAAATTTAATTACTCAATCTGCAAAAGATATTGGTTTAAATATTGAAGACTACAATATTCTCGAAGCTGATAATGAAGAACAAAGTGCTTTGGCTGCTTGTCAATTATCGAATGAAAATAAAACCAAAATTATAATAAAAGGAAATCTGCATACAGACATTTTAATGAGATCTTATTTAAAAAAACAATTCAATTTACTTGAAGGTAAAAGATTAAGTCATATTTGGCATATGACAACGCCGCAGTTGAAAAAACCTCTTTTCATTACAGATGGAGCACTGAATGTTTTACCAAGAATTGATATAAAATTACAAATTCTGAAAAATGCAGTTCATTTTTATAATAAATTAGTTTCTAAAAAGCCTAGGGTTGCAATATTATCCGGCACAGAGGATCCAATAGATAGTATGCCAAGTTCAATAGAGGCTAAAAAAGTAATGGATCTTTCACTAAAAGAAGAAATTAATGCATTTGTTCACGGACCATTAGCTTTTGATAATGCTATATCTGAGAAAGCTGCAAAAATTAAAAAAATTGAAAATGAAGTAGCTGGTAATGCTGATATTTTATTAGTCCCAAATTTAGAAACAGGAAATTCTTTATCAAAGATAATGGTATACTTTATGAATGCTTGTGCTGCAGGAATTGTAATTGGAGGTAAAGTTCCAGTAGTTGTTCCAAGCAGAGCTGATAGTAAAAATTCAAAACTAGCTTCAATTATGGCTGCAATAGTGGCTGTTAAAAATTAATTTTAAACCAAACTAAAAATTACAATGATCCTAAGACATTATGTATTAATTTTAATAATAACATTTTTATTTGGTAGTGCGTACCCAGTACAGAAAGTAATATTTAACGAAAATGTACCCCCATTATTAATGGGCAGTTTAAGAATGTTAGTGGTGTTTATATGTTTATTACCATTTTGGAAATTCGAAATTCCAGATAGAAAATATTGGTTACCTCTTTTTTGTTTTTCTATTGCTATGGGTTTTTTGGCTAATGTATTTATGACATTATCTTTAAATGAAGCTAAAATTGTATCCCCTATAATAATTGGTTCTCAACTTGCTGTGCCTTTTGCAATATTATTAAGCTCATTTTTTTTAGGAGAAAAAGTAAGTTTAAAAAAATGGTTATTAATTATTATCTCTTTTTTTGGTATTATTTTGTTAGGATTTGATCCTTTAATTAGAAATGAGTTTTTTGCTTTAGTACTAATTACTTTGATGGCATTTTTTTATGCTAGCGCCCAAGTGTTTTCAAGGTATTTAAAAGATTTAGAAGTCACTCTTACTAATGCAATTATGGGATTAATTGGATTTATATTATTAATTATTTCTTCATCAATTTTTGAAGGACAAACATTAAATGAAATTAAAAATATTAGTTTCCAATCATGGTTATTAATTTTACATTCTGGTATCTTTGTTTCAATAGCTGCTCATATGTCAATGTTCTATTTATATAGAATATATCCAGTGAATAGAGTGTTCCCATTCTATGCATTGTTTCCCGTGTTTGGAGTGTTATTAACGTTTATAATTTTTTATGAAATACCAACTTTGATAACTTTTATTGGTGGAATAATTGTAGTTATTGCAACTTATTTTATTAATAAAGAAAATTAATTATTTTAAAACATCCAATCCATTAGAGATTTTTATATCTCCTGTTTGACGAGCTTTATTAAATTCTTTAATTCGATCAAAGACGTCAATTCCAATTTGCCTATAAATATCGAGTAAATCAATTAGTACCCAGTTTTCTCTAATCAAACCATTTTCAAGTCTCCAAAAATCTAAGCTACGCATTTCTAATGGCTGATTTGATGGCGCTATACCCATCCAACCATCATTAGTTATAGTTAGTCTCATATTAGGCCATCCTGTTTCACAAACATAATTGCCTTCATGTAACCAATGTGTTTTTAAATCTTCCATTCCTTCGATAGCTAATTTTTCATTAGAAGATCCGCCTTTTCGATCTGGCATTGCTCTTAAAAAAGGTATTTGATGCCAATGTCTAAATCCAGCTATCCCTCTTCCAGTACCAATTCCAGCTGGTCCATACCAATTCAGATTAGGATGCCAATATTTCTCTAATTGCATTACTCTAGGATTGGGGTCTTTTGGATGAATTGATAAATCATGAAGCATATTAATGACATGATCAAAATTCTTTTTTCCATCTCCATTTAATATAAGACCATCTGCAGTCATAGGTGATGGTGTGCATAAAAAAGCACCTAACTGAGGTGCCATCGGCCATGCATTTGCTTGCATCATTAATTCGGGTAAATCCCAAATTGCTTGTACTTGAATAATTTTGTTATTCTTAATCTCAAAAAATTCGTGATAGCGCATATGCACCAAGTTTCCAGTTGGAGGAATATTTAAATATGGCTTAAGGAATGTTCCCATATAATTACCCATTGTTCCTATCCAATCTTTTCCCTCTGGTGTAGTACCAGCCATAACTATCATATCTCTTCTTTCAAGATCAGGTATACTCTCAATTAGAGGCATGAAGCATTTAGACAATAAATCATCTAAGCCATTAAAAGTTCCAAAAGGATGACAGAAATTTATTACAGTATCGTTTGAAATATATTTAGCTAGTGATTGCTTTATAGTTTCTTTGTTAAAAGTTTGGGTTGCAAATTGATAATCTCTAAAATAAAATTTTAATTCTTCGGATTTCATTATTTTGCTGTCCAACCGCCATCTATAACTAAGGATGAGCCCGTCATCATTGAAGATGCATCGGATGCAAGATATACAACTGCAGTTGCAATATCACTTTCTGTAGCAACCTTACCTAAGGGAATATTTTTTATAACAGATTTTTTAAAATCTTTATTTTTAAAAAATTTTTTCACCATTGGTGTTTCTACAAAAGTCGGACAAATTGAGTTAACACGTATGTTATATTTTGCTAAGTCAATCGCCATACCCTTTGTCAAACCTTCAATACCGAATTTTGTCATATTATACACACTTCTTAATGGCGCTCCTACTTTTCCTAATTGGGAAGATAAATTAATAATTGAACCACCAATTTTTTTCCTATTTTTAGATTTGAGCATTAATTTAGTTGATAGTTGTGCAATGTCAAAAGAAGCTTTAATATTTAAATCTACAACTTCACTCATATCTTTTCTTTTAATTTTAGTAAAAAACTCAGGTCTATTTGTTCCAGCATTATTTATTAAGATGTCTAATCTAGATATTTTGGTAAATATTTTTTTTATTTCATCTATGTTTGTAACATCACAAACAAAGTAGGTACATTTCCTTTTTAGTTTTCTAATAATTTTTTGAACTTCTATGAGATCTTTTTCTGTACGACTGATAATAATTACATGAGCACCAGCTTCTGCTAAAGCTATAGCACAAGCTTTTCCAATACCTTTGCCCGCTCCAGTAATTAATGCAATTTTATTCTTTGTATTTATATCTTTTAAAAACATGTATTTTACTTTGTCATTACAGCGAAAATATAGATTGATCTAATACGTTCATTTTTTTGATGCACATTTCAAAATTATCATCTAAATGAAAATCCCCTGGAAAACCAATACATTTAATACCAGCATTTATAGCAGATTGACTACTTTCTTCAGTATCTTCGATAGCTATACAATCGGATGCTTCAATATTTAAATTTTCTAAAGTAACTTTGTATATTTCAGGATTAGGTTTTTCATACTTAACTAAAGATTTATTTCCAATAAAATCAAAATCTTCTCTTGTAATTTGATCTGATAAACTCTCAAAAATAGCCTCAACATTATTAATAGTTGTTGATGTTGATAAAGATAGTTTGATGTTATTTTTTTTTGAGAAATTTATAATTTCATAAACACTTTTTCTTAATTTTTGTTTATTTTTAATTATGTATGAGCTAAAAATTTCTGTCTTTCTATTTCTTATTTGAGATGCATTAACATTAACATTATTTTTTTCAGCAAAATCTTCAACTCTTTTTGTACCACCTGATTTTTTTAATAAATTTCTATAATCTTGTTCATCCCAATACCAATCTAGGCCAGCCTCTTTGAACGCTTCATTAAATGAAGTACGTTGTATATCTGAGGATTCTATAAGTGTTCCAATAGATCCAAATAATAATGCTTTGTATTTCATAGAATAAGAATTTTATTTATTACTATATTTTAATTAACCTTTTACTGCACCAGCGGTTAAGCCACTTATAAGTTGTCGCTGAAAAAACATTATTATCATAAATAGTGGTGCAGTTGCTGAAACAACACTTGAGACTGCCCACATATAATTTCCACTATGTTCAATTGTCCCTAAGTAAGCATTTATTTTTGGAACCATAGTATAATTTTCTTGATTAAGAAGAAGTGAGGTAACCGTAAAGTCATTATACGCTAGCATCATACTAAATAAACCAGCAGTAACAACGCCTGGCCACATCACTGGCATAATTACATATCTAAATGCTTGAAAATAACTACAGCCATCAATTAATGCACTTTCATCTAACTCTTTTGGAACTGTTTTAAAGAAAGAATAAAGTAGCCATAATGTAAAAGGTTGGTTGATTGCGACTAAAACAATTATTGTGGTTGGAAGTATACCCCATACGTTCAATTGAAAGAAAGGGAATAAATAACCAGAAACTAATGTAATGTGAGGCATTGCTCTGAAAATTAAGGCAGCTATTAAAATCCAGAAAGTATATTTATATGTTGATCTAGATAATGCATAAGCACCTAATGTTCCTAAAAATAAAGAAATAGTGACAACAGACACAGTAATAATAGCTGTGTTCATTGTAGCTTTCCAAAATTCTCCCTCTGTCCAAGATTCTACATATGCTTTTACTGTTGAGGTATCTCCTGTCTCAAATAGAGTATTAACTCCTGTCACAGCAAACATCCAATCAGCTCTTGAAAAAAAATCGGCTTTCACTTTAAACGATCCCCAAAAAGTCCATATAAAAGGAAAAACTGATACTCCTAACCAAAGTATTATAAATAGACTATTTATTAAAATCAGTTGTTTTGAATATCTATTAATTTTTGATTCCATATTATCTCTCTGTTCTAAATTCTCTCCAAGTTCTAATTAGAACTGGTGTTAGCAGGAAGGCCACACCAATAATAGTTAACATAGATGTAGCACCTGCAGATCCAAATAACATTTTGTTTTCACTTCTTAAATCATTGTAAATCATCCAAGATAGTGATTGAGCAACTCCCTCAGCGGCAAAACCAATTATAGGCTCAAGAACTCTAAAATTATCCATGAGACAAATTAATATAATAAATGTTGCAACTGGATAGAGGTGTGGAATAACTATATGTCTTACCCTTTCATAGCGTGAGGCCCCATCGATGATTGCGGCTTCAATAGGATCTTGAGGTACAGTTTGTAATGCAGCATAAAATACAACAAATGCAAAAGGAGTATTATGCCAAATTCCATAAATAATTAAAGTGATCCATGTTAATTGACTAGATGACTTTAATGATAAATTAGGGTCATCAAATAAATATTGAATTGTTGCTCCTAAGATACCTTTCGCATCTATCATCCAGAATAAAACGAGTGATCCAATTAAGGGTGTAACTATCATTGGAAGAATAACCCCAAAAATAGTTGGGCCCTTCAAGCTTTTTGTTAGAGTATTAATGCTTAAGGCAACTATAAAACCTAGAACGACGACTGGAGGTGTAACAGCAAAACAAAATGTAAGGGTGAATAAAAGTGCTTTATAAAATGGTAAATTAAGTATGATATCTATAAAATCAGACATTGAAGCAGAATTATTCCAAGCCTCTTTAATTTGATCAAAGGCTAAATGATTTCTATCCCCGTATGTTCCTAAACCATTAAATCTTCCAAGAGGTTGTTCTTCTTGTAGTTTTGAAGTGGCTTCAATATCTACTTTGGTTTCAGTCTTACATCCAAATGGATCGCATTTTTCTACTTCCATTAAAATTTGCTCAGGTTCAATGTGGAGCGATTGAAAAAAACTTGAGATTATAGGAAGACCTATAAACAATAGCATGGCCAAACCACTTGGAAAGAAGAACCAGAAAAATGTTTTGTGAGGCATTTAAATTTTGTCTAAAAAAAGTGGAACATAAGAATGTTCCACTTTATCATATTTACTTGTAAGGCTTATAGAAAACCTTGCTCAGTAGCTTTTGCTACATAAGCAGCTTCTACATCAGCCAATGCTTTTTCAGCAGATTCATTACCTTGAAGAAATTCAACAATTTCTGTACTTAAAGCACCATGTAATAAAGACATGTATGGTAAGCTTGGATAAGGTGCTGCACCTCTATTAGCTGCATCAACAACTGGGCCAGCAGTATCTCCAGGAGAATAGCCATCAATTAACCAAATTGTTGCATTAGGGTTAGCATTTGCCATCTCTGTTGAAGTTGCTGCACCAAGAAGAGCTCTAAATGATGCTTCTGCATTCTCATCAGATGTATTTGTTGCAATTCCAAATCCATCCCACCAAAGAGTTGTTGCAGGCACACTTCCTCCACCAACTGATGGAGAGTTAGCAAGTCTTGTGTCTGCTTTAATCATTTGATCGCCCTCATCATCTAATAATGATGCTGCGCCAGAGTTCCACACATGCATTAATGCTACATTGCCTGACTCCCATTCCTCTTTAACTGCATTTGTATCTTGAGTTAAGAAATCTGGATTACTAACTTCAGTTAATCTTTTCATCATATTAAGAGCAGCTACACCTTTGTCATTATTGATGCTTACTTCTGCGGATCCAGCTTTGAAGAATTCGCCGCCATGACCAAGGTACATATTTACAAACTCTTGAGCGACGTTCCATCCTGATTTGAATGCTCCGGCATATGGATTAGCCATTTTCCCAGAAGCCTTAATTTTTTCTGCAGCTGCAATTACTTCTTCATAAGTTGAAGGAACAGCTATACCTAAATCATTAAGAATACTTTCTCTGTACCAAAGATGCTGTGCGTTAGCCATAAAAGCTATTGCATATATCTTTCCATCAATCACAATCTTTTGATTGTCTTGTAATGCACTTCCGTATTTAGCAACTAAATCGTCAAGTGGACGAATTAAATTATCGTTCATTAAAGTTGTAATTGAACCGTTTGTTACAAGTTTTGCAGAAAATTCAGCTGGGTTAGCTGATAATGCTGCAACTTGTAATTTATTATGATCAACGGAGTGAGTTACAGAAAAATCTGCCCCTTCTCCTGCACAACTTTTTACTTCATCCATGAAAATTCTGTATGTTGTAAATTCGTTTGCTAGAATCTTTATTGATCCATCTGTTACTCCACAAGGTGAATGCCCACCAGCAAACGCACTTGTGCTAACAAAAGAGAATAATAAAGCTATTAATAATTTTTTCATATATTTCCCCTTAGTATTAAAATGTGAAATTCACATTTATGAATAAATCCTTTATATTAGTATTAGTAAATATTGCAATAATATGAATTAATATTCAAGGTTTTGAATATTAAAAATGAGGGGATAAATAATGAATTTTATAAAACCTGCGACATCACAGGATGTAGCTAAATTAGCAGGTGTCTCCCAGTCAGCTGTTTCAAGATGTTTTACAAAAGGTGCTAGTATATCAACTAGGACAAAATTAAGAGTTTTAGAAGCTGCTAAAAAACTAAAATATAAACCAACTAACTTATTAAGTAATTCAATATTGAATGAAAATAGTGGTTTGGTTGGGGTCATCTTACCATATGTTACCAGTAGATATTATCCAGAGGTTCTAATTGAATTACATGAAGCTTTACGACAAGCAGGTTTTAGAATTTTATTAATAACAACTGACGATGGTGAAGAGCTTGATGAAAAATTAATTCAGCCCTACCTAAAAGATAAATTGGTTGCGATTATTTCTGCAACAAAACCAACAGATACATTTGTTGAAAGTTGTATACAAAAAAGAATTCAATTTATTGCGTATAATAGAAGTTGGAATATTCCTACTATCAGTTCAGTTGCCTGTGACCACAAAAACGGAGGTCAAATAGTTGCTGATTATTTTTTGCAAAATAAACATCTAAATATTGGATTAATTGAAGGGCCTAGAGGATCGTTTGTTAGTGATGAAAGAAGTAAGGGGTTTAAGCAACATTTAAAAAATAATAAAAAAATAAAACTTCATATTGAAAAAGGTTTTTTTACATATGATGGTGGATACCAAGCAGCAGAAAAGATACTTAAAAAAAATGTTAGTGCCATTTTTTGTGCCGATGATACGATGGCTTTTGGTTGTCAGGATTTTATTAAAAATAGTAAAAATCTTAAAGCTAGAAATCAAATTGAAATTATCGGGTATGGTGATATTTCTATGTCTAGCTGGAAGTCATATGATCTAACAACTGTGAGACAGCCTATTAGACAAATGTCAAAACTTGCAACGCAATTAATTAATGAATTTATAAAAGATCCAGACTTTGAACCTATTAATCATATTGTCCAAGGTAGATTAATTAAAAGAAAAACAACAAAATAGATTATTTAAAGCTAAGCCCCATCTGCTCAAATACACCATGATTATCTACCATAACGTAATTGTCTAAAAATTTTCCATCTTTAATTGTCCAAAAATCTGAGAATTGCATTTTTATTGATTTGCCTGTCGCTTCTACTCCAAGATAAGTCCCGCTATGTGTTCCTGTTAAGAATCCTGTTGCACTTATCCATCCACCTTCTGCAACCACGATATCATTTTTTACATGATAATCAGGAAATGCTTCATAAAAGGGTTGTAGGACTTTATATTTAAAATTTTCTATACCATGAATATCGCCAAAGCCTGGAGGTCCATGCCAAACCATATCATCATGCCAGTATTTATGCTGAGCTTCTAGGTCCTGTGCATTAAGTGCATCATACATATTCTCTAATAGTTTTTTACTTTCATCTAAAGTCATTTTTTATCTCCTAAAATTTGCATTAAAATTGCAAGCTCGTTAAAGCCAGTCCATTCTTTGATTATTTTGTTATTCTTAATTTCCCATTGAGTGATTCCCCAAAGATAAACCTCTCTGTTTGTTGGTTGACCATAAGAGCCATTACCTTTATGTGTTCCTACTGCACCCCATCGCACTGAAACTAAATAACCATCTTTGTTGTTTCCCATCCAGTATAAATCTTCAATGCTTAGTGCAAGGTCAGGAAATGAAGCTAATATTGATATTATAAACTTTCTCAATTGCAAAACTCCTTTAAATTTACGTCCTGTCGAACCTTCAAATTCGACACTACTCGAGTATGCTTTATTTATTGCAGAAAAATTTCTTCTGTTCCAAATTGTGTCATAAACTGCGTGAACAAATTGTCGTACATTATTAATTTTATCTGGAATTTCAAAACTGATTGGCTTTAATTTAGTAATATTTCTTTTTGGCTTAGAGTTTTTAAAATTAGGTGCAAATGGCCCTACTATTCCTTCATCTACAAGTAGTTTAGCAACCTGATTTAGATCCAATCCAAGCTGTTTGATTAAACCTGCTGTGTCATAAACAACATTTTCGTAATAAATTTCATTATTTTTTGCTACACAATTTGCAATACAAAATAGTCTAACTTTTTTTCCTGTTGGTTTGGTGAATTTACTAAAACCAGTATTTGTTCCAGTAATAATTGTTCTGTGTGATGTATGAAAACTTACTTTTTCATCTCCTGCCCAAATAACTTCATCTGCATATAGTCTAATATCTGGAAAAGCATTATTTGTGTGTACAGTATCAGCTACTATTTTTTCTGATCCAGATTGCAAACCAAATTCATCCCAAACTCTGCAATCTTTGCTGTATGTATCATAAATGTACCCAATATTTTTTTCTTCCCAAATTTGATAAGTAATTCTCACTATATAATCTATTATATTTTTATATTGATCTTCAAATCCCTTCATTGATTGATATTTAAGTTTTTTAGGTTTTGGATTTAAAGATTTTGCAGTTCCTCCACCTCCATATGCTTTTAATGAAATATCAAAACTCTTAGGCATATGACGATCTTGAAGAGCTTTTGGTCTTTTATCTTTAATTTTTTTTATTTTCATAATTTTATTTACCTTGAGATATATTTAAAAATATTTCAAAGCAATGAAATTTTATTCAAAAAAATGAATATTGTCTTTTTTAATTTATTGATATAATCAAAATTTAATGACTGATCTACAAGTAGAAAAAAAATTAGTATTAAATTATTTTAGCGAAATAGATAGTTGCGACATTGAGTCTTTAACAGAAGTTATCTCTAAATATGCATCTGAAGATTTTAGTATGAAGTGCACCCATCCTTTCAACGAGTTAGGTAGTGCAGATATTGTTGCAAATAATCTTTGGAGACCAATTAAGGATTCATTCTCACCTATACAACGTCGATTAGATATATTCTATGCGGGGATAAATTCGCTTGATAAAAATGAGGGTAAATGGATCTCAAGTATGGGTCATTTTATGGGTGTATTTAATAAATCTTTTTTAGGTCTTAAGCCTAATTATAAATCTATTTTATTACGATTTGCAGAATTTTATAAAGTTGAAAATAATAAAATTACTGAAGGAGCTATTTTTCTAGATGTAATGAATTTTATGCAGCAACTAGGTCTTTCTGTAATTCCTGAATCTTCAGGTCTCGTTTGTGTTACACCAGGACCAATGAATCATAAAGGTTTAAAATTTAATACTTCTAATCAAAATGAAAGTCAAAAAACTTTAGATCTAATCCATAGAATGCGAAACCGCCTTGTCAAAGGGTCTAAGATGCAATCTTATAAAGAAGAATTAGAACTTGATTGGCATAATGATATGATTTGGTGGGGGCCAGGAGGTATAGGAGCATCATACACAATTGATGGTTATCAAAAAGGACATACTAAACCATTTCAAGATGGCTTAGAGTTTGTAAGATTTAATGGGCATATACTTAGTAGTGCTGAAGATGATTTAGGTGGTTGGTTTGGATGGCCAAATTTAATTATGAAACCTAAGGGAGAATATTTAGGCTTAACAAATGCTAGCGATATTGAATCAGAAATGAGAGTTGTAGATTTATATAGGAGACAAGGAGATAAATTAGCTGAAAATTGGATCTTTATAGATCATTTACATTTTTTAAAAAAACTAGGAGTTGATCTCTTAGAAAGAGCAAAATTTTTAAATCAGTAATTAAATAACTTTTGAGGCAAGTTTAGTACCCTCAACTAATGCATGAAGCTTTTCATAACAAATTTTTTCATCAATTTTTCCAAAGCCTGCAAATGAACTAAAACCACAATCTGTACCAGCCATTAATTGATCTTTAGGAATTACCGTAGAATATTGAATTAATCGATCAGCCACAACTTCAGGATGTTCTACAAAATTAGAGGTAGAATCAATAACACCTGGAACTAAAATTTTATCTTTTGGTAATTTAATATCTTGAAAAACCTTCCATTCATGTGAGTGTCTAGGATTTGAAGACTCAATTAAGAAATATTTTATTTTAGATTTTAAAATAATAGGTAAAATTTTCTCTAAAGCAATGTCATGAGTATGAGGACCTTCATAGTTACCCCAGCATATATGCATTCTTGTTTTCTCAACATCAACATTTTCCATAGCTGCATTCAAACATTCAATTTGTATTTCTGCACGTTTAATAAATTCATCTTCAGATAAATCTTTAAAATTCATGTGCCTAGCTAGAGCAAGATCAGGACAATCCAACTGAACTTGGATTTCTGATTTTGTAATGGTTTCATATTCTTTAGCCATTATATTGGATAGCTTATCTAAATATTCTTCTTCAGAATTATAGAATTTATTGGGCATAAATACATTGATTACACCTGGTGAAGCAGCATTCATAAATGCTTTGTGATGATTATTTTTCTTGAGTGAACTTTTAAAATTATTTAAGTCATTAATGAGGGAGCTCTCATCTTTTAGCTTAAGCTCATTTGTACAGCATGGCCTTGTATAGGTAGGAGTACCTCCACTCTTGGCAATCTTTTCTTTATATTCTGGGAAGTCATCAAGGTCCGCGGGTGCTCTTCTCTCACTTTCACCCGAAAATCCATCAATTCTATCTTTAATATAAGTAGCATAACTAAATTTACTCATTTCACCATCGCTGACAAAGTCAATTCCAACATCAATTTGTTGTTTGACAACTTTTTCAACATTGTCCTTTAAAATATTATCAAAATTATTTTGATTAAAATTTTCGCCTTTATCTTTTGCAAATAAAAATTCAGATAATTCTTTTGATCGAGGAAGGCTTCCTACGTGTGTTGTTTGAATTGATGACATATAGTTATACTAACCAGTTTTTAATAAAATTTGTTTCCAAATCATAGTTTCATCATACAAAACCCATTCATTTTTAATACCTCTTGGTCCAAATTCAACATGGTTAATACCCATTACATATATCTTTGCATCAGATGCTTTACCAAAAATACCATTACCTTCATGTTTTCCAACTAAAGACCATCTAACTGAAGCTTTTTTAGGTTGATCAATTTCTTCAGTAAAAGCAATATGATCAATAGAGAATAAAGAGTTTGGAAAAGCATTTCTTAGTTGTTTCCAAAATTTAATAACCTCATCTTTACCATTGTGAGTGTTACCACCAGGTTGAAATTGTTGAACTGCCCTATCATAATTATCATTAATAGTTTTTTCTAAATTAATATTCATAATTGATGTTAAAAAATTTGCATAAGTTTCACCACAATTACCAGAAGCTAATATGGGTGATGTGTAAATTGATTTAAGAGGAGTATTTTCATCAAAAGGTTTACTCGCTTTTTCTGGGCCACCTTCATTTTTAATTAAATTATTGGCAAAAACTTTGGGATCTATTCCAATTTGCCTAACAATCGCCCCTTGGTCCCTAACGAGCCACTCATCATAAACCTGATTATTCATACAAGCACAATCAGCAATGGTTCTATAATACAATTTTGTTCCAGTTGCCTCACCGTACATGCCGTCAACTGAGTGGGTAGAAGTTGATAATATTCGATGAGAAGAAAAATACCCTTCTTCATCATTACCAGTCCAAATTATATCTTCCCCTAAAAGAGTTCTATCTGGAAAAAGTTTTTTACTAGCATAAGTGCTTTCAATTACTGGTTCAGCACCATATATTACACCTGAAGGAGATCTTGTGGGAGTGGGTAAGCTAACATTCGGTGTATCAGCATAATAATCTTTTATAGCCTCAACATTATTATCTTCCCAAATTTCATATGTAATTTTTAAAATATAATCAGGTAAATCTTTGAACTTATTATCAAAACCCTTCATATGTAAAAATATTTAATTAGTTTGTCTTATTATAAATAAGCTTCCATCATTTTCACTTATCTGTTTTATAGATCTTTCTGCATCTCTTGGTACCGAAAAAGTATCTCTTGAATTAATGACAACTTTTTGTCCATCACAATTAATTTCCCAACTACCCGACAAGCAATGGAATACTTCTGATTTCTTAAGTGTATATTCATGAACATGAGCATTTTTTCCATTCAGCAGAGAAAGACTAAAGCCAGTTTTATGAGGAATATAGGGATCAAATGACTTATTGTGAATATTAAATTGATCAAGATAATTAATGATTTTATTAGAATTAAAATGCTCATCATCAACTAAATATTTATTCATATCACTTAAACGTATGACGAATTTTTCAATTTCTGAAGATGTGTAATGATCAAACGTTTCAAGTTCTTTATCTTGTAATGGTTGAATGATTTTATTTTCATCTGTAATTTTATTTTTTTCAGTATCAATTAATGAATTATCATCAAGCAGAACCATTCCTGATTTTTTTGCCTCTTTTAATAATTTTGGCGTCCACGTAATCACTCCTGGATCATTTTCACCTAAAACAACAAACATTAAAGCTTCCTCATCACTGACATTTTGAAATCCTCTAAACATATTTGTTGGGAAAGATGCTACATCGCCTTTATACAATATTACTTCTCCTTCTGTACCATCAACGCCCCAGTAGAAGCGCCAGGCTCCAGAGTGAATAATAAATACTTCGGCTGTAGTGTGACTGTGCAAACCAGAACCATTCATAGGGGCCGCACTTACAGCGCCAATGTTAAATCCATGAGCTTCTGCAATTTTTACATTTTGTTTTGCATCTTCACTTACACCTGGCCCAATAACAGAGTAATTTTTTCTATCTTGATGACCTTTTAACTTACCCTCAACAAAAGGAATGGTACTTGGAACTAAGTCCTCGAATTTAGCAAGTCTTGTTGTAATATTAATTGACATATTATTAGATTATTTTATTCATTTTTATTGAATAATATTCAATATATTGAATAAATCAATTATTTTTTAAAGGTATTAATCATTAAGTATGGAAACATTTGAAAAGGTTGTTGAAAAAGGAAATCCTATTTTCCATATTGATCTTAATCCACAACAAAACATAAAAAATAAAGCATACTTTAAAAATTTATTAAAAGAAATTGTAGAATCTTCAAATGAAAATTTAGAAAAAAAATTAGAAAAATTTTATCACAAGGATGCTGAGCTCAATGCTTTTTATCCAGTAAATGAAATTAAAGGTATTGGTGAAATTAAAAATAAACTCTGGGATCCTCTTAAAACAGCATTTGCTGATTTAGAAATTAGAAACAATATTGTAATTGGTGGCGCTTATAAAGATAAAATTTTTGTTTCATTTGTTAGTCACCTTACTGGAACATTTATTAACCAATGGTTAGGTGTGCCCCCAACAAATAAAACAATTTACCTTAGAACATGTCATTGTCATCAAATAACAAATAATAAAATTATTAAATCGTATATTTTAATTGATACTGTAGATTTTATTCGTCAAGCTGGTTATTGGCCAATTCACAAATCTTTAGGAGCTGAAGGCATGTGGCCTGCACCAATCACTGGAGATGGTGAAAATAATTCAAATTTAGACAAAGAATTATCCATAAAGTCTTTGCATCAATCACTTACAATGCAAATAAGTTTAGGAACAAAACCTGAAATGGAACCTACTTTTTCCACCGATAATATAAGATATAATTTGATTAATGATCATGAACAAAAAAAATATTGGCATCCAAAAATGATGTGGTTTGGTCCCTCAGGAGTAGGTACAGCGAGAGGTCTGAAAGGTTTTGTTGATCATCATCAACTACCATTTAGATTAACGTTTAAAGAAAGAGACTATAATACAATAGGTCATTATGTTGAAATTGGAGATGGTAATTATTCAATGACTGGAGGATGGCATAGTATTAAGAGTAAGTACGGCTCTAATCACTGGTTAGGCTTTGAGCCAAATAATGTCATGGTAGAAATGAGAGTTATGGATTTTTATTTACATCACGAAGGTTTAATTCGTGAAAATTGGGTACCAATTGATATAGCTTATATTTTGAAACAAATAGGTGTTGATATATTTGAATTAATTCATAAAAAATAATTATGCCAATTGAATATTTAAAAAAAGGTTTAGATGAAAAACAAAGAATTGAAGACAATGATAAAGTAAAAAAAATTGTTGAGGAAACACTAAGAAAAATTGAATCAGATGGTGATAAGCATATTAGAGAATTATCACAAAAATTTGATAATTATTCACCAAATAGTTTTCGATTAAGTGAAGATCAAATTAATCAATTAGTAAGTGAAGTATCTGATGATGATAAAGAGGATATTAAATTTGCTCAAAAACAAGTAAGAACATTTGCTGAAGCACAACTAAAAACTTTAAATGAATTAGAAGTAGAGACACACCCAGGTGTTATTCTTGGTCACAAGAATATACCTGTACAAGCAGTTGGTTGTTATGTTCCGGCCGGTAAATTTCCAATGGTAGCTTCTGCGCATATGTCAGTTGTTACTGCCTCTGTTGCTGGGGTACCAAGAATTGTAGCCACTACGCCACCTTTTAAAGGTAAACCAAATCCAGCAGTTGTGACAGCAATGAAAATGGGCGGTGCTCACGAAATTTATGTTTTAGGAGGGATGCAAGGAGTTGGTGCGATGGCTATTGGTACAGAAACTATTAAACCGGTTGATATGCTTGTTGGACCTGGAAATGCATTTGTTGCTGAAGCAAAAAGACAATTGTATGGCAGAGTTGGTATAGATTTATTTGCTGGTCCAACTGAAACAATGATTATTGCAGATGAAACAGTTGATGGTGAAATATGTGCAACTGACCTATTAGGACAAGCAGAGCATGGATATAATTCGCCAGCTGTTATGATAACAAACTCAAGAAAACTTGCAGAAGAAACATTTAAAGAAATTGATAGAATTTTAGAAATTTTACCTACTAAAGAAACAGCAAGTATAAGCTGGAGAGATTATGGGGAAATTATTTTGTGTGAAACCTATGAACAGATGTTATCAAAAGCAAATGAAATAGCTTCAGAGCACGTTCAAGTTATGACAAAAAAAGATGATTGGTTTTTAGATAATATGACGTCTTATGGTGCTTTATTTTTGGGTGCTAGAACCAATGTTGCTAATGGTGACAAAGTGATAGGCACTAACCATACACTTCCTACTAAAAAAGCTGGAAGATATACTGGCGGTTTATGGGTTGGTAAGTTTATTAAAACCCACACTTATCAAAAGATTACGTCAGATGAAGCTGCAACTCTCATCGGAGAATATGGATCTAGGCTTTCACATTTAGAAGGTTTTATAGGTCATGCAGAGCAATGTAATGTAAGAGTAAGACGATATGGAAAAAAAAATGTTGGATATGGAAAACCAGCAGGAGAGAAAATTTAACTTATTTTAATTCCCCTTTAACTCTCATTTCATTTCTAATTTTTGTTGCGGAGATATCATGTATGTCTTTTCCTAAATCATGTTCTGTAAATGAATAACCAACTCCTCTTCCATAAGAAATATCAATAATGTTTGGAACCTTAACAACTACATACTCTTTGCCATCAGTAAAACCATGTTGAGCTAAACCTTCATTAATTTTTGCTTTTACTTCTTCAAATTGAAATGGATTGTCAGCTTGACCTTCTACACCTGCATCCACACCTCCAACATCACGATACATAATACATACCTGACCTGTTTTCTGAAGTGCCCTTTTAAATAATTCTGTATGTCCATCATGCCATGGTTGCCATCTACCTAACATTTGTACTGTTGGTTTTTTCCAATCAAACATTTTTAATCTCCTTTGCTAGATTTTCTATTTCTTCATCTGATAAAAATTTGGTTATTTTAATGTCAGTTTTATTTGGTTGTTCAAACATTTTATTTGTATCTTCAAACCTACCTTCTTTAATAGTATCAAGCCAGATAACAAAATCAGGCTCAAAAGCTTCTCTTGCTTTTTCAGTTGGTGCTACAAAGTCACAAATTACCCATCTTCCATTTTTTTTTTCAAAATCAGCAAATGTTTTCATTCTATTGGCTTGTCGTATTCTACCTTCCATCGTAAAATCCCAATCGTTGGCTGACTTCCTGACTACATCTGCATTATACCAAGCACAATTATCAATTACTTTAATAATCCTTTCTGCTAACCAAGTTTTGCCAGCTCCAGGAAGACCACAGATAAGAATTTTCATATGTTATTATTTAAATTTTAGCGATAAAGTTTGGATTAATAACACTTTCTTTCGTATTGTATAGTAATATATTTTCATTAAAATCTTTAATTGATCCACCTGCCTCTTCAAGAATAATATGTCCCGCGGCAATATCCCATTCTGAAGTTGGACCTAATCTTGGATAGATATTTGCCTTACTTTCAGCTAAGTAACAAAATTTAAGAGAACTACCAATTTGGATTAATTCAAAATTATTACAATTATCATTTATCCAATTATCAAAATCTTTGTTAGAATGTGATCTACTACCAATAACCTTTATTAAGTTACTTTTGTCTTTTAAAGAATTTATTTTTATAAAATCTTTAGTTGATTGAATATTTGACTTTGTAATTAATTTATATGTGCCATAGTTTTTTAAAGCATAATAAAGCAAAGACTTAGCAGGTGCATATATAATACCAAATATTGGTGAGTTATTTTTTATTAATGCAATATTAACTGTAAATTCTCCATTTTTTTTTATAAATTCTTTAGTTCCATCTAATGGATCTATTAACCAATATGAATTCCATGTTTTTCTTTCTTGCCATTTTACTAGACTTTCTTCGCTTAATATAGGAACATTCGGGCTATAAGATTTTAATCTATCTAAAATTAAATTATTTGAATTTATATCAGCTTCAGTAATAGGTGAATTATCATCTTTTATTTCTACATTAAAAGATTTTTTATAAACTTTTTGAATTTCCTTACCTGCATCTATAGCAGTATTTAATATTTTTAATAAATTTTTTGATTTATGTAATTCTAAGTTCATGATTCATTAAAATGAATATTTTTATTAATTAAAGTTAAATGTAAATGAAATACATATATCCAAAATACAAAGTTAATCCCATAATTCCGTAAATACGTCCAATTTTTTTTGCAAAAATCATAAATATTAAAATTAATGCTGTAATAGATAGCATGAAGTATAAGTCTTGATTTGCTAAAACTGTAGGAACTTTAAAATTACCAAAAAATGAACTAATACCTAGAACACCTAATACATTATAAATATTAGAGCCCAGAATATTGCCTAGAGCAAAATCAATCTTTTTTCTAAATGCAGAAACAATACCAACTGCGAGCTCTGGAAGAGAAGTTCCAAAAGCTACTAATGATAATCCAATTACTGAAGCTGGAACATTATACTTTCTTGCAATATTAATTGCTGAATCAACAAGTAAATCTGCACCAAATACTAAACATAATATGCCTATTATAATTAATATTAATGATATTATAATTGAATAATCGTTTTTATCGATTTCTAAATTATCAATTTCTCCTTTTTTTATTTGAGCATACATTAGATAAATTAATGATGTAATTGCAACTAATCCAAAAATAAAATTAAAATAAAAAAAAGTCATAATAATTAATAGAACTCCCAAAATAATATTTATCCAAGCTTGGTTAATCTGATTTTTATTAATATTTACAATTGGAAAAATTAATGTTGTGGTGGCCATTACAAGTATCAAGTTTGCAATATTACTTCCAACGACAGCGCCTAAAGCAAGATCTGAAAAATCATTAAGAACTGCGTTAATACTGCTTGCCAATTCAGGTAATGATGTTCCCCCCGCTACAATTACAACACCAATTGCAAACAATGAGATATTAATCTTTCTTCCAAAACTAATTGAACCTCTTATAATTATTTCAGCACCTAAAACTAGAAGTCCTAATCCAATAATCGAAAATAAAATATCCATTGAAAATTTTTAATTATTTAAGTTTGTTATATGTTTAAATTAAATAGTATATAATAAATAAATTTTTCTAAATTATGAACGAAAGTTTTGACTATATCATTATTGGTGCAGGTACAGCAGGTTGCATATTAGCAAATAGACTTTCAGAGAATGAAAATATCAAAGTACTTTTGATTGAAGCTGGGGGCAAAGATACTAATCCTTGGATACATATTCCTGGGGGTTATTTTAAAACTATGCATAATTCTAAAACTGATTGGTGTTTTACAACCGAAGAAGAGGAATTTTGTAACAACAGAAAAATGCTTATCCCAAGAGGTAAAACTTTAGGTGGTAGTTCATCAATTAATGGTATGCTTTATATAAGAGGTCACGCGAATGATTATAATTATTGGAGACAATTAGGTAATGTTGGATGGTCTTGGGAAGATGTTTTATCGTATTTTAAAAAATCAGAAGATTATAGAATCTCCAAAAGTGAATTTCATGGTAGTGGTGGACCAATCAAAGTAGAGAAAATTAGATCAAATTTTAAATTATTGGATGTATTTTTAGAGGCTTCACAAGAATTTGGTTATAAAAAAATTGATGACTTTAATGATGGTGATAACGAAGGAATGGGTTATTTTCCTATGACTATTGATAAAGGGTTTAGATGTAGTGCTGCAGTTGCTTTCTTAAATCCTATCAAAAATAGGAAAAATTTAACAATTATAACAAATGCACATGTTAAAAATTTAACCTTTGAAAAATTAAAAGTAAAAAATGTAAATTTATGGAGAGGAAACGAAGAATTTTCGTATTCTGTAAATAAAGAAGTTTTATTGTCTGCAGGAACAATAGGGTCTCCTCAAATATTACAAGCTTCGGGAATTGGTCCAGGTAAATTGTTAAATGAAAATAATATTAGTATTGTAAAAGAAATTAATGGTGTTGGAAGAAATTTAACCGATCATTTAATGTTAAGACCAGTTTACAAAATTAAAAACTTAGAAACATTAAATGACATATATCATAGTTTTACTAAAAAATTTTTAACAGGATTAAATTATTTAATTTATAAAAAAGGACCTTTAACAGTTGGAGCGAGTTACTTGTGTGGATTTATTAAAAGTGATTCGTATTTAGAAAACCCAAATTTACAATTTCATATTTCGCCAGCTAGTACTGATTTACTCGGAAAAGCAAGCCTGCATAAATTTCCAGCATTCACTCCTACAATTACAAATGTTCGTCCGACAAGTAGAGGTTCAATAGAAATTAAATCTTCAGATACAAGAATTTACCCTCAAATAAAAATGAATTATTTATCTACTGATGAAGATAGGGAAATTGCAGCTAAGTCTATTAAAATTGTAAGAAAAGTTGTTTTGGAATCAAAGGCATTTAAAGATTATGCACCTGAAGAATATAGACCGGGGATACAATTTAAAGATAATGAAACTTTGGTAAAAGAAGTGGGTAAATTTGCAAACACTATTTTTCATCCAGTAAGTACATGCAAAATGGGTAATGATGAAAATTCAGTTGTAAGCGATAATCTTAGAGTAAAAGGAATACATAACTTAAGAGTTGTTGATGCATCTGTGATGCCAACTATCACATCTGGTAATACTAATGCCCCTACTATGATGATTGCAGAAAAAGCATCAGACTTAATTATTAGAGATCAGAAATAATTATTGAACTAATGTATCTTTAGGATCAATTCCAGCAACTTCAACTGGTGCTTTCATAGCATCTCTTCTAAAAGGTTCCCCAAGTTCTTGATTTAGCATTACTTCTATAAAAGTAGTTATACCCTCCATTTGATCCTTGCAAGATTGTTGTAAAGCTTCTGTTAGTTCCTCTTGAGTGTGAACTTTAACACCTTTAAATCCACAAGCTTGTGCAATTTTTGCATAGCTTAATTTAGGATCAAGTTCAGTTCCAATAAAATTATTATCATACCAAAGAGTAGTATTTCTTTTCTCTGCTCCCCATTGGTAATTTCTAAAAATTATCATTGTGATATTTGGCCAACCTTCTCTATTACATGAAGTCATCTCACTCATACTAATTCCAAATGCGCCATCACCCGCGAAACCAACAACTGGTGTACTTGGACATCCTATTTTTGCTCCAATCACAGATGGAAAACCATAACCACATGGTCCAAATAAACCAGGTGCTAAATACTTTCTACCATTCTCAAATGTTGGGTAAGCATTACCAATTGCACAATTATTTCCTATATCACTAGATATAATTGCTTCTTCGGGTAGTCCTGCTTGTATGGCTCGCCATGCCATTCTTGGTGACATTTTCTGTGGCTCTCTATCTCGTGAGTCTTTATTCCATGATGTACCAGGGTCATCCTCTTCATGATCAAGGCCAGTTAATGTTTGTAACCAAGAAGACTTTGTTTTATGAATTAATTCTTCTCTCTCTTTTCGATCTTGATCGCCTGCATTTGTTGCAAGATTTTCTAAAATTTGTTCGGCAACTAATTTTGCATCTCCACAAATACCAACACTTATTTTTTTTGTTAAACCAATGCGATCAGAATTGATATCAACTTGAATGACGTCTGCATTTTTTGGCCAGTAGTCTATTCCATAACCTGGTAAAGTTGAGAAGGGATTTAACCTTGTGCCAAGTGCTAAAACTACATCTGCTTTAGATATTATTTCCATTGCTGCTTTAGATCCATTGTATCCTAAAGGACCAACTGCAAGAGGATGTTTGCCAGGAAAACTATCATTATGTTGATATCCACAAGCAACTGGAGCACTTAATTTTTCCGCAAGTTTTTTACAATCATCAATAGCGTCAGCTAAAATCACTCCAGCACCAGATAAAATAACTGGGAATTTAGCATTAGATAAAAGATCTGCCGCTTCTTTAATTGCTTCTATTCCACCAGAAGGTCTTTCAAATTTAATTATAGGTGGCAAATCAATATCAACCACTTGAGTCCAAAAATCTCTTGGTATGTTTATTTGTGCGGGAGCAGATCCTTTAATAGCTTTTGAAATAACTCTATTTAAAACTTCCGCAACTCTGGAGGGATCTCTTACTTCTTCTTGATAACACACCATATCTTTAAATAAGTTCATTTGCTCAACTTCTTGGAAACCTCCTTGACCAATAGTTTTGTTAGCTGCCTGAGGAGTAACTAAGAGCATTGGAGTATGATTCCAAAAAGCAGTTTTTATAGGTGTAACCAGGCCAGTTATACCAGGTCCGTTTTGCGCAATACACATTGCTATTTTACCAGTGGATCTTGTATATCCATCTGCTATAATTCCACCATTTGACTCATGAGCAACATCCCAAAATGTTATTCCAGCTTTAGGGAAAAGATCTGATATTGGCATAAATGCTGATCCAATTATTCCAAAAGCGTGTTGGATACCGTGTTTTTGTAAAACTTTTACAAAAGCTTCTTCTGTTGTCATTTTTGTCATATTTGAGCCCTTAATATATTATTCTTATCTACATTAAATTAATTATTAAATGAACTACAATAATCTTGTTAGTTATTTATTAATTTTATAAAATTCCTATTTAAAGAAAAAAATAATTATTTACGATTGATAAAATGACGCTTCTTGGACAAGATATTATTAAAGCTACAACAAAAACTTTGCCAAATCAACCTGGCGTATACCAAATGCAAGATGACAAAGGTAATATTTTATATATTGGAAAAGCAAAAGTATTATCAAATAGAGTTAAAAATTATTTATCCTTGAATAGCCTAACTAGACGAATTCAAAGAATGGTTAGTTTAACCAAATCAATGAGTTTTTTTGTAACCAATACCGAGTTAGAAGCAATCATACTTGAATGTAATTTAATTAAAAAACATAAGCCTCGATTTAATGTTCTTTTAAGAGATGATAAATCGTTCCCTTATATATTTATCTCATCTGAACATGATTTTCCTAGAATTGAAAAACATCGTGGTCCTCAAAAGAAAAAAGGTAGGTATTATGGACCATTTGCAAGTCCAGATGCAGTAAATAGAACAATTAATACGATACAACGAATATTTCTTTTAAGATCATGCACAGATAAAGAGGTTAATGCAGGAAATAAATTGTGCTTCAATTATTATCTTAAAAGATGTTCTGGTCCCTGCGGAGAAAAAATTACAAAAGAAGCCTATTCAAAATTAATAGAGGCAGCAGACGATTTTTTAAGTAGTGGTAATTCTCAAAAAATACAAAAAAATTTTACAGATCAAATGTATAAGGCTTCAAAAAAAAATAATTTTGAATTAGCAGCATCTTTAAGAGATAGGCTTAAAGCTTTAAAACATATTGAGCAAAATAATTCAATTAAGATAAAGGATATTAAAAATGCTGACATTTTTGCAATAACATCAAATGAAGGTAAAACATGTATTTATGGAAGTTTTTTTAGAAACAATACTTCTTATGGCGGTAAGGCTTTCTACCCAGATCATGACAACTTATTAGATCACGAGGAAATAATGTTAGGTTTCTTAAATATATTTTATGCAGAAAAAGATATTCCTGAAACAATTATTACTAACATAACTATTGATAAAAATAATAATTCACAAATTTTAGGAAAAAATTTTGATAAAACAAAGTTCATTAAACCATTAAAAGGACCTAAAAAAAATATACTTAAATTTGCAGAAAAAAATTCTAAAATAAATTTAGATATTAAATTAAATAAACTTAAATCTTTTGATAATTTTAATTCAGAAATTAAAAAAATATTCAAACTCAAAGATGAAATTATAAAAATAGAAGCTTACGATAATAGCCATACATTTGGAAAATATCCTATAGGTGTAATGGTTGCCTATAATCAAAATGGATTTATAAAATCAAATTATAGAAAATTTAATATTCGATTTGATCTTGAAGAAAACAAAAATAAAGTTGATGATTATTATATGATGAAAGAAATGCTGACTAGGAGATTTAGTAATTCGAAATTTCAAGACCAGTTAGATTTGCCAAGTTTATTGCTTATAGATGGAGGAAAAGGACAATATAATTCTGCAAAAAAAGTTTTAGATAGTTTAAAAATAAATATACCAATTATCTCTATGGCAAAAGGTGAAGAAAGAGATGCAGGTAGAGAAATTCTAATACATGATAAATTTACACATAGATTAAATGAAAATAATCCACTTCTTCATTTTTTGCAAAATATTAGAGATGAGGTACATAGATTTGCAATAACAACGCATCGATCAAAAAGAGCAAAGATGAGCGTCAAATCTATTTTTGATGATATAGAAGGAGTAGGTCCTGAAAGAAAGAAAATTTTAAAAAAACACTTTGGTACAGTGGAGAAATTAAAATTAGCTAGTTTAGATGAATTAAAAGAGGTTAAATCTATACCTGAGTCAATTCTAACAAAAATTTATGAATATTTTCATAGCGTTTAAAAAATTCTTCATCTACAAAGAATACAAATGAATATATCAAATATTCTAACAATAATTAGAATAGCTATAATTCCAATTATAGTTCTTTGTATTTATCTTACGAATCCATACTTTGGCTGGATTGCCTTTATATTATTTTGTTTAGCTGGAATAACAGATTACTTTGATGGTTATTTAGCAAGACTAAGAAATGAAGTTACAAACTTTGGAACATTTTTAGATCCAATTGCAGATAAATTATTAGTAGCTGCAGTTATTCTTATTTTAACTTCTAAGGGTGTAATAAAAGACTGGGATACTATTCCAGCCCTAATAATATTATTAAGAGAAATAACAGTATCAGGTTTAAGGGAATACTTAGCAGGGATAAAAATTAGTATACCTGTTTCAAGAATTGCAAAGGCAAAAACCTTCCTTCAACTAGCTGCACTTGGATTACTTATATTATCTGAGAGTAATCTAAATTTATTATCTATTATTTATTTAGGGAAAACTTTTCTATGGATTGCTGGAATTCTAACTCTCTATACAGCCTATGATTATATTAAAGGATCAATAAAACATTTTTAAATAAAATGAGAATTCGATATTTTGCTTGGATTAAGGATATAACAGATAAGGATGACGACATAATTGATGTAAATCATCCTAAAACAATACAAGAATTAAAAAAATATTTAGAAAATTTATATCCTGAGTTGAAAAAACATTTTTTACAGGATGTTTTAAGATTTGCAGTTAATCAGGAATATGTTTCAGAAAATTTGAAATTAAAACCAATTGATGAAATTGCAATCTTTCCACCAGTTAGTGGCGGGTAATGATAAAAATACAAAAAAAAAATTTTAATTTAGAAGTAGAAATTGAGAAAATTAAAAATAAAAATTCAGCCATAGGAGCTCTTACTTCTTTTGTTGGGTATGTGAGAGATTTAAATAACAATAAAGATGTTAAATATTTAAATTTAGAAGTTTATGAAGAAATGGCATTTAAAGAATTAGCAAAAATTGAAAATAACGCGAAAAAAAAATGGGGTTTAATTGATACTTTGATAATTCATAGATATGGAAAATTAATTGTTAATGAAAAAATTGTTTTAGTTTGTTGTTTTTCACAACATAGAAAAGATAGTTTTGAAGCTTGTGAGTTTATTATGGATTATTTAAAAAAAGATGCTCCATTCTGGAAAAATGAATTTTATTATAAAGATGATGAATGGTTAGAGAATTCTAGCTAGCGTTTTTAACCATATCGCTAAAATCGTTCATAAATTTAAAAGTAGTAGTATTATCACCAGTATTATATTTAAAATCATCAATAGATTTAATGGGTGTAATTTCTGCAGCAGTTCCTGTTAAAAAAGCTTCATCATAATTTCCAATTTCGTCAGGCATTAAATGCTTTTCTGTTATTTCAAAACCTTGATTAGTTGCCATTTCAATAACTGTTTGACGTGTAATCCCATTAAGAAAACAATCTGGAATAGGAGTATGGATATTATTATCTTTAATAAAAAATATATTTGCTCCTGTGCCTTCAGCAACATAACCTCTATAATCTAACATCAAGGCATCGTGATAGCCTTTTTTTTCTGCAAATTCTTTTGACAGAGTACAAATAATGTAGGGCCCAGAAGCTTTTGCTTCATAGGGAGCGGTATCTGGGGCAGGTCTTTTCCAAGGAGATGTAATTAATCTCAAACCTGCTTTTTGATCTTCAATTTTAAAATATGTTGCCCAATCATCCCAAACAGCAATAGCAACATTGATGTTTGATTTACCTGTAGATAAACCCATTTGATCTCCACCTCTCCAAGCAAGTGGTCTTACATAACAATTTTTATAATTCATTTTATCAATAAGTTCGTATTTTGCTTTATTAATTTGATCATGCGTGAAAGGAATTTCCATTCCAATTATTTCAGCAGATTTAAAAAATCTTTTAGTATGCTCCTCAGATTTAAAAATCTTGCCATTGTAGGCCCTTTCCCCTTCAAATACTGCGCTAGCATAATGAAGACCTTGTGAGATTACATGGGAATTTGCATCCTGCCATGGAATTATTTTACCATTCATCCAGATCCATCCATCTCTATTTTCAAATGATTTAAGCATATTTTTTATTAACTTTTTTTAATGACAATTGACTATCAGTGATGCATAATTAAGTCAATATGGCTGACCTAAATAAGTTGTTAACACCTCTTTTTTTAAATGAGGTGGAAATTAGAAAGATTATAGAGCTATTATTTTTCTCATATAGAGATTTTACAGAAGGTCCTGATAAAGTTTTGGAAAAAATACATTTTGGCAGAGCACATCATCGAGTAATATATTTTGTTGGAAAGCAAAAAAATCTTACAATTAAGGAGCTCCTTTCAATATTGAAAATAACTAAACAAAGTTTGTCTAGAGTATTGAATCAACTTGTAAACGAGAAATATATTATCTTATCTGTTGGAGAAGATAAACGTACTAAAAAATTAATACTATCAAAAAAAGGTCAAGAATTAGAAAAAAAATTATCTGATATTCAAATAAAAAAAATACGCAATGTTTTATTAAAATTTAATGAGATGGATATAAATGGTTTTAAAAAAATACTGTATGAAATGGTCGATGATAAAAATAAAGAAAAGTTTGATGAAATAAATAGATAATAATGAATAAAAGTATCTTGATTGTTGATGATGATAAAAGATTGAGGGAACTTCTAAAAGATTATTTAACAGAAAAAAATTTACAAGTTTATCAAAGTGAGGATTGCCATGATGCAAAAGAAATTTTATCTCTTGTTTTGTTTGATTTAATCATTCTTGATAGAATGATGCCAAGTGGTGATGGTATAGAGCTTATTGAGCATATAAAACAATTTTCTAATACACCCATAATCATGCTTACAGCAATGGGAGAGGACAAAGATAAAATTGATGGATTAAAAATTGGAGCTGATGATTATTTATCTAAACCATTTGAGCCAGAAGAATTATTTTTAAGGATTAAAAATTTATTAGATTTATTTGAAAGCCTTAAAAACAAAAGAATTAAGATTTCATTTGGAGAATTTACCTTTGATACATCTAATTTTAAATTACAAAAAAATGATAGATTAATTTATTTAACAGAAGGGGAAAATAATTTACTTGTAAAATTAATAAATAAAAGAAATGATATTGTTTTAAGAGAAGAACTAGCTGACCAGGAATTTGATGAGACTGAACTTAGAAAAGTTGATGTACAAGTTACGCGTTTAAGACAAAAAATTGAGACTAATGCAAAACAACCTCAATTTATTAAAACTATACGGGGCAAAGGATATAAATTAATTTGTAATGAAATTTAATGATTAGAAAAATAATACCTTCTACGCTAATTGGAAGATCAATAATTATCATTTTTGTACCTATAATTATTATAGTCCTAATTACTTCTTTTGTTTTCTATCAAACCTCATGGAGTATTATTTCTAAAAGACTAACGGAGTCCGTGGCAGCGGATATTAATGTTTTAGTAAAATTAATTAATAATGATCTTACTGATAATGCAGTTAATATAGCAAATCAGGATTTTAAAATGAAAATAAATATTATTAATGGTAAACAATTATTGTCTTCAAAATTTAGTTTAAATTCAGGAATATTATCTAATAGATTAAATCAATCCTTAAGCAACTTGAAAAAAAAGTTTGATTATGATTTGTCTAATCTTGAAGAAGGTGTTCTAATATATATTCAAATTGAGGAAGATATTCTAGAAATTAATGTTGATAAAGATAGGCTATATAGTGAATCTGCTTTTGTCTTTCTACTTTGGATGATTTTTGCTTCTATTATTCTTTTTTTTATGTCTTACTTTTTAATGAGTAGACAATTGAGACCCCTTAAAAGATTGGCGATAATTGCTGAGACATTTGGTAGAGGTTTAGATGCTCCAGATATCAAGACTGCAGGTGCATATGAAATAAAGCAAACGGCCAATGCTTTCAATCAGATGAGGACAAGAATTAAAAGATTTTTAAAGCAAAGAACAGAAATGCTAGCTGGTGTTAGCCATGATCTTAGAACTCCTTTAACAAGAATGAAATTACAAATTTCATTGATGAAAGATGAAAAAGCAAAATCTGAACTAGAAGTAGATGTTAATGAAATGACTTCAATGTTAGATAGTTATGTCAGTTTTGTAAAAACAGAATCACCTGAACCAATAGAAACAATTATAATAAATGAATTAATTGGTGAAATAGTAAAAACTGTTGAAAAAAATGGCGTTGAGTTAAATATAAAAGAAAAAAACACTATTCAAACTTCTGGAAGACTGATCCAACTTAAAAGAGCTTTCAATAACATAATTGATAATTCTCAAAGATATGCAAAAAAAATTGAAATAATTCTTTATACAAATGAAAAAGATTGTGTCATTGAATTTAATGATGATGGTGAAGGTATACCAAGAGATAAGTATGAAGATGTATTTAAACCATTTTTTACTTTAGATCCCTCCAGGAACAAACTTAAAGGAGAAAGTGGTTTAGGATTAACTATTACAAGGGATATTATTAGATCACATGGAGGTGATGTTAAATTATCTGACTCAAATCTCGGAGGTCTTCAACTAAAAGTTTTACTTCCTCTTTGATTTTAAAATAATTTACCCCCATTATTTATCGGTTTATCTGGAGACAATAAAACTGGTTCATTTTCTAAATCTGGTACACCAAGAACTAATACTTCTGAGATAATTTTACCAATTTGTTTAGGTTCAAAATTTACAACAGCAATAACTTGTTTATTAATTAATTCATCACTTTTATAATATTTTTGTAATTGTGCAGAAGTTTTTTTTATACCAACTTTTTCACCAAAATCTATTTTCAAAATTATGGATGGTTTTTTAAGTTCATTATATTCATATGCTTCAATTACTGTTCCTATTCTTATATCTACATTTTCAAATTCTTTGTAATTTATAAAATTGTGAGAGCTCATGAAAATTTTATAACTTTTTCAATATTGTTTAAATATTTATCTAAGGCACTCATTGTTTTTTCTAAACTTTCATTTTCATCATTAAACCAAGTAAATAAGGTTATATAATAAAGAGCAAAAATAATTTTTATTTTTATAACACCCTGAATACCACTAGGATTAATATTTGCAAAAGTAGCAATTAAAATTTTACTCTCAATTAATTTAGGAATAAGTTTTAATACTCCTTGTGGACTAGACTTAAAATGAATAATTATATTTTTTACAGAAGTTCTATATTCATTCAATATATCATAACGTGCCATCATAATTTCAAATAACATATCTCTCTGTGATGACTTTTCTATATTAACAAGATTTTTTTTTAATTGAAAATCAAAGAAGTCATTAATATTTAAGATTAAATCAATTTTATTATTGATACCTGTCACTTTGGTTTTAGATAAAAAATTTTTAAGATTAATATCTGTTATTTTTTTTTTCTCTAAATATTGTAAAGTCTTTTTTGCTAGAGATATTTTGTTTTGATTCACTTACCTTTACCTTGTTGTTTTGCCCTTGTATATGCTGCGTTAAAAACTTGATTAAAAATTTTGTCAACTTTATTTATTTTCATTTTCTTAATTCCTGCTTCAGTTGTACCTCCTCTAGTTGCAACAGTTTCAACCATTTTTTCAGCAGATAAATTATTAGAATTTAATAAATTTAAAGAACCTCTAAAAGTTTCATTAATTAAAGTTTTAGCAATGTTTTTGGTAAAACCTAAATTTATTGCAGATTTTTCCATAATATCAATTAACTGAAATATAAAACCTGGACCACTCCCTGACACAGCAGTTGCTTTGTCTATAAAAATTTCATTATTGAAAAAAAGAGTTTTGCCGCTCAAAGAGAACATTTTATCGATCTCTTTAATTTCTTTTTTATTAATAGATTTGTTTGTATAGATACAATGAACACCCTCTCCAATTAAAGCAGGCATGTTTGGCATAACTCTTACAATTTTGTTTATATTTAATAAATTATTTTTAAAAATTTCTGTTTTTTTACCAGCTATTACACTTATTGCTATAGATTTTTTGTTAAAATTTACATTTTTCAATTCTTTAAAAACATTTATTAATTCAAGAGGTCGGGTTGCAAATATTATAAAGTCAAAATTGTTTTGTTCGTTTATATCATTAATTGATTTAAAAATTTTTATCTTCTTATTTCTATGTCTATTTTTAAGAATTGAATATTTTTTTTTATCTATAACACTGATGTTGTAATTCTTAGAATTAGACCACCCGGACATTAAAGATCCTCCCATGTGACCACATCCGATTAATAAGATATTTTTCATCTATTTATAATATAGCAGTTTTATTATAAAATTTAAGCTCTACCAATAACTTCAAAATTAGAGAATTTTATAGCTTCTTTAGGGGGAATATCGTCAAAGAGAACCTGTTGAAAACTTGGATAAAATTTTTCACATTCATAAATTCCAATATCGACAAGATCTTCAAATTTTTTGTGCAATGATTCTGTTGAATTATTTGATAATAAAGTATGTCTAAAAGCTGGTATACCATTTTTACTTGTTATATCAAAATGCCCAATCCATAAGTTCTCATTTATAAGTCCTAGCAGTTCATACGCCTTATTGAGTTTAGTTTCAGGAAACTTAATATCAAAAGTTATTGAAAAACTTAGAGCATTAATATTTTCAGACCATGTAAAATATAATCTGTAAGCGCACCAATGGGATGCAATCTCAGCAACTAATTCATGATCAGCAGCTCTACTAAAATTCCATTTTTTTTGATGAATAACATCTTCAATGATATCTATGGGATTTAACAATATATTCTCATTTTCCATACACTATGTAGTCATGGCACATATAATTAGTACTATATCTTGATTACTAAAATGAACTCGTATTTTGCAAGGAAAAATGTATTAAAAATGTGAATTAGTTGAGGATTCCTACCTTTTTGATTTCTTTTTAATAGTTTTTTTCTTTTTGACTGTTTTTTTCTTAGATTTTACTGATCTTGAATATGTTTTTTTTAATTTTTCATTTTCCATCATTACTTTTTGTACCATTTTTTTCAGTGCATCAAATTCATCTTTTTTAACGAGATTCATTTTTTTTATAATTTTGTTAACTCGTAAGGATACAATTGTTTCAATCTCCTCTTTAACACCTGAAAAAGTGCTCATAGCATCAACTGCAAATTTAGATAAATCGGAAAGTATTTTGTTTCTATCAACCATGTTATAATATTAAATATAGATAAATGAATTTTATTCAACCATCAATAGATCCTATCATCTTATCAATCGGTTTCATTGAGGTAAGATGGTACAGTTTAGCATATATCTTGGGATTTCTAATAGGGATTTATATTATTAAAAGATTAAACACAATTTATGGAAATCAATACAGTAATAAAAATATAGATAGCTTTCTTATTTGGGCAGTATTAGGTGTAATTATTGGGGGGCGAACAGGTTATGTTATTTTTTATCAATTTAATGAATTTTTAACTAATCCATTTTATCTATTTGAAATCTGGAATGGAGGTATGTCATTTCATGGTGGATTGACAGGTATAATAGTAAGTACTTTAATATTTGCAAAAATTAATAGAAAAAGTTTTTTCTATCTATCAGATTTAGTTTCAATCGTTGCTCCTATTGGATTATTCTTTGGAAGAATTGCAAACTTTATTAATACGGAGTTAATAGGTAGACCAACCGATTTTTATATATCAGTTGTTTATCCATCAATAGATAATATACCAAGGCATCCTTCTCAAATATATGAGGCTTTTCTTGAGGGAATTATTTTATTTCTTATATTATTAATATATTTTTATAAGATAAAAAAATACAAAATTTACGGAGCAATTAGTGGTCTATTCTTAATATTTTATTCCATATTTAGATTTTTAATTGAATACGTTAGAGAACCGGATTTGCACCTAGGGTTATTTTTTAATTTTATATCGATGGGTCAAATACTATGTATACCTTTTTTTATTTTTGGAATATTAATAATTCAAAATGTTAAGCAAAAGAAAAATTAATAAAATAAAACTTCTTAATAATAAAAAAAATTTTCGTTTAGATAAATTTATAGAATTGACTCTTTTTGCAACTAATGGTTATTACTTAAGGAAAAAACCCATAGGAAGAAAATTTGACTTTGTTACATCTCCGGAAATTTCACAAATGTTTGGAGAAATTATTGGTGTATATTTAGTTTATCATTGGAAAGAAAAAATTAGCTCAAAATTTAATTTAATTGAATTAGGCCCAGGAAATGGGACCTTATTTAAAGATATAGAAAGAACTGCACAGATACTTCCTAACTTTTTTGAAAATGCTGATGTTAATTTAATAGAAATAAATAAAGAATTAAAAGAAATACAAAAAAAGAATTTAAATTATTTTAAACAATCAAAAATTAGATGGTCTAAAGCTTTAAATTTCAGATCTAAACTGCCATCAATAATATATTCAAATGAATTTTTTGACTGTTTCCCTGTAAGGCAATTTTTATATGATAATAATCATTGGTTTGAAAAATATGTAAAATTTAATGAAAAGGAGAGTAAATATTATTCTATAAATAAACGAGTAATTAGTAAAAAAATATTAGATTATTTAAGTGAATACAAAAAACAAAAAATTTATGAAGTTTCTTATTCAAGAAATAAATACTTTGAGCAAATTTGTAAATATCTAAAAAAAAATAGAGGTATATGTATTTTAATTGATTATGGATATAATAAGAAAATAAAAAACTTCACGTTACAAGCAATATATAATCATAAAAAAACCAGTATATTTGAGAATATAGGCCAACAAGATATTTCGAGTCATGTAAATTTCAATGAATTAATTGAAATAGCAAAACAAAACAAATTACAAATCAACGAATTTGTTTCACAAAGAGATTTTTTAATAAAATATGGAATATTAGAACGAAAGAAAAAATTGCTAACTAAAAATTCAAATTTAAATAAAAATTTATTAGATGAAGAAGTGGATAGATTAATTAATGTTGATAGAATGGGAAACTTATTTAAGTGTCTTGTTGTTTCTAACTTATGATTACTAAAAATTATTTTACACATGCAAAAATTAAGTCTTTTGTTAGAGCTGGTTTTTTTACTAGAAATGGTGGAGTGTCAAAAAAAGAAAACTATTCACTAAACTGTAGCTTAAACCGCAAAGATACTAAAATAAATATAAATAAAAATATTGATATTTGTCTAAAAAATTTAAATATCAAAAAAAATATTAAATTTATTAGTCAAATACACTCCAACAAGATTGTAGAAATTAATAAAAAAAATATAGGTAAAAAATATTCTGGAGATGGGTTAATTACTAGCAATAAACAAATTGCTTTAGGGGTTTTAACAGCAGATTGCTGTCCAATTTTTATTTTTGATAAAAATAAAAGATATATTTGCGCTCTTCATTCAGGCTGGAGAGGTGCATTAAAAAATATAGCTGCTAAAGGTATAGAATATTTTGTTAAGCAAAAAATAAATAAAAAAAATATTGTCGTTCTTATTGGTCCTTGTTTGAGCTTTAAAAACTTTGAAGTATCAAAAGACTTTAAAAGTAAATTTATAAGCAAAAATAAAGAATACTCTATTTTCTTCAAATACAAAAATAAAGACAAAGATTTATTTAATTTAAGAAGATTGATTAACCATCAATTTAAGGAATTGGGTATTAAAAATATATATAATATTAACAAAGATACCTTCTCAAATAAGAGAGTTTTTTTTAGCCATCGTAGGGAATCACAAAAATTTAAAGATACTGGAAGAATGCTTAATATCATTGCATTTAGTGATTAATTTTAGTTGATCTATTATTATTCTAATATAGTAATTAATTAGATTATATGAAAATAATCGCTTGTAATAGCAGCAAATCTCTAGCAAATAAAATTTCTAAACATATTGATGTCCCATTAGCAGATGCCTCTGTTAGAACTTTTAATGATAGAGAAATATTCGTCGAAATAAATGAAAATATTAGAGGTGAAGATGTTTTTATTATTCAATCCACATCACATCCAGCAAATGACCATTTAATGGAACTTTTAATTACAATTGATGCTGCAAGAAGAGGTTCGGCAAAAAGGATTACTGCTGTCATCCCATATTATGGATATGCAAGACAAGATAGAAAGACTGGACCTAGAACGCCAATTACTGCCAAACTTGTAGCAAATTTAATTACATCCGCGGGCGCTGATAGGGTTTTAACAATGGATTTGCATGCTGGTCAAATTCAAGGTTTTTTTGACATTCCTTTAGATAATATTTTTTCTGTAAGACCGATAATCGATGATGTTAAAGAAAGATTTAATGGAAACAAAGATTTAGTTGTTGCTTCACCTGATGTTGGTGGTGTTGTAAGAGCTAGAGCATTTGCTAAGAGATTAGAGGCTGGACTAGCAATTGCTGATAAAAGAAGAGAAAAGGCTGGTGAGTCTGAAGTAATGAATATTATCGGAGATGTAAAAGATAAAACTTGTATCTTACTAGATGATATAGCTGACTCTGCAGGCACGTTATGTAATGCTGCTGAAGCTCTGAGTAAAAATGGGGCTAAAGAAATTTATTCTTATATTGTTCACGGTGTATTATCTGGAGATGCGCTAAAAAAGATTGAAAATTCAAGCATAAAAGAATTGGTGTTAACAGATACAATTGAGCCTTCAAAAGAGGTAAAAAGCACAAAAAACATTAGACATATTAGTATCGCTCCTTTAATGGGTGATGCGATTAAAAGGATTAACACTGATACTTCAGTGTCTGCTCTTTTCGATTAAAATTTTATTTTATGAGTGATTTTAAAGCAATTGAAAGAAATAAAGATATTGGTTCAAATAATAGTCTTTTAATGAAGGGATTAGTTCCTGGAATTATATACGGTAAAGGAACTGAACCAAAAAAAATTGCCTTAGATGATAAAATACTCAAAAAATTAATGGGAACTGGTTCTTTTTATTCTACTATCATTGATCTTGATGTTGATGGGAAAAAAGAAAAAATACTTCCTAAACAGTTACAATATCACCCTGTTAGTGATCGACTTATACATTTTGACTTTCTAAGAGTTCAAGAAAATACTAAGGTAAATGTTGAAATTCCTGTTGAGTTTTTGAATCAAGATAAATGTCCTGGTTTGAAAAAAGGTGGGGTTTTAAATACTGTTAGAAGATTAGTCGAACTAACATGTAATGCAAATAATATACCTAGCAAATTAGAATTCGATTTAATTGAAAGTGAAATAGGTGATGCAGTTAAAATTAGTAATATTCAACTACCTGAAGGAGTTGCTCCTACTATATCTGATAGAGATTTTGTAATAGCTACTTTAGTTCCACCAACTGTAGAAGTTGAAGCTAAAACTGAAGAAATAACTGAAGAAGGTGCAGCAGAAGGTGCCGGAGAAAAATCAGAGGATAAGAAAGAAGAATCTTCTGATAATAAAGAAGAAAACAAAGAATCTAAGTAACTTTACTTTATACTTCATTATATGTTTTTAATTTGTGGACTTGGGAACCCAGGTGTAAAATATAAAAATACCAGACATAATGTAGGTTTCCATTTAGCGGATAATATAATCTCACATTTTAATTTAGATAAGATCAAAGAAGATAAAATAAAAGAATTATATTCAGGTGTGATTAATAATCAAAAAATCTTTGTGTTAAAACCTCTCACATTTATGAATTTATCTGGAAAAGCTGTTTCAGAAATTGTAAATTTTTATAAAATAAAAATAGACCATACTTTTGTTATCCATGATGATCTTGACTTAGAATTATCGAAAGTAAAAATAAAACAAGGTGGTGGAAATGGAGGTCATAATGGATTGGAAAGTATTGACCAATTTATAGGGGAAAATTATTTTAGAATACGTGTTGGAATTAATCATCCGGGACATAAAGATTTAGTTTCAAGTTATGTTTTAAATAAATTTTTAAAGTCAGAAGAAGAAATAATAAATAAAAAGGTTGATATAATGATTAATAATATTGAATTAATATTTTCAGATATTCCTCTTTTTTTAACAAAAATAAATGAGCAAAATTAATTATGGGATTTAAGTGCGGGATAGTTGGATTACCAAATGTTGGTAAATCTACTTTATTTAATGCCCTAACCCAATCAAATAAAGCTGAGGCTGCAAATTATCCATTTGCAACTATAGAACCAAATATAGGCAGAGTTGCAGTACCTGATGGTAGATTAGATAAACTTGCAATCATTGGAAAAAGTGAAAAAATAATTCCTTCTTTTATGGATTTTGTTGATATTGCAGGATTAGTAAAAGGAGCATCACAAGGAGAGGGGTTAGGAAATAAATTTTTAGGACATGTTAGAGAAGTTGATGCAATAGCTCATGTTGTTAGATGTTTTGAAGATACAAATATCACTCATGTATCATCAAAAATTGACCCAATAGATGATATTGAAACAATAAATTTAGAATTACAATTGGCTGATCTTGAAAGCTTAAATAATAAAAAAACTAGTTTAGAAAAAAAATTAAAAGCAAATGACAAAGAAACTAAAAATCAATTTGATATAATAAATAAAATCTTACAAATGCTAGATGCTAATAGCATATTAAAAATTGATGAGTTTGCGAGTAATGAAATTGACTTTGTAAATAGTCTTAACTTAATTAGTCTAAAGCCTACTATGTACATATGTAATGTAGATGAAGAATCTATTCACTCCGGAAACGAATTATCAAAAAAAGTCATCGAGTTTGCTAAAAAAAATAATCATTCTGTAGTTTTAATATCTGCATCAATTGAAGCACAAATAGCAGAATTAGATAATGAGGAAGAAAAACTTGAATTTCTTAAAGAGCTTAATTTAGATCAAACTACATTGAATAAAGTAATAAAATCAGGATATGATCTTTTGGGTTTAATTAACTATTTTACTTGTGGTCCAAAAGAAACAAGATCCTGGACAATAAAAAGGGAAACATTTGCACCACAAGCTGCTGGAAAAATTCACACTGATTTTGAAAAAGGTTTTATAAGAGCGGAGACCGTTTCTTATAACGACTATGTGGAAAATAATGGTGATGCCGGAAGTAGAGATTCAGGCAAATTAAGACAGGAAGGTAAGGATTATATCGTCAAAGATGGTGATGTAATGAACTTTTTATTTAATGTCTAGGTAACATCTCGCCAGAGTCTATTTTTTGCTAAGTACACAATCGTTCCAAGAATAATAAAGAATAATATTACTTTAATTCCTAGATTTTTTCTTTCTTCCATTTCTGGTTCAGCGGCCCAATGAAGAAAATGAGTTACGTCAGCTGATAACTGTTGTGCATTATTATCTGTGCCATCATCATAATCTACACTTCCATCTGCAATGGGTGCTGGCATAGCTATTTGATTTCCAGCCATCCATTTATTGTACCACATTCCATTACCGACCTCCATTCCCTTTGGAGGCTCAACATATCCTAGAAGCAAGTTGTAAATATAATCAACTCCATATTTTCTAGCTTTTGTAATTACACTTAAATCAGGAGGATAAGCTCCATTATTATTTGCTCTTGCTTCATTATCATTAGCATATGGATTAACAAATCTGTCTGCTGGTCTAGCTGGCCTTTCAAACATTTCACCATCATCGTTTGGACCGTCTATAACAGTATATTCAGAAGCAATTACTTTTACTTGAGCTTCAGAAAAGCCAACGTCGATAAGATCTCTGTAGTAAAGTAGTTTCATTGAATGACATCCAGCACATACTTCTCTGTAGACTTTGTAACCTCTTTGAATTGCGGCTCTATCAAAAGTTCCTGTTACACCTTTAAAAGACCAATCGTGTTTTGGCATTTTTTCAGTACTCATTTCTGCGGCAAATATATTTGATGAGATGAATAGAAAAATAATAAGTAATAGGCGCATTATAGATTGGTATCTTTTTGCATTGCTGGTGCAGGCATTCCTTTTTCTCCTCCACCAATATTAGGGGCTATATTTTTAGCATAAACATCACTAATACTGAGCGGTAACTTACTTGGCTTCTCTATCCAACCAACAAATGGTGTGATAATAAAGAAAAAACCAAAGTAGTAAAGTAAACCCACTCTTGCAATTAAAAGATATAAACCTTCAGCAGGAAGCATACCAACATAACCTAATGCGAAAAAATTAACAAAAAAGCCCATCATAAACCACTTATATATTGGTCTATAGTTACAGCTTCTTACTTTTGATCTATCTAACCAAGGTAGAACAAATAGAATTACTATCGCACCAAACATTAAAAGAACTCCTCCCAATTTGTCGGGTACTGCTCTTAAAATTGCGTAAAAAGGTGCAAGATACCAGTTTGGAACAATGTGAGCTGGGGTAACAAGTGGATCTGCTGGAATATAATTATCAACTTCAGCCATAAGATTCGGCCCAAAGAATATTACTGCAGAAATAGCAACACCAAAAGCACACATAGCCACTGTATCTTTAATTAGCATGTATGGAAAAAAGTTTACTGAGTCGTTATTAGTTTTAATATCGATCCCATCAGGGTTATTTGAGCCATGAACATGAACGGCGGCGACGTGCAAACCTACGACACCAAAAATAACAAATGGTAAAACGTAATGAAGAGCAAAGAAACGGTTTAAAGTAGCATTTCCAACATTGTAATCACCAAGAAGCCATGTTTTTAATCCCTCACCAATAAATGGTATAGCGCTAAACAAATTAGTTATAACTGTTGCTCCCCAATAAGACATTTGTCCCCATGGTAATGTGTAACCAAGAAAAGACGTTGCCATCATTAATAAAAAAATGAATACACCTAAAATCCAATTAAGCTCTCTTGGATATTTGTAAGAACCAAAATACATTGCTCTTACTATATGAATGTAAACGATAATGAAGAAAAAGGCTGCACCATTAGAATGGATGTATCGCATTAACCAGCCATAATTGACATCTCGCATTATTCTTTCAACACTATCAAAAGCCATATCGGTGTGCGGTGTGTAATTCATTGCAAGAAAAATTCCACTTACTATCATAGTAACAAGTGTAATTGTTGCTAATGCACCAAAACTCCAAAAATAATTACAATTTTTAGGCATTGGATAATCACCATATTCTTTTTTGAAATAAGAAATAATTGGTAGACGAAATTCTATCCAGTTAAGGACAGGATTTTTAAATTGGTGTACTTTTCTATTCTTGTCCATCGTTATCCTATCTTTATAGTGTTATCATTTAAAAAAGAATAGGGCGGAACGTCCAAGTTTTTTGGCGCTGGCCCTTTTCTTATTCTTCCTGATGTATCATAATGTGAACCATGACATGGGCAATACCAACCATCATACTCACCTTTCATATCTGAAACTTTCTGACCAAGCGGAACACAACCTAAGTGTGTGCATACTCCTACTAAAACTAACCATTCCTCTTTTTGCACTCTATCTGCATCATCTTGTGGATCTCTTAAATCAGAAGCTTGAACCATTTTTGCAGCATCTATCTCTTCTTTAGTTCTTTTCTTTATGAAAACTGGTTTTCCACGCCATTTTATTGTTATACTTTGACCTTCTTCGATAGCACTAATATCTACTTCTGTAGATCCCGCTGCTAAAGTATCCTCTGCTGGACTCATACTTTTTATAAATGGCCAAATAAATGCAGCTGTACCTACAGCACCAAGTGTTACAGTGCTTAGTTGAAGGAAATCTCTTCTCTTATTTTTGGGTTTTTTAGCCATTTTTTATGTTTTTGTTATATATGAATTAATAAAAAAAATACTGAATATATGTGTGCCAGCGTGACGCAAGGTTTACATAATATAGTATAAATTTATGAGAATTGCACTCTTTGAACCTGATATTCCTCAAAATGCTGGAAACATTTTTAGATTGGGTGCTTGTCTTGGAATACCTATCGATATCATTGAGCCGGCAGGTTTTATAATTGATGATAAACGACTAAAAAGAGCTTCAATGGATTATTTTGATTATCTTGATCTTACAAAACATTTGAGTTGGGATAAATTTAAAGAATGGTCAAAAGAAAATTCTTATAGATTAATTTTACTTACAACAAAAAGTCAAAAAAGTTATTTTGATTATAAATTTCAATCAAATGATATTATTTTATTTGGAAGAGAAAGTGCAGGAGTGCCTGAGTATGTTCACGACTCTGTAAATGAGAGATTAACCATACCCATGATTGATGGTCCACGATCAATTAATCTTAGTAGTTCAGTGGCTATTGTTGCGGGTGAAATGTTAAGGCAATTAAAATTAAGTTAAGCTTCCCATCTTACCATCTTGATAGTCTATCATAGCTTGTTTAATTTCACCCTCAGTGTTGGTAACAAACGGGCCATAACGTGTAACAGGCTCTTGCAATGGTTTACCTGCTAAAACTAAATAAGATCCATTTTCAGATATTGATGTAAGTTGTATCTCATCACTTGAATGATCAAAATAAATCATATCACCTTTGTTTGCAATTTTATCAAGATCAGAAAATTGCAACTGACCATCAATAATATAAATCATTAAGTTTTGTTCCTTATCAACATTAAACTTTGTCATATCAGGTTTTGAAAATTGAATATCAAATATTGATACAGGTGAATATGTTTGAACTTTTGATTTTGTTCCGTTTACTTCACCAACAAGAACTTTAATTTCTATATTCTCATTTTCGGATACTGTTGGAATAGTATTTCTTTTAATATGCTGATACCAAGGTTTAACTTTTTTATTTTTTTGTGGAAGGTTAACCCAGATTTGTAGTCCTTGCATGACACCACCACTCTTCTTAAATTTTTCCGTAACTAATTCAGAGTGAATTAAACCTGATCCAGTTGTCATCCATTGTACGTCACCTGTTTCAATTTCTGCTTGTCCCCCAAATGAATCTCTGTGTTCTACTTCACCACCAAGCATGTAAGTAATTGCCTCAAATCCACAATGAGGATGAGCTGGTACACCAGTTGCACCTCCAGGCTCATAATTAATTGGACCAAAATGATCAAAAAGAAGGAATGGATCGTTTTCTCTCATTCCTGGAACTGGAAAAGCTCTTGTAACTGGGATTCCATCACCCTCAAAAGTCTTCATACATTGTTTAATTTCTAATGCTTTTCTCATTTGTGTTTTAAAATTATATTAAAAATATATAGGTGAAATTATGAAAAATCAAAATCCAAACCCTCCAAAGTGTGGCTGCAGTTGTAGCTGTTGTTGTACTTGTGAAGGTGGAGGTTGCTGTTAATAATATATTTTAAATTTTACAATTTAATGAGTGTGATTTGTTAGATTATTAATATCTGACTCCTCTATTTCTTCTATTGATTTTGCTACTCGCCAATTTTTCATTGATCCGTCTTCATTTCTTGCAGTAATTACAGTTTCAATCGGTGGACAATCAGGCTCATGACAACTGAGCTCAGCAATACTTATTATAGTATTTTCTGGTAATTTATATTTTTTGGAAATTAACTGTTTAAGATTTCTTATTTTTTCAACATTTTGAGTTTTACGATTAAACATATTTTCTCCTTTAATTGTCTGCCCATAAAGATGATAAAAGAATAGAACCTTTCATATCGCCAATTAATATTTGTGAGTTATCACTAGATATAGCTATTGTTGAAACTTCTGAACCTGTTGAACTTCTAATCATAATTGGTTTTTGACTTTCATCAATTTCTGCTAATAAAACTGACCCATCTGTAAAACCGGTAAAAACAGCTTTTTCTCCATTTAGTGCTTTTACAAATGTTGCAAGTTCTTTACCACCGTTTGCAACAACAATTGGCTTTCTCCCCATTGGTCCTTCTTTACCGTCAAATGGCCAGCAAACTGCATCACTGGATCCAGATGTTACCAAATACGGTGTATCACCAACCCAAGTAAAGCTTTTTATTTTTGATGGATAACCTCTCATTGCTAAATCAGCTTTGTCGTTTATGCGCCAACCATGTATTTGATTTTCTTGCATTGCAGTAACAATATATTTTGTATCTGGGCTAAACGTTACAGTTCCATGCGATCCTTTCCATGTAAAATTTGATGATGTCCATTTATTATTATTTAGTTTCCACACAGTTACTCCGCCGTATCTTGAAACTGCAAGGCGCTTACCTTTATTATCAAATGCTAATCCAGCAACAGTACTTTGATGATCTAAAGTTTGAGGTTTATCTTTGTTTTTTGTCCAAATATAAACAGTTTTTCCTGATGAACAAACTTTAGTATCTTTGTGGGAAGCTACACAGTCAACCCACTTTGAACCAAAATTAAAAATTTCATCAATATTTCCATCAGATGATATTTTTAGAAAACGTCCATCGTCTCCTCCAGTTAACACATGATCTTCATAATTAGTCATACTCAACACTACACCCTTATGTGCTTTTACAGTTTTAGGGTCAGATCCAGATTGAAAAAATCTTACAGTGCCGTCTCCAAATCCTACCGCTATTTGATCACGAATTGTAACCGCTTCTGTAGCTGGGGCTCCAATATTAAAAATTGAACCTCTTCTTTCAAGTTCAGTTTTATTTGATTTTTGAAGAGCTTCTAGATCAGCATTCATGCTGATTTACAATTTTCAAAGCCTTCCTTGAGGTTCATGTTATCAAGATCACGACCAATAAATACTACTCGAGAACTTCTATCTTTTCCTTTAGGCCAAGGTCCCATTGGTGAAGCATCCATAAGCATATGCACTCCTTGAAATACATATCGTTCTTCTTCACCTTTAAAGTTCAAAATTCCTTTTGATCGAAGAATATCCTGACCCTTAGTCCTCAGTAAATTTCCAAACCAATCTTGAAACTTATCCATATCTAATGGTGTATCAGATACAAAGGATAGACTAGTAACATCATCATCATGTTCATGATCATGATCTGATTCTAAAAAATCAGGTTCCACTTCTAAGATACGGTCCAAACTGAAAGCATTAAGTCCAACAACTTCATCTAATGGAGCAGAACAACGAGTTGTATTAATTATTTTGGCAAAAGGATTAATTTTTTTAATCCGATCTTTAACTCGATCTAATCCGCTTTCATCTACTAAATCAACTTTGTTTAATAAAATAACATCGGCAAAAGCAATTTGCTCCTCTGCTTCATGATGTTCTGTTAATTGAGAACTTAAATGAACAGCATCTGCCACTGTAACAATAGCATCTAACTTTGTACGATCAGCAACATCTTGATCAACAAAGAATGTTTGTGCTACTGGTGCTGGATCAGCTAAACCAGTTGTCTCAACAATAATTGCATCAAGCTTATCAGCACGTTTCATTAAACCACTTAAAATTCTAATTAAATCACCTCTAACAGTGCAGCATATACATCCGTTATTCATTTCAAATACTTCTTCGTCTGCATCAACAACAAGGTCATTATCAATTCCCTGCTCTCCAAATTCATTTACAATTACGGCATATTTTCTTCCATGTTGCTCAGTTAAAATACGATTTAAAAGTGTTGTTTTTCCAGCTCCAAGAAAGCCTGTTAAAACAGTAACTGGAACCTGAGAAGTATTTTCCATTTTTAATTTCCTTTTTAATTAGTTTATAAATTCCACCTTAATACAAGGTGGAATTTTTTTAAATATTAAAAACTAACAGCCTTTAAGCTCGTTACCGAGATTTGATATCAACTTAAAGTAAAGTGACTTACCAGGGTCGATGTTTGCACCCAGAGGATCAAAGACACCTGTTTTGATATTCATATCTTCAGCTATAGTCGTGATTATCTTTGGATTAAATTGAGGTTCAGAGAAAATACACTTTATTCCTTTGTCCTTAATAACATCCTGAATATCAGCTATTTGCTTTGCACCTGGTAAAACATCAGTATTCAATGTTAAAGCTCCTGCAGCTCTTACACCAAATCTTTCTTCAAAGTATTGGTAGGCGTCATGGAAGACAACAAATTTTGCATCAGAATTAATATCTGTACCAACATCGCTAATAAGCTGATCTAAAGCTTTAATTGTTGCTTCAGCATTTGCTTCATATTTCTCTTTATTGGCAGGATCTAAATCACCTAACTCATGAGCTATTTCATGAACCATTTCTTTAGCATTCATTGGATCTAGCCAAATGTGAGCATCAAATTCACCGTGTGCATGGCCGTGATGATCATGATCGTCGTGATCGTCGTGATCATCATGGTCATCGTGATCGTCATGGTCATCATGGTCATCGTGATCGTCGTGATCATCATGGTCATCATGATCATCATGGTCATCGTGATCGCCAAAAATTGATTCTTCTCTAAATTTTAATTTAGCAATTGAATCAAGTTCCATAAATTCAATAACTTCTGCATCTTTTGCAATTGAGTCTAGAGGTTCTTCCATTGATGTTTCAATACCCTCTCCAATCCAAAAAATAACATCTGCTTCCTCAAGCATTTTCGCATGAGAAGGTTTCATTGTAAAACTATGTGGTGATATACTTCCATCAATTATCAGTCCAGGTTCACCTACTCCATCCATAACATTGGAAATCAATGAATGTAGTGGTTTAATTGTGGTAACAACTTTTAGCTCTGCTCTAGCAGATGCAGTTGCAACAAGAATTCCTGAAAACAAAATAATCTTAGAAATATGTAGAAAAAAGTTAGTTTGTTTCATAAAAGTATTCCTATTAGAATTAAGTCTGTTAAATGGTGTAATGTTATAATATTACATTTTGAATTGTAAATAGAAAAATGAGTAAAGATAATTTATTGGTAAGTTTAGAGAACGCAGGTATTTATAAGTCTCCAAAATGGTTGATAAGAGGTGTATCTCTTGAGGTAAAAAGTGGTCAAATAGTTACCCTAATTGGACCCAATGGTTCTGGAAAAACTACAACAGCTAAAATGGTCCTTAATATTCTTGAACCTGATGAAGGTTCATTGAAACGGTATACAAATAAAATAGCTTATGTTCCTCAGAAAATTAATATTGATTGGACTATGCCATTACGTGTTGTAGATTTTATGCGATTAACCAATAATCTCAGTAATAATGAAATTATTGAATCCTTAAATCAAACTGGTGTAGAAAAACTTTTCAAGGAACAAATACATGGTCTATCTGGTGGCGAATTTCAACGTGTCCTTCTAGCGAGAGCTATTGCAAAAAAACCAGAATTACTAGTTTTAGATGAACCTGTGCAGGGAGTTGATTTTAATGGAGAAATTGACCTTTATAATATTATAAAAAATATTTCAGCAAACCTAAATTGTGGAATTTTATTAGTCTCCCATGACTTGCATTTTGTAATGTCTGCAACAGATCATGTAATTTGCTTAAATGGACATATCTGTTGTTCAGGAAAACCAAGTTCGGTTATAAAAGATAAAGCTTATATAGAATTATTTGGTGAGCATAGATCAAAAACTTTAACATATTATCAGCACGATCATGATCACACACATGCTTCTGACGGAAGTGTATCAAGTTAATGTTAGATGATTTTTTTACTAGAGCGTTAGTTGCTGGTATCGGTATTGCAATAATTACAGGGCCACTAGGTTGCTTAGTAATTTGGAGGAGACTGTCTTATTTTGGTGATACTTTAGCTCACTCTGCCTTGTTAGGAGTAACTTTAGCTTATGCCTTTAGTTTAAATATTGCCTTTTCCGTATTTGTAATATCTGCAGTTATTGCTCTACTTCTTCTCAACTTACAAAAGAGGACTAGATTAGCTGGTGATTCATTACTTGGATTATTAGCTCACTCTACTCTTGCAATTGGTTTGGTTTTAATGGGTTTTTTATCAAGTATTCGTTTTGATATTATGGGATTACTTTTTGGCGATATCTTAGCAGTAACTCTTCAAGATATTGCCTTAGTCTGGATTGGTGGTTTTATAATATTAGGAATTTTGTATTTTATTTGGAAATCATTATTTTCTGCTACAGTTAATTATGATCTAGCTTCAGCAGAAGGAATGAAACCGAACATATATAATATGATCTTTACCCTTCTTCTTGCTGGAGTTATTGCATTGTCTATAAAAATGATTGGAACTCTTTTAATAACTGGTCTACTTATAATACCGGCTGCCGCATCAAGAAATATAACTAACAATCCAAAACAAATGGTATTTGTAGCTATATTAATTGGTATTTTATCTGTCACAATTGGCTTATTTACCTCTTTGGAATTGAATACTTCTTCAGGACCCTCAATTATTGTTATAGCTCTGATATTATTTGTCATTTCTCTAATTCCACTAGAGTTGAGAGGTAAGTTGCAAAAATGAAAACAATTTGGTAATTGAGATTTATGGCATTAGCATCAGAAAATTTAACCAAAAATCAAAAAACAGTTCTTGGAGTTTTAGAAAACTCTTCTGAACCGATGAAGGCGTATACAATTCTTTATGATATACAAAAAAAGGGAATAAAATCTCCTCTGCAAGTTTACAGAGCACTCGATAAATTGATTGAAATTGGAAAAGTTCATAAAATAGAAAGTAGAAATTCTTACGTTGCTTGTAAACATGAAGGATGTAATGCAAAAACTTCTACATCTTTTTTAATTTGTGAAAAATGCGATAATGTTACTGAATTAATTGGAAACAATTTATTTTCTTATTTTTCTAAACAAGCTGAAAAAAATAATTTTAAATATAATAAGCACTGTCTTGAAATTTTTGGTTTGTGTGAAAATTGCAAATTAAAAAACTAAAATTTAATTAGTTTATTAAATTATCAATTCTATCTAGACATTTATTTAATCCAAGATCATATTTTGTTCTTATAAAATGCTCTTTAACTATTTCAACCCATTTAAATTTTTGTAACGTTTGATGAGATATATAAAAACAATTTAATGGAAAAGGCATATTAAACATTTTTAATATTTCTTGCCTTATTACATCGTTGGTTAATACTGCTAAAGATTCATGAATATATTTTTCTACAATTTTTTGATCACTTAAAGATGTTTTAGGTAAATTAAATAAACCTCTAAACCTAAAATATCGATAGATTCTTAAGTAATCTTCTTTTATTCTATCCTCTATTTCACCAATAAAACTAATTTTACTTTCATTTAAATCAGATTGGCCATTATAATAATCATGTAGTTTATTATTATTTCCAACATATAAAGCATTGAAAGTAAAATCTCTTCTAGCTGAATCTTTTTTCCAACTGTTGGTATAAATTACATTTGTATGTCTACCCATTTGGTTAACATCCTCACGTAAAGTTGTAATTTGTATTTTTCGGTTTTGAGGATAAGCAATTATAGATCCATATTGTATAGCAAAATCATCATACTCAATATTGTTCCCTTTTAATAATGACAAAACATCCTGAGGCTCCATAGTTGTCGCTGTATCAATATCTTTGATTTCTCTTTCAAGAAGAGCGTCTCGTATACATCCTCCTACTAATCGGATTTCAATATTATTTTCTTTAAAGATGGATATTAAAAACTTAACATGCTCCAGATTCAATAAATTTGCTATTTTATTTATTTCCATCATCTAGCTATTTTTTCAAAACAATTTATATTACAGGAACTATGTCGACTTCTTCAAAAGAAAATACTCAAGAAATATTTGAAGATATTAAAAAAAACTTAACCAGAGGTGTTAAGGATAGAAAACATGCTTTTCACACTCCTGTAATTAGCAATGTTGATGCTGAAGGCGGAATAGATTCGAGAGTGGTAGTTTTACGAAAATTCGACCCTGCTAATTTAATACTAAATTTTCATACAGATTTTAGATCCCCTAAAGTTTCTAATTTACAAAAAAAAAATAAATCTCTTTTTGTTTTTTATGATCATAAACTGAAAATTCAATTGCGTATCAAAACAACTTCTTCAATAAATAATCAAAATGAGAAAGCTAAAGAAATGTGGGATAAGACAAGACTGTTTAGTAGAAAATGTTATTTAACATTAAAAGACCCAAGCTCTGTTACTGAGTTTCCAGAAGATGGAATTCCAGAGCATCTAAGTGGCACAGAACCAAGTCTTGAAGAAAGTGAGCAAGGTTATAAAAATTTTACCGTAGTCGAAAATAAAATTGACGAAATTGATTGGCTATATTTAGAAATTTCAGGTCATCGTAGATTGAAATTAAAATTTATTAATAATGAACCAGAATACGAATGGTTAATACCTTAGTATAATTTAAAGTTATCAATAATTCTTATTTCACCAATGTATAAAGCAATAAAAAGCCGCGACTCAGAAGAAACGTTTGTTATGTCTAAGTTATTTTCATTTCTGATTTCAATGTAATCAATCTTGTTAATACTATTTTCTAATATCTGTTTTTTAAAATCATCAAAATTAATATTACTAGATTTTTTTTTACACAAATTTATAAATTCATAAATTTTACTTCCTAATTGATTAAATATTTTTAATTGATCATTGGTAAATTTTGAATTCCTTGAGGATAGACTCATACCCCTATCATCTCTAATAGAAGGGCATGATACAATTTTAATATTGTGATTTTTAATTTTTACTAACTCTTGAATTATTTTTATTTGTTGAAAATCTTTTTCACCAAAGTAACTTGCATTTGGCTTAATTATACTAAAGAAAATATCTACAACAGTAGTAACTCCATCAAAATGGCCTGGTCTATATTTATCACATAGAATACCTCTAAAATTGTTTACAATATTTTGTTTTAGTAAATCTCCTGGATAGATTTCTTGTATCTCTGGCAAGAATAATAAATCACAATCTATTTTTTCTAATTTAGCGATGTCATCATCTATTGTTTTTGGATAAGAACTGAAATCTGTTTCATTATTAAATTGTGTTGGATTAATAAAAATTGAAGTTACAACAAAATCATTATTTATCTGTGCCTCTTTGATTAGCGATAAATGTCCGTCATGTAAGTTACCCATTGTTAGAACTGAACCAATTGATTGACCTTTGTCTTTAATTAAAACTAAGATTTGCTGTAATTCATCAGTTTTTCTTATAATTTTCATTGAATATCCAAGTAAATATTTGACTTATATATAATGAATTCGTATTAGGCCCAAAGATTTAATATGAAACGAACATACCAACCTAGTAGAGTAATTAGAAAAAGAAGACACGGCTTTAGAGCTAGAATGGCTACTAAGGCAGGACGTCAGATTATTAACAGACGCCGTGCAAAAGGAAGAGCTCAGTTAAGCGCTTAATAGGCCTAATGGCCCATAAAATATTTACAATTAAGAAAAGATCAACTTTCGTAATGATACGAAATGAGGGAAAGTTTGTTAAAAGTAAAAATATGAATGTACAAATTTTACACAATCAAGATCTAGAAAATTCTATTGGGATAGGATACACAGCATCTAAAAAAATTGGAAATGCTGTTAAAAGAAATAAAGCAAAAAGAATAATGAGAGAATTAGCCAGAAAAATACTTATTAATGGTAAAATAAATTCATATTATGTGTTAATAGCTAAAACTTCACTACTTGAAGAAAAATTTGAAAAACTGCTATTAGAACTTAAAGAAAAAGCAAATGATTAATAAATATATTTCATTCCCTTTAATTTTAATGATTAGATTATATCAGCTTTTTATTTCACCCCTTCTTGGTCAAAACTGTAGATATTTACCTACATGTTCAGAATACTCAGTTAAATCATTAAAAGAACATGGCTTATTTAGAGGATCAATATTATCAATAAAGAGAATTTCAAAGTGTCATCCTTGGGGTTCACATGGTTTTGATCCAGTACCAAAGAAAAACGATTTAAATAAATGAACGAACAACGAAATTTATATCTTGCTATTGGTATTTCAATTGCAATCATTATTTTTTTTCAATTTTTATTTCCAACTCAACCCATTCAAACAACATCTTTTGAAGAAGATGAAGTTTTAGAACCTGCTACGTCAATTGATGGGCAAGGTAATGAAACTATTTCAGAAATAAAAAGTCGGGATGAGGCTTTAATTGAAACGGATAGAGTTATTTTTAGTAATTCATCAATAAAGGGTTCCATTAATCTTAAAGGTGCAATTCTTGATGATCTTATATTATCAAAATATAAAACAAGTTTAGAACCTGACTCTGATAATATTCAACTTCTATTACCAGAAGGAACATCAAATCCCTATTATATTGAAACTGGGTGGAAAGAATTGAAAGATACTGAGGTAGAATTACCAGATTTAGAAACAATTTGGAAAACTAACTCTACTAACTTAACTCCCTCAAACCCTGTAACGTTAAGTTGGACAAATAGTCAAAATATAACCTTTAAAATTAATTATACGATTGATGATGAGTATATGTTTTCAATTACTCAAGAAATTGAAAATAAAGGAAATACTAATATTGAAGTATTCCCTTACCGATTAATTAAAAGAATAAATACTCCTGATACTATTAATTTTTTTATTCTTCATGAAGGTTTTATCAGTTTAATTAATGATGAATTATTGGAAAAAAATTATGATGATATTGCTGATGATTGTAATTCATCGATGCCGTCTAAGAAAGAATTTTGTGATAACAAAGCACAAGGTGGTTGGTTAGGGTTTACAGACAAGTATTGGATGTCCGCTTTAATACCTGATGCCAATCAGTCAATTAATGTCAATTATAGATATGGGAATAATGGAAGGGATAGTTACAGAGCTGGATACGTAGGACAAATATACAAAGTTAGTTCTGGTGAGAGTTTAGAATACGGTGGAAAATTATTTGTGGGTGCGAAAAAATTAAATGTTTTAAGTGCTTACGATGAAAAACTTTCTATCCCAAGATTTACCGATGCAATAGACTGGGGATGGTTTAGTTTCTTAACAAAACCAGTCTCATATGCAATTAATTGGTTTTTTGGGTATGCAGGTAATTTTGGTTTAGCAATTATTGCTTTTACCATTTTAATGCGTTTAATTTTGTTCCCTCTTGCACAAGCATCATTCAAATCAATGGCAAAAATGAAAAAACTTCAGCCAGATATGCAAAGATTAAAAGAGACATATCCTAATGATAGACAGAAAATGCAACAAGAATTAATGGCTTTATATAAGAGAGAAGGTGCTAATCCAGTAGCAGGTTGCCTGCCAATATTAGTTCAGATACCAATTTTCTTTTCTTTATATAAAGTTTTATTTGTAACCATTGAAATGTACCATGCACCTTTTTATGGATGGATACATGATCTCTCTGCACCTGATCCATTAGGTTTAATGACAGTTTTTGGATTAGTTCCTTGGGATGTACCACCATTACTTTCCATAATTGATATTGGAATTCTTCCAATAATTATGGGTTTCACAATGTGGTTACAGCAAAAATTAAATCCAGCACCTGCTGATCCTACACAAGCTAGAATTTTTGCATTACTTCCTTTTGTATTTACTTTTGTACTAGCTGGATTTGCAGCTGGGCTAGTTTTATATTGGTCTGTAAATAATATTTTATCAATTGCTCAACAGTGGTTCATTCAAAGAAGAATACTAGCCAAAAATGGCTAGCCTAAATAAAAATCTAAATAAGTTTTTCAAAAACAATAAGTTTCTAGGTTCATTTCCTTCGTACAAAGATATTCCTTACTTAGAGATTAAAAGAGAATGTTGTTTTATAGGAAGGTCAAACGTTGGAAAATCAAGCTTAATTAATTCAATAACTGGAACTAAAAAACTGGCTAAAACAAGTAAAACACCGGGAAGAACACAGGCTATAAATATTTTCGTTATTAGTGAAAAAATTAATATGATAGATTTACCAGGTTATGGTTTTGCAAAAGTATCAAAAGTTGCAAGAGAAAATCTTATGACACTTATAGAAGAGTATATTGAAAATAGAGATAAATTAGATCATGTTTTTTTACTTATAGACTCAAAAGTTGGAATCAAAAATTCTGATATAGATATGTTTGATTTATTAGGTAGTTGTTCAAGAAAATTCTCAATAATTTTAACAAAAATCGATAAGGTTTCTAAAAGTTATTTAGATTATCAAAAGAAATCAATTCTGAGTTTAATGAAAAATTATAAAGATTCTTTTGAAAATATCTATCAATCTGAAACAAAGAAAAATAATGGTATTACTGAAATCCAAAGATCTATATACGGGATTTCACAATCATCATGAAATTTGATTTTTTATCAGAAAGTGATCAAGCTTATTTTATTCATAAAGCTTCTACATTAGTTGAAGCTCTTCCTTACATAAGAGAACATAGTGGAGATACTATTGTTATAAAGTATGGTGGACATGCAATGGGAGATAAAAAACTATCAGAAAGTTTTTCCAGAGATATTGGATTATTAAAAGAAATAGGTGTGTCACCAATTATTATTCATGGTGGAGGACCTCAAATTGGTGAGAGGTTAAAATCAAAAAATATATCAACACAATTTGTTGAAGGATTACGAGTTACTGATAAAGAAACAATTAAGGTAGTTGAAGAAGTTTTATCTAAAGATATCAATTCAGAAATAGTAGAATCAATAAGTTCCTCTGGTGGAAAAGCTATAGGAGTATCTGGTAATGATAACTTAATTACTGCAACTAAATTGAATGTAGAAATTAAAGATAGTGATTCAAATATTGAAAAAATTGTTGATATTGGTTTTGTTGGACAACCAAAAAAATTAAACAAAGATATGTTAACTGACTTTATAAAAAACGGTCAAATACCTGTCATATCTCCTTTAGGTAAGGATGAAAATAATTTTATATATAATATCAATGCTGACACAGTAGCGGGTTTTATAGCAGGTGAGTTACAGGCAAGTAAATTATTATTACTAACCGATGTACCTGGAATTTTAGACAAAGATGAAAAATTAATCTCATCAATAACTTTGGAAGAAGCTAAAAGTATTGCTAATAAAGAATATATTTCTGGAGGTATGAAGCCGAAAATTAATACATGTATTGATGCAATGAAAAAAGGTGTTAAAAAATCTACTATTTTAGATGGAAGAATTCCTCATTCAGTAATATTAGAGTTATTCACTGAACATGGAATTGGTACACAAATAACTAGTAATTAAATGAACTTTAAAGATAACATCAATACCTGGATATTTGATCTAGACAATACACTTTACTCTGCTGACAGTGGAATTTTTCAGCAAGTACATAAGTTGATGGGTGAATTTGTTGCTAAAAATTTAAATATGGAATTAGCTGAAGCAAAAAAACTACAAGCAAAATATTACAAGCAACATGGCACAACATTAAGAGGTATGATGGATAATCATGGCGTGGATCCTGATTATTTTTTAGAAGAAGTTCATAAGTTAGATTACTCAATTGTTGGTCCAAATCAAAATCTTAATGATGAACTATATAAACTTGAGGGAAGAAAAATTATTTATACAAACGCAAATAAGCAACATGTCTTGGATATTTTAGAGAAAATAAATCTAACAAATTTTTTTGATGAAATATATGATATTAAAATGGCCGATTATGTTCCCAAGCCAGAAATTTCTCCTTATGAAAAAATTATCGACTTATTTGATATCGAAGCAAATAAATCAGCAATGTTTGATGATATTGCAAAGAATTTAGTTCCAGCAAAAAAAGTTGGTTTCACACCTGTCTGGGTTGATGCTGGTTATGAGAATTTTTCCGATGATATTGAAGCATCTAAAGAATATTTAGATTTCCAAACAAGAGATTTGAGTTTATTTTTAAAAGATGTAAATGAGGGTAAAATATGAGTGATCTCGAAAAAATTATAAATCATGCCTTTGAGGATAGAGATAATATTAATGTCAATACTGCAGGTGATATTAGAAATGCAGTAGATGAAACTTTAAACAAACTTGATAGTGGGAACTTAAGGGTTTGTGAAAAAATTAATAATGAATGGCAAGTTAATCAATGGATTAAAAAGGCAATTCTTTTAAGTTTCAGATTAAATGATAATGAAATTATTAAAGCATCGCATGCCACTTGGTTCGACAAAGTAGAAAGTAAAACTGCAAATTGGACTAAAGATGATCATTTGAAAGCGGGATTTCGATATGTACCAGACGCTGTTGTAAGAAAATCTGCATTTATTGCTAAGGGTGTTGTTTTAATGCCTTCTTTTGTAAATCTTGGTGCATATGTTGATGAGGGAACAATGATTGATACTTGGGCAACAGTTGGTTCATGTGCGCAAATAGGGAAAAACTGTCATATTTCTGGAGGCGCTGGTATTGGCGGTGTACTTGAACCTCTTCAAGCAAATCCTGTAATTATTGAAGACAATTGTTTTATTGGAGCAAGAAGTGAAGTGGCTGAGGGTGTTATAGTTGGTGAAGGTGCGGTTTTATCAATGGGTGTATTTATTGGAGCGTCTACAAAAATAGTCGATCGATCAACTGGAGAAATTCATATGGGAAAAGTTCCAGCTTATTCGGTTGTTGTACCAGGCACATTACCAGGAAAAAAAGAAGGGGATATCAATCCTTCTTTATACTGTGCTATTATTGTTAAAAGAGTTGATGAAAAGACCAGAAGTAAAACATCAATCAATGATCTTTTAAGAGATTAATGTCAGAAATTAATTTTGATCCGGTTAATCTTACACAATCCTTAGTTAAATGTGCAAGTGTAACTCCAAAAGATGAAGGCGCTTTAACAGTCGTTGCAAATCACCTAAATGCTATGGGATGTGACTGTCATCCATTAACTTTCTCTGGAAACAATTCTTATGAAGTAAAAAATTTGTTTGCAACGATAGGAAATGAAGGAAAGCATTTTGCTTATGCTGGTCACACAGATGTAGTTCCTGTAGGAAATGAAAATTCTTGGAAATACCCTCCTTTTTCATCAAAAATAGATGAAGGTAAACTTTATGGAAGAGGTAGTGAAGATATGAAAAGCAGTGTTGCTTGTTTTATCAGTGCCGCTAAAAGATTTATAGATAAGTATAAAAATCTTCCTGGTAAAATTTCATTTATTATCACAGGTGATGAAGAAAGAGATTCTGTAAACGGCACACCTAGAATTCTAGAATGGGCAAGTAAACAAAATTACAAATTTGATCATTGTCTTGTTGGTGAGCCAACTTCTAAAAATGAGGTCGGTGATAAAGTAAAAATTGGAAGAAGAGGATCAGTTAGTTTCTTTTTTCAGGTAAAAGGTATTCAGGGACATACGGCGAATTCTCATTTAGCTGAAAATTCTTCACATCACTTAGTAAATTTATTAAATAGTATATTAGAGGAGCCGCTAGATGAAGGTAATGAAAATTTTTTACCAACATCAGTTCAAATTGCTACTATTGATATAGGAAATCCAGTTCAAAACGTAATTCCAGAATTAGCTAAAGCAACAGTTAATATTAGATTTAATGATATGCACTCATCTGACTCACTTATAAAATGGATTGATAATAAAATAGAAAAGATTTTCTCTAAACTGGAAAACGCTAGTTGCACTTATACATATGATGCAACAGCTGAGTCATTTTTGAATAAAGCTGGTGATTTATATAATATTATTTCAAAATCAATTTCTGATGTTACAGGCAGAAATAGCCCGCCTGAGCAAGCAACCGATGGTGGTACTTCTGATGCAAGATATATTAAGAACTATTGTGAAGTAGTAGAGTTAGGTCTTAGAAATCAAACTCTTCATAAAGTAGATGAATTTGTTTTTGTTGAAGATATTATTAAATTAGAAAGTATTTATTTTAGGATTTTAGAAAATTATTTTGATGTCAATTAATATCCATTAGATGGATTAACATCTGATTTTATATTTTTATTTTTTCTTAGTTTTTTATATTTGGAGTACATATATTTAATAGATGGATCTATAGCTGTTACACCTGCCACGTGTGGAGTAATAGTTACATTTGGCAATTTCCAAAATTGACTACTTGATTTTAAAGGTTCATCTTTAAAGACATCCAAATAAGCATAAAAATTTTTATTTTTCTTTAAATGATTTAGAAGGTCTTTCTCTTCAATTGCATTTCCTCTGCCTATATTGATTAAACAAGAATTTTTTTTCATATTTTTTAAAAATTTTTTATCAATTATATTATTTGTATGAGCTGTTGATGGTAGAATAGAAATGATAACATCAGAGCTTTTAATAAAACTTATAATATTCTTACCTGTATATATTTTTACATTTTTTACTTTTGCTCGATTTTTTTTATATGCAATAACATTATAATTTAATTTATTTAGTAATTTTGCAATATGATTACCAAGAAAGCCTAGACCTAGAATACCTACTGTTAAATTTTTATTATCAATTGGTGTCCTTTCGCCAGACCAGTATTGTTTGCTTTGAGAATTTTGAAAAATTTTAAAATTTAATTGATGATTTAGTATTTGAGCTAAAGAATAATTGGCAATTCTCTTCCCCATTTCTTCATCTTTTATTCTGATTATGGGAATTTTTTTATTATAATTTTTAAGCTTTAGAATGTGATCTACTCCAGCTCCCATAGAGAAAATAACTTGGAGATTTTTTAGCCTTGAAAGAATGTTATCTGGCAGATTCCAAATAATTGCACAATTTACATCATTAAAATTTTTATAGTCTTTGATAGAAATTATTTTTTCATTTTTAAAATATTTTTTTATTGTTTTTTTCCAAACATCAATTTTATCAAAAGTTGTGTTATGAAATAATATAGTCATTGAATATCATCTATCAACTTATTGTATTTTGCTACTTGTTTTTCCCAGTTTAATTCATTGTCGGCTCTATTTTTTGCATTTTGCCCTAATTCAATTCTATTTTGTTTGTTCTCAACTAGTTTCTTAATTGATTTATCTAATTCATTAAAATTATTAATAATTAAACCTGTTTTATTATGCAATACAGCTTCAGGGGTGCCTCCAACATTTGAAGCGATTGAAGGAATTCCATATTGTGCTGCCTCAATATATGCGATTCCAAAACCTTCAATAGAATTTACATGAGTTTCATCAAGTGTTGGCATAATCATAATATCAGTTTTAGAAAAAATAAATTTTTTTTGATTTTCATTTATTGTTCCAACTAACTTAACATTTGATTCTAGATTATAATTTTTTACTTCATTCTTTATATTTTCTAGCTCACCACCTTCACCAGCAATTATATATTGAATGTCTGGATAGATTTTTTTTAAATTAAAAATAGATTTAAGAATTAATGAATGTCCTTTTCTTTTTTCAAGTCTGGCAAGAGTAAGCAACGTTGGATAACTATTATCTAAATCTATAGCTTGTTCTGTAATGTTTATTGTAGATTTTACA
>CACKRO010000002.1 GCA_902602695.1 uncultured Alphaproteobacteria bacterium | reverse complement strand
ATCTCTCGATAATCCTTGATAAAGAATGTCGTTAAATGATCTGTTTAGAGAATCATCTCTTGTGCTTAAATATTTCATTAAAGATAGCGATTAGTTATATATTCTTTGAAATATTTAGCATTTAAAGGTGACTTTGTAACCTGTTCTAAAACCTCATTAGTTGAAAAAAAACTAGCTTTTTCATGGATATTTTTTTTAAGCCAGTTTACTAAATTTGAAAATTCACCATTTTCTATTTCCTTATCCAATTCCTTTTGATCTATTCTCAATTGAGACGCAAATTGAGCAGCAGTGAGTGCTCCTAATGAATATGTTGGAAAGTATCCAAATAATCCAGCAAACCAATGAATATCTTGTAAACATCCATCAGTGTCTTTATTTATCGATAAATTAAATAATCTATTAAATTCATCATTCCAAGCATCGGGAATGTCTGCAATATTTATTTCATTGTTAAAAATTTTTCTTTCTAAATTAAATCTTAAAATAATATGCAGAGGATAGGTTACTTCATCCGACTCAACTCTTATAAAAGATTTATTTACACGAGTACCTAATTTGTAAAGATTGTAAGGATCTGTAGCTTTGTCTTTAACATTAAGTTGTTTATTTAAAGTATTAGATAAAAATTTTTTAAAAGCTAAAGACCTTGTGATTTGCATTTCAATTAATAGAGATTGACTTTCATGCATGGCCATTCCTCTAGATTTACCTGCTGGCTGATGCATCCAATCTTTTGGTAGGTTTAGCTCATATAATGCATGTCCAGTTTCATGCATAACGCCATCTAAAGATGAAAATGGATTATCATTATTATATCTAGTTGTAATTCTAACATCATTTGTAGATCCTCCACAAAAGGGGTGGGCACTTTTATCAAGTCTTCCCCTTGTAAAATCAAAACCTATTTGTTTCATTATATATTCAGAAATATTTTTCTGTTTTTCTTCATCAATACTTGTTTCAAATTGAAGTGTTTCTTCTTTTTTTTGCTTATCAATAATTTTATCAATAAGTGGTGTTAGAAATTTTTGTAAATCATCAAATACTTCAGATATTTTATTTTCTTCTGAAGAAGGTTCAAATTTATTTATTAATGCTTCATAAGGAGAAATTTTAAAAGTCTCCCCTAGAATATTAGCTTCTTCTTTCGTTAAATTTATAAGTTCTTCTAAATCTTTTTTTACTAAATTAAATTCAGACTTTTCCCTTGCTTCTTGCCAAACACCTTCACATTTAGCTGAAGATTTTGAAATTTTTTCTACAAGCTCCGTTGGAATAGCAGAAGCTAATTTATATTCTCTATCCATTTCATTTAAGTTTTTCTGATCACTGTTATTTAGATTAAGATTCTTAGAGTCTTCAATTAAATCACCAACTTCAGAAGATGAAATTTTACTATGACTAAGTTTTGATAAATAGGCTAATTGATCTGATCTTTGATCTCTTGATCTGCTCGGCATCATTGTTGCCATATCCCAGTGTAAAATACCTGCAATATCTGATGTCAGTGAAGCTTCATTAAAGATTTCTTTAAGTTTTAAATATGTTTTCATTTTTTCTTCCTAAATAAATAAATTATAAAAATAATCAAAAAAGAAAAGCTCATCAAAAACCATGTAATTGCATACTGCAAATGATTATTTGAAAAATTATGATTTTGAGATGATGGTATTAAGTAATCCTCTGCATAATTGCTCATATTTTTAATGAAAAATTTCTGATTAATCTTAACTTTTAAGAAAGTCTGAATTTGCTCTAGATCATAATAATACCATTCATTTGAAGAGATAGAATTATCAGGAGTAAACATCTGTTTTTGAGTTGGATATCGGATGTATCCGAGAATTTCAGCATTTATTATTTCATTATTTTTTTTAAAATAATCATATCTACTTTGTTCAAACCAACCTTCATCAATTAAATAATTATTACCATGATTATCTGACATTAAACTACCTATTCTAACACCGGAAATACCATTCATTGTTTTAGCAGGAAAAAAAATTTTTTTACTTCTGTCAACAGTTCCTAAGGTTATAACTTTTGTAAACTCATCAATGTTTGGATATTTCATTTTTCCCATTGATAGAGAAAGAGGTTTTTGGTCTTTTAGTTCATTAAATTCAGTGATTAATTTGTTTTTCCAGTCGAGTCTTTGTAACTGCCAAATTCCTAAGAATATTGTCAATGCAATACAAAATAAACTAAATAAAAAAAATTTTATTGGAAATTTTATAATTTATGCACCCCAAACATAAACACAAACAAAAAGGAATAGCCAAACAACATCTACAAAATGCCAGTACCAAGCAGCAGCTTCTAATCCAAAGTGTCTTTCTGCTGTGAAGTGATTTTTATAAACCCTATATAAACAGACAGCTAAAAAGGCTGTACCAACCATAACATGGAAGCCATGAAATCCAGTTGCCATATAAAAAACAGAGGGATATATTCCGTCTGTGAAACTAAAGTAATGATGTGCAGCTTCGTAATATTCTACACCTTGCATAAATGAAAAGAAAACTCCTAAACCAACTGTACACCATAAAGCCTGAATGGCTTGATCTCTGTGACCCTCTCTTACAGCGTGGTGAGCCCATGTACAAGTTGTCCCAGACATTAATAAAATTAAGGTGTTTAAGAAAGGAACATCTAATGGATCAAAAGTTTTAATACCCTCTGGAGGCCAAATACCAACTGCACCTTCAGAATCAAAAGTTTCTGAAAATTCTTCAATTGGAAGCTTGGGAGTCAGACTTGCATCAAAAAAAGCCCAAAAAAAAGCAACAAAAAACATAACTTCAGATGCAATAAATAAAGCCATGCCGTATCTTAAACCTAACTCAACAACAGGAGTATGAACTTTTTGATAAGTAGATTCTTTAATTACATCTCTCCACCAAAGAAACATGACAGTTAACAATCCAATTGTACCCAATATTAACAACCAACTAGTTCCATAATGCATATAGAAGACCAAGCCTGCAGCCATTGCCAGCCCGGCAATTGAAGATAAAAAAGGAAGTGGACTTGGATCAACTAAATGATAAGGGTGTTTCTTTCCTGTACTTGTAGATTTTTCCGCCATAATTATTCTATATATTTAAAAAAAGTATATGACAATGTTATCTCTTCAACATCTTTCATTGTAGGATCCTCACTGATTGATGGATCTACGTAAAACACGACTGGCATTTCAACAGTCTCACCTGGTTTTAGGGTTTGTTTCTCAAAACAAAAACATTGTGTTTTTATAAAATAAGGGCCAACTTTTTGAGGTAAAACGTTAAAAGTTGCAGTTCCAATATTTTCAACATTAGAAAGATTTGTTGCTTTATAATTAACAAGCATATTTTCACCAACTTTGAAATTAATTTTTTCGGGAGCTTCAAAAGACCAATTTATACTATCATTAACATCCGCATTAAATTTCAAGTTTATATCTCTTTCTAATATTGTGTTTGAACTAAACTCAGATGTGTTTGTTTTGCCTCCAAAGCCCGTTACTCGACAAAAAAGATCATAAATAGGAACTGAAAATGCAACAAGCGTTATCATAGTCAAAACTATAAAAGATAATCCAATTGCAGTTCTAATATTTGCCAACTTAAACCCCTAAAATATTTGCTTTAAATATGGTATATAAATAAAAAAAGGCTACAACACAGAGTAGGATTATTAAGGTTATTATATTTTTTTTTCTTCTATTTTTCATTACATAATCACATGGTCAATTAATAATCCAGCAAACAAGCTAAAAAGGTAAAATATAGTTAATGCAAAAAATTTTAATCCCTCAGTATTTGGAATTGATTTTTTTTCTTTAGATTTTTTTAACTTAATTGCGTTGTTTAGTAAAAAGAAATTTAGAATTGTTGCTATTACAAAATATATTAAACCTACTCCCTTATCAATATACGGAAGATAGCTTGAAGCTATCAAAATTAATGAGTAATAAATAATTTGTTTTTTTGTTTCATCTATACTGCTAACATTTGGTAGCATAGGAACTTTAGCTTTTGCATAATCATTAAATCTATAAACTGATAAAGCCCAGAAATGTGGTGGCGTCCAAAAAAAAATAATTACAAACATACTTAATGGCACAAGACTAATCTCAGGAGTAACGGACGTCCATCCAATTATTGGTGGAATAGCTCCAGCTGCCCCACCTATTACAATGTTAAGTGATGTGGTTCTTTTTAACCAAAAGGTATAAATAAATATATAAAACAAAATTGTAAAAAGTAATAAGCTTGTAGCAAGTGAATTAGAAAACCATTGCATTAAAATTAATGATACTGTTCCAGTGAGAATTCCAAGAACTAAAGCTTCATTTTTTGACACTATTCCCAGAGGAATTGGCCTCAGTTTAGTTCTTTCCATAGTTCTATCTATATCTTCATCAAACCACATATTAATTGCAGCTGAAGAACCTGCTCCTAAGGCAACGGCAAAAATAATAATTAAATAATTTAAAATAGGAATCTGGTCTGGTGCTAAAAACATTCCAGTGAAGGCAGTAAAAATAACTAGAGACATTACTCTTGGCTTCATGAGCTCATAGTATCCTTTAGTTTTTCTTAAAAAGATATTATTGCTGTAGCCTTCCCCTAATAAGGTTTTAACCTCCACAATTATTAACCTTTAAATTTAGGAAGAGTTTCAAATTGATGGAAAGGTGGTGGAGAAGATAAAGTCCATTCTAAAGTGTCTGCTCCTTCTCCCCAAGGATTTGATGCCTCTTTTTTTCCAAAGAAAAGTGAGTAAATTATCGCAAATAAGAATACTAAAGTAGCTGCAAAAGAAATATATGATCCATAAGTTGAGACAAGATTCCAGCCTGCATATGCATCTGGGTAATCAGGTATTCTTCTTGGCATCCCAGCTAATCCTAAAAAATGCTGAGGGAAAAAAGTTACATTTACACCTATAAAAAATAACCAAAAGTGTAGTTTACCTAAATACTCATTGTATTTTCTTCCAGACATTTTTCCAAACCAATAATAGATACCTGCAAAAATCCCAAACATCGCTCCCATACTTAATACGTAATGGAAATGGGCTACTACATAATATGTATCATGCATAACAGTATCAATTCCTGCGTTTGCTAAGATAACTCCTGTCACTCCGCCAAGAGTAAATAAAAATACAAAACCTATGGCGAAAAGCATGGGCGTTTCAAAAGTTAATGAACCACCCCACATAGTTGCGATCCAACTAAAGATTTTGATACCTGTTGGTACTGCTATAATGATTGTAGCTAACATAAAATATGCTCTAAGGTCCGCACTTAAGCCAACGGTGAACATGTGATGAGCCCATACTATAAAGCCAATAAATCCAATTGAGATCATTGCATAAACCATTCCTAGATATCCAAAAACAGGTTTTCTAGAAAAGGTTGATATAACCTGGCTAACTATTCCAAAAGCAGGTAAGATCATAATGTAAACTTCAGGATGTCCAAAAAACCAAAATAGATGTTGGAACAATACTGGATCTCCTCCACCAGCAGGATTGAAGAAAGTTGTTCCAAAATTACGATCTGTCAGTAACATTGTTATAGCTCCAGCTAAAACAGGAACAGCAAGAAGAAGAAGAAATGCAGTTATTAACATTGACCATACAAAAAGAGGCATTTTGTGGAGAGTCATTCCAGGTGTTCTCATATTGAGAATAGTTGTTATAAAGTTGACTGCACCAAGAATAGAAGATGCTCCTGCTAAATGAAGAGCAAAAATTGCCATATCAACTGAAGGTCCTGGGTGTCCAAGTTTATTAGAAAGCGGTGGGTAAATTGTCCAACCAGTACCAGCACCTGTTCCAATTGTTGCTGAAACCACTAAGAGTATAACAGCTGGAACTAGTATCCAAAAACTAAAATTATTCATTCTAGGAAATGCCATATCTGGAGCACCGATCATTAATGGAACAAACCAGTTGCCAAATCCACCGATTAATGCAGGCATTACAACAAAGAAGACCATTAGTAGTCCATGAGCAGTTATGATAACATTCCAAGCTTGACCATCTGCTACAACATCTAAACCTGGAGCTGCGAGCTCGGCTCTCATTATTAGTGAGAAAAAACCCCCTACCAAACCTGCTAAAATAGCAAAAATTATATATAAAGTTCCTATGTCCTTATGATTAGTTGAAAAAAACCATCTCTTAATAAAACCAGGTTTATGATCGTGATCTTCGTGACTAACTGCTTCTCCGTAACTCATATTTATCCTACTCTATAATTAGTTCATTATTATTAATATTGTTAGACATTGCTAACTTATTTTTTTGCTCAATAATCCAGTTGTTAAAATCAGTTTCATTTAATGCCTCAATTACAATAGGCATGTAACCATGTCCGGTGCCGCATATCTCAGAACACTGACCTCTATAAATACCTGGTTCATCAATGTTAAACCATGTTTCATTTAATCTTCCTGGAACAGCATCTTTTTTTACCCCAAGTGATGGCATTGCGAAACTATGTAGAACATCTCCGCCTGTCACCAAAACATGAATATTTTTGTTTGCTGGCAAAACCAGATGATTATCAACGGTTAGAAGTCTAATATCGCCCTCTTTTAGTTCATCATCTGGAACCATGTAACTTTCAAATGATAGGTCACCATGTTCTGGATACTGGTATTCCCAATACCACTGATGTCCTATGACTTTAATTGTCATATCTGTTTCAGGTATAACATCTTGCTGATAGACTAACTTAAAAGAAGGTATTGCCATAAATATTAATATTATTACTGGAATCCCAGTCCAGAGTATTTCTATAAATGTGTTATGAGTAGTTTTAGAAGCAACTGGATTTGCTTTTCTTCTAAATCTAAATACAACATAAAAAATTAGAAATAGAACGAAAATTGTTATTGCAGTCATCATAATTAATACAAAGTTATGAAGATCGTAAACGTTTCTCATAACGTCACTTGCAGGTTTTTGAAAACCTAACTGCCAATCAGAAATACCATTTGCTGAAGAGGCAAATGCTATAAATGTAAAGGTTATAAAGGATAAAATGCGCATCTTAATTACTTATTCTATATACTAATAAATAAATTATTCAGTAAATTAACCAGTGAAATAGCGGCAAAATTCTAGGACAGGTTGTCGCTCATTATCATTTATTCAATAACTGATTGAATAGAAAAAATTGCAGCTGTTGTTGCTGTATCGGATCGAAGAACTCTTTTTCCTAAAGAGACAGATATACATGAAGATAAAGAAGAGATACTACCTCGTTCTTTTTTAGAAAAACCACCTTCAGGACCAATAATAACAGCCCATTTTTTGAATTTTTCAGCTTCTTTTGTCAGTGCATTATAAATATTTGGTAAATTATCATCTCCTTCATCACAAAATACTAACCCCCTATCAGATGGAAAGTTGTTAACTAAATCATCAAATTTAATTGCTTTATCCAAAGTTGGAATTGACAATCTCTCAGATTGTTCTGATGCTTCAATCATATTTGATTCAAAATTTTGAAAATTTATTTTTGATTGGTTTGTATATTCTGTCAAAATTGGAATAAATCTAGAGATGCCAAGCTCGGTAGCTTTTTGAATGGTAATATTCATTCTATAAGATTTTATTGGAGCAAATATTAACCATAAATCAGTTTCTTTAGGAATATCTCTCAATTTGTTTTGTATTTGTAAAACAATGTTATCTCTATTGATTGAAATTACTTTAGATAACCATTCACCTGTAAAACCATCAAACAAATTTATGCTATCTTCTTTTTTGATTCTAAGAACATTTTTCAAAAAGTGATGCTGTTTATTTTTTATATAAATTAAAATATTTGCTGATAATTTTTTTGAGACAAATAATCGTGTTTTAGACATTTTCATTTCAATAATTAAGAATTATAACATTATATTTATATATGTGGGACAACTTAGTTGCAAAAAAAGTATTTGATTACTTTGACTTAATCAGACTGAACAAACCTATTGGCTTTCTTCTATTAATGTGGCCTTGCTGGTTTGGTTTAGCATTACTTAAAATAGAAACTTCCAAACTATTATTTTGGTATTTTCTTTTTTTTATTGGTTCTTTTTTAATGAGAAGTGCAGGTTGTGTAATTAATGATATCATCGATATTGATTTTGATCAAAAAGTTACACGTACTAAATTAAGACCTTTAGCATCAAAAAAGATTTCTATCACTGAAGCATTTTTATTATTAATAGTACTATTGGTAATTAGTTTTTTTATTCTTCTTGAGTTTAATTTTAAATCAATTGTGTTAGGTTTGGTTAGCATTCCATTTGTTATTTTATATCCTTTTATGAAAAGAATAACTTTCTTTCCTCAGCTATTCCTTGGAGTCATTTTTAGTTGGGGTGTGCTAATAGTATCAATGCAATTCAATTTGCAAATTACATTTGATTTTCTTTTATTATATTTTGTATGTATATTTTGGACATTAGCATATGATACTATTTATGCCTACCAAGATAAGGCAGATGATGTTTTAAATAAGATCAAATCTACTGCAGTTTATTTTGATAAAAATGGTAAAAGATTTGTTCAAACATGCTATTTTATGATCTTAATTATACTGTCTTATTTTGTATGGAATTCCTCAAATTTTTTACTAAGTTCAATTATTATAGCCACTATCGCAATTTGTACGTATATAGCAATTCAGAAATGGGATATAACATCACCTTTAAGCTCAAATTATTATTTCAGACAAAATAATATTTTTGCAATTATGTTGTTTTTACTTTTACAAACTTTTTAATGTCTTCAGAAAAAAAACAATCAGTTACTTCAAGAATAGTATTTCAATATTTAATGAGTCATAAACTCAAAATAATATTAGCTTTATTGATGATGGTTATCTCAGCAGCAGCAACAGGTTTACATGCTTGGTTAGTAAGACCTGCGCTTGATGAAGTCTTAATCAAAGGGAATAAAGAAATGTTATTTTTAATTCCAATTGCAATTGTTATAGTGACCCTCTGTAAAGGATTGGCAACATATACTCACTCTTATCAAATGAGTAAAGTTGCACATTCTATTATTGCAAAACTTCAAACTCAGATGTTTGAAAAACTCATGTATTTGAATATGAAATTTTATAATGATTCTAAGTCTGGTAATTTAATTTCAAGACTCATCAATGATACTTACTACTTAAGACTTGCAATAGTTAAGTCTGTAACAGGTATTATAAAAGATGTTTTAGTTATTATTTTTTTACTAGGTAATATGTTTTACCAAAGTTGGACACTAACTCTTTTTGCTTTTTTTGCATTCCCTTTAGCAATCTGGCCCATAAGAAAAATTGGGAAGAGTATAAGAAAAATTACTTACACTATCCAAAACGAAATTGCTGTTTTTTCTAATGTATTAGCTGAGAGTATTAAAGGTATTAGACAAGTAAAAGCATACTCAAGAGAAAACTTTGAAAAACAAAGAGCTTTTGAAACAATTAGTTTCATTCAAAAATATTTTACAAAATCTGCTTTTATTAGCAACCGCTTAAGCCCTTTAATGGAATTTATTGGAAGTTTAGCTGTAGCACTATCAATTTATGCTGGGGGTGTTTTTGTCTTAAACGAAAGTATGACAACAGGTCAATTTATGAGTTTTTTAGTAAGTCTTCTTCTGGCTTATCAACCGGTAAAAGCACTTGGAAATCTAAACATTAGTGTCCAGGAAGGCCTAGCTGGAGCTGAGAGAATATTTAAACTTTTAGATACAAGTGAAAAAAATATCGAAAATATTTCTATAAAAAAAACCATAGATCTAGATGGAGACATTGTTTTTAAAGATGTTTCATTTGCGTATAACGATAATACAATACTTGATAAAATAAGTTTAAAAATACCAAAAGGAAAAAAAGTTGCATTAGTTGGCTTATCTGGATCTGGTAAATCGACGATAGCAAATATAATTTTGCGATTATATGATAATTATTCAGGCTCTATATTAATTAATTCTAAAGATATAAAAGAATTAGAACTAACAGATGTAAGAAGTAGTGTTTCAATAGTAACGCAAGAAACAATTTTATTTAACGAGAGTATATTTAATAATATTAAATATGGAAACCTTGAAGCAACTGATGAAGAGATTAGCTTAGTTGCTCAAAATGCTGGAGTGCATAGTTTTTCACAAGAATTGGATCAAAAACTACACACTGTTATTGGAGAAAATGGTATAAAATTATCAGGTGGACAACGACAAAGAATTGCTATCGCCCGAGCTCTAATAAAAGATGCGCCACTTTTAATTATGGATGAAGCTACATCTTCTTTAGATAACATAACTGAAAATAAAATTCATGAAACAATAAATAATCTTATGAAAAATAAAACCAAATTAATAATTGCGCATAGATTAAGCACAATTGAAGATGCAGATATAATTTACGTTTTAGATAAAGGCAAAATTGACAGTCACGGATCACACGAAGAGTTAATTTCAAAATCAACTATTTATAAAAAATTACAACTAAGAGAACAGTTGGAAAATGAGTTTTAAAAAAAAAATTTTTAAATTTTCTATATCTCAAAAAATTTTGGCTTTTATAGGTTACCTATATATCTTATTCGTATGTTACACTTCTAGAATACAGATTATAAACTCTGAGTTACCAGAAAAATTGTGGAGAGAGAATAAACCATTTATTTTGGCATTTTGGCATGGCCAATTAATGATGATAGGACATGTATGGAAAAGTAAAGCTGTGTTAAATATGTTAGCATCTAGTCATAGTGATGGTCGTTTTGGCGCATATATTGCAGGTCATTTTAATTTAAAAAATATTTCTATAGTGTCAAAAAATAAATCATCTTCATTAAGGAAGGTATTTAAAATTTTAAAAGATAGAAATTATATTGGCATTACTCCTGATGGACCAAGAGGACCTAATAAGAAAGTTTCAGAAGGAGTTATAAAAATTGCAATTCATTCTCAAGTCCCAATTATACCACTTGGTTTTGCCTCAAATAAAAATCTTAAACTAAAATCATGGGACTCATTTTTAATAACATATCCATTTTCAAAATGTAGATTTATCTGGGGTGAGCCAATTATTATTCCTTCTTCTACAAAAGATAATGATTTAGATAAATATAAGAATGTCTTGGAAGAAAAAATTAATGATTGCATAAAATTAGCAGAAAAAAATCTAAATGCTTAGAATATATCAGATACTCAGTACTCTTCTCATACCTATAATCATTTTTAATTTATTTATTCGCATCTATAGAAAAAAAGAGGATAGACTAAGATTTATTGAAAGATTTGGGAAACCAACAGTTAAAAAAAATAGCGAGAAAAAAATTTTATGGATACACGCAGCAAGTATTGGTGAATTTAAATCTTCAGATTTAATTATAGAACGATATCATAAAGTATTTAATATTTTAGTGACTACAACTACAAAATCTTCAGCAAAATATATTGAGGAGTTTTATAAAAATAAAATTATCCATCAGTATATCCCATTTGATGTGTCTCTGTGGTGTTCAAGATTTTTAAACTTTTGGAAACCAAATCTGATTCTATGGATAGAGTCAGATATTTGGCCAAATATGCTTAATAAAATTAGAGTTAAAAATATCAATTGTTTATATTTAAACGCAAGGATTTCTCCAACTTCTTTTAAAAAATGGAAAAGTACAAATAATTTCTACAGAAATTCATTAGAGAGTTTTAATAAAATTTTTGCACAAAGCAAAGATGACAAAAAAAGAATTCAAGAATTAACAAACTTACAAATTGACTATGTTGGAAATTTAAAATTAGCTAAGAATAAAAACAATTCCTCAATAAATAAAGATCAATCAAATACAATCATGATTGCAAGTACTCATTCTAATGAAGAAAAAGAGATAATTAAATGTATTAAAAAAACAATTCGTGAATTTAATTTAAAAATTTATCTTGCACCAAGGCATATAGAAAGAATTAGTACAATTAAGCAAGAATTAAATAAAGAAGGATTTAATATTTCTTTAGAATCTAAAAAAGAATATGTAGAAAATAATATCGTAATAATTGATAGTTTTGGAAAATTAGATCAATATTTTAAAATTAGTGATTTAGTTATTTTAGGTGGTTCTTTTTTAAAAAATATTGGTGGACATAATCCTATAGAGCCTGCAAGTTATGGATGTGCTATTATTAGTGGTAATTATGTTGATAATTGGACTAATATTTATGAAGATATGGTAAAAGCAAATTCATGTATAATGGTAAATAAGTTTCAAGATATCGATATAAAGATGAAAGAATTACTTAACAATAATTTGGAAATTAAAAAAATCCAAGCAAATGCACTTAAATTTTCAAATAGATCTTTCTTTGAAAAAGAAAAGCTTTTCAAAGATATCGAAAAATACATTTATTAAAATGCTTAAAGCTCCTAAATTTTGGTATAAAAAAAATGATACATATTTATCAAACTCTTTATATCCACTTTCATTACTGTTTAGATTTGGAACAAAAATAAGAAATGTTATTAGCAGAAAATCATCTTCGAGCATTCCAGTAATTTGCATTGGAAATATAGTGGTTGGAGGAGCTGGTAAAACACCAGTTGCTTTAAAAATTGGAAATTTATTAAAACTTAATGGGTATAATCCTCACTTTGTTTCAAGAGGATATGGTGGTGTTGAAAAATCTAATATTCTTGTTAAAGAATGGCACTCTGCAAAAAGTGTTGGTGACGAATCTTTATTGCTAGCTGAAGTAGCGCCGACTTGGATTGGTCATAATAGAAATAAATCCTTTATTTTAGCTAAAGAAAAAGGTGCTGATTGTATAATTATGGATGATGGCTTTCAAAATTCATCTCTTCATAAAGATTTTTCAATTATTGTAATCAATGGGGAACAGGGCTTTGGAAACAAAAGGTTAATACCCTCTGGCCCTCTTAGAGAGAGTATATCAAGTGGTATTTCCAGAGCAAATCTTGTAATCGTAATTGGAGAAATATCTCGAGATGTAAAAGATAAAATTCCCAGCACTGTCCCTATTATACATGCTAAATTTCAAATAAGCACAGATAATAAAATATATAAAAATCAAAAAGTGACAGCTTTTGCAGGTATTGCTTATCCAGAGAAATTTTATAATTCACTTTCTGAACAAGGTGCTATTTTAGAAAAAAAAATTAGCTATCCTGATCATCATATTTTTGATGAAAATGATATGTTAAATTTAGCAGAAAATGCAAATCTTACAAAATCAGTATTAGTTACTACAAAAAAAGATTTTGTAAGAATTCCTAAATCATATCGATCTTTAGTAAGCACTTTGAATGGGGAAATTAAATTTGAAGATGAAAATCTACTTAAAGAAATACTAGGTAACATTTTAGAGAATAAAATAAATGATTTAGCAATATGAAAAATATAATTTATTTTTTTGAATATATTATAGTTTTTTTAATATTTTTTTTATTTAAACTTTTACCATTAAATATTTCGTCTAAATTTGCTTCTTTTTTGTTTAGTACTTTTGGTAAATTATCTGGTGCAAACAAGACTGCAATTAAAAATTGCAAATATGTATTTCCCAATATGAAAGAGAAAGAAGTTAAAAGTATAGTTAAAAAAAGTTGGGATAATCTAGGAAGAACAATTTCTGAACTCCCTAGGTTAAACTATTTATTTGATAAAAAAAAAATAGAGTACAATAAAATTGAAAATATTGAAAATTTTATTAATAATAATTCCCAATGTGTATTTATATGTATTCATCAGTCTAATTGGGAAGTTGTAGTGCCAAGTCTAGATAGAATTGGTGTAAATCTAGGTGCAGTATATAGACATATTAATAATCATTTTTTAGATAAACTATTATTAAAAATTAGAACAAATTCACTTGTATCGTCTAAGAGTTTTTATACTCCAAAAGGTAAAAAAAGTGCTAAAGATATAACAAAAGCTATAAGAAATTCTTTGTCAATGTTGGTTGTAATTGATCAAAAAGATTCTTCTGGAGAAGAAGTTTTATTTTTTAAAAGAAAGGTTAAAACACAAACTGGTTTTTTAAAACTAGCCAGAAAATATAAACTACCAATAATCCCAATTAAAAATAAAAGAATTGATAATGGAAAAATTGAGCTAACCTTTCTTGAACCTTTTTATCACAATGATGTAAATATAAGTGATAATCAAATGATGGAAACTATACATTACAAAATAGAAGAGTGGATTAAATCAGAACCCTCTCAATGGTTTTGGCAACACAAGAGATTTAGTTAATTTTTTTTACATTAATATCAATTGTACCATCAATAAGCTTAACTGATAACTGATCGTTAATAGCTATTTTTTTTGTAGTCTTAACAATTTTCTTTTTATTCATCAAAATAGAGTATCCCTTTTTAAGATTTGAGGAGATAGAATTTGAATTAAGCAATCTAATATTTGCTTTATATATCTCAAGATTATTTTTGTAGTTATTAGTAATATTTAAATTAAGATTTTTTGAAAGATTATTTATCTTTGTTTGTGATATACTTACTAAAGAATCTGGAGAAATTAAAGATTTGCCAAAATTAATAAGGTTTAGTTTAGATATGCTAAATTTGTTTTCAATGGATAATGTTAAATTTTTAAAATCATCTAAAAGCTTTTCCTTGTAATTATTAACTATTGAGCTTGGAGATTTAAGAAACTTATTTAAGTATTCATAATTTTCCTTTTTGGACTGAATTTGCGAATTAACTTTTGTGTTTAATCTAAGTTGTAAATTTTTGATTTTTTCTATTAATTCAAATCTAACTGGGGTAGCTTTTTCAGCTGCCGCCGTTGGTGTGGAAGCTCTTAAATCTGATACTAAATCAATAATAGTTGTATCTGTCTCATGACCTATTGCTGAAATAATTGGTATTTTTGAATCAAAAACACTTGTTGCAAGATTTTCATCATTAAACGCCATTAAGTCTTCGGTACTGCCTCCGCCTCTAGCAACAATAAGAATATCAGGTTTAGCAGATTTAAGTTTGTTGAAACCTTCGATAGCATTTATAATGCTTTCTGCTGCATTAACACCCTGAACAGAAACAGGCCATATATCTAAAGGCATTGGAAAACGATCATTCACTCTATTAATTATGTCATGTACTACAGAGCCAGTGGGAGAGGTAATAATACCTAATCTCTCAGGCAAAAAAGGTAATGGGATTTTTTTATCTTCATCAAAATAGCCTTTTTTTTGAAGTCTTTTTTTTCTTTCTTCAATAAGTTTTAAAAGCGCTCCCTCTCCTGCAATTTCGATTTTATCAATATCTATTTGGTAAGTAGTTTTATAGCGAGACCAAGTGGTGATTCTCCCAGTTGCTATTATTTCTAGTCCTATTTCTGGATTTATATCTAAATATTTTTTTTTCTGATCCCAAATAACTCCACTTAAAATAGAATCCTCGTCTTTAAGTGTTAGATAGATTTGACCTCTTGTTGCAGTTTTAACCTCGGAAATCTCTCCTTTAATTCTTACATAATTAAAATTGGATTCAATTACTTCTTTAAACGCTTGGTTAAATTCTGAAACTTCAAATTCTGGTATATTAATTTTATCTATCACTTTTATTTTTAAAAAATTTTTTTAATAAATTACTACATTCTTTTTCCATAATGCCGCCATAGATATTTGGCATAAATATATTTTGTCTTTGAAAAGCAACTCGAAGTTTTTCGATTCCTCCATTTTTTTCATCATAAGCACCAAAATATACATCTTTAATATGTACCTCACTTATTGCACTAGCACACATAGTGCATGGTTCCAAGGTAACAAATAATGTCATATTCTCTAAATATTTTAGCTTTAGTCTTTCGCAAGTTTTTTGAATTAGATTTAATTCACAATGTTTAATAGCATTTTTATCTTTATTTACTGTATTATAACTTCTGGTTACAATCTTGTTCGTTGAATTATCGACAAGTATTCCCCCAACTGGAGCCTCATTTAATTTATAAGCTTTGTCTGCTTCAATAATTGCTTCTTTCATAAAAAAATCAACGTTCATTCTGGAACACACTTATGTTGTACATTATAATTGAATTATAATGAAAAAACCAATTATTGGAATAACTCTTGATAGTGAAAAGAAGAAAACATACTCAAAATTTCCATGGTATGCATTGAGGGAAAATTACTTAACTTCCTTAACAAAATTTAATGCTATTCCGTTTCCTCTGTTGCACGAAAAAAAATATATTGATGATTTTTGTCATTTAATTGATGGTTTAATTATTACTGGAGGAGATTTTGATATCAATCCCAAATTATATAAAACAAATAACACTCAATCTAAAAATGTTAAAAATAAGAGAACAAATTTTGAAATAAATATTTTTAATAATTTTTTTAAATATAACAAACCTATATTGGGAATTTGTGGTGGTGCACAACTTATTAATGTTGCATGTGGTGGAACATTAATACAAGATTTAAAAAGAGATCCGATAAACCATGAACAAGTAAATCCAAGAAATCAAACTAGTCACAGTGTTAATATTTTAAAAAATACTCGACTACATAAAATATGTGGGAGTCAAAAAATTAAAGTTAATAGTGCACATCATCAGTCAGTGAAAAAAATTGGTAAAGACTTAAATGTTTCATGCACTGCCAATGATGGTATTATTGAAGGAATAGAGCACAAAAAACACACATGGTGTATTGGCTTACAATGGCATCCTGAATTTTTAATTACAAAATATGATTTAAAAATAATAAAAAATTTTATTAATGAATCAAAGTGAATATTAGAATTTCAAAATATCTATCAAGTGCTGGAATTTGTTCACGAAGAGATGCAGAAAAATTAATTGTTGAAAAAAAAATTAAAATTAATAATCAACTATGTGTTCATCCAAGTCATAAAGTGAGTGATTTGGATGTTATTAAAGTTAATAATAAAATTGTTAAAAAAATAAATAAAGTTGAAGTGTGGAAGTTATACAAACCAATTAAATATATTTGTAGTACAAAAGATAACTTAGGTAGAAAAAAAATTTTTGATTTATTACCAAATAATATCGGCAAATTGATTAGTGTTGGAAGATTGGATTATATGAGTGAAGGATTGATCTTACTAACTAATAATGGTGATTATTCAAGATATTTAGAACATCCATCTTCAAACATTGAGCGGATTTATAGAGTTTGTATAAATAGCAATATACAAAATACTGATTTACAAAAAATAAATAAAGGCATTACAATTAAAGAAATAAGTTATAAAAAAATTAAAGTTGCCTTTGAAAAAAAATTAAAAAATCATAGTTGGTTAATTTTTAAACTTAAAGAAGGAAAAAATAGAGAAATTAGAAATATTTGTAATTACTTTTCATGGAATATAGTTAAATTAATAAGAATTGGATATGGCCCTTATAAGCTTGGAAGACTCAAAGAAGGGCAATTTCAAAAATTAAATTCAATTAGTAAATGATACAGATTACAGGCGGAAAGTTTAAGCAAAAAAAATTAGCTAGCATTAATGATTTTGTAAGACCAACTTCTTCTCTAAAAAGAGAAGCTTTTTTTTCAATTATTGAAAGTTATGCAATCAAAAATTCTATCGAATTATATAAAAATAAAATTTTTTTAGATCTTTTCGCAGGTATTGGCACAATGGGTTTAGAAGCAATTTCTAGAGGTATAAGTGAGGTAATATTTTTTGAGAATAATATTGAGGTTATTAATATACTAAGGAAAAATTGTTTAGGTATTTGTAAAAATAATCAATTTAAAATTTATGATGAAGACCTTATTAATTCTAAATTAGAAATAGAATTTCAAAATATTTCAGTTGTTTATATTGATCCACCATATGCAAAATATAATTTAACAAAACTTTTAGAAAATTTATCAAATAAAATTAAAGGTACTACTTTGATTGGTTTGGAAACTAGTGTGAAAGATAATATTGTTGTACCAGAAAATTTAAATCTTCTTCAAAAAAAGACTTACGGTAAAACAATAATTTATTTTTTTAAATTATCTTAAATAAGTTTTAGTTAGTTTTTTACCCTGTTCAACAGCAGGTTGATCAAAAGGATCAACATCTAAATACATACAGGAAGCAATTGTTTCTATTATACTAAACGATAATAATTTACCTAAGTTTTGTTCATCTATTTTAGGAATATAGATTTCTCTAAAACTAAAATTATTTAATTTAAAAGTTTCAATGGTTGCACGCTGTTCAGCTTCCATTAAATCTCCCATTGTTTTATCTTTAAAATAGTCAATAACAGTACCTTCAAACATATCATTATTAATTTTTATGCCCTTATTTGAATGATCTGTAGTTATAAAGGTGAAATATTTATCTTTAGGTCCATTTAAATACAGTTGTAATTGACTATGCTGATCAGTGGTCCCTACTGAATGAATTGCTGTAATACCTTTATTATTTTTTCCAATACTTTCTGCCCAAAGTTGCAGATACCATTTTCCAAAAAAATAAAGTGAATCAGAATATGTCATTAAAACATTATTAGTAAATTTTACATTTTCTTTTTGAGTTAAATATCTTCCAAGATCGTACGGTTTGTAATTATCAATATTATTAATTACTTCAGATGCCCCACCAAAAAGTGCATCAATATTTAATCCAGAAATGATTGCAGGAACTATACCAACATTGGTAAATATAGAATATCTACCTCCAACATCTTTATGATGCTCTAATAGTAAACAATTATTATCTTTTGCAATTTTAAAAAGTGGTGATTCTTTAAATTCAGTTATGATTAGAGTATTTGAAAAAAAATCTTCAACTTTGTTAGCTTCTATTGCCTTTTGATAGAGACATGAAAATTGAGATAATGTCTCTGGTGTAGTACCCGATTTTGAAATAACCAAGAAGCCAGTTAGCTCAAAATTAATATTTTGAAAATTTTTTTCAAAATTAATAGGGTCAACATTATCATAAAATTCTAAGATAATTTTATTATTGGAAATAATATTGTTTAATGCTCTAGCTCCTAAATTTGAACCTCCTGTACCAAATACAATTATTTTTTCCTTTTTCTCTTTAAATTGATTAGAAATTTTTATGGTTTCTTCTAATAAATTTTTATCTGAAACTATATTCAGAGAAGGAAGTTTTTCTATTAAATTAGTTATACGTTGATCAGTATCTTTATTTTGAGTGATTTTGTCAAAATTTGAATTAAAGTATTTTATTTCCATTTATAAAATTAAAAGAAGAAAAATCTTTTCTTCTTTTTTGGCTCTTCTATATTTTCACTTTCATCATCTGTATTATCTTGGCTTATTTCATCTTCTGAGTTTCCATCAAGATCTTCCCTGATACTATTATCTACTTGATCTGCTTCAGTTTCTTTTAAAATATTGTCAATAACAGAATTTTCAGAAGGTGTTTCATCACTTTCTTCATCCAGACCAAAGAGAATTTCCTTTGCAAGCTCACTATCGGTATCATCAATATCTTTTGATTCAATTTGATCAGGTGGTAGTAAATTAAAATTTGGTGGAATTACTAATGGAGGATTTTCAACTACATTATATTCATCTATTACTTTTCTTTCTACACCGGCACTACTTCTTATGGTATTACAAGAAGATAAAAAAATTGAGGATATGATTATTACAAAAATAACTTTTTTCATTTTACTGTTTTTGATTTTATAAAAAAACTCATTATTAACATGATAATTCCAATTGTAATATAGATATCTGCTAGATTAAATGCTGGCCAATAAAAATTTTCATAATGTAGTAAGATAAAATCAACAACGTAACTATTTATCAATCTATCAATAATATTTGATAAAGCCCCAATTATAACAAAGAAATAAGCCAGTTTTTCTAGTTGTTTATCTGATTTAATAAATAAATAAAAAATTAATATGACAACTATTAAGGCTATAAGTATTAATATCCAATGTGAAACATAACCAGAAAATAAACCAAAAGAAACACCAAAGTTCTGAACATAAACTAAATCAAAATATTCATTGATTTTTATTGATTGATTTAAAAATAAATTATTCTGAATTAAAAATTTTGTTAATAAATCTAATAATATTAAAAAAATAAATACAGTTGTTTTAATCACTTAAATATTACAGTGTTGCACCTATTACAAACTTCATCTTTTACTAACTTTGCCTCATATTTCCAACATCTTTGACACTTTTCTCCATTTACCTTTGATGCTTTTACAATAACATCAGAAATATCTTCAATAGAAAAACCATTGGATTTTTTGTCAATAACATACAAAGAAAATGATGAGGTAATTGTAATTTCATCAAACATTACTTCCTCTAGTTTTTTATAACTTTCTGTAGAAACAAAAATATCTATGTGTGCTTCAAGACTTGAACGAATAGTTTTTTCTTCTCTAATTTTTTCTATAGCTCCAGTAGCAACTTTTCTAATATTTTTAATTAAATTCCATTTTTCATTTAATTTATTATCTTCATATTCTTTTTTACATTGTAGAAAATCTTGTAGGTGTATACTTTCTTTATTTCCCATAGCTTTCCAAGCTTCTTCAGAAGTAAAGGATATAGATGGCGCAAACCATCTTACTAAATAATTAAAAATTATATTTAATAGAGTTCTAGTAGATCTTCTTTTAACCGACTCTTTACTATCACAGTATATAGTGTCCTTTCTGATATCAAAATAAAAAGCTGAAAGATCAGTTGAACAAAAATTCAATAGTGTTGTAAACATCAAGTGAAAATTAAATGTTGATACACATTTTTGAACTACTTGATCAACTTCCCACAACCGATGAAGAAGATATTTTTCTAACTCTGGAAACTCACTTTCATCAATAACTTCTTCTTTAGTAAAATCATTTAAATTGCCAATTAAAAAACGATAGGTATTCCTTATTTTTCTATAAGACTCAGCTTGTGATTGAAGAATGGCATTATCAAGTTTGAGATCATCATAATAATCAGAGGCAACGACCCATAATCTTAAAATATCTACTCCATATTTTTTTAAAATATCATCAGGAGAAATGACATTACCTAAAGATTTAGACATTTTGCGTCCTCTTCCATCAACAACAAACCCATGTGTCAAAACACTTTCATATGGTGCCTTTCCTCTAGTACCCGAAGACTCTAAAAGAGATGAATGAAACCAACCTCTATGTTGATCACTTCCTTCTAAATACATAGATGCAGGCCATTTCAAATCTTCTCTTTGTTCTAGACAAAAAGCATGTGTAGAACCACTGTCAAACCATACTTCAACTACATCTTTTACTTGTTCATAATCGTCAAATGAATATTCATCCCCTAAAAATCTTTGTGGATCTTCAGTAAACCACGTATTGCTTCCTTCTTTTTCATATATGTCAGCTATTCTATTGATAATGTTTTCATCTCTTAAAGGTTTGCCTGTTTTTTTGTTTACAAATAATGGTAAAGGAACACCCCAAACTCTTTGTCTAGATACACACCAATCTGGTCTAGTCTCAATCATTGATCTAAGCCTTGTTTGGCCTTGAGGAGGATAGAAAATAGTTTCATCAATTGATTTAAGAGCAATGTCTCTTAAATTATTTTTTTCCATGGAAATGAACCATTGTGGTGTATTTCTATAAATAAGAGGAGCTTTAGACCGCCATGAATGTGGATAGCTATGACGTAGCGTCCCTTTAAATAATAATTTTGAAAATTCTTCTAATTTATCTGCAATTTTGAGATCTACTTTATAAATATGTTCACCTTCAAAACCAACGGCATGTTGATTATATTTTCCATCATCTTGAACTGTCTGAATAATATCAACATTATTTTTTATACCTAAAGCATAATCGTCATCTCCATGTCCAGGAGCTATATGTACAACCCCTGTTCCCTGTTCTAAGTTTACAAAATCCCCATGAAATGGTTTTACAATAAAATCATAACCTAATTGTTTAAATGGATGTTCGCACTCGCAAGAAGATAAATTATCTCCTTTAAATTTCTTTTTTATACTAAATTTTTTAATTCCGATTTCTTTGGTTACACTTTCTAAAAGTTCTGATGCAAATATTAATTTATCATTTATTTTGACTAAACTATCTTCTTCTAATTCTTCAACGACAATAAGTGAATAATCTAATTCTTTACCATAAGCCAAAGCTCTATTACCTGGAATAGTCCAAGGAGTTGTTGTCCAAATAACAATATTAGAGTCAATTAAATCTTTATCAGTAGAATTTTTAATTAAAAATTTAACATATATAGTGTTGGAGGTATGATCTTCGTATTCAACTTCAGCATCGGCTAAAGCTGTCTTTTCTACAACAGACCAGAGAACTGGTTTTGCTCCTTTATACAAACTTTCATCAAGTAAAAATTTTCCAAGCTCTCGAACAATCTGTGCTTCTGCTTGATTTGACATTGTAAGGTATGGATTTGCCCAATCCCCTTCAACACCAAGTCGCCTAAACTCTTTTTTTTGTATATCGATCCATTTTTCTGCAAACTCTCTACACTCATTTCTAAATTGAACAGTTGGTACATCATCCTTGTTCTTTCCTTTTTTTCTATATTCTTCTTCTATCTTCCATTCAATTGGTAGACCGTGACAATCCCATCCAGGAACATAAATTGAATCTTTACCAGACATTTGTTGAGTTCGCACAATGACATCTTTTAAAATTTTATTCAAAGCTGTCCCCATATGAATATGTCCATTTGCATATGGTGGACCATCATGAAGAATAAATTTTTCTCTACCTTTGGATTTATCTCTTAGCTTTTCAAAAATTTTTTCTTTATCCCATTCTTCTATTATTGCAGGTTCTTTTGAAGGGAGATTAGCTCTCATTTCAAAAGATGTTTTGGGAAGAAAAATTGTATCTTTATATTCCATTACAGTTGATGATATTTTTTTGCTTTATTTATATCTTTGTTGATTTGCTTGGTTAATTCTTCAAAATTATTAAATTTTTGTTCAGACCTAATAAATGTAAGAAATTCAACAGTCAATTCTTTACCATATATTTCTTCACTAAAATTAAACATATGTGTCTCTAGAAGGAGTTTGCTTCCATCGACTGTTGGTCTTAAACCAAAATTTGAAACACCTTTATATTTCTTACCTTCTAATAGCACTTCTACACAGTAAACACCTCTTTTTGGTAATATATGTTGATCTGGTATCATATTAGCAGTCGGAAAATTGATTTCTCTAGCTCTTTTATCACCTTCAATTATTTTTCCATGCATATACCAGGGCCTACCTAATGATTCTGTAACATCTTCCATATAACCATCTTTTATTTGTGACCGAATTATTGAAGAGGAATATTTATCAGATTTATCAGCAAGCATAATAGGATCGATTAAATGAATATTAAAATTATTTTTTTGAGCATACTTTTCTAATGTTTTAAAATTACCTTTTCTGTCTTTTCCAAATTTAAAGTCAGAACCTATGACTAAGTATTTAATATTTAATTTATCAATAAGAATTTTGGTTACAAAATCATCAGCAGATAATATTGATAAATTTTTATCAAAAGAAAAATCTATAAATATATCTAGACCCAATTGTTCAAGAAAATTTATTTTATTGCTTTGGGTATAAATATTAAAAGGTTCATTAATTTGATTAAAGAAAATACGAGGATGAGGATTAAAACTCATTATTGAAGATAATAAATTATTGTTTGATGCAATCTCTTTAATTTTATTTATAATTTTTTGGTGTCCTTTGTGTATTCCATCAAAGTTGCCTATTGCTAGACATAGGTCTAATTTTTCAAAATCTGATTCAGTGTCTAATTTATAAATTTTCATAATATTTATAAATCAATTAGTATAGAAACTTATGATTAGTAACTATAAATATTTATTTAAGATATTTTCAAGATATTCTTGTCTTCCTGAACGAGGTTCTGGTTCAATATTATCATCAATTACTTTTTTGTTAATATCATCTAATCCAGTATCTTTATTATGAATAAATTGTCCTAGATTTTCATTCCAATCAGAATACCTATCTTCTATAAACTTAGGAATAACATTATCATTCATCAGTTTTTCAGTAGCTATCAGTGTCTTTGCACAAACATCCATTCCTCCAACATGAGCATGAAATAAATCTTCAGGATCAATAGATTGTCTTCTTATTTTTGCATCAAAGTTCATGCCTCCTTGACCTAAACCGCCATTCTTAAAGATAAAATAAAATGACATAAGTAAATCAGCAGGATTATTTGGAAACTGATCAGTATCCCATCCTATTAAAGTATCGCCTCTATTAATATCAATACTTCCTAAGGCACTGTTTGAAGTTGCATAAGCGATTTCATGTTCAAAATTGTGACCAGATAAAGTAGCATGATTTACTTCAACATTAAGTTTAATTTCATTTTCTAAACCGGCTTTTCGTAAAAAGGCTAAGCAAGTTGCAGAATCAAAATCATATTGATGTTTAGTCGGTTCATGAGGTTTTGGTTCCAATAAAATTTGACCTTTAAATCCTATCTTGTGTTTGTAGTTAACAACTAGTTCTAAAAATCTTTGAAGATTATTCGTTTCTCTTGCCATGTCAGTGTTTAGGATTGTTTCGTATCCCTCTCTTCCACCCCAGAGAACATAGTTTTGTCCACCTAGTCTTAAAGTTGCGTCCATACAATCTTTCACTTGTGCAGCTTTATAAGCAAAAACTTCTGGGTCTGGATTAGTAGAAGCACCGCTCATATATCTTTTATGAGAAAAAGCATTTGCTGTTCCCCAAAGTAACTTCATTCCTGTGTCATTAATTTTTTGTTCCATTAAATCTATAATGTGGAAGAAGTTTTTTTGCGTTTCAGCATAATTTGAGCCCTCAGGTGAAATATCTCTATCGTGGAAGCAGAAAAGGGGAGTCTTTATTTTTGTAAAAAAATCAAATGCAGCATCAAGTTTCATTTCAGCCATTTTCATCTCATCACCTGCTTGCATCCAAGGTCTATCAAATGTCTGACCGCCGAATGGATCAAGACCAGGCCAGGTAAATGTATGCCAGTAACAAGTTGCAAATCTTAAATGTTCTTTCATTGTTTTTCCTAAAACAACTTTATCTTCATCGTAGAATTTAAATGCTAATGGATTAGTGCTATTTTCTCCTTCAAATTTAATTTCTGGTATTTTACTAAAATATTCTGTCATATGATTTCCTAAAATATATTACTCTATCTTGATGCCCAAAGTAAACCACGTTTATAAATTTTGTTCATTTGTGGGTGATTTAATTCATGCGCAAAATGCCCTAAAGAAATATAAAATATTTTTCCTTTTCCAATTCTTCTCTTCCAAGCCACTGGCATTTCAACACCTTTTAACCATTCCGTAGTATATGCATCGCCACTGGATGAACCAGGCTCTTGTTCAAGTTTCCAAACTTCATTTCCCTTGAAAGTTGTTGTCGCTAAAACTTCATTTAATGGATCAACATGCATATAATACTGCTCTGAATGATAATCAAAATCTTCAATACCTTCCATGATTGGATCGTCTTTTTTTATAATATTTACTTTGTAATCGTGAATACCATTTGGGTGGCTTACCCATTGACCTCCAGTTAAGAACTGCCAATCAATAGATTGTCTAAACGCATCACACATTCCTCCATGATGACCAGCAAGACCGCAACCGTTGTGAACAGCCTTGATAACATTATTAACAGCGGTTTTTTTTATTTCTCCTCTTGGATCAAAATGAAAGGCCATAGTCACTATAGGTATAAGCAAATCCATTTCATGAACATAATCTTCTGCAAATGCTGAAGTTTGATATTCTGCTCTAACTTCATATCCTTCAGGTTCAAGCATACCCTTGATTATTTCAGTACATTTTTCTGGCTCATGTCCTGGCCAACCTCCATAAACTATCAGCGCTTTTTTCATTTTTTCTCCTTTCACTTTAATAAACTATAAATCTCTTCTTCTGAAAAGTAATTTAAATTTTTAATAGAACTTCTAAGCTCTATTTTTTTATTTTCCTTTGATGATTTAATAATACTATCTAGAATATCTAGAACATGAAGACTTAATTCTCCACTACATCTGTTTAAACGATTATTTTTTATTGCTTCAACTGTTTCACTTACACCTATACCTCTATAATTAGCAATACCTGCTGACTCATTTGCTTTTTCAGATTTATTTTTGATATTTATTTTTCCAAGATTGTTATTCTTAGTATCTATATTTTCCCAAGCTCCATTTTTTGATTTACAAACTAAAATATCACCACCAAACATATTTGGGTCAGGAATATTAATTGAACCTTTATCACCATATAACTCAATGTGATTCTTACTATGCTTCCAAACATCAAAAGAAAAAAATGAGTCAATTAATGCACCATTCTGAAATTCAATTTGAGAAACTAACGTTGTTGGAATTTCTACTTCTATTTCTTGCCCTTGTCTGCCGCCACTACCTATAACTCTTTTTTGATAAACTGTTCTTGATTGCGTAAAAACATTTTTCGCAGGGCCAAGTAAATTTACTAGTGCTGTAAAATAGTATGGGCCCATATCAAGAATTGGGCCCCCACCATATTTGTAATAAAAATCCGGGTTTGGATGCCAAATTTCATGTCCAGCCACACCCATTGAAATACTGCCAAGATTTATTTTACCTATTTCATTTTGATCAATAATTTTTTTTGCTTGCTGAATACCAGCACCAAGGAAAGTATCTGGAGCACAACCAACATGCAGACCTTTTGTATTACCTAAATTGACTAACTCTTCACCATGTTCAAACTTAATAGACAATGGCTTTTCTGAATAAGAATGTTTTCCAGATTCAAGAATTGATTTTGAAACTTCAAAGTGAACATCTGGGATTGTTAAATTTATAATTAATTCAATTTCTTTATTAGATAATATCTGGTCTACAGATAGATGTTCTACTCCATATTTTTCTGCATAATTTTTTGCAGCTTCATTTTTGATATCAGCACATGCAACTATTTCAAAATTATTAAAATACTTTTGCGAATTACTAAAATAAATATCAGCAATATTTCCACAACCGATAATTCCTACTTTCATTATACTATTCCTTAACTGCCCCACCTGTTAAACCAGCTACAATAAATCTTTGAAGGGCCAAGAAAAAAACTACAGCTGGGATTAAAGTAAGAGAAACAAATGCAAGTATTTTTGGCCAATCAGTAATATACTCACCTCTAAAGACCATTATTCCAAGTGGCCAAGAATATAAACTTTCACTATTTATCATTATTAATGGTAGTAAATAATTATTCCAACTACCAACAAGATTAATTACTGCAACTGTAGCTATAATTGGTGTTGAAAGAGGTAAAGTAAATTTAAAATAAAACTGTGAATATGTACATCCATCAACGAAAGCAGCATCAAAAAGCTCAGAGGGCATTTGTCTAAAAAAACCTCTAAATAATATAATCGCAAAAGCCAAACCAAACGCAATTTGTGGAAGAATAACTGCCCAAACTGATCCTAACAAACCAAGGTCTCTAACTCTTAGAAAAAGAGGTAGGATGGCTGTTGCAAAGGGGAAGGTCAAGCCAAGTATAAAATAATTAAACAAAAATCTACTTCCAACAAACTTCATATGGGCAAAAACAAATGCTGTCATTGAGGCTAATAAAATTACTAGAAAAGTTGTTCCTGCTGCATATAAAACTGAATTCCAAGTAAATAACCAAAACTTATTATCAACTAAAAGACTTGTGTAATTTCCAACAATCCATTCCGTTGGAAGTCCTAGTGAGTTAGTTCTTAAATCACCAATTGTTTTAAACCCTCCGGCAATAGATACGTAAAGCGGAATAAAAATAATTCCTGCTAATAAGAAAAGAAATAGATACATGTAGTAAGATCTAAAATTACTAAACATTAATCTTTCCTCATTAAAGTTCTTTGATAAGTAATAGCTATTGTGAAACAAATTAGGAAAATAACAACACCTATTGCGCTTCCAAATCCAAACTTCATTCTCATGACTCCAAAATAATATAAGTATGTTACCATTGAATGTGTTTGATTAGATGGACCTCCCCCAGTCAAAGGCATAATTATATCAAATAATTGAAGAGCTCCTAAAATAGATAAAAAAACTGAAAGTCTTATTGTTGGTAAAATAATAGGAATTTTAATCCTCCACGCTGTAGTAATTGGTCCTGCTCCATCAACCCTTGCAGCCTCTAAAACTTCTTTAGAAATATTTTGAAGTCCAGCAATATATATCATCATATGAATTCCAAAATATTTCCAAAAAATAACAATATATAAAGCAATCATTGCAGTCTCTTTTTCAGCAATCATATGAGGTGGATCAGCACCAAAAAAATTCCAGATTGCTGCAACCATTCCATAGTTCCCATCATAAATATAAGCCCAAATTAATCCTGTAACTATTTCTGCAAGAATATATGGAAGAAAAAAAACTGTTCTAAAGAAATTAGCGCCTTTTATTTTATCAGAAATCATTAGCGCAACCAACAATGCAAAAGGTAATTGGATAAATAGAGATATAGCAATGATATAAAAGTTATTTTTTAATGAAAGAATAAAAGTTTTATTTTTAAAAAGGTATTTATAGTTTTTTAATCCTACATATTTATTTGGATCTCCATAACCATCCCATCTATAAAAACTATAATATGCTGCTTCAATAATAGGTAATACAACAAACAATGTAAAAATTGTTAATGCAGGAATTATAAATATTACGAGCGTAGAATATTTACTTAAAAGAGCATTATACTTGGCTGAATTCATATATTTATTTGAGAAGGCTTTTATAAAAAAAGCCTTCTCTTTAGATTTTATTGATTAAATTCCCAAGAGTCTTGCACTTGTTGTGCTGCCTCTTCAGCAGAAATAATTCCTGCAGCAAGATCAGTAGACACATCATTAACAACTCTTCCAATATCAGGACCTAAAAATTGGTCATAAAAAATTTGGTGATATTGTGAATTTCCAATGTTGTTTGCAACTTGAGCGAGTATTGGGTTAGTAATTGATTTATCCGCACCCTTTACAACTGGAAGATAAGCACCTTTTGCAGCATCCTCATTTTGAATATCTGCTGAAACTAAGTGCATTAAAAATTCTACAGCTGAGTCTGGCGCAGTTTTAGAAACCAACCATCCGTTGATACCTCCTAATGTATCAGCAGAATCACCAAGAGCTCCTGGAGTCATTGGCATACTAAAGATACCCATATTATCATCTCCTAAACCTTCTCCACTTGCACTGTTAGATTTTTGAGCTGGATACATCCAGTTACCCATGAAAGCCATCGCGCATTTTCCATCACCAAAAAATCCAGCTTGATCAGGCCAAGTATGACTTAACCATCCATCCTGAAAAGGTTCTAGTGCTACAAGTTCTAACATTTGCTCACCTGATTTAATGTACTCAGGTCTATCCCAACCGCCATTTTCAAGTGACTCAAGGAATAATGATTCACCACCATTTCTAATGTGTAAATGTGTCCAAATAAAATGAACAGGCCATTTATCTTTTCCACCTATACAAATTGGAGTTATGCCAGCAGATTTAATTTGACTAACAGCTGATAGGAGATCATCCCACATTGTAATGCTTGAAACATCTACTCCAGCTTGATTCATTAAATCTTTATTATACCACCAAGTAACTTGTGATACATTTCGTGGAACACCAACTCTTTGTCCTTTATATACAAATGCATTTGCTGCTGCTGCACTAAGTGTAGATAGATATTCATCAGTTACAACATCTGAAATATCCCTTAAGAAACCTGCTTCAGCTTGTGCATACATAACACCGCCACCCCAGCTATTGAATATATCTGGCCTATCGTCAGACTGTAACATTGTTGGAAGCTTAGCCTTAAAAGATTCATTTTCGAGATACATCATCTCAACTTTATGTCCAGTTTTTGCTTCGAATTCTTCAACTGCTCTAACAAAGTTTGGATACTCTGGTGAACTTTCACCAGTTAAATGTAACCATTTAATTGTATCTGCTTGAACAGAACTAAAGAAAAATAAAGATACTGAACCTATTATAAATTTTAATAAATTTTTCATCATTTCTCCTAAAATTTAATTATTTTTACTCAGATAAGTAATATAATCAACAAGCATATTGTCTTTTTTTTAGATAAAAAACATATAAAAATTAACACTAAAATGCATAGAAAACCTAATATTTTAATTTTTAATCCTGATCAATGGAGAGGAGATATGTTAGGATATCTTGGTTATCCTGGAGCTAAAACACCAAACTTAGATAATATTGTTAATAATGATGCAGTTGCATTTAAGAATGCATTCTGCCAAGCTACTGTTTGTACTCCAAGTCGTTGCTCATTTATGACTGGTTGGTACCCTCATGTTCACGGCCATAGAACAATGCATTATATGCTACATACTGATCAAGGTGATTCGAGCATTTTATCAGAATTAAAAAATAAAGATTATTTTATTTGGTGGGGTGGAAAAAATGATTTGATAGCAGGTCAAGAAGGCTATCGTAATCATTGCGATATTTATTTTGAACCAACAGATAAAGATTTTAAAAAATGGGACTACGCACAACAACCAGGGACTCATGGTGGAGATTTATCATGGAGGGGTCCTGAAGATGGAGATAATTATTATAGTTTCTTTAAAGGAAAATTAGATAAAAAAGATAAAGATATTTATTTCGATGATGATTGGTCCATGGTTTATGGAGCATTAGATTTTATTGAAGATTATAAAAAAGAAAAACCATTCTGTTTATTTTTACCACTAGGATACCCACATCCACCTTACTGTGTTGAAGATCCATGGTTCTCTTCGATAGATAGAAATATAATTCCTGAAAGATATCGATACAAAACATGGGAGGACAAACCAAGTCTTTTAAAAGGAATAATGGATGGTCAACAAATGCAAAATTGGACCGATGAACGTTGGAATGAATTACGAGCTGTTTATCTTGGTATGTGTGCAAGAGTTGATTATCAATTTGGTCTTTTAGTAAATCAACTTAAAAAAAATAATTTGTATGATGATACCTTAATTATTTTCCTTTCAGATCATGGTGATTTCACTGGAGATTATAATCTTGTTGAAAAAACTCAAAATACTTTTCAAGATTGTCTTACTAATGTTCCTCTAATAATTAAACCGCCTAAAAGTAAGAATACACTTAATGGTGTGAGTGACACAATGATTGAATTGATTGATGTAGCTGGTACAATATATGACTATAGTAATATAGAACCATCATATTGGCATTTTGGAAAGAGTATTAAAAATTTTATAGATCAAAAGGTTAACAATCATAGAGAAGAAGTATTTACAGAAGGTGGTAGACTTAGATTAGAAAGACAAGCCAGTGAAAACCAAAGCCTACAACTACCCCATGGTCTTTATTATCCTAGAGTAAGTCTACAGGGTACAGAAGATGAAATCTTAATGCATACCAAGGCTACAATGTGCAGAAATAAAAAATTTAAATATATTAAAAGAGCCTATGAAAAAGATGAGCTCTATAATTTAATTGAAGATCCTGGCGAAATACATAATGTTATCGATGATACACAATATGCATCAGAACTTAAGAAGCTAAAAGATAAAATGCTTTCATGGTACCAAGAGACTTGCGATGTTGTACCTTTAAAAGGCGATGAAAGAGATTTTAACTAATATAATTCATTCTCAATTCTAGTAAGCCAATAATCAATATCTAAATTTTTATGACCAGTGAGCATTCTCCAGAACTTAATTGTATTAATTTTATCTAATCGATTTGTATCTGCCTCTTGCCAAGGATATGATTTCATTAAAATATCATTGACTGTTTTTTCTTGATTTTCATCTGTCCAATATAATGCTTTATTAGGAAGTGGTTTATATTTTTTTTCAGGATCCCATAATAGTTCCTGTTTTTCTGTTGGTTGCAATCTTACTTTGAACATGTACCTAATCTCATCTGAAAAATTTACGCCTGCACCATGCCACAAGCCATTATGAAAAATCCCAATTGTACCTGCCTTACAAACTATATTTTTCTGTCCTTTAATATTTTGATATTTAGCAATTCCCATTTCGTTTACAATTCTGAGATGTGTACCAGGGTGATATCTTGTTCCACCCATTTCTTTTGTAACATCAGTTGGAAAATAGAATAATTGAATATCAAATGTTATTCTTGGATCGATTGTACTGTCTTGATGATTAACCTGAGACATCTGTCTTTGATTAGTTTTTTTAAAGTATTTTGTTGGGAATGTTAGATGAAGAAATTGATGATCAACTACAGCCTCGGATCCAACTAAACTATTAATTGCTCCTGCGACAACTTCATTTTGGAAAATTTTTTCTAAAGGAGATTTGTTTGGATAAGCATTCTTGAGTGGTGTTCCTGCAGGAATTCTTGGAATGCTGCTAGAAGCTTTAATATTTTGAAAATACTTTTGCATATTATCAACGTTTTCAATATCGGTATGTCCAATATCGTTTAAAAATTCTTTATTAGTTTCATTATCTATTAATCCATCAAAAAATAAGCATCCACTATTAGCAAACTCTGCCATTTGCTCGGTTGATAATAATTTTACCATCTTAAAAATCTCCTTCTTCTATTTTTTCAAAAAAAAATTCATGTTTTAAATATGAAGTCCTAAATTCTTCTCCTGGATGTTCTGGGATGGCTTGACTTGATTGAAATAATCTCCACCCATCTAATAAGGCGTCGAGCCCCGTAGGATAAGGAGGCTCGTCACTATCACCTGTCATATGGAGTTTTTGACCAGTACCATCAAAAGTAGCCCATGAAATAACTTCTGCTTCTAGACTTGGAAACTTTAAATACAGAACTAAAACTTTTTGTCTTTTGGGCATTTAATTATCTTTAAAATAATTTTTTAATAATTCTTTTGGTGGATCATATGTTTTAATTTCACTCAGCATAAGATTTTTATATTTTTTTATTAAATCCTCATCATTAATAGGATGTAGTTGGCCGGGGTCTTCCTTCAAATTATAAAGTGCGCATTTAGTATCTTCTAGTGATTTATGTGGATCTGATTTTCTAAGAATTCTGTTAACTTTCATGACTGGAATATTCTTAGTAAAGTTAAAAGGTTCATGCATAGTAGCAGTTTGCAATTCTTCATGCGAAAAAAATTGCCTCATATTTGTCGGCATCAATGTATACTGGAATCTACTTCTATCGTATTGATCAAAATTTTCTGGAAAATGAAAATATGAATAGTTTCCATCAGAAATATTTATACCTCCACCCCAATATCCATACAAAGCTAAATGTTCATTTTCTCTATCTTTATCTAAAAAGTTTAGCAATGATTTGCCTTTAACTTCTTTAGGAAGATTGTGGCCGTGCATTGTCATGAATGTTGGCATTAGATCAATGTTTTGAGTTACAACATTTCTTTGCTCTCCCGAATATTGTTTGTATTCAGGGTGATAAAAATAGAAAGGTATATTTGCAATTTCATTATACAATGGCATTCTATTTTTAGCCCACCAATCATGTTCTCCAAGCATGAAACCATGATCAGTTGTTAAGATCAATGCAGTGTCATTCCATAGGTTATTTTCATCAAAATAATCTAAAACAGTACCAAGCAAATAATCACATAGTCCAACTAAAGCAATGTAATTGGCTTTTAACTCTGCAACCTCATCATCTGTCTCTTTGACTCTGTCATACTGAGGCCAATCTAATCTTGGGCCTGTATAATTTGTTTTTAATTTCTCTCTAAATCGCTCTGGTGCAAAAAAAGGTTCATGAGGATCAAAAGTTTCTAGTTGAAGAAACCAATTATCAGCATCTTTATTAATATTGATAAAGTCTAAACCAGATTCAAAGCATTTAACCGAAGGAAAATCTTTTTCATCTTTAATAAACTCACTATTGATTGCATAATGATAGTATCCTGTTTCTCTATTAGTTAAATTTAATTGAGATTGATGATATTTTTCTCTTAATTTTTCAAGCGGTGGTTGTACCATGGCTTTCCATGGGTCGCTTTCTTGTCCCCTGATAAAATCCCAAGAATTAAATCGATTATGATAAGTTGCACCGCCATCCTCAAAATAATGATAATGATCTGTGACAAGATGAGTGTATGTATCATTAAGACGTAAAATTTCTGGAAATGAATTATCGAATGGTTCTAGTGGTCCCCATGCACGATGCAAAAAACTTAATCGTCCTGAATGCATGTCTCTTCTTGCAGGCATACAAGGCATACTACCAATATAATGATTATTAAATTGGACTGATTTTTCTGCTAATCGATTAAAATTTGGCGTTTCAATATATTTACCACCATAAGAATTTAACATTCTTTTATTTAATGAATCAAATAAAAGGAAAACTGTTTTCATAGAAATAGATTAATATGAAATAAATAATTATTAAAGTTTTTTCTTTAATCGATGAAAAGAATCAGGATTTAATCCCATTTGACCAGGATTATTTACATTGTTAGCTTTTTTAATTTTGGATGTAATATTTTCAACTTTTTGAATTTTGTTTTTAATCTTTTTTCTTAATGAGGCTGTAATTTCATCATAAGTACTAATGCCAATTAGATTATTTAATTCATATGGATCAGCATCAAGATCATAAAGGTTAGTTTCAGTGTATTGGTTAGATGAAGGTTTATCATTTCCACTAGAATCTTTATCAGCAATACAATATTTCCATTTCTCTGTTCTCAGACTTCTAGCTAATTGACTTTCACTGATTTGAATAAAAATTTCATTTTCCCATTTTTTGGAAGTTTTATTTACTAAAGGCAATACTGATCTACCATCACAATGAGAGGTATTTTTGACATTTGCCAAATCCAATATTGTTGCATGAATATCTAAAATGTTGGTTAGTTCTTTAAGACGTCCACCTTGTTGGAAAACATTTCCAATTAAAGAAGTAGGAACCCGTATTGAACTTTCATGACAAGAACGTTTATATTCTCTATTTCGTGTTTTAAAATTATTTCCATGATCAGATGTAAAAATAATTGCACTATCATCAAATAATTTTAAGCTTTTAATAACATCAATCATTCTTCCATAAGCTTCATCTATTCTCTTCACCATTCCATAATAACCACCTAAATGTCGAGGAGAAGACCCTACCAAAGATGTAAGATCTGGTGGTGACCACTTACCTGTATATTTTTCTCGGTATCCAATCGGTGGTGGATAATCATCTGTGTTGTTTTGATGGTGTGGCTCAATAAGTGAAACAAAAAGAAAAAATGGTTTTTTTTGATTTAGTTTTATAAAATTTATTGCGGCATCAGTTATTGCATCAACTCTATACCCGGGGAGAAAAACTTTTTTATTTTGTCCATCATAAACATATGTTTCGTAAGCATCAGATGTAAATTCTAATAGATTTGATCCCAACCAATAATTATAGCCACCTCTATCCTCTTTTTTAACTGGCTCTGAAGAACCAAGGTGCCATTTTCCAATGTATCCTGTGGCATAACCTTCTTTTGATAAGTATTTTGCTAAAGTTTTAATATTTTTTTTTAAAGGTATTTTATTTTTAAAACATCCAGTTTTCGTTGCATACATCCCTGACTGGAATGAAGCTCTTGCTGGCCCACAAACTGGTTGGCAAGTAAATGAATTAAAAAGGTGTGTACCTTCCACAGCATAGTGATCAAAGTTTTCCATTAAAGATAATGGGTTGCCATGTAAACCAGATGTATCCCAACGTTGTTGATCAGTAAAAAAAACTATGATGTTTGGTTTAGATTTGGAATTCATTTTGGTTATGTTTACCGAGTTTTTTTATAAATTAAAAGTTAAATGTGAATAATCGTTTTACATTAAAAAATATTATCGTAGATTAAAAGTTATAATAACCAATATGGATCAAAAGAAATTAAGAGTAAGACGGAGCTTTATTTTTACACCAGGTCTTAAACCAGATATGTTTCCAAAAGCTATTAAGTCTGGTGCAGATATGGTCTGTATAGAATTAGAAGATGGTATAGCAATAAAAGATAAAAATGAAGCTAGGAAAAACACTATTGATGCACTCAAAACTCTTGAAGTTAAAAGTGATGTAGAATTAGTTGTAAGAGTAAATTGTCAAAGAACACAATTTGGTCTTTTAGATTTAGAGTCTTTTATTTCTAGTAAAATAAATATTAGAGCAATAATGCTACCGAAAGTAAAAACTCCAGATGAAATTACTTTTATTGATGATCTTTTAACAGATTCTAATTTGGATACCGATCTTCACGTTATAATGGAAACAAATGATGCACTTGAAAGTATATATGACATTGCTCATGCTAGTAAAAGAATAGTAGCCTTATATTTTGGAGGAGTAGATATGGCAGCAGAACTACGATGTGAAAATAGCTGGGAAAATCTTCTCTATGCTAGATCAAAACTAGTACACGCAGCAGCAAGTATTGGGGTTGATGTTTTAGATGTTCCCTATTTAGATTTGGAAAATATGGAGGGAATGAAAAAGGAAGCAGAGTTAGCAAAAAATTTAGGTTTTAGTGGCAAGGGTTCTATCCACCCAAAACAAATTGATATTTTGAATAAAGTTTTTACACCCACAAAAGAAGAGATAGACCACGCAAAAAAAATTGTTGATCAATTTAATTCATCTAATACGGGGTTAGTAGTAATAGATGGAAAGCTAATTGAAAAACCTGTTCTCAGAGAGATGCAAAGAAAAATTTTAATAGCTGATAAAATAAATAAAAATTAATTTTATCTAAAATGATAGTTCGCCTGTAATGGATCTAGAGGTTTTTTTTTCAATAAAACATCAGAAAATTTTTCAGCTATCATTTGCGTAGGCGCATTGAGATTTCCACTAACTATGTTTGGCATTATGGAAGCATCAACTACAAATAAATTGTTCATTCCATGAACTTTAAGATTTTCATCAACAACTGAATTTGAATCATTGCCCATCTTGCACGTGCCAGATGGGTGATAATCTGTCGTTGAAGTTTTTTTAATCCATATATTAATTTCTTCATCATCTTTTATGTCAGGAGAAGGAGTAATTCTTTTGCCTCTAAATTCATCAAATGCAGGTTGGGAGATTAACTCTATCATTTTTTTATAAGCCTCTCTTAATTCAATTAAATCATCTTTTTCTGATAAATAATTAAATTGAGAAATAGGTTTATCTTTTGGATTGTTTGTATTTAATGAAATTGACCCTCTACTTTTTGGCCTTAATTGATCACACTGAAGCAAAAACCCTTGGGATAATTTTATTTCTCTTCCAAAGTATTCATTATAAGCTGGGGCAAAATGATATTGAAGGTTGGGATATTTTCTATTTTCATTTCCAAAAATTAAACCTCCCATTTCCCAAATATTTGACGCCACTATTCCCTTTCCAGTTAAAATCCATTTAAGACCTTCCCATAGTTTTTTATCTGCTCTAGTCATTTTATGAATAGTAACATCTTTTTTACATTCAAAGCCTGCTGCAACCAAAAGGTGGTCTTGTAAATTTTTACCAACACCAGTTAAATTATGTAATGGCTCTATATCTTTTGACTTTAAATGATCAGCTGGACCTATTCCTGATAACATAAGTATTTGAGGTGATTTAATTGCACCACAACTCAATATGATAGAATTATTTGTATAAACTTTCTTTAATTCACTATTTTGTTCAAACTCAACACCTACCACATCATTTTTATTCATTATTAGCTTTTGAATAAAAGCGTTTGTTTTTAATTCAACATTGTTTCTTTTAATAGCTGGTCGTAAATGAGCTGTAGCTGCACTACATCTTTTTCCATTTTTAGTAGTGCTATCTAATCTTGCAACACCTTCCGGTTTATAACCATTTAAATCTTCTGATGTTCCTTGTCCAGATTGTTGACCAGCTTCAAACATCGCATCAAAAAGAGGGTTGTTAAGTTTACCTTTAGTAACACCTAAAGGACCATTACCTCCACGCCATTCACTCTCACCACGATCAGAAGATTCACATTTTTTAAAATATGGTAAACATTTATCAAATGACCAATTCTTTAAATTATATTTGTCTGACCAATTGTCATAATCAAGTGGATGGCCGCGCATATAAACCATAGAATTTATTGAGGAAGAGCCTCCAATAACTTTACCACGAGGCAGCTCTATGTTTCGATTATCGCAGTTAGACTCAATTGCACTTGTATAATTCCAATTAATATTTGGATTTTTATAAGCATGATAAACTCCAGCCGGCATATGGATTAAAAGAGACTCAATTGGTTTTAAAAAACTAAAATCCATTGGACCGGCTTCAATTATTAAAACTGAATTTTTTCCATCCTCTGATAGTCTATTTGCTAAAACACAACCAGCTGAACCAGCGCCTAAAATAATAAAGTCATATACTTTATTATTCATATTTATTTATTAAAAGGTTTTCCTTTGTACTTTTTAAGATTATCAGCGTGTTTGTTTCTATCTGTTTTTTCAAGACGCTCAACATATGAAGTCCAAACTTTTGAATATATATTTGCATGATGAGGGCCGCCTTCTCTAATTACACCTTGAAGAGGATCTCCTCTATCGGCATCATGCATATTTTCTTCAATCCACTCATCAATTAATAACATACCGTGAGCCACTAAATCCTTATGTTGATCAGCTAAATTATTCAATTCGTGTGGATCTTTATCAATATCAAATAGCATATATTTTGGAAAATCTTTTAAACCTGTATCGTAAGTTCTAATGAGTAACCAATTATCCCAGCGCACAGATCTTTGACAACTCCACGCACCATGACTTATGACTAAATAATCTCTTCCATTTTTAGAGTTATTATCTTTGAGATTATCACTGAAATTTATTCCATCCCATCTATCTGGTTGAGTTGAAGATACTATTTGAGAAATTGTTGAAGTTAAATCTAAATTATAAAATTTATTTTCTACTGTACTGCCTTTATTTGAGTCAGTAATTCCTGGCCATCTAATAATTAATGGAACTCTATTAGTAATATGATCTGCTGTTTGATGGTCTCCCCAAACATTTAACTCGCCTTGATTTTCACCGTGATCTGCAGATATAATAATAGCAGTATCATCCCAGAGATTCATTTTTTTTAAATCTTCAATAACTTTACTTAAATATAAATCTGCATAATTAATTCCTGTATCATAAGCATCAAATTGTTCTTTAGCGTCAGCAATGTTTTTTATTTCCCCAACACCCATTGTATACTTACCTCTAAGATCATCATCGAATCCTGGAACTTCTCTTGCACTGTGTGGTCCAAAACTATCTCTTTGTTTTTTAATCAATTCTTCTGTTACCCAATCTTCTATAGGATCGTTTTTAAAAGGATTGCCAAATTCTTTTGGTGTATCATAAGGCGTGTGTGGATCCCACATGTTAACATGTAAAAACCAATTATCTTTTTCTCCATTGTTCTCTAACCATTTTTTTATAACAGGATAAACCTCATCGGCATTTTCTAATCCACCTTTTCCTGTGTCATAGGTTTCTGTAAAACCAAACCAGACTTGATAAGCCGTATGTCTTTCTGGAAATGGACTTATACTGGCAGTATAATAACCAGCATCTCGTAAAACTTTTCCAAGTGAAGTAAAGGCATACTCACCTCTTAGGCCTCCTTTAAATTCTCTATCCCAAATATTTTTTCGAGGAGCAATATCAGAGAACTCTCCTCCATGATTAACTACGCCTGTTTTATAACCAAAGTTTCCACCAAAAAAAGCAGTTCTACTTGGTAAGCATGGGGTATCGGTTGAGTAAAAATTTGTAAATTTAACTCCTTCTTTAGCAATAGAATCAATCGTTGGAGATGTATTTCTATGATAACCATAACATCCCAGGTGATCAGGTCTTAAAGAGTCAATATCTACATATAAAATTCTCATATTAGTCCTTTCATTTTTAGGCGCCGGAAACTCTTTTCATTTTTGATGTTTCATCTTTTAGTGTTGCTTGCGCAAATTTAAATAATAATTCTTTTTTTAATGTTTGTGCGTTCGTATTGTCCCATAAATTATTATATTCATTTGGATCATTTTCTAAATCAAAAAGCTCTCCATAGTTTGCCTCTCTATAAATAGAAATTTTATAATTTTCATTAATGTAAGTTTTTAAATGTGGCATTTTTGGATTATGTCTGTTTTCAACAAATATGTGAGAACGTATACTTTCCTCGTTACCATAAAATACATCAGTTTGATCAACACCTTGCATTTGAGTTGGAATATCAATTCCTGCAACCTTTAAAAATGTTGGAGCAAGATCAACTAAACTTAGCAAAGATGATGATGAAGAATTTTGAGGTACTTTACCAGGCCATCTAACAATAAAAGGTAAGCGGAGCATATCCTCATAATGAAAAGGTCCCTTTGCTATTAAACCATGTTGTCCAATAAAGTGTCCGTGATCAGTAGTAAAAATAATTATTGTATTATCAAGCTCACCAATTTGATCTAACTTATTAATTATTTTTCCAATATTCTTATCCATAAAACTAATCATGCCATAATAAATTGCCATATCTTTTTTTAATTCTTCCATAGGATATAAATGACTCATACATCCATGGGCATTAAATGGTGAATGCCAATTTTCAAAATCAGGATTAGCTGTTTGTGTTTTACCAAAATGTGGTGGATTTAAATCGTGCTCTCCTTCTTTTAAAGTTCCTGGTGACATCTCACTTGGATTATACATAGATGCCCATGGATCACTTAATACATATGGAGGATGAGGATCTTGAAAACTTGTCCAAAGAAAAAATGGTTTGTCATCTTTTTGTTGATCTAAAAATTCAATTGATCTTTCTGCAGTCCAGTTTGTATAGTGATGTTTTTCATCCAGCTGCCAAACTCTATCAGGTCTTGCCCAGTAGTCATATTCGCGAGCAATTGGAGGAGCATATTTTGATGTTTCTCCAGGAACTGGTTGGAAATATTCTTTCCAGTCACTTAAACCATTGTGTTCCATCCAAATGGCATAGTGTTGACCAACATGACTTTCATCTGCATGATTACGAGCAAGTTCTATGTGTTCAAAACCATACCAAGGTCCTTTGAAGTTTTTCCAAAAATCTAAATCTCTAAGAGTCGGTTGTCCTTCTATTGATTCTTGACCTGGAACTGAAGTAAGAGGTTGAAAATGTGCTTTTCCAATTAAGCCTGTTGAGTATCCATTTTTGTATAAAAGCTCTCCAATAGTTTCCACTGTTTCCTCTAACTTAACTCCAATGGTCCATGCACCATGCGAAGAAGGGTATTGTCCTGTAATGATACTTGCTCTTGAAGGAGTACATACTGGTGATGGACAATAAGCTCTTGTAAAGTTCATTCCTTCATTGCAAAGTCTATCTAAACTAGGTGTTTGAATTTTAGAATTAAACTTTCCAATTGTATCGTGATGTTGTTGATCAGAAGTAATTAATAAAATATTTGGTTTTTTACCCATTTAACCTTTTACCGCTCCTTGCACACCTTCTACAAAATATTTTTGCATGAATAAAAATAATACAATTATAGGTAATATAGTTATTACAGAAGCTGCTGCCATTCCAGACCAATCTACAAAATATTCTCCTTTGAATGCGTAAACCCCAACCGATAATGTTCTAATATCAGGATTACCAAGGGTAATAACTACAGGTAATAAAAAATCATTCCATGCATGTAAAACTTGTAAAATAGAAACTGTTGCGACAACCGGTTTAGTTAATGGCAACATAATCATAATAAAAGTTCTGATGAATCCTGCACCATCCATTTTTGCAGCTTCTTCAAGTTCAACAGGTATTCTTGAAAAGTATCCAGCAAATAATAAAATATATATTACTGGTGTATGACCAGCAGTTGCGATTGTTAAGCCAATCAAATTTTTAGAAACTTTCAAATCTGTTAATAAATCAAAAACTGGAATTATCGTATAACCTTGAGGAATAAAAATTGTTGCAATTAAAATTCCAATAAGTATTTTTTTTCCAGGAAAAGCATACCTTCCAATTACATAACCAAACATTCCAGTTGTTATGACTACTATAACTACTGAAACAACAGTGATTATAAGAGTATTAAAAAAATACCTTCCCATGTTGGCTCCAAACCAAGCTCTTTCAAAATTTTCCCATATAAGTTTATCTGGTATTAAGCCTAGGCCACCCCAAATTTCGAAATCAGTTTTAAGGGAAGCAGAAAGAACCCATAAAAGTGGGTATATCCAGAAGAAAGAAAAAATAAGAAAAAATACAGTAATTGTTAAATATCTTAGTTGGTTTTTTTCAGCGATAAAATTTAAATATTTGCTCATATTCTTCGAGTTCTCCTCATCCAAAATCCTTGCAGTGCTGTAATAAATAAAACAGCAACACCCCAAAAAACACCAGCAGCACATGCATATCCAAGCCTTGGCATTGTCCCAGCATCTGTGACAAAGGCAGTTCTAAAAATATAAACTTCCATTACCTCACTACTAAAGAAAGGTCCTCCAGCAGTCATTGTTTCAATTAATGGAAAAACATTTAAAGCGCTAACAGCTTCAACTAAAATTATTACTATCGCAAAAGGTAATACTATTGGTAAAATTATATGAATCCACAATCTATAACCTTGTGCACCATCAATTTTTGCAGCATCATAGACATCTTGTGGAACTGTTTGTAAAGCTGCCAACCAATACATCATGGTAATACCAAGCCACTTCCAAACATACACACCCATAACTGTTGGTAGTACGGTATCTGGGTTACCAAGAAAATCAATTGGTCCGGAAGTTAAATTTGTTGCCATTAAAAATTTATTAGCAGGTCCATTAAATGGACTAAAAATAAATGTCATAACAATTCCAATAATGGCAATTGCTGTAACTACTGGCATAAAAATTATAGTCCTAAAAAAAGGTGAAAGCTTTAAAACTTGATTATTTAAAAATACAGCGATTATAAATCCTAAAATTATTTTTACAGGAACGGTGCCGAACATAAAAATAAAAGAACGCGAAAAAGCATTCCAAAAAAATGGATCATTTATTGCTTCAGCATAATTTTGAAGTCCAATAAATTTTGCATCTTTTGTAAAACCACTCCAGTCCAACAATGAAAAATACCAAGACATTCCTATCGGGTACAAAACAAACATACCTGTAAGAATTGAACATGGTAGAACAAACAAGTAGCACCATCTGGCTTCATATATTTGTTGAGATAATGATTTTTTATTCATAATAGAAAAAGGCGAATTAAAAATTCGCCTTTAAATAATTTTTTTTATAGTTCAGCGTACTTTGCAGCACCGTAATTAGAGCTAGTATCCCAATTAGGGAATACCCAATCATCACGAGTTACATTAGCACCGTCCGCTCTTGCTTCATCAACTGCTTTATCAAGTGCATCTTCATATCTTTGGTTACAATCTTTAAGCTGTGCTTCGACACCTTTAAGTTGACCAGTATAAAGGCCTTGAATAACTAGAGCTAGAGATGGGTCTGGCATTCTTGATTTTGCAGCAACAATACCAACATCTTTATTTCTAACAATTGGGTTAGGCCCAACAAGAAGATTTTCGTTAAACATTTTAAGAGCTTGCGCTGAAGGTCCTGTTAGACCAGCCTTTGCAACAGCTGCTGGGCTTATCGCAGGATCTGCTGCACCAACAGTTTGTGCCCAGTAAATTTGACCTTGCTCAGTTCCCATAAATCTAACTAAGTCACCTGCAAAAGGTCCCATTTTACTATCTTTACTTAACCATAAAGTGTTTGATCCACCCTCAGCTATATAAAGAGGTTCTGCTTTCTTTCCATCGGGAACAGGTTCACTTGCTATACCATACTCCCAGTTTGGAGCATCTTTAGCCCATGTTCCAATACACCAAGGTCCTTGGAAAATCATTCCTGCAGCACCTTGAGGCATAAGAGCTCTTGCTTGAGGAGCATTCATACTCATAACACCTGGGAATGCACTTCCATCAGATTTTAGTTGTAATAAAAGTTCAACAGCTTCCATGTATTGATCAGAAGCAATCACAAATTTACCAGTTTTAAAACTGATATGTCTATTTGTAAATCCACCTCTTCCACTGTGAGCTCCAGCAACTTGTCCAAAAGTATGAACCACATCTTCCCAACGATTTACCTGGTTACCACCAATGATCCAGCCATAGTATTGACCTTTACCATTGGTTGTAATTTTTTTAGCAGCATCTCTAATTTCAGAATATGTCATTCTTCCTGCCTGAGGATCATAACCAGCTTCACTCATGTATTTACTACTGTATAAAAGACAGGTACCTGTTCTTTTATTCGCTGTTAAACACACACCATAAGTTTTACCATCAAACTGATTAACACCTGGTAAATAAACACCACTAGGGAATCCAGCTAACCATTCGTCAATATTTTCAATATAATCATCCCAAGGTTGAACCCAACCTTCCGCAACAGCTACACCTGGATCCATGTTCAATGGAATTTGAAATACATCATGAACAGTTCCATTTCTAACTGCTAAAGGAACAATTTTATTTATTTCTTTCCATGGTAAGCCATCATATTCAATAGTTATACCTCTAGAAGCAGCATATTCTGGAAATATTTTTTTCCAAAAAACACCTTTCATATCTCCACTGTCAATCCATCTCATATTACCACCAGTTGTTGGTAGTGGTTTTAATGGTTCAGGAATATCATATTGACCTGCGAACAACTGTGAAGGAATTGATGTAGCAGACATTACCGCGCCTGCTGCAAGAGCTCCTTTCATGACTGTTCTTCTGGAGACTTTTAATTGATTTTTTTTCTTCATTTTGTCCTCCCTATTATTATTGAGTAAACATTATGGATATTTGACAAAATAACAATTGAAAATAAAATTAAAATTATGTTAATATTTATTAATAAATATGAAGTATTTGCACACAATGGTGAGAGTTGAAAATATTGAAAAATCATTAGATTTTTATTGTAATAAACTTGGGCTAAAAGAAGTGCGACGTGTTGACAACGAAAAAGGTCGCTTTACATTAATTTTTTTAGCAGCAGAAAACAGTGATGAAAAAACTGGGTTACTTGAATTAACATATAATTGGGACCCAGAAAAATATACAGGTGGCCGAAACTTTGGGCATCTTGCCTACAGTGTAAAAAATATTTATGAAGTTTGTGAAAAACTTATGAATAATGGCGTTACTATAAATAGACCTCCACGCGATGGACATATGGCATTTGTTCGTTCTCCAGATGGAATTTCTTTAGAAATTTTACAAGAGGGTGAGTCGCTTCCAGAGCAAGAACCTTGGAAGTCTATGGAAAATTCTGGTTCTTGGTAATTTAATTATTTAATTTTACTTTATAATACTTATCTGGATTGGTAGCTAAAGCTATTACCGAAGGTAGAACCCTTCTATAAAAATCAAAAAGACTATTAAATGGTTTGGGAAGTTCTGAATCAATTTCTTTTCGAAGTTTCTTTAAATTATAAGAAGGTACCATTGGATACATATGATGTTCTAAATGATATTCCATGTGCCAATATAGAAAACTTAAGATAGGATTTATTCTTACAGAATAAGTACTTAAACGATGATCTTTTGTATCTACTTTTGCTGCTAAATGTTGTGTTACATTTACAGCAAACCAGATTGGTTTACCAATATATGTTGGTAAAATAATATATATAATTGGTAAAAAGGAACCAATATAAAAAGAATAAACAATTACTAGTGCCCATATCAAAACATATAATCTTGAGTTCCATAATATTTTTTTCTTTTCTTCTTTAGGCGCAGTAATATCAATAACTGGGGAAAATTTTCCAAAGGCATGTTTTAAAACTTCGTACTTAATAAGCTTATGAGGATAAAGTAAATCAGTTAGCGGAATAAAGTTTAAAAAGAAAGCTAACAATTCTACAGGTCTTGAAACTTGAATTTCATGATCGTAATCGTCTTCAGTTTGAAGAGTTTTTGAGTGATGAAATGTATGACTCCATCTCCATCGGAACCCTTCAAAATCACACATAAAGGAACTGATGTGATAAAAAATTTCATTAATCCATCTTGTTTTAAAAGCAGTTCTATGAACAGTTTCATGCCAATTAGCTACACTGAATGCATAAATTGTCCCGTATATAAAAAAGAATAAGTACGTCCACCATGTGCCTAAAGTTAGATATGCTAGATAACCTGATGTGAATAATAATAAAAAGTAAAAAAAGAAATGAAGTAACCCTGGTAAATCTTTTTTCTTACTTAAATTTTTTAAAGTTTTTTTATCGATTTTTGGTTTGTACCAATCATCAAGATTAACTTCCATATTTAGTTTTTTAGTTTTTTTAAGTGTCCCAACGTTCTAACCAAGATCCGTCTACTGAAGAATCAAAAGCATCTTTTTTAGAAGTACCTCTAAACTTGGTATGTTGTTCCTCGTATCCTTGAAACCAAGCATTCCAATCAGCAGTGTAATTTTCATCATCTGATTTTCTCATAATTATTGGATCAACTAATCCTGTATGAAAACCAGCTTCATCTTTTGGATTTTGAAATCTAAGATCTACACTCCATCTTACATCATCAGACATATTTTCAAGTGAACGATGTGGAACTAACTGATGGAGAAAAAGAACAGAGCCAGCCTTCATTTCACAAGTAACAACTTTTTCATCAGGAATATCTTTGTCTTCAATAAATAAATACCAAGAGTCTTTAACGGACCCATCCTTTTTTTCTAGCTTGTGATTTAAAACTTTTTCTGGTCTATGTCCTCCAGGAACAACTTGCATACATCCATTATGTTTATTTACATCAAGAAATGGAATCCATGCAGCAGGTTGAGTAGTTTTTTCTGCTCCATCTTTTAAATAAGCAGAATCTTGATGCCATGGAACTGTCATCCTAGCTGTCTGAGGTGTTTTAGATCTAATATTCCAAACTGGATGTCCTGAAATATCTTTTCCAACCCAATTTTCAACCATATCTAGAAGTTTTTTTGATCCCCATAAATTAGCAAGTGCTGGTTTTAATTCACCTCTATGATGAATTAATACGGACGATCCTTTAAAATCTTTTTCTAAAGCTGCTAATCTTTTGAATACATCTTTATCTTCATGTTTGTTTGTAATTTTACCTGCTTGAAAAGCTTTATTAGCAAAATCCTCAACAATTTCTTCAAATTCATTTAAAATTGGATTTAATTCATCCATATTAAATACGTTCTCAACTATTGTATAACCCTCTTCATTGTATTGTTTTATCTGCGCATCACTAATCATAATTCCTCCCAAAATTATCCATTCACTAACAAATCAGTTAGATGATCTATTGTCGTATCTTTTTTTTCCATATCAGCAATTTTTTCACCCCTAGCCATTACACATAAATGATCAGCAATTGGGTATACATGACTTAAGTTGTGAGTAATAAATATTGATGTCACTCCTTGGCTTTTCAATCCTTCTACAAACTTTAGTACTTTATTTGTTTCTTTTACGGATAGGTGGTTTGTTGGTTCATCTAATATTAAAACTTTTGATTTAAAATACATTGCTCTTGCAATAACGACACCTTGTCTTTCACCTCCTGATAATTGGTTAACTGGAGTATCTGGAGATCGAAGATGTAGTTCTACATCTGTTAATGCCTTCATAGCATCATCCTGCATGGTTTTAGTTTTCATTAAACCAAAGGAGCCAACATTATATTGAGTCTGTTCACGTCCAATAAAAATATTTCTTGCAATAGACATTTCAGGAATCAAAGCTGAATACTGATAAATTGTTTCAATGCCTAAATTCATTGCTTCTTTTGTAGATTTAAATTTAACCTTATTACCTTCAAAATATATATGACCTGAGTCAGGTTGATGTGCACCAGATAAAATTTTAATTAATGTTGATTTACCAGCACCATTGTCTCCAATAAGACCAACAACCGAATCTTTTTTTATCTTCAAGCTTAAATCTTTTAAAGCGTGGACTCCAGAATAGTATTTGTTTAAACCCTCGCAAACTATTATATCTTCCATCTTTAATCCTCTGCCTTGTTTTGACCAATTCGTGTTGCTCTTCTACTTATATAAGTATTAAACACTACGGCTATGATAATTAAAGAGCCTAAACCTGCTCTGAACCATTCCGCATCTATTCTAGCCATAATGATTCCACTTTCCAAAAATCTGATTAGTATTGCACCAATGACGGCACCAAAAACTGTTCCAATACCTCCAAATAAACTGACACCGCCAATAACTGCTGCAGCAATTGACTCAAGCTCTAATAAGTATCCTTGAGATGGTAATGGTGCTTCCAATCTAAATGTTTGAATCATGCCAGCAAAGCCAGCTAAGAAACCACATAAGATGAAACAAAACATTTTAACATTTCCAGTCTTTATTCCCATTGAAGATGCTGCATTTTGATCTCCGCCAGTTGCATAGATCCAGTTACCAACATTACTTCTGTGAAGCATAACACCTAGAACGACAGCCACTAAAAGAGCCCAATACAAGGAAGCTCTAAATAATTCAAATTGATAAACGAATAATTCATTTGGTAAAATATGAGGAAATGGCGGTGGAAATCCTGCAGTTGCTACAGTTGTAAGACTTCTAGCAATATAAAGCATTCCAAGAGTTGCAATGAAAGAAGGTATTCCAAATCTTAAGGTAATAAATCCATTAACAAAACCAACTATCATACCAATCATTAATCCTAGAAAAATAGCAAACCAAGGTGGTATCCCTTGATGCACCATTTGTACAATAGTCATAGGTACTAATGCAAAGACTGAGCCTACAGATAAATCAAATTCACCTGAGATCATTAATATTGCAATCCCAATAGCAACAATAATATATTCGGGTGTGATACCCATAACTATTCTTATATTTCTTGCATCTAAAAATCTTTCATTGGCAATATAAAATCCAATCATTATTGCTAGAAACATCAAGAAAGTTGCTACTTCTGGTCTTACTAATAAACTTCTAAGACTAAAATTTTTACTCATATTTTTTTTATTTTAAAAAAAACCAGGCTCTATTAAAAGAGCCTGGTTAAGATATTTATCTAACTGACATTCCTTTGAATGATCTGATTGTTTCAACATCAGAGGGACCAATCATAGCTTTACCAGTGTTGATATCTAGTGCACTTAAACCATACTTATTCATTAAGTATAATTGGTGAACTGACATGTATCCTTGGTAGTATGGCTGTTGGTCAACTGTTAGTTGAACATAACCTTTGTCCATTTCTTCGAAAACTACATCAACTAAGTCAAAACCTGCAAGAAGAATTTCACCAGGTGCATAACCTAGGTTTCTAACAGCTTGAGCAGCACCAGCTTCCCAAAATCCAACATCAAGATATGCTGTTGTATTTGGATTAGCCTGCACGTAAGCTGCAACTCTGTTTCCAACAGTTGAAAGATCTAAACCTGATTCGATTTTTTCGTATGTTACATTTCTATCTGGATTTGCTGCTTTATAATCGTCCATGAATCGAGCTATACCATTACCTCTAGTATAAGCCCAAGATTGGTTCATATCTGCAACACCAATTAAAACGTGAACATCACCATCAGGAAACATTTCAGAAAGTTTAGCAGTTAGTTCATAACCAGCTGCTTCTAAGTCCTGTCCTACATAAGCAAGTCTATTACTGCCTGCAGCTCCTTCTGGATCATCAGTATTAGCTGTAATAACTGGGATACCAGCTGCTAAAGCTTCATCGACCGCTGCATCAAAAAGTGTAGGGTTTGTAATTGTAGTTACAATACCATCAACACCTTGAGCGATTGATGATTCAAAGTTTTGAAGTTGTTCTTGTTGATCACCATCACCAGTCAGTGTTAACATTTGGCAATCCGCATCGATCTGTGCACAAGCATCTTTAAATCCTTTATGAACTGCTGCCCAAAAAGCATTGTTAGTGTCACTATGCATAACGAAGTTAAATTTATATTCTGCTTTTGCTGAAGTAGCGAAAAGAGCTACTGAAGCCAGAATAATTGAAGCAAATTTTTTCATGCATTCCTCCTATTTTAGGGAAGCCCTAGCAAGAATAAATTCGTAAAACAAGCAGAAAATCCAGTATTTAGGAGCAAATTATCACATCAATTAAGTAAGAGTTTAACTTACTATTATTTTTTTAAGATTTGCCTGACAAAATCGTCATGCATTGGCTCTGGCTTGACACAAGAAGATCTGAGTTCTACTTCTACTTTATAAATGGATGAAATCATGGCACACTCAATTACATCAAGAACATGTAGTGCCAACTCTCCATTACATCTATGCATTCTATTGTTTTCAATCGCATCAATCATCTCAGCTAGTCCAATACCTCTATAATTTGCTTGTTCTGGCGCCTCATTACTTCTGCCACTATGATTAATAATATTTGTCTTTCCAAGAGGCTTATCTTCAACACTAATATCTTTCCATTGAGATCCAAATTCTCCTGCTATAGATACTGGTCCACCAAACATGTTTGGGTCAGGAACTACAATTGATCCCTTCGTTCCATAGAGCTCCATGTGATTACGTTTATGATTTAAAACATCAAAAGAAATAAATCCTTGGATGATAGCTTTATTTTGAAACTCGATATTAAACATATAAGAAGTTGGGATATCTACTTTAAAAGTTTCTCCTTTTTTTGGACCAGCTTTATATTCTCTTTTTTCAGAAAACTTTGCACCTCTTCCTCTTATATTTTTAACTGGACCAAGAAGGTTTACTAATGTTGTAAAAAAATATGGACCCATATCTATAACTGGGCCTCCTCCCTCTTGAAACCAAGACTCAGGACTTGGATGGAAATCTTGCACACCAGGAAAGGCAAAAATAAAATTACCTGTTAAAATTTTCCCAATATCATCATTATCAATTAAATTTCTTGTAAGCTGTCCTCCTCCTCCCAAAAAGGTATCCGGAGCATTACCAATGTATAAGCTATTTTTTTTTGCTAAATTTAATAACTCTTTCGCATCATCAAACTTAACGCTCATTGGTTTTTCACAATAAACATGTTTATTTGATTCAAGAGCTCTTTTAGATATTTCATAATGAGCTTGTGGGATAGTAAGGTTAAGAATAATATCTACATTCTTATCATTTAAAATCTCATCAACTGATAAAGGAATAATATTATATTGCTCAGCTGTCTTTTTTGCTGCATCTAAGTTGATATCAGCACATGCTACAAAATTTATATTATTAAAATATTCTTGTGCACGAAAATAGGTTTCCGCAATATTGCCACATCCAATGAGTCCAATATTTTTCATAACTTGTTTCTATAAATCAATTGTAAAAAATGGAATAGTAAAAAAAAAGGCCGTAAATATTACGGCCTTTAAAATTAATTACTGTTTTGACTTACATAAAGTCAGCAGCATTTTCTGTAGTAACTAAAACGGTTCCTGTATCGATGTTATCAGGAATGCTTTCACCATTAGCTAATTTAAGTGCATTTTCTACACCCATGTATCCCATGTTATATGAGAATTGAGCGATAGTAGCTGACATTTCACCAGCCATTACACTTGCAGCAGCATCAGGGTTAGCATCAAAACCAACAACTACAACATCATCCAGCATATCAGCATTTTTCAATGCTTGGATAGCACCTAGACCCATATTATCATTAGAAGCAAAGATTGCTTTTAGATTTGGGTTACCAGTTAAGATATCTTCAGTTACTGACATACCTTGTGCAGTATCCCAGTTAGCTGGAAGTTCAGCAACAATGTTCATACCACATGCTTCTAGACCTTTGTGAGATCCTTCTGCTCTGTGCTGACCAGTAGTTTGAGTTATCATTCCTTGAAGAATTGCAACGTCAGATCCACTTGGAACATTATCACAAATGTATTGAGCAGCTAAAGCAGCACCATTGATATTGTTAGTTCCAATAAAAGTAACACCTTCATTAATTCCATTAGTATCAATATATACAACTGGAACACCTGATGCCATTGCATCATCAAGAATTGGTGCAACTGCGTTAGGGTCAGTTGGTGCAATCGCAATACCGTCTACACCTTTTGCAATTTGGTCTTCAATTTGTGCTACCTGAGCCATAACATCACTCTCTTGTGGTGGTGATAGGATAATTAGGTTTACACCTAACTCTTCAGCAGCATCTTTAGCACCAGCTTCTACTGAAGCCCAAAATGGGTTTCCAGCACCTGGTCCTTTTGTACTTAGCATTATTGTTTTTGCATGGGAGCCTGCAAGAAGACTACCTGAAAAAAACAATAAAGAAGTAGTAATTAAAGAAATAAAAAATTTCATATTTCCTCCTTAAATTTTTTTAACCATTAATGAAAAATGAAAATCTAATCAAGTGACTGTTTGTCAGAAAATGATTATTTTTTAATATTATGTTCTTGTTGCAAGTTGTCTTCTTAAAACATCAATATAAACGGCCAAAATAATGATAGATCCAATGAGAACTTGTTGCCAGAAAACACTTACGTTCATCAAATTTAGACCATTTCGAAGTATGCCCATAATCATTACTCCAGCAAATACCCCTAATACCGTTCCTCTGCCTCCAAAGAAACTTGCTCCACCTATGATGACAGCAGCAATAGCATCTAACTCAGATTGCAGACCAGCATTAGGATAGGCTGAATTAGTTCTTCCTGCTAAAATTAAACCACCGATTCCCGCTAGGAAACCACATAAAGTGTAAACAATAATTAAAATTCGATCAACATTAATTCCTGCTGCCCTTGCTGCGCCAGGGTTGCCTCCAATAGCATATATCCATTTCCCAATTCTAGTATGATTTAAAAAAACCCAGAAGATAAAAAATATAACAATCATTAAAATCAAACTAGTAGGTATGTACTCTCTTGCCCCTTCTCCAAAAAAAGCATCGAGTTTAATTTTACCATTCCCAATTACTCTTATTTGTTCAGCAAATCCTGTAATTGGAACACCACCAGAAATTAAATTTCCTATTCCTCTAAAAATATAAAGAGTGCCAAGTGTCATTATAAAAGGGTGAGGCATGCGAAGAAGTGTTATTCCGATACCATTGAACATACCGCATAAAAATCCTATTGCAGGAGCAACTAACATAACAACATACCATGGCATTCCAGCTTTTGATGCAATCGCAAGTCCCATCAAGGATAACATGATAATCGATCCAACTGATAAATCTATACCTGCAGTAACAATAACCATGAAGACTCCAAGTGCCAACATCGACTGCCAAGAAACTTGTTTAAAAATATTTGTTACATTTCTCCATGATAAAAAAACATCTGGCTGCAATAAATGTAAAACTGCAATCATTATTAAAATAAGTAATAATATTCCATATCTTTCAAAAAATGGAATGAGTCTTACAAATAGAGATTCTTGATTTTTATCCATTAGTCTTTCTTACCCATTATCCAGCCAATGACTTCATCTCTTGAAGTATTTTTTAATTCAGATTCAGCAAAATTTGTTCCTTGAAATAATGCCATTACTCGATCACAGACTGTGAATATATCATCCATTCTATGGCTAATTACAATTACGCTAACACCTAATTTTTTTAAGTTTAAAATTAAATCTAAAACTTTTCCAACTTCCTTGACTGCAAGTGCTGCTGTTGGCTCATCCATTAAAACAATTTTTGCATTGAAGGCTGTTGCCCTTGCAATGGCTACGGCTTGTCTTTGTCCCCCAGATAATTCTTCAACCTTCTGATCGGCACTTTTTACATTTATTTTTAATTTTGCTAAATGCTCTTCAGTTAATTGTTTTCTTTTTTTATGATCTAAAAAATTAAAAGGGCCGACTTTTCTAGTTGGCTCTCTTCCTAAAAAAATATTATCTCCAATAGGAAGATTTCCTGCAAGTGCTAAATCTTGATAGACCATTTCTAAGCCTAAATTTTGAGAGTCTCTTGGGCTACTTAATGTAACTTTTTCTTTATCAAAAAAAAGTGATCCTTCACTAGGCTTGTACAAACCCGATAAAACTTTCATCAATGTTGATTTACCAGCACCATTATCACCTACTACACCCAGAACCTCACCTTTATTCAATTGAAGATTTACGTTCTCAAGAGCTGTTATAGTACCAAAAAATTTTGAAACTGATTTTGCTTCTAGCACTAATTGATCAGACATAATTGTGTTTTTAAATAAATTTTAATTAATATCAACTGGTTTTGATCGTAAAAATTTAACAGATTCCCTCTCTGCTTTTTTACACAAACGTGGAGGTAACCCTTTAGAAATTAGTTTCAAATCTTGAATAACTAATTCTCCCATTTCTTTAAATGCAGAATCTAAAGCACCAGCTCTATGAGGTGAGAAAATAACATTTTTAAGTTTTCTTAGTTTATGATTTTTTGGAAAAGGCTCTTGAGGAAAAACATCTATTGCTGCAAACACATTTCTGTTTTTTAAAAATGTATAAAAATTATCAAAATTTATTATCGCTGCTCTACTCATTAACACAATCACCGAACCATTTTTTATTAGTTTTAACTTTGATGTATTTATCATTGATCGATTGGAAGAAGTAATAGATGCTAAAACATATATAACATCTGATTTTTTTAGTAATGTGTTAAGATTATTTGGCTTAACATCAAATCTCTCAATTTCTTTATTAGGAACCCAAGGATCATATGCAAGTATATTCTTAGAAAATACCCTTAAATGAGGAGTTAACGATTTTGCAAGATCTCCAAAACCAATTAAACCAAATGTTTTATTTTTTAATAAAAAATTTTTTTGACTAATTGCTCCTCCATATTTTTCTTTACTTATAACAAAGTCTGAATGAGCAATATGAATACTCCTAGCAATAGATAAAGTAAGCCCCAAAGCCATTTCTGCAACTGGTTGAGCAAATACAGGAGAAGTTGCAAGAACGTGTATTCCATTATTAAAACAATATTCATAGTCCATATTATCCATGAAATTACTTTCAACATTAAATATGGCTTTAAGCTTTATTGATTTAGAAATTAACGAAGTGGGTAAATTAGGTTGGCCAAAAATATATTCTGTATTTGGTAAATTTTTTTCATAAAAATTTTTTTTATTTTTTTTTGGAGCAACAACTAGGTTAAAGTTTTGTTTTAGATATTTTAAATTTGATTCAGAAAATATTAAATCCATCGTCCTTGGATATGGATCCACAAGAATAACAGGTTTTTTTTTACGCATATTTAAATTTTTTTATTTTAAAAAATTTTAAAATTACTTAAACACCTTTTCGTTGTTTATTTTTTCCATCTATAAATTCTTCATAAGCAGCTTTATTTTCTTTTGTGGAAGAAACCTGAAGTGTTGGACTGTCCCAAAAAGCTGTACCTTCTAACCATTCATACCCATCTGTTTTCATTGAAATTACGTATGTTTTATCAGATGCTTTAGCTCTTTTAAAAGCAGCTTCTAATTCTGAGGTAGACTTTACAGTTTCAGCATTTGCACCCATACTTTTTGCATGAGCCTCGAAGTCAACAAACTGAAGGTTGGTAGCTCCAGCAGCATTTAAATTACAAAGGTATTCTTTACCACCTTTCGCAAGTTGCAGTCTGTTAATAACCATATGACCACCATTATCACATACTACAATGATCAACTTTTTATCATATAAAACTGAGCTATAAATATCACTGTTTTGTAGAAGATAAGATCCGTCTCCAACAAATACGACAACATCCTGATCAGGTTTTGCCATTTTAATTCCTAATGCACCTGATATTTCATATCCCATACAACTAAAACCCCATTCGGTTTCAAAAGTATTAATCTCTTTTGGTTTCCAAATTTGAACAACCTCTCCAACTAATCCGCCAGCTGCTGTTACAACAATGTCAGAGGGATCAGAGTTTCGATAGACGGCTCCTACTGCATGAGCATATGATGGTAATTCTTGATTTGTTGGTCCACTTTCTTTAGCAACATATTCTTCCCATTTAATTTTTTCGTCAATTGCTCTTTGATACCATCCATTAGGAGCTTTCCAATCCCCTAAAGCTTTCGACAATTCCTTTAATCCGATTTTTGCATCACTTACTACGGGGAAAGCCCTATGTTTAACTGTATCAAATCTCGATGTGTTAACGGATACAAGTTTAAAATTTTCATTTTGAAAATTTGTCCAAGATGCAGTTGTAAAATCTGCTAATTTCGTACCGATTGCTAAAGCTAGGTCTGTATCTCTAGATAAATTATTTGCTGATCCTTCCCCTAAGCCTCCTGTCGCACCTATATAGTAAGGATCATCTTTATGCATACAGCCAATGCCCATAACTGTTGCAATAACAGGAATATTATGTTTTTTTGCAAAAGAAGAAATTTCCTCTTCAGCTTCAGAATATAATACGCCACCGCCAGAAATAATAATTGGTTGTTTTGAATTTTTTAAATTTTCAGCAGCAATATTTATTTGTTTAGGATCAGGATGAATAGTTCTTATTTCATGAATAGTTTCTTCAAAAAAAATCTCCGGGTATTCATATGCCTCACCTTGCACATCTTGCGACATCGAAATTACAGCTGGTCCACAGTCAGATGGATCGAGCATTGTATTTATTGCTTGTGGTAAAGAAGATAAAATCTGCTCTGGTCTTGTGATTCTATCAAAGTATCTAGATACAGATCTAAAAGCATCATTTTGTGTTTCAGAAGGAGAGTTAAAATGCTCAACTTGTTGTAAAACTGGATCAGGAAATCTACTTGAAAAAGTATCGCCGGGTAAAAGTAAAATTGGAAGTCTATTACTTAGAGCTACTGCAGAGGCTGTAACCATATTTGTTGCGCCAGGTCCTACTGAAGAAGTAGCAACAAATATTTGTTTCCTGCGTTTTGCTCTTGAATAAGCAATACCCGTTAAAGCCATATTTTGTTCGTGATGTCCTCTGTATGCAGGTAAATCATTTTGAAATTCTTCCATTGCTTGACCAATGCACGCAACATTACCGTGTCCATAAATTCCAAATGCTCCAGGGAACAATGGTTCTTTTTTTTCATTAATCAAAATTTTTTGGACAGTTAAATACTTAATTAATGCATGGGAGCATGACATTTTTATGGTTTTCATAATTTCCTCAAACTTATAGAATTATCATATTACATAAAGGAAAAATTTAAAGAGTTAAACAATGTATTTTTTTAATTTTTTATAATATAAAATCACAATGAAAGTCGGAATTGTGGGAGATATTCATCCAAGTGGATATGAGTTTTTTGATAAAAATAATATTGAGTATTTTGTAACAAATAACATAGAAGAAAATAATTTATCTAAGGAATTATCAGATGTCGATGGGATAATTATCCGAACAGCAGAATTAAATAAAAATATTCTTTCAAAAAGTCAAAACCTTAAAATTGTAGCAAGACACGGAGTAGGTTATGACAATGTTGACACAGAATATTTAAATAAAAACAAAATCGCTATGGCAATTACTGGCAAAGCAAATGCAGTAAGTGTAGCTGAGCATGTGATGACAATGATGTTAAATCTTACAAAAAATATTTCTAAATCTGATAAACTAACGCGAGATAATAAATTTAAAGAAAAAGCAAATTTACCAAATTTTTTTGAACTCTATAGCAAAAAAATTCTAATCATGGGTTTTGGAAGAATAGGCAAGGCTCTTGCAAAAAGATGTTTAGGGTTTGATATGGAAATATTTGTTCATGACCCATTTATTAGTGACAATGAAATTATAAGTAATAATTGTATTCCAATCAATAAAGATGAGGGTTTTAAAATTGCTGATTATATCAGTATCCATCTACCTCTAAATAATAAAACAAAAAATTTAATTTCTTCAAATGAATTCAAAATTTTCAAATCGAATTTAATATTAATTAACACAGCTCGAGGTGGCATAATTAATGAAGATGATCTATTTGATGCTTTAAATGATAATAGAATTTTTGGCGCAGGAATTGATGTCTTTGAACAAGAACCTCCTATAAATGATCACAAATTATTTTCATTGGAAAATATTATTTTAACACCTCATAATGCCGCTCTAACATTAGAGTGTAGGAAAAGAATGGCAATTGAGTGCTGTGAAAATGTTTTTAACTTTTTATCTAAAAGTAAAAACTTAATAGAAAGTAATATTATTAATTTAGATATATTAAGTTAAATATTTAGGTAAAGATTTCCATCCTCTTCAGTGACATCATATATCTTTAATGGAGTTTGATCTAAATCTGTAATAGGATCTCCAGAGACAATACTAAATTTATTTCCACAGGATGGACATTCAAGTTCTTCGGCTTCGATACTTGCTTCACTTAATAGAGATCTTTCCGCACATGGACAATTACCTTCAGTCGCAAAAAAACCTGTTTCAATTCTATAAATTGCATAATTAACATCTTCATGTTCGAAATTCTCAACAGAACCAATATCTATATCATCAACTTCTCCTATAAAAATTGGTTCGATTTCATCATTCATAAAAAAATTGTAAGATAAAATTTAATGAGAATAAATAATTTTTTTTAAAAAATTGTGAATTTATCTGAATTTTAGATTTTTTCTTGTTAGTTCTTTTACGTTAGAAACACCCATTAATTTCATGTCTCTTTCAATTTCATTGCGTAAATTCGACAAACTTTTTTCAACACCCTTTTGACCTCCAGCAGCTAGAGCGTATAGATACATTCTCCCTCCAGAACAGGCTTTGGCACCAAGAGATAACGCTTTTAAAACATGAGTACCTCTTCTAATTCCGCCCTCACAGATAACATCTATTTTATCTCCAACAGCATCGACAATTTCTGCAAGTTGATCGAATGGTGATCTTGAGCCATCTAACTGCCTTCCCCCGTGATTAGAAATCATTATTGCTGAAGCACCAACATCTACAGCTTTCTTCGCATCTTCTACTGACATTACTCCTTTTATTGCAAATTGACGGCCCCACTCTTTATTAATATTTTCAACATCCTTCCAGCTCATTGAATTATCTAACATTTTTGTGAAGTAGTCTCCAATGGTTGTCATTACTTTTGTGCCCTCACTAATGTGATCTTTTAGATTGCTTAATTCCCATTTTGGTTTTGTAAAATAATCTATTGCCCATTTTGGATGCAGCATGAAGCTAGCAACACTGTTTAGTTTTAGTTTCATAGGAATGGTAAAGCCCGTATATAGATCTCTTTCTCGATTTCCACCAACTGCAGTATCAACTGTTACAGCCATTGCTTCAAAATTAGATTCTTTACATCTTTCTATAAGGGCCTTGTTTAATCCCTTATCTTTATGAACATATAGCTGAAAAAGTTTTGGAGATTTAACAAGATCGGATATTTCTTCTATGCTCGCTGTGCCTAAAGAAGAAATACCAAACATTGTTCCAAATTTTTCAGCAGCTTTAGCAACACCAATCTCTCCTTCGTAATGAAATAGTCTTTGAAGAGCAGTTGGTGCGCAATACAATGGCATATCTAATTTTTGACCCATTACTGTGGTCGACATGTCTACTTTATCAACACCACTTAAAACATTGGGAATTAAATCACACTGCTCATAAGCATCAGTATTTCTTTTATAAGTTATTTCGTCATCAGCAGCGCCATCAATATAATGAAAAATAGGACTAGGTAATCTTTTTTTTGCTAAGTTTCTAAAATCTTTAACGTTGTGACAGTTATTTATGCTTCCAAACATTATGCTTGAATAGTTTTTTGAGTTTGTTCTCCTAAACCTTCAATGCCGAGCTTCATCACATCACCTGCTTTTAAAAAAACTTGTGGGTTCATTCCCATTCCAACTCCAGGGGGTGTTCCAGTCGAAATAATATCACCTGGTTGCAATGACATAAACTGGCTCAGATAGCTGATTAAAAAATTTACTTTGTAAACCATCGTACTAGTAGAACCATCCTGCATTCTTTTTCCGTTAACATCAAGCCACATTTTTAAATTTTGTGGATCTGGAACTTCATCAGTTGTAACTAAATAAGGACCTATTGGACCGAAAGTATCACAAGATTTGCCTTTTACCCATTGACCCGAATGTTCTATTTGAAACTCTCTTTCGCTTAAATCATTGATGACACAGTATCCAGCAATGTGAGACTCTGATTCACTTTCAGAAATATATTTTGCCTCTTTTCCTATAATAACTCCTAGCTCAACTTCCCAATCTGATTTAACTGATTTTTTTGGTATTTCTACATCATCATTTGGGCCAATAACTGCACTTGTTGCTTTAGCGAATATGATAGGTTCCGGGGGTACTTTTTGACCTGTTTCCTCTGCGTGATCAGAATAATTAAGACCGATACATATAAACTTTCCAATACTATCTTTAGAAACACAAGGGGCAAACCCATCACTCTTTTCAACTAAAGGTAAAGATGTAAGGTCAGTTTTTTTTACCTCATTAAGTTTGCCTATGGTTATATTTTTGTTATCCCAATCATTTACTAAAGAAGAAGCATCACGAATATTACCTTCTTGATCAAGTAATCCAGGTTTTACTTCTTTACCAATTCTGAATCTCAAGATTTTCATTATAAAGTCCATCCTCCATCAATTAAATTTAAAGTACCAGTAACAAAATCTGATTCATCACTTGCTAAATATGTTGCAAGAGATGCAATTTCTTCTGGTTGTGCTAATCTTCCCATAGCCTGCCTAGCAATAAAATCTGATCGTGCCTGTATTGGATCCTCAGCCATGTTAACTCTACCCTCCCAAGAAGGTGTTTCAACCGTTCCTGGTAAAATGGCATTACAGCGGATACCATCTTTGACGTGATCAATGGCTATAGCTTTTACAAATCCGTTGAGTGCGGCTTTGGTTGTGCCATAGATAAATCTATTAGGAGCACCTTTTACATTTGAAGCTGCAGAGGAAACAATAACGATACTTCCTTTTTTCTCTTTAAGCATTTTTGGTAAGAAATTATGAGTCATTAAATACGCAGAAAAAACATTTACATTTATTGATCTTGAAAATTCATTTTCATCACAATCAAGAATGGTACCATGATGAACAAAACCCACAGCATGAAATAAAACATCTATCTTATCTACAGTTGAACAAAAAGCCTCAACCTCATTTTTATTCGTAGCATCTAATTTAATAATTTGAATATTATCATTTTCTTTTTTTAAATCTTTGAGCCTATCTTCATTAATATCAGTTGCTAAAACTGTAGCTCCCTCATTTGCAAATCTTAATGCTGTAGCTTTTCCTATTCCTTGAGCAGCAGCAGTTACAATGATATTTTTTTTATCTAGTCTCATAAATTGAAAGATTTGTTTTTTTTTAGCATTAACAGACTTTATTTTGAATTCAACAAATAAACAAGTATACGATATTACTCATTTATAAAATTTATCAATTTTAAATTAAGTAATAATAATTTATTATATATTTATATGAATTTTCTTTTAACTGGAGGTGCTGGATATATTGGAAGTCATGCAGCGCTATGTCTGCTGGACGCTGGTCATAATGTTCATATTATTGATAATTTATCTACAGGAGATGAAAAGTTAATTCCTAAAGATGCAGAATTCACAAGATGTAATATTGATGATGAAGAAAATATTTCAAGTATTTTAAATTCAAATAATTTTGATGTACTAATGCATTTTGCAGGTTTTATACAAGTAGAAGAGTCGGTAAAATTTCCTGAAAAGTATTTTGAAAATAATACAGAGAATGCAATTAAACTTTTTAAAATTTGTAAGAAAAATGGTTTGGATAAAATAGTATTTTCATCAACTGCCGCTGCATACGGATTAGTAAGAGAAAATAAATTAATAGATGAAAGTACAAATTTAAATCCTCAAAATCCTTACGCTGAGTCAAAGATCAAGACTGAAAAATTTTTAATTGAAAATAAAAACGATTTTAAATTTGTTATATTAAGATACTTTAATGTTGCTGGTGCAGATAAAAATTTAAGGTCTGGGCAAATTTCAAAACGATCTACTCATTTAATTAAAATATTATCCGAAGTTGCTATTGGGAAAAGAGATCATATCGAAATTTATGGTAATGATTATAATACTCCAGATGGAACAGCTATAAGAGATTATATACACGTCTCAGATCTTGCTGATATTCATCTAGAAGTAGCCAAATATCTAATAGAAAAGTTAGAATCTAATTTGTTTAATTGTGGTTATGGAAATGGGTTCAGTGTTTTAGATGTTGTAAACACTGCAAATAAGATCTGTCAGAATAAAATTAATTATAAATTTTCGACAAGGAGAGAAGGAGATGTTGAAAAATTAATTGCTGAAACTTCAAAAATATCAAGGCATATTCAATGGCAGCCTAAGTATAATGATCTCGAGGAAATAATTAATTCATCAATTAAATGGGAAGAGAAGATAAATGGCAGAAATTCATAAAAGGATATTTAAAAGAAATGATGATAAAGAGCTTTTACTTTTTGGCTACAAGCAGCACAGTGAGTCTCCAAGCCAACAGCTTGATATAAGTGAAATTCCTGAACCTCATATGCGATGGAATCCATCAAGAGAAGAGTGGGTTACATATTCGGCAGGAAGAAAAAATAGAACATCATTCCCACCGAAAGAATATTGTCCATTGTGTCCAGGAGGAAATTTAAACTATCCGACAGAAATACCTTTTTCAGACTTTGAAATTGCAGTCTTTCCAAATCGGTGGGCAAGTTTTAATTCAATGGGGAAAAATATATCTTTAGAAAATATTCCAACTAGACCATCAAAAGGTGAGTGTGAAGTTGTCGTATATTCTTCAGAACATCTAAGCACTGTTTCTGAAATGCCACTGAATAGAATAGAATTACTAACTCAAGTTTGGATAGACCGATATAAGGAGTTACAAAAAAATCCAGATATTAAATATGTACTTCCATTTGAAAATAGAGGGAAAGAATGTGGCGTGACTCTACATCACCCACATGGTCAAATTTATGCTTATCCATTTATTCCGCCTGTAATTGAAACAGAGATTAGGGCATTCAAAAAAGAAAATTTTTTAATTAAAATAATGAATGAGTTAGAAGAAAAATATTATGTGTATCAGAATGAACATTTTATTGCCGCAGTCCCTCCTTTTGCAAGGTATGCTTATGAAGTTTGGATAATACCAAAAAAACAAATTGAGGGCCCATGGAAATTTAATGATAGTCAAATAGAGGGTTTTTCAAAATGTATACAAAAAGTTGTAAAAGGATATGACTCTTTTCTTAATAAAAGATGTCCTTATATAATGGGCTTACATGCTTCTCCTGAACTTAATGATAATAGTTTTCATTTCCATGTTGAGTTTTATCCTCCTTTACGACATGGTGATAAACCAAAAATTTTAGCTGGATCAGAGTCAATGGCAGGTGTTTTTATAATGGATGTATTGCCAGAGGATTCTGCTAAAGTATTAAGAAAACATATGTCATGAAAACAATTGAAGAAAAAATAAATTACTACAAAGAAAGTCTTGATTTGTTTGATGATGGAATGGATAAATATAAATTTTTAATAGACCAAGCAAAAAATGCAAAAAAATTTCCAGAGGAGTTTAGAAATGATACTTTTAAAGTGTCGGGCTGCCAGGCACAAGTATGGTTGGTTCCTAGATTAAATGAAAATAAGCTTTCATTTTACTATGACTCTGATGCTTTTATTTCTAAAGGAATGGTTACTATATTGTGTGATATTTATGGTGATAGAAATCCTCAAGAAATTAAGAATTCAGATTTCGATCACTTAAATATTTTAGAACTTGATACGCTTTTAACACCAGGAAGAAGAAATGGTGTATATTCAATGCTAGAAAAAATAAAAGAGTACGCAAAGTCATACTCAAAAAATTAGAATGTTTTACGAACCCAAAAATGGACATCCATTTAAAATAGATCCTTACAAAGCACTTGTGTTTCCAAGACCTATTGGCTGGATTTCTTCCTTAAGTAAACAGGGAATTCCAAATTTAGCTCCCTATTCATATTTTAATGCTGTTGCAGATGAACCTCCTCAAGTGATGTTTTGTTCAAATGGTGATTCTGCCTATGGTGGTTTTAAGGATTCACTTTCAAATATACTTTCAACAAAAGAGTTTGTTGTTAATTTTGCAACTTCTACAACGAGAGATGCAATGAATATAAGTTCATCAAATTATAAACCTAATGAAGATGAGTTCGTAGCTGCAAAGTTAAAAAAAAGAAAATCTAAACTTGTTAAAGCTCCATCTGTTTATGATAGTCCAGTTAACCTTGAATGTAAGTTGCTTAAAACATTAAAACTCAAAACAAACTCTAAAAAACTTTCTACAATGGTTATTGGAGAGGTTATTGGAATTTATATTAACAATAAATTTATAAAAAATAAAAGAGTAGATAGTGTATCTATGCGTTATATTTCACGTATGGGTTATTCCGAATATTCAACAGTGTCTTCAAAATTTAATTTGAGGCGTCCAAAATAAATATTTCCCGATTGAACAAAATGAATTTTTATCAACCATTTTCTCTCCCAAAATTAATGGTTGCTCCAAATGGTTCAAGGCGAATGAAAACAGATCATGAAAGTATTCCAATAACAATTGATGAAATTTGTAAAACGGCTAAGGCTTGTTATAATTCAGGTGCTGAAGCTCTACATTTTCATGTAAGAGATAATGATGGTTTGCATGTTTTAGATGCTGGACTTTATAAAGAAGCTTTAAGAGAATTAGAATCTATTGTTCCTAAAATGCATTTGCAAATAACAACTGAAGCAATAGGTATTTATTCACCTGAGCAAATGCGGAATTTGATCTATAATGTGGATACCCCTGGTATATCAATAGGTATAAAAGAAATGATACCTTCTGGTAATCCTTCAAATGAAGATATTAAAGTCTATAAATATTTAGTTGAAAAAGGAACAAAAATTCAACACATTTGTTATTTTCCTGAAGAACTTGAAATACTTTCAAAGTTAATAAAAGTAGCAGAACTTCCAAATGAAAATACCTGGTGTATGTTTACAATTGGACATTATACTGGACGTAAAAGTGATCCAAACTTAATCCCCGAGTTTATAGATTCTAAGAAAAAAAATGGAATAAATGGTGACTGGGCTATTTGTGCTTTTAGTGTTGAAGAAAAAGAATGTATTAAAAAAGCAATTGGCCTAAATGGAAACATAAGAGTAGGTTTTGAAAACTCCATTCATATGCTTGATGGCAGTGTAGCTCTTAATAATGAATCAAAAGTAAAGGAAGTAATAGAATTTATTAATTAAAATTTTTTAGATTAGTTTTAATTAAGTTTTCTAAAGATTTTTTTTTCTTAAAAGTCTGTAATATAAATCTATCAGGCCTAACAAGGATTGCATCTGCATTAAATGTTTTTAAGATTTTAGATAATTCCCTGTATGAACTTTCTTTAACAATTTTAATTTTGTTTGTTATTTTTTTTAATTTTAACTTTTTTGAAACTATTAATATTGGTTCAAAAGAAAATAATTCATCAAAAGATTTTGATTTAGAAATATTAAATTTAGGAAAAATTCTACCTCTATTTTTATCAGATTTGGATCCTAAACCAGGACCAAGTTCTGGTTTTATAGATTTCATACTTTTTGAACCATCACTCTGATTAAATACAGTATTTGAAATTTTATAAGATCTTACTGCATTGATAAACTCGCCCATTTTCATTGTAGTTTCAATATATTCTTTTACATTTGAAAATCGTTCTTTTTGATAGGAATTAAGTAGTATTTCATTATGGGTTTTTTTTACACAATGAATAATTTTCCAACTTAGATTTGATACATCTCTTACTCCAGCACACATTCCTTGTCCCATAAAAGGAGGCATAAGATGCGCCGCATCTCCTGCTATAAAAACTCTTCCTTTTTGCCATTTATTCGCAATTGCTGACTGAAATGTATAGATTGCTTTTCTTTCTATTATTGCTTCAGTTGGCTTTAACCAGGGTTTCAAAAATTTCCAAATAAAATCATCTGTAACAACTTTTTTTTCATTCTCATTTTTTTTGAGAGCAAATTCCCACCTTCTTCTTTTTCCGACATTTCTACAATATGTTGCTGGTCTTTTTGGGTTAGAGTATTGAATTGTTCTATCAGGAAGATTTTTATTTTTTTTAAGAATAAGATCTATTACTGCCCATTTTTGGGTAAAACCTAGATTCTTGAATTTGGAGTTTATTGATTGTCTAGTAATTGAATTGGCTCCATCACACCCAATCAGATACTTACTTTTTACTATTTTACTTTTTAACGTTTCTGTATCTTGGAAACTTACCTCTACAAAATCTTTCAAGTTTTTAATTTTTGTTACATTTGCATTTTGAATAGATTTGAATTTTTTAAATGACTTTAAATGATGGCGAACTACACGTTCGAAGTCTGGTTGATGAAATCTATAACTTGGATAACATCCATTTTCAGTTACTTCTTTTGGTCTTGGCCAATCTAGTAAAACATTATTATTTTCATCAACAAATTTAGTTCCTTTATTTATTATGGTATATTTTCTAAACTTTTCCTTAATACCAATTGTCTCAAATACTCTCATAATTTCATCGTCAAAATGAACTGCACGAGGCAAAGGATATAAACTTTTTTCCTTCTCCAACATGAGAACCGACAAATTACTCTTTGCAAGCAAACTAGCTAATGTTCCGCCCGTTGGTCCAAAACCTATGATAATTACATCAAAGAAATTATTCATTTATTGTAATTATTTTTTATTTTGAATATTCGAGTAAAGCCAAGGACAGTCAATAAATAATGGGGCTTGCTTTCCTTGTGAGGCTGTATCTAATCTTTTTTCTCTAAATTTAAGTCTATCTTCATCTGACATATAAAGTCTTTCATGACCCCAAAAGCTAGGGCCTTCAAATGTCTCTATTGGTTTCCATGTTTTGGGATCTATAATTCTACCTCCCCAGCCATTTTCAATAAAAAAACCTGAAGGTGTATGAGAATAAAATGAGGTCATATAATCATTTGTATGTCTACCTAAAGTATAAGCGATCGTATCATCTTTATATTGTAAAAGATCATATCCCTGGCCAACATCATCAAGGCTATTATATTCAACCATGAAGTGATGAAAGCCTTCTCGGCCAGATCCAAAAAAAGCAAAACTGTGATGCCTACCGTTAACGTGAAAAAAACAAAGTGAGATTGGTGTATTGCTATAATCACTAATTTTAAAATCTAATATATCTGTATAAAAAGGTATGAGAGATTTTACATCTTTGACATGGATTACAATATGCCCCATTCCATAAGGACCAGTTTTAAAACCTGATATCGGACGCCCAGGTATAAACGGATCTTCATCTTTCATCGGTCCATAAACAATTTCTATTCTGTTACCTTGAGGATCGTGAAAGAAAATTAATTCCTCTACAAATCTTTTATCACATAAATTTTTATCAGCATAAATAACATCAATGTTATTTTTCTGGAGTCTAGTTGCATACATTTCAATGTCATCTTTGGACTCAACTTCCCAACCCATAAATGCCATGTTGTCTCCTGTGTCACCAGTAATAGCAAGTCGCTGTTTGTGATCATCCATTCTAAAACTAAGGGTACCTTTAGCACGATCAACTTGCTGCATGCCCAAACATTTCTGGGTGTATTCTGACCAGTCTTCTATTTTGTCTGAATTAACACCTATGTAACTTAAAGAATTAATTGCCATTTTTCTGAGCCTATAAAAATATTTATAGGCTCATGATATATTGTTTTTAACTAGCCATCAATATCTGCGATAACTTCTCTCGCTCTATTTAAAACAGCTTGCCCGTCTAATCCTTTACCTTGCATTTCATCAAGCCACTCGGACTCAACTGGAGCAAGTATAGATTTATATTCAGCTAAAACATCATCGGATGCAATGGTAATTACATGACCATCTAATCCCATTACTTCATCTTTCATTTTAGCATTTTGAGCATCAATTAAGCTTGCAGCCCAATCACCAAAAGCATGACCACTATTATTATCAATGACTTTTTTTAGATTATCAGGAAGACTATTATATTTATCTTCATTCATTATTAATCCAAATGTTGCATTACTAATATTTAACTCAGTATGATACTTTGTTACATCCTGTAATCTAAATGATCCAATTGCGGTGTAAGGAAATGGTGTCCCATCAAGCACTCCTTTTTGAAGAGCTTCTTGAGTTCCAGGAGCAGGAACTTTAACTCCAGTAGCTCCAAGTTTTGCAAGAATATCAGCTACCATTTTACTAGGAACTCTGATTTTTTTACCAGCAAAGTCAGATGGATTTACAACATTATCTTCTTTCATATGAATATGGTACCCAGGATTAGAGTGAAGGCCTATTAATTTAATACCTTCCATTTCTTTATCTAGATAACCCTCATCATATAAAATATTTAATGCTTTTGAACCTGCTGCAGAGGTTTTAGTTAAAAATGGTAATTCAATTACTGAGCTTAAAGGAAATTGTCCTCCAATATAACCAAGAACAGTCCAAGAAATATCAGCTACTCCTCCTTTAACAATATCATATTGTTTGGGTGGTCCCCCTAATACTCCTCCAGCAAAAACTTTTACATCAAGTTCTCCACCAGATTCCATATTTACTTTCTCTGCCCAAGCAGCCAAAATTTTATCAGCTATAAATGCCTTAGGTGGTTCGAAAGTTGCTAATTTAAGTTCTATTGAGTCTGCTGATGCAGAAGAAATAAAACCAAAAGTAAAAACTCCAAACAAAAAAGCTATTAAAGTTTTTTTCATTTTGCGTCCTCCCTATAAATATATCTGAAGCTAACTGCTATGAAAAAAAATGTCTATATTTTATTTATTTAATTTATTATCAGTATTAAATAACTTCGTTTTGGAGAGTATTGGATAAAGTTCCAATCTCAGAAATTGAAATATCTACTTTATCACCCTCTTTAAGATAAATCGGAGGATTTCTTTTAAATCCTACACCACCAGGGGTACCAGTTACTAATACATCTCCTGCTCTCCAGGGAAGTGCTTTTGAGACATAAGAAATTAAAAAGGGAAGATCGAAAATTAACTGACTCAGAGAAGCGCTCTGCATTACTTCACCGTTTAAGAATGTTTCAATAGTTAATTTTTTATAATCATCTATGTCTTCAGCCATCACCATATGAGGTCCAAAACTTCCAGTTTTTTTAAAATTTTTTCCCATTCCAAAAGTTGATTTTGTGTGACGTTGCCAATCTCTAACTGATCCATCATTGTAGCAAGAATAGCCAGCAATACAATCTAAGGCATTGTCTTCATTGATATGACTCCCTGTATCTTTCATTATTAGGGCCATTTCACCTTCAAAATCAAGTTTGTCAGATGCTTTAGGTATTATCATATTCTGTAAATGAGCAGTTTGACTGTCATTAAATCGTTGAAAAGTTACTGGATTATCTGCAACTGTTTTTTCTGTTTCTTTAACATGTTCATGATAATTTAAACCAACACATATAATTTTGCTGGGATCAGGAATTACAGGTAAAAGTTTTATAGAATTAAGATCAATTTCTCCAGGATTACTCTTTGCATAATTTCTTCCTTCTTGAAGGCCATTTGATTTAATTAAGTCTTTAAGAGAATTTGTATTACTAATTTTTCCTGTTAGATCGGTAACCTTCTTGTCAGAAACTATTCCGAATCTTTCTTCATTATTCATTAAAAAGGAAATATAATTCATAGTTTTGTATGTTATTGTTATATACTGATAATTCTATATGCAAGTGAAAATAGATAAGATATTCAATTATTCTGCAATTGGTGCTTGTATAGTTTTATTTTTTTTAGCTGTATTAACATTTTGTGATGTCTTTGGAAGACGATTCCTAAACTCACCTGTAATGGGAACAATTGAAATAGTTGAAGTGGGAATGGCTTTAGTTGCTTTTTTAGCTATGCCAAGAGCATTTTTTTTAAATTCTCATGTATCAGCTGATTTTATAAATCAAATTGATAATAATTTATTAAAAAAAATTATTATAATTTTAAAATTTATTTTCATGATTTTTATTATGTCTATGATGGCGTATGCAACTACTTTAAGTGCATTAGAATTTACTAAAAATGGAAGAGTAACACTTGAGCTCGAATTATATTTTTATCCTTTCTTTTATGTAATTGCAGCAGCAATGTGGATTAGCGTCTTAGCTATAATTTTATGGTTCATTAAAAGTGTATTTGAACAATTCAGTAAAGAGATGTAATGGATTACGATCCAATCATAAATGGTGGTTTAGCATTTGCTGCAGTCTTAGCTTTGATGGCATTAAATATTCCTATTGGAATTTCAATGTTAGTAGTAGGATTTATAGGTTTTGCTTTCATTTCAGGTTTTGATCCAGCAATTCTTGTTTTAGGTTTTGCGCCATACGAAGCGGTATCAAAATATTCACTTTCTGTTATGCCATTATTTGTTCTTATGGGTAACTTGGCTAATAGCGCTAATTTATCAAGAAACTTATATGATGCTGCTTATGCCGTAGTTGGTCATTATAAAGGTGGATTAGCTATGTCTACTGTGGGAGCTTGTGGTGGTTTTGGAATGATCTGTGGTTCATCGATTGCTACAGCGGCAACTATGGCACAAATGGCAGGACCAGAAATGAAAAGACATGGCTACAGTGAAGCTCTTATAAGTGGTTCAATAGCTTCTGGTGGAACTTTAGGAATTATAATTCCTCCAAGTGTTATGTTAGTTATTTATGCATATTTAACTGAACAATCAGTTCAAGAACTTTTCTTTGCAGCCCTAATTCCAGGAGCAATTGCAGTGGTGCTCTATATGATAACAATTAGAATTTTTCTTTATTTCTATCCATCACATGGTGGTCATGGAAAAAAGATGCCTATCAATGAAAGACTTGCTGCAATATGGAAAGTTATTCCAATTTTTTTTATTTTTGTTGTTATCATGGCAGGCTTATACTTAGGATTTTTTACAGCAACAGAAAGTGCTGCGGTTGGAGTAATATTAGTTATTATTCTCATTTTTCTTAAAGGTGATTTAACAATCAAGATGTTAACTGACGCAACCTGGTCTACTATAAGAACAGTTGGCTCATTATATCTAATAGTTGTTGGCGCTAGCATGTTCAACTTTCTTATTACAGTCACTCAAATGCCTTTTACTGTTGTTGATTTTATAGATAGTTTAGCTCTAACACCACTTGGTATAATTTTGGTTATTTGCGCAATTTATATTGTTCTTGGAACTTTAATGGACTCACTAGCAATGTTATTTTTAACTATTCCAGTTTTCTATCCAGTAATTGTTGACGCCGGTATTGATCCAGTATGGTTTGGAATTTTTGCTGTTATTGTTGTTGAGCTTGGTCTTGTATCACCTCCTGTTGGAATGAATCTTTTTGTAATTAAAGGTGTAATGCAATCTACTCCCTTAAAAACAATTTGGTTTGGAACTGTACCTTTTTTATTTGCAGATATGATAAGAGTAGCACTAATAATTATTTTTCCTGCAATATGTCTTTATTTACCAAGTTTGATGAATTGATTACCAAACGCCTATCATTACGCCACCTTCACTTTCGACATCCTGACCTTTTAAGACGAATTTTTCATCAACCGTAAGTAAGTTTTTTCTATTAATTAGTCTTTTTAATAATAAGTCTTTTAATTCTGTTCTAATTTTTTCATAATTCTGATTTTGTCCTAAATCTTCAAATTCATTAGGGTCTTTTTCGAGGTTGAAGAGTTGAGGACTAAAACCTTTGTAATAAATATATTTCCATTTTTCAGTTCTTATCATAAATGCTCTGGCTTCATGTGGGCCTAATTCTAATTCATCTCTTGCTGAGTGAAGTCCATAATCAATCTCACTAAATACAGACTTTCGCCAATCATTTATTTGATTACCTTTTATTAAAGGTAATAGTGATCTTCCTTCTAATCTATGAGTGCTGGTTGAACTATTAAGTGCTTCTAAAAAAGTTGGTAAAAGATCAATAGACTCAACAAGTTTTTTTTCTCTTTGTCCTCTAGTGCTATCAGCATTGCCTGATGGGTCATATATAATAAGAGGGACTCTTACACTTTGCTCATGAAATAATTCTTTTTCACCCAGCCAATGATCTCCAAGATAATCACCATGATCAGAAGTAAATATGATCATTGTATTTTGAAAAAATTTATTTTGTTTCATAAATTCAAATAACCTTCCAAGATTATCATCAATTTGTTTAATTAAACCCATATACCCAGTTATCACTGCCTCTCTAACTTCTCTTTTTGAAAAGACTTTTGATACTTGAGCATTTGTAAAAGCTCGGTAAACTTCATGTTGAATTTGATTTTCTTTATCTTCTCTTACAACTTCATAAAATTGATTTGGAGAATACATATTGTGGTATGGAGAAGGAGCAATATAAGGCCAATGTGGTTTTATAAAAGATAAATGAAGCATCCATTGATCATCTTTATTTTCATTCATAAAATCTATCGCTCTATTAGTCATGTATGCAGTCTCAGAATGCTCTTCTTGGATTCTTGCTTGTTTATTTGAGTTTCTTAATTTCCACCCACTTAGTAAATCGCCATTTGGTCCTTCAGCAGAATTAGCCCAAGTTTCCCATGGATTATCTCCTTTATAACCCAGACTATTTAGCCATTTGTTATAAGTTAATACTGTAGAGTAATTTTTAACCCAGTTGTTTGGATGTAATCCATCATCTCTTTCATAAGGATCAAAACCAGGTTCACTCACTATCATGCCAATATCTGTTTCTTTTGTTAAACCTAATCTTTCCATCCCATCCTTATCAGGCTTCATGTGAGTTTTTCCAACAACTGCTGTTTTGATATTATCTTTTCTTAAATAATCACCTATAGTTAGCTCACCAATCGGTAGTGGAACTTGATTAAGGGTTGCTCCATGACTAAAGACTGTTCTACCAGTATAAAAAGAAGCTCGTGAGGGACCACAAATCGGAGATTGCACAAAAGCTGATTCAAACAAAAGACCTTCTTTTGCAAGTTTATCAATATTCGGAGTTTTAAGATATGGATGTCCATAACATGACAAATAATCCCATCTAAGTTGATCAGCCATGATAAATAAAATATTTTTAGTTTTAGTCATTATATAATTTTAATTTCAATATTTTTTTATTCAACACCTTCTGCAATATTTAAAGAACGATCACATACTTCTAAGTTAAGATACTTTAGAGCACTCACATATTCATCAGAATCATAGAATTTTTCTGCATCTTTTAATGATGGAAACTCTGCTATTACTACACGGTTAATCATCTTTCCTTCAAGAGTTTTTATTTTTCCACCTCTACTAATAATTTTTGCTCCAGCTTTTAAAAGAGCTGGTCCTGCTAAATCTGCATATTTTTTGTACTCATCTTGGTTTTTCACATCGACCATTCCAACCCAATATGCTTTTGGCATTAAAACCTCCTGTAGGTATATTTAAATATTATAAAAAAAATCATTACGAAATTTTTGTATTAATAAATTTATTTTTAATAATTTTTGAAAATATTAACATAAATAAAAATTTATTAAAAAGAATAAAGTAGATAGTGTTTCGATGCGATATATAGCAAGAATGGGTTATAGCGAATATACAAGTATTTCTTCAAAATTTAATCTAAAAAGATAAGGATTTAACTCTAAATTTTTAATTTGATTTAATTAATTTTTTATAACCTACTTGATAGTGACTAAAATAAATTTCAGCTTCTACTGCAACAGCATATTCGTGTACCAAATAACCCTTACCTCCAATTTTTGTTTGTTTGATTAATTTGAAGTTATTGTCCTCATCCCTATATCCAATCATACTTAAAGGTGCATCGTCTACCACAACTAATGTTTCTTCACTAATATAAGGTATAGAGGCAGTTAATTCTTTAAGGTGATGAGCTGATGACTCCAAAGGATAATCCCAATTCACATCAAATGAATCCAAATAAAGAAGTGATAGCTTGTTATCTTTAATAAGTTTATTAAAATTAGAAATAAACTTTATGCTGTCACTACATTCCACATGAACATTTTCACTTACTGTATTTTTACAGGCACGTACATTGAATTCATTAATATCAACAGAAAATATTTTTGAGTTATTACCTCTATATTGTATATAATTATCAAATATAAGAGTAGATTGGCCATCACCAGCAAAACTATTTACTTTTCTTAAACAGCCTGTCTCAAGAATAAATATTGGGGAAGGTAGAGTCTCCAAATAATCAATAATTTTTTTCATTGAAACTGCTCTCTTCTCTAATTTTGGTAAAATGTCTTCGAACCATTTAAAGAAATCCATAATTAAATAATATTTTAAATTAATTTTATTAGATCATCAATTACTGTGATCCAATTCCCAGCAGTTTTTTGTCTTAAAATAATATGATTTGGGTAATCTAAACTTTTTTCTTTTTTATTTCCCCAATAAAATGATCCTGGGTTACTTAATAGTAAATAGTTTTTTTTACCTAAATAACCTGAAATATGGGTTACTGCCGTATCCACTGAAATAACGTACTTAACAGAACTCAAAATATTAAAAGTATCAATAAAAAGATTAGACTTATCTAAATTTTTTACAAAAGATATGTTTTTAAATAATGAAAGAAATGATAATTCTTTCTTATTGAAATCTTTAGAAAGAATTAAAAAGTTAATATTTTTTTTTTCAATAAATAATTTTTCTAAAAACTTATAATCTAATGACTTTGACTTACTTGTGTCAGTTTTGTAGCATAAAGCAACATGATTTTTGAATTTTTGATATTTTTTAAAAGGTTGAATCATATAGTTGTAGTTAAATTTAAAATTTTTTGAGGGGTTGTGATTCAATATTCTAGGCAATTCGTTAATTGGTAAATGCCAATCAAAGTTTTTGGAATTTGATACTATTAAATCCTTATCCCTTAATAAATGACTCATTTTGCTGTCATAAATTTTTAAATCTATTCTATTAATTAAATGTTCTAAAAATCTTAACTGATATATATAATCACCAAATCCCCCATCATTCCATATAAGTAATTTATCATTTTTTTTTATTTGACTAAAATTTATTAAATATTTAATTGAATTATTTTGCGCATGTATTTTCTTAAATTTATGAGAATTCTTTAACCAATTATAAACAAAATTATTCCAACCCTCCTCATAATAACCCAGAGTTAATTGTATCCAACTAATTCTTTTTCTAATAAAAAGTTGATCATTGGTTTTTAATTTTTTAAAAAAATTAGAAGATATTACTTTCTTTAAATCAATTAATGATTCCTCATAAAAACCATCATCCATTTTTTTTAATGAGATATTTACAAAATTTAAATATTCTTTAGAATTAAAAGAATTCATAATAATTTTTAATTAACAGTCTATAAATATTATAAGTAATAACTTTAAAATAAATTAATTTCATAATTTTATTATAATGATTTTATCAATAAAATGATCTTTAATTTGAGTAAGTGCTACTTATTTTAAAGAAGATTTTTTTGATTAAAATAAAAAGGGCTAGTGATAGGCCTTACCACTAACCCAGTCGGCCTATACGCTAATTTTTTATCAGAGTCTTAATAATCTCAGTGTTTGGCAGCAGGATAATTATGATTATCATAAAATTTTTTACTCAAATTAACCAAAAAAATAGCGACACTCTTACGAAACTTTTCGAATTCAATTCCTCCAAACAACTTCATAGACTTAAACTTAAAAACCAAGTAATACTTGGAAAAATATAAAGGAAGTATGGCGGAACTGGTAGACGCGCCGGATTCAAAATCCGGTCACTTCGTTTAAAAAACTAAACTAATTCAATAAGATTATAGTTATCTTTTAATATTTAACGCTCATACGTTTTTTGATTAAAATATTTTAACTGTATAAATAATCTAATGTTATGTTTTAAAATAATTTCTAATTTTCGGATTGGCAGCGTTATATAAAATTATTGATGAAAATATAAAAAAAGGTACTAAAAAATATTCTGAAGAGTCTTTAATATCATTAACATAAAGGCATAGACCACCTAGAACACCTAAGTTAAATAAAGAAACACCTAAGAATTGTATTGGATGCAACTTTTCTGAACCAAAGAATAAATATCGAAAACCAAAATAAACAAAAGTGGTAAAAGTTGATAAACGTAAACTTTGTAAACGATGTTCAGGCACATAAGTGCCTTCTGTCATGATAAAAGGGAAGGTAAATGAAAAGCCATAAAAATAAGCAACCACAGTAAATGCCACGTGTATTGAAAAAAAAAGAATCAAAAATTTGCTTAACAAACGCATGTGCCCTTATAGGTAAAAAAATCTAATTTGTTAATTTAAAATGATATTTTAAAATTAAAGGAAAGGTAAAAGCAAAGGGTTAGTGATAGGCCTTACCACTAACCCAGTCTGCATATACGATAATTTTTCATTAGAGTCTTAATAATCTCCGTGTTTGGAAGCAGGATAATTATGATGATCATAAAATTTTTTACTCAAATTAAAAAAAAATTGCGACGCTCATACGACGCTTTGCACTTTTAGATAGTAAGAAATATGACCTACATACGAAAAAAAAATTAGAAATTTTATCGCAATCAACTAAAACTTAATTCGTATTTATGGAGTTTATTTATTTTCTGGATTTTTAGGAGAAGATAAGCCATTGGTCTATCACCTTTTATTCTATTACAACTTGAGCATAATAACTGATAGTTTTCAAAATAATCACCACCTCCCTTAGAACGTGGTATGATATGATCTAGTTCAAAATGCCTTAAATCTGTTTGTAAATCACAAGCATTACATTGACCTTTTTGATTATTATAAATTTCTTGTCTTAAGCTGTTTGAAACTGGGACCTCTTTAATATCAGAGCGCTTAGGAGGAGATTTAATATTAATAAAATCTTTAAATAATGCAGAATCATCACTTAATCTATCAATCATAATTTTAGATGAGGCCTCACTAATATCAATCCCTATCCATTTTCTATTTAATTGTTGAGCGGCAATACATGTTGTGGCACATCCACAAAATGGATCTAATACGACATCATTCTCTTTAGAACTTGTTAAAAGTATTCTTTTCATTAAGCTTAAAGGCTTTTGTGTGGGAAATTTAGTTCTTTCATTTTTTGTCCATTCATTTAAATCATCCCATATGTTAGAGATTGGCTCACCTTTATAGTCTTTTTCATATGATCTTCTTTCCAAACTTTTTTCATTTTTAATTACAATATTTCCTTTTTGATATTCCTCTTCAAGTCTCTCCTTACTTAGTGCCCAACCTGCTTCAGACCTGTTTTTAAAACCTCTCCATTCATAACATAAATTTGGTCTTGGCCCAGCTGTCGTTGACCTAAAAAGTCTTGTTCCTAATTTATATCTATTTGGAAATTTACCGTATGGAAATTTAATTTTCATTTCATCTTCATTTAGTTTTCTATACGGATTGATAAAATAATCATCTGATTTAGTATAAAATAAAATAATATCAGTGTTAGAACTGTATTTCTTTTTTTTATATTGAGACTCTTTGCCAGAAACATTTAGTCTCTTCCAAATAATTTCATTTCTAAAATTATTTTTTTTAAAGATTCTATCACAAACTATTTTTAAGTAGTGAGAAGCAGTAGAATCACAATGCAAATAAAATGATCCTGTATTCTTTAATATTCTTTTCATTTCTATTATTCTTTGTGTCATATAAGTAATGTAAGACTTCATAGAGTCTCCATTAATTCTTCCAATAGTTTGGATAAATTGAACTAAAAATGGATAGTTGTTTATTATTTCTTCCAAATATAATGAATCTACATCACTCCAATTCCACATATCTTCAAAAGATGCACCCGCAGCTATACTCCCAACAGGGGCGTCAAATTTTCTTTTTGAATTAAAAGGTGGATCTAAATAAATTAAATCTACACTTTCTGAATTAAGTCCATGAAGTATATATAAATTGTCTCCAGTGAATAATTTGTTCATAAAATAAAATTATTAAATTTAAAATTATTTTATAAAATTTAAGTAGATTTGTGAATTTATAAAGAATTAAATATTTTAAGACACTTTACGAATAATATTTCCTTATCATGTTGGTAGACTTAACTTTGAAAACCAAGTATTACAGGGAAAAATAATATGGGAGTATGGCGGAACTGGTAGACGCGCCGGATTCAAAATCCGGTCACTTCGGTGGTGTGGGTTCGATTCCCTCTACTCCTACCACTGTATTATTTTTTATAGCTGTTAATAATAAAAACGAAATACCTAAAAAAATAAAACCTAGTGCATACATATTAAAAGTTAATCCAAAGATTGATGCAGCAAAACCAACAATTGCTGGACCAAATAAAGCTCCTGCTTGACCTATGCTAGTTATATGAGAGATAGTCTTGGGCATAGGCTCTTTAGAGATTTTAACAGCTAATCTAATTACTATAGGTAATAGATTTGATGTAAAAAATCCAAAAATTATCATAGCTAATAGAATTATATATAAGTTCATTGTTGTAATACTGACTATCAGAATTATTGATCCTATTATGGAAAAGTAAGGGCCTACAACTTTTTCATTAAACAAATTGATAAGATTTGATGCTAAAAAATTGCTAATTATTCCTCCAATGTTAAAAAAAAGTACTATTGAGCCAGCCATAAAAATAGCTGCGTTAAGATCATTAAGCAGCCACAATGATGACCATTGTGCAATTATTCCCATGGAAGCAAAAATAAGCATATTTATGAGTCCAAATATAAAAACACCTTTACTTGGAAGAGTAAATTTTGAACCTTTGCTCACAATGTCATATTTTCTTGGTAATCCAAAAAAATAAATAGTTAATGCTGAAAGAATAAAAATAAAACCAAAAAAAATAAATATATTAATGGGATTAAAATTATACCCAAGTGCAATACTGGCAGTTATTGAACCACATATTACACCTATGGAAAAAGCTGATTTAAATATAGGGTTTAAAATTTCTGAAGTTTCTTTTTCAATAATACTAACTTGTAACAATACATTTGGTACCTGTATACCCATAGCTAAACCCCAAATAGATGATACAATTAAAAAAACAGAATAACTTTCTGAAAAAAAAACTATGAAAGGTAAAAAAGATATAATTGTTCTTGAAATGACAATACAATTTTTTGTTCCAATCTTTGGGGTCAAAAAAAGTGTAGTTGCTTGATTAGATATTATACTAAATAAACCAAATAATGTTAATCCAAATGAGAATTCTACTTTTGTAATTTTTAGTATATCTAGTAAAATTGGGACATGAACCATATAAATAGTTAATAGAAAAATGTTTAATGAGCCTACTGAGTAAGCAATATAAAAAGATCTTTTTAATACTTTATATTCAGACATAATATTTAATCTTTCTAAAATATTAGTTTTAAAACTAATCTTAAAAATTTTGAGATGTTTGTATTTTATTATCTATTTTTTTTTTACTTTTGAACATAATTAAATACATTAATAGAGAAATCAAAAACATAATTGCTCCTAAAACGTACATATTAAATGTTAAGCCAAATGTTTCTGCGGAAATCCCGACAACTGCTGGTCCAAATATAGCCCCTACAAAAGCTATGCTTGAAATATGAGAAATTGTTATAGGTATTGGATTATTTGAGTGCAATACAGCCTGCCTAAATACGATAGGCATAACATTTGAAATTAAAAATCCAAATATTGTTATCGATAAAAATATAATAGTAATATTTTGAGTAATTATACTCAAAAATAATATTATTGATCCAACCATTGCAAAACAAGGGCCTACAATTAATTCATTAAATTTTTTAATTAATCTAGAAGCAAAAATATTGCCAATGATCTCACCAGCATTAAAAAAAATTACAATTGATCCAACTAGATATATTGGGGCTGACAAATCGGTAACAAGCCAAAGAGGTGACCATTGAACAATTATTCCCATAAACGCAATAATAAACATATTAATAGATGCAAATAAAATAATGTTGAAGTTTGGAACTGCAAATCTTGGATTATTATTCACTACATCATATTTTTTTTCTAAACCAAAAAAATACATTGATAGTGATGAAATAAATACAAATAACCCAATGAAAAAAGTTGTGTAAATAGGATCAATGTCAAAACCAAGACAAATACTTGATATTGCTGCACCACTTAAAAAACCAAAATTAAAAGAAGATTTAAAAATTGGATTAAGAATTTTTTTGGTTCTTTCTTCTATAATAGCAACTTGTGTAAAAATATTTGGCGCTTGTATTCCAATAGAAACTCCCCAGAATATAGAAACTAAAATAAAAATATTATAGTTTGAAAAATAAAAAATATAAAATGGAATAAAGGAATACATTAGTCTTGCTATTATTAAGCAATTTGTACTTCCAATTTTTGGTAATAAAAAACGCGTGGTTAATTGATTAGTAATTACATTAAAAATTCCAAAAAATACAAAGCCTATTGAAAATTCAGTTTTTGTCATTTCTATTAACTCAAAAAGAATTGGGGTGTTAACCATAAAAGTACTAAAAATGAGTGTTGCAAATAATCCTTGAGAAAAAGTTGCAAAAAATGCTGTTTTTAATTCTTTGGTTTCTGTCGTTTCCATTTAAAAATATTGAGAAGATAAATTTTTTAGATTTAAAATCGTTATTAGTATAAGTCAAAATTATTTATATTGTAATAATTAATGAATTTTCTTAAAAATATTTACATTTGGACTTTAAAAAAAGCAGAACATAAAAATGCAAAATGGTATTTAAGTTTAATATCATTTGCTGAGAGTTCGTTTTTTCCAATTCCACCAGATATACTTTTGATACCAATGGCATTGGCTTCAAAAACAAAAGCTTTATTTTATGCTTTTATCTGTACTTTGTCTTCAGTTCTAGGAGGCATGTTTGGATATGCAATTGGATATTTTTTTTTCAATTCGATTGGTTTGTATATAGTTGAATTTTATCATTTAGAAAATTCGTTTAGTATTTTTGAAAATTATTATAAAGAATTTGGTATTTTGATTGTTTTGGGAGCTGGTATAACTCCATTTCCTTATAAGTTTATTACAATAGCAAGCGGTGTATTCGGATTAAATATTTACTTATTTGTTATAGTTTCTATAATTGGTAGAGGCCTTAGATTTTATTTAATTGCAATTCTGTTGTATTTTTTTGGTGAAAAAATAAAACTATTTATTGATAAATATTTTAATATCTTATCTATTACATTTTTTATTTTACTTGTTGGCAGTGTGTTTATAATTAGATTTTTATGATCATTCGTAATTGGACTTTACTTTTATTTATCATTTCCCTAATTTCGATATCATCCGCATTAATTGCAGAGTACTTCTTTAATCTGCAACCATGTGAGTTGTGTTTAAAACAAAGACATCCATATTATTTAATTTTAGTAAGTTTAGTTTTTATTTTTATTATTAAAAATTTAAATAAAGTTGTGTTTTATTTATTGATTCAATTAGCTGCAGTTTACGGTCTCTTTTATTCTATATGGCATGTTGGAGTTGAAAATAAAATTCTTAAAGGTCCTTCAGGCTGTTCAGTAATGTTAACGAATAGTGAGAGTGCTTCCGACCTTAAAGCGCAGATATTATCAAAGCAAGTAATCAGTTGTGATGAAGTTATTTGGAGTTTTTTTGGTATTTCTGCTGCTTCAATTAATACACTTGTTTTACTAGTTATTTTTATTTTAAATGCTATTTATTTATTTAAGAACTATGGCATTAAAAAAGAAAAAAACGTCTAAAAAAAATTCTTCATCAGGTAGAACTACTCATAGGGAAGTTTTAGAAGAAATCATAAGAGTCGATCATGCTGGTGAATATGGTGCAACCAAAATATATGATGGTCAAATAGCAATATTTGGCAAAAGTTCAAAGCTTGGTAAAACAATTCAACATATGGCAGATCAAGAACAAGAACATATTGATAAATTCAATGAACTTATCTTGGAACATAGAGTTAGACCAACTGCTCTCCTTCCTTTGTGGAATGTTGCGGGTTATGCGCTTGGTGCGTCCACAGCATTAATGGGAGAAAAGGCTGCCATGGCTTGTACTGTTGCTGTTGAGAAAGTAATAGGTGAACATTACCAAGAACAACTGGAACTCTTAGGAGATGATCATAAAGATTTAAAAAAAACAATTTCTAAATTTAGAGATGATGAACTTGAACATCACGATATTGGTATAGAGCATGATGCTGAAAGTGCACCAGGATATAAAATTATGTCAAAAGTAATAGAGCTCGGATGTAAAACAGCAATTGCAATTTCAAAAAAAATCTAGTTTTCTAGTTCTGAATCCCAGTATAAATAATCTCTCCAAGTCTCATGCAAAAAATTAGGTGGGAAATTCCTGCCATTATTTTGTAGTTGAATTGAAGATGGTCTTAGAGGTTTTTTAAAAAGTTTCATATCTGTATTCTGAATAAGTTTTCTACCCTTTTTTAAATTACATGATGTGCATGCTGAGACAACATTTTCCCAAGTAGTTTTTCCATGCAAACATTTCGGAACTAAATGATCAAATGTTAATTCGTTTGCTGGAAAACGATTAGTACAGTATTGGCAAGTAAAGTTATCTCTCAAAAAAACATTAAAACGGGTAAAGGCAGGTCTTCGTTGAGGAGTTACATAATCCTTTAAGGCAATTACGCTTGGTAACTTAAAAGTAAGATTTGGAGAATGAACTTCATGCTCATAATTTTCTATCACTGAAACTCTTTCAAGAAAAACAGCTTTGATGGCGTCTTGCCATGAACATAAGGAAAGTGGGTAATAAGATAGCGGCCGAAAATCAGCATTAAGAACCAAAGCTGGATTTTCTGCAATACTCATTTTAGTTTCTACTCACCCATGTCATATTATACAGATAGTAGTATAATATTAAGATTCGATTACTTTAAATATTTTTTTTAATAAAATTCTGGAAAAAAGTTATTGTTTCTCGTGACATTGTGTGATCGTCACTTTCAATAAGATAATTTTCATAATTGTAGTTATTCTTTTTTAAGACTTCAAGTGAATCGTTGTAATTGGAAATAGGTAAAACAGCATCTTGAGCACCATGAGAAATAAAAATTGGTGTTTTTAGAAATGCATTATTAGGCTTGTGCTCTTTTGATATAATTCTTGAAGATATAATTGCTAAGCCTGCCAACTGATTATGAAGTATTTGCCCAAGTTCAAAAGCCATCATACCTCCTTGAGAAAAACCCATAACAAAACAATCGGTCATTTTTAAATTTAAATTTTCTAACAAAAGAGAAATTGAGTTATAAATTTTTTCAACATTCTCAGATATTTTTTTTTTGGCTACATCATATTCTTTTACACCAGCATTAGAAATATGAGTGCCATTGAGATATAATTGAAACCATTCATGCCCCATAGGATAATCTTGAATTGTATCTGGTGCATTTAAAGCAACATATTTCATCGCCCAGTCATCTTGATCAATTAAATTTGCAATTTGAATAAAATTAGTAGCGTTATCTCCATATCCATGAAGCATGATCATCAGTTTTTTTGGATTTTGGTGCTTTGTAATTGAGGGGCCCTTTAAAATATTATCCATAATGTAACACTTTATTTAAGTAATCTTGTTTCATAGAATAAAAGTTTTATATAGATATCTGTATGAGTACAATGCAAATAATACTTGTCTTATTCATGGCTGCAACACTAGCAGTTGTTGTGGTTGGTGTTATTGCCATGGCAGTAAATGGAAAGCTAAACAAAAATCACAGTAATAAACTAATGCGTCTAAGGGTACTTTTTCAAGCAATAGCTATATTTGTTTTTGTATTAATTGTCTGGCTGGCAAGAAATTAGCATTTAGACTCTAGAAATATTTCATAATATTTAGTATAAAGTTGCCAGGTTTATATGGGCATTCACTTTAATCACAAATCCAAAGCGGGAGACCGCAAAATGCAGAAAGAGCTTAAACTTAAACAGAAAGCTGAAGAACGTAAAAAGAAACGTGAAGAGCAAGAAAAGCTTAAAATGGAAGAGGAAATGCGTAAACTCGAAGAACTTACAAGACCTGATAAAGAAGAAAATAAGTAGTCTTTGATTTAATTTTTAAAGTTATCTAATTGGGTAAAGGATAATGTTCAGCTATGAACTTCTTTAGAATTTCTAATGTTTGATCTGCTTCTTCTAAGAGCATCATATGCCCACAATCTTCAATAATCTTTACTTCCGAACCTTTAATATAATCAGCAAGAATTTTTCCATCTTTTAAACGGCACATTCTATCTTGTGCACCTAATATAGAAAGAGTTGGTAAATCTAATTTTTTAGCGATCTCAGGTCCATTTTTATAATTATCGCATGCTCTAAAATCCACACCCAAGGTATCTTTAATTTCTTTATTTTGAACAATCATGGAACCAACATTTAGGTGATATAGACCTGGAACAGGATGACCTCCAAAATGTCCTGCTGGACCGTGCGCAAAATCCATCATGAGATCAACAGCCTTAGGATTACTCTCTTCAGCAAGTTGTAATAATTCTGGGTTCATCGGAATTGCAGACGCACCACCCATCAGAGTTAAGGTTTTAATTTTTTCTGGGTGTTGCGCAACACATTCCATTGTTACAAGACATCCTTGAGAGTGTCCAACTAGTGAAGCTTCTTTACATCCAACTGCTCCAATTACATCACCAACCCAATCTCCCATTTCTTCAATAGTTTTTAAACTTTCACCGGAAGATAGTCCGTGACCTGGCAAATCAACAGCTAAAACGCTGTATCCACGGAATGCAAAGTAACGTGTTTGTAAAACCCAAACCATGTGACTTAGTCCACTACCGTGTACAAATATAATAAGAGGTTTATTTTTATCAAAAGGTCTGCCTCCAGTGGAGGCAAACGTATCAATACCGCGAACTTTAAACTTCATTTATTTGTTTGCAACTAAACGAGGTTTTTTTGCAGCTCTAAATCCATCTTCGAAATCGTTTACGATATCTTCAAAGTCTTCTAAGCCAACAGATAATCTAATCATATCATGAGATAATCCAGCAAATTTTAAAGTTGCCTCATCCATTTGTGAATGAGTTGCTGATGCCGGATGGATAACTAATGTTCTTGCATCACCTACATTTGCTAAGTGAGATGCAAGCTTAACATTGTTAATAAACGCAGCTCCTGCTTCTTTTCCACCTTTAATTCCAAAGGCAATCATTGAGCCAGTTCCCTTAGGAAGAATTTTTTCTGCTAGTTCCTTATCTGGATGACCAGGTGCACTTGCATGAGATACCCAAGCGACACTTTCATGATTTGATAAATACTCAACCATCTTCAAAGCATTGGAACAATGTTTTTCCATACGAAGAGAAAGGGTTTCAAGTCCGTGTAAAATGTTCCATGCATTTTGAGGAGCTAAACAAGGTCCCATGTCTCTCATTCCTTCAGCTCTTGCCATCATTGTAAATGCAGTTGGGCCAAATTCTTCAGCAAATGATAATCCATGATAACCTTCGTACGGTTCAGTCATAGTTGGAAACTTATCATTCTGCATCCAATCAAATGTTCCACCTTCAACTAAAATTCCTGCCATAGATGATCCATTACCACTCATCCATTTAGTAAGTGAGTGAACTACAAGGTCAGCACCATGTTCAAAAGGTCGGCATAAATATGGAGTTTGATAGGTACTATCTATAATAAGTGGGATACCTGCTTCTTTAGCAATGTTTGATACTTCAGGCATGTTCATTAATTCATTACCAGGATTACCAACAAGCTCACCAAAAATACCTTTGGTATTTGGTTGAATAGCTTTTTTAAAACCTTCTGTGTCTCTTGGTTTTACAAATGTTGTTTTAATGCCAAACTTAGGAAGTGTTAATCTAAATAAGTTTACTGTTCCCCCGTAAAGCTGAGAAGAAACAACCATGTGATCACCAGCATTACAAAGAGTCATGATCGTTAAAAATATTGCACTCATTCCAGATGCAGTTGCAAGAGCAGCTGTTCCTCCTTCTAGTGCACAAACTCTTTCTTCTAAGACTTGTACTGTTGGGTTGGACATACGACTATAAATATGACCACCTCTTTCTAGATTAAAAAGTGCTGCCGCATGGTCAACATCATCAAACATATATGAAGTTGTTTGATAGATAGGCACTTGTCTTGAACCAGCGTTTTTGCTAGGCTGATAACCTGCGTGAAGACTGAGTGTGTCAAATTTATAAGTTTTTGGGTCCATTTATAACTCCTTTGCTTTAGTTCTTAATTCGAATTTTTGTATCTTCCCTGTGGAAGTTTTTGGTAATTCACCAAAGATTACATGCTTTGGTCTCTTAAATCCAGCCATATTTTCTTTACAAAACTGTATAATTTCCTCTTCTGTGGCATTTTTTCCAGGGGCTAATTCAACAAATGCACAAGGAGTTTCACCCCACTTTTCATCTGGTTTAGCTACAACGGCAACAAGAGAAACAGAGTCGTGTTTTGCTACAACATTTTCTACCTCGACTGATGAAATATTTTCTCCACCTGAAATAATAATATCTTTAGAGCGATCCTTAATTTGAATGTAACCATCAGGATAAACAACGGCTAAATCTCCAGAATGGAACCAGCCATTCTTCATAGATGTTTCAGTAGCATCTTTATTTTTATAATATCCTTTCATCACAACATTACCTCTTATAAGTATTTCACCCATTGTCTTACCATCCATTGGAACACGTTTATGACTATCTGGATCAGCAACAATAACTTCTTCTGTATTAGGATAACGAACACCTTGCCTAGAATTAATATCTGCTTTTTCTGTTTTAGGAAGTTCATTCCATTCTTCATTCCATGCACATTGTAATATGTGTCCATATGTTTCTGTTAATCCGTAAACATGCATTACCTCAAAACCTAGGTTATCCATTTTCTCAAGGATGGCACTTGTAGGTGGCGCACCAGCAGTTAGAACAAATACCTTATGATTGATTACTTTTTTATCTTTTTCATGTGCATTTGCAATTAAACTTAATACTATTGGCGCACCTCCAAAATGAGTAACCTTATGTTGATCAATCAAATTGTAAATATCTTTAGCAATAATATATCGGCAACAAACAACCTTGGCGTGAATTAATGCAGCAGTCCATGGATAACCCCATCCATTGCAATGAAACATTGGCACTGTATATAAAAAAGTTAATTTATTAGTCATATTCCATGCCGTTACACTACCTGTTGACATTAGATAAGAACCTCTATGATGATAGACAACACCTTTGGGTTTTCCTGTTGTTCCTGAGGTATAGCTTAAAGAGATAGCCTGCCACTCATCATCAGGTAAAGACCATTCAAAATTATCATCTCCAGTTAAAAGAAAATCTTCATAAGTCCATTTACCTATTCTTTCACCCTCACCTTCTTTAAATAATGCTTGATCATCATGAATATCAATAATAGGAATATTTTTTCCATAAAGGCTTAAAGCTTTTTTCATGGTAGGTGAAAATTGTGAATCTGTGATTAATAATTTTGCATCACTATGATCTAGAATGTATGCAATTGTTTCTGCATCCAATCTTGTATTAATTGTATTAATTACAGCACCGATCATGGGAATAGAATAATGAGCCTCAAATATTTCAGGTGTATTAGCTGCAATTATGGAAACAGTATCTCCTTTACCAATACCTTGTTTTTCTAAAGCGCTAGCAAATTTCGTACAACGGTTATAGGTTTCTTTCCAAGTATAACTTCTTTTACCATAAACAAGTGACTCATAATTTGGATAAATATCTTTAGCACGAGAAATAAAACTTAAGGGAGATAAAGGAACAAAATTAGCAGTATTTTTATCAAGATTTGTATCGAAATTATTCATCCATTCCTCCAAATTTTAATCGATACTACAAGAAATCAAATTAATTTACTAATGGTTTTCCTGTTTCTAATGTGTGTTTTATTCTTTCCTGCGTTTTAGACATCTGGATAAGTCTCATGAATGCTTCAAGCTCTAAATTGTATAGATCATCTTCAGTTAGATCAGAATTCATATTTGTATCACCACCGCTTAAAACAAAAGCAATTTGTTTTCCAACTTCTAAGCTATGATCCATTATTTTCTTTTCACTGTAAAGTTTTTCTAACTTTTCAAACATTTTATCTTTTACAGAACTTCCACCAAGTCTGAATGTAGGTTCGCTGGGTTTGATATAACTGCTTTCAATATTATTAAGTAATTCAATAGCTGTTGTAAGTTGTCTATCCCTATTAATTACGACCTTATCTTTACTAAGAAAAAATTGATTAGGTTTTGCTTCGTTTGGTGAACTTGAAGTAATAGCATAGCCAATAAGATCAAAGACTTTCATAGAAGCATATTCTGAATTTTCTTTTCCTTCAGGTGTTTGTAGCCAACGCCACAACATTTCCTTACACCCACCACCTGCAGGAATTAGACCAACTAGAGATTCAACAAGACCTAGAACAACATTTGTATGTGAGACAGAGTAATCACAGTGAAGAACTACTTCAAATCCTCCTCCAATTGCTAAACCAGAAGGTGCTGCAATAAAAGGTTTATCTGCATATTTGATTGCCTTACAGGTTTGTTGAAAATCTACGATAAATTTTTCAATTTTTGACCACTCATTATTTTTAGCAAAATCCATTACATAATTTAAATTTACACCTGCTGAGAATTGCATTGCTTCATTTATTATAATTGTGCTTTTATTATTTTGTGCAGCTTCTTTTAAAGCAAGCATAGAGTCTGTGCTAAGAGCGTTGGCTTTAGTGGTAAATTCTACAATTTGAAAAGATGAAGAGTCTTGTACGTTTGCAGAAGCGTTATGAAATGTTTTGTCTAATTTAAGAGATCTAAGATTATCAATATTAGGATCAAGATAGCCTGGTCTCTTCTCAAATTTAAAATTATTTTGAATTGTTTCAAAATAATTGATGTCAGTATTTTCCTGAATAAAAGAATTTGTTTCTATATTTGATAACATCTCGAATGGACCAATAGTCCAATTAAAGCCTAATCTTAGAGCATCATCAATATCTATATATTTAGATGAAACATCAGGAATTAGAAAAGCAGCATATCTAATTACTTTTGTTAGTATCGATTTTGCATACTTGCCATATTTATCATCTCTTTCAATTAATTTTTTAATATCTATTTTATCACCTAATCCTAAATTTATTTTTTTGCTAGGAGAGTATTCTCCAGTTTCCAGGTTAATTGCTTCAAGAGTTTTTTTACCATCTGACTTATTCATTCTGTAAAAACCACCCTTGCCTTTTCTTCCAGTATAACCTGTATCAATTAGTTTTTTTACTAACGGAATTTCTTGAGCAACTTCGTGAAAGGGATCTTCAATTGGTAATTCTTTAATGAAACTTTTTAAGACATCTGCCATTAAATCTATACCAATCAAATCATACAAACCAAAAATACCTGTTTTAGGAATACCCATTGGTCTTCCAAATACCGCATCTGCTTCTTCAATTGATATATTCATTTTAAATGCTTCAGTCATAGCAACTTGCATTGCATAAACACCAATCCTATTTCCAATAAATCCTGGAGTATCATTACAAATGATTACACCCTTTCCAAGTTGTTCATCACAAAAAGATTTTAAGAAATTAATTTTTTCAGTATCATTAATTGGCTCAGTAACAATTTCTAAAAGAGCCATGTAACGAACTGGATTAAAAAAATGTGTGATGCAAAAATTTTTCTTCATATCCTCGGACATATTTGCAGATAAAACTTTCAAAGGAATAGTTGAGGTATTAGATGAGATTATAGAAGAGGGTTTACGTGCTTCTTGTATTTTAGAATATATAGAGTGTTTAATATCAATTCTTTCTACTACAGCTTCAACAACCCAATCAGCTTCTGAGACAGCAGAGAAATCGTCTTCTATATTTCCAGTTTCAATATGTTCTGCCTTAGTTTTTTCTACAAGTAGTGGAGGTCTTGATTTTATAATTCTTTCTTTAGCTTTTTCTGTTATTTGATTTCTTGATCCTTCATTTGAAGGCAGATCAAGAAGAGTTACAGAAATTCCTGCATTAGCAACCTGTGCAGCAATCCCACTACCCATAGTCCCAGATCCTATAACTACTACTTTTTTAATATTCATATGAGTTCTATAAAGCTGAGCTTATATAAGAAAAATTTGATGTATGAAAATAATTTAAGCATAAGAGTGGAAATTAATATAAATATCTCTTATAGGCCCGGAAAATGAAAAAAAACCCTTCAAGAAATGTCCATTTTTCAAAAGGACCAAGCGAAATTTTAGATGATATTAATTCATCCATAGATATTGATCAGCGTCTTTATGAGGAAGATATAGCAGGCTCAATTGCGCATGCTAAAATGCTTGGGAAGCAAAAAATAATAAACAAAAAAGAACAAAGTGCAATAGTCTCTGGGCTTAAAGCAATTGAAAGAGATATTGAAAAAAACAAAGTAGTTTTTTCAAAAAAACTTGAAGATATTCATATGAATATTGAAAGTTTATTATTTAAAAAAATTGGAAAAGTTGCAGGGAAACTTCACACGGCAAGATCTAGAAATGATCAAGTAGTAACTGATTTAAAATTATGGATTAAAAAAGAATCAAAATTCTTAGATAGTGAACTAAAGAAATTTCAGAAAACTTTGATTAATATTGCAAATAAAAATACTGAAACAATTATGCCTGGTTATACACATTTACAGATTGCTCAACCAATATCATTAGCTCATCATGTTTTAGCTTATGTTGAAATGATTGGTAGAGACAGAACAAGGCTTAAAGATTGTTTATATCGTTTAAATGAAAGTCCATTAGGTGCAGCTGCACTTGCAGGAACTTCATTTCCTATTGATAGAAAATATACATCTAAAGAATTAGGATTTAGAGAACCAACAAAAAACGCAATGGATACAGTCTCAGATAGAGACTTTGTAATAGAATTTTTATTTGTTTTATCTTTGATCGCTGTTCATTTGTCAAAAATAGCTGAGGAGATTGTACTTTGGTCAAACCAACAATTTAATTTTATAAATTTACCAGACGATCTTTCAACTGGCAGTTCAATTATGCCACAGAAAAAAAACCCTGATGGCGCAGAACTTGTCAGAGGAAAAACAAGTATTATCATTAGCAATTTAGGTTCAATGCTTAATATTGTTAAAGGATTGCCTCTTTCATATAGTAAAGACTTACAAGATGATAAACAATTAACTTTTAACTCATACGACAATGTTTTCTTGTGCGTAAAAGTTATTAATGAAATTTTATCAAAATCAATATTTAATAAAACTAAGATGAAAGGGTTGATAGACAATTCAAATGCCACTGCTACAGATTTAGCTAATTGGTTAGTCCAAAATCTTAATTATTCTTTTAGAGATGCTTATAATGTTACAGGAAAGGTTGTTGCTTATTGTTCAAGAAAAAAAATAAATATAGATTCATTATCTCTTGATGAATTAAGAAAGTTTGACAAAAATATAACAGCAGGTGCAAAAAAAGTGCTATCAGCTATTAATAGTGTAAACTCAAAAACTAGTTTTGGTGGAACAGCTCCCAAAATTACTAAAAAAATGATACAATTTGCTATAAAAAAATACCTATAATGATCAGACTAATATTATTATCATTTTTGTTGTTTACTTTTAGTTGTGGGAAAGTTGGCCCATTAAGCTTACCAGAGGATCAAGTAGACAAATCAGTAATTACATACCCATGTGATGAAGCATGTTTAGAGAAATTAGAAGAAGAAAAAAAACGTCAACAATCTGTTGTTATAAATACTGATTAAATGCTTAATTATAAAAATAATGACCCACATATTGAGGGTACTTCATTGCATGACTTAGTGAAAGTTTGTGAAACCCCTTTTTATGTATATTCACAAGAAAAAATTATTAATCAAGTAAATAAAACTAAAGAAATATTAGGCAAGAATATTTTTTATTCAATTAAGTCTAATTCAAATCAAGCTATTTTGAAATTAATGAACTCATTAGATCTTGGAGCAGATGTAGTTTCAGTTGGTGAACTTAAAAGAGCTTTAGATGCTGGCTTTAATCCAAATAAAATTATTTTTGAAGGCGTAGGAAAATCTGAACAAGACTTACTCTATGCTATGCATAAAAATATACGATTAATTAATACTGAATCTTTAGAAGAAATTAAATTGCTCGATAGTTTAGCAACAGAAAAAAATAGGGTTGTTGATATTGGTGTCAGGCTTAATCCAGATATTGATGGAGAAACTTTGAATAAAATTTCTACTGGCAAAAAAACGGATAAGTTTGGTATCGAAATTGATAAAATAGACAAAATTGTTGAATTAGTTAAAAGTTGTAAAAGTTTAAATTTAGTTGGTATTAGCTGTCATATTGGAAGTCAAATTAGTAAAATTGAAGCTTTTAAAAATACTTTTAATCAAATGAAAATGGCTGCCAATAAGTTTATTGAATCAGGTATTAATATAAAACATGTTGATTTGGGTGGAGGATTCCATGTTAAATATAAGGATTCTGATCCAGATTTTAATATTGGGATGGTAAAAGAGGAACTAGATAATTGTTTTACAAAAACAAACTATGAATTATCTTTTGAACCTGGTCGGTATTTAATTGCTGAGGCAGGAATTACTGTTACTTCCATTATTACAATTAAAAATAATGGAGGTATAAATTATTTAATTGTTGATGCTGGCATGAATACATTAATACGTCCAGCTATGTACGGTGCTCATCATGAAATATCAGCGATAAATGTAAACTCAGAGGAATTTATGAATTATGCCATTGCTGGTCCAATTTGTGAAAGTTCAGATATATTTTTAAAAAATATTAAATTGGCTAAACAAAAAATTGGTAATCTACTAGTTATAAAAAATACTGGGGCCTATGGAAAAGTAATGTCTTCAAATTATAACTCTAGACCATTGCCCTCTGAAATTTTAGTTCACAATGATAATTATGCAATTATTTATTCTCCAGAGAAAATTGAGAAAACAATTGAAGCTGATATTATTCCGAGTTGGTTGTAACTAATTTAAAGTATTGTGTATAATTTTAGCTAAGTCTGAAATTATCAAATTTAAATTAAAGAAAAATTCCCTAATATAAAAATCAATAATAATAAAAGTATTTACACCGTAGGATCGATAAATCCATATTGCTAAAATCACAACTGTAGCTAGAGCAATTACTATAGTTGAATTAATAACACTTGGTTTCTCTTGTCTTACAACTGTACTAGGTAAATTTCTGACTGGACCTTTTTCTAATTTTTCTTTTTGTTTATTATTTTTTAAATTTTGATCTAATTCCTCTTTTTTTGTAGATGGGACTGATGATGCAATGTCAGTATCATCTGATTCTTGAAACCATTGATGATTACAATTTGCGCATTCAACCATTCTACCATTTGGTTTAAGATCTGCAGAATTTACTAAATACTTGAATTCACAATTAGAGCAAACAATGAACATAAATTATATATAGATCAGTCAGGCTAGTATATAAAACAAAATCATTAAGTATGTTAATTTTAAAAAGTATAATATTTTATATTTCCTTGGTTATATGGACTTTGTTGATGGGTATTGTATGTTTACCTTTTCTCTTATTACCAAGTTATTTACTTAAATATCCAACCAAACTTTGGATACGTGTTATTTTTGTTTTTCTTAATCTTATATGCAATATTAAACATAAAATTGAGGGTTTAAAAAATATTCCAAATGAAAGTGTATTAATTGCGTCTAAACATCAGTCCGCATTTGAGACACTCGCACTCTATTACTATTTAAAAGATTGTTTCTTTGTCCATAAAAGAGAGCTTTTTTTTATACCAATTTTTGGACAATATTTATTCAAGTCTAATATGGTTGCGATCAATAGAGATGGTGGAACAAAAGCTATGAGAGATATGTTACAAAAAGTTCAAAAAAAATTATCTTTTGGATCTTCAATTATTATTTTCCCCGAAGGAACAAGAAAGCTACCTGGTAGTGAACCTGATTATAAGACAGGTTTTATTGGAATTTATAATCATACAAAAAGAAAAATCCTTCCTGTAGCTTTAAATTCAGGTTTATGTTGGCCAAAACAATCATGGGTATTAGAAAAAGGATTAATTACTATAAAATTTTTACCGACAATTGATGAAGGTTTAGATAAAAAAATTTTGTTAAACGAAGTTCAAAATAGAATAGAAACTGCTTCAAATTTATTATTGGATAACTAATTCTTTTCTGTGGGATCAAAAGTTCCTGCTTGACCAATCTCTTCAATAATTTTTCTGATTTCTTTTGATTTTATAAATTTTTCTTCCAAATATTTTAAATCATTATTTCTTATTGCTTTTTGATAAGTAAGTAGGTCTTCACTGAAACGACCAAGCATTTCTAAAACGGCTTCTTTATTTTTTTCATAAACATCACGCCACATTACTGGATCACTACCTGCCAATCTTGTGAAATCTCTAAAACCTGCAGCTGAATACTTAATTACTTCATCTTTCATTTGAGATTCAAGCTCTGTTGCAGTTCCTACGACAGAATATGCAATGAGTTGTGGAATATGAGATGTCATTGCTAGTACTCTGTCATGACGTTTAGGTTCCATGATTTCTATATTCATTCCAAATGACTCCCAAATATCTGAAATTGATCTTGTTATCTCACTCTGAGTTTCTATTGGGGTTAAAATACAATACCTATTCTCAAACAGCTTTGCGAAACCAAATTCTGGTCCACTTTTCTCTAATCCAGCAATAGGGTGGGCAGGAACAAACAAAATTTTTTTATTATTAATTGATTCTTTAAAATCTTCTATAACACTTACTTTTGTAGAACCAACATCTGTTACTAGTGTTGTTTCATTAACATAGCTATTCAACTGCTTAAATATATCCCTATATGAACTTAAAGGCGTACAAATAAAAATAATATCAAATTGTTGATTATATTCATTTAAATCACTCTTTATTGCATCCACAAGATTTAAATTTTTTGAAATATTTATTACATCACTGTCCTTATCAATGGCAAAAGTTTTTTTTGATAATTGTTTTTCCTTGAGTACCCTTGCTATAGATGATCCAATTAATCCCATACCAATGACCAGGGCTGAATCATAAGTTATTTTAGACATTGAGTTTCTTCAAACTTTCAACTGTTAAATCCATTTCTTCTTTCGTACCAATACTAATTCTCAAAAAATTAGGCAGATTATAACTATTTAAACGCCTTATAATAATGCCCTCATTCATAAGGTGATTACTAATTTTCTCAGCTTCTTCTTCTGAAGTTTCAATTAAAGTAAAATTTCCTTCAGTTTGTCTGGTTTTAATATTTAGAAGTTTAAGTTCTTTTTCAAACCAATCTTTAATTTCAGAATTTAATTTAACGGAGTTTTCAATATGTTCTTTATCCTCCAAAGCTTTAATTGCAAGAGACTGTGAAATAGTTGTCGTATTAAAAGGAGGTTTTATTTTATTAATTATATCAGCTATTTTTTGACTGGTATAACACCAGCCTACTCTTAAAGCTGCGAGTCCATATGTTTTTGAAAATGTTCTTGTTAAAATTATATTCTCATATTTATCCGTTAAACTAAATCCTTTATCATAATCGTCTTTTTGCACATATTCGACATATGCCCCATCTATAACAACTATAATATTTTTAGAAATACTATTCATTAATTTCACAAGTTGATCTCTAGACAAATAAGTTCCCGTAGGATTATTAGGTGATGCAATATAAATTACTTTAGTAGCGTCATTTGTTTGAGTTATGAGATTTTCAATATTTAAATTAAAATTCACATCTTCCTCAATTTTTTTTGGAACTGCGCCCACTACTTTACTCACAATTGAATACATCTCAAAGCCATGATTAGCGTGGAGAATTTCATCGCCATCTTGACAAAATGCCAAAGCTGCAAATAATAAAACTTCATCTGAACCAGAGCCAAGAATGATTCTATTACTTTCAATAGAAAAATTTTTAGCTATTGCTTCTCTTAATGATGATCCATCAATTTCTGGGTATCTGTGTAAATCATGATTAAGATTTTTTGTTTCTAACAATTCAATTGCTTTTGGTGAAGCACCATAGGGATTTTCATTTGAAGAAAGTTTGATAACTCTTTTATTGTTATTTAATTTTGCCTTACCACCTTTATAAACATTAATGTTTTCTATAGATCTTTTTGATTGAATATTTTCCTTGGTTAATTTTTGAAGTTTTTCAGAAGATTGAAAAATTTCTCTCCAAAGTCTAACAATAGTATCTTTTGGATAAGATCCTGTAAATTTAGAGCTTAATCTGTTGAGAATTTTTTGTTCTCTATCTGGATCAACAACTGAATTATCTTTTTTGTGTTTTCCTATTTCTAAAACAATTTTAGATCGATTAGATAATAAAGATAAAATTTCATCATCAATGTTATTAATTTTGCTTCGTAAATTGTCTAATTCTTTATTTTTCATAATTTTGGAGGTTTCTTTACAAACTATCTTACGATAAATCAAAATAAAGTAGTATTTAATTTAAATAATGACGATTTATTGACTTAGAAAGATATATAAATATAAGACCGATTATCACCGATTTGAGACAGCTTGCGGGTGGAGCAATAATCAGCTAAAGCGTTTACACTCCTCCTTCATTCTTTCAAATAGTGTTAGACTTAAAAAATATGAATACAAAATTTACTACTGACACAAAACTGGAAAGCGAAATAGCCTATTTCGAGAATATTAATTTAAAACTAGAATCAGGAGATTTAATAGATAGTTTTAAACTAGCATTCAAAACATATGGCAAATTAAATACTGATAGAACTAATGCTATTCTTGTTTGCCATGCTTTAACTGGAGATCAATATGTTGCTGGGAATAATCCCATTACTGGGAGAGAAGGTTGGTGGTCTAGAATGGTTGGACCTAATAAACCAATTGATACAAACAAATTTTTTGTAATTTGCTCAAATGTACTCGGCGGTTGTGCTGGCTCAACTGGTCCTAAAGAGTTACAAAATGGAAGTGATATTGCATATGGTGGTAATTTTCCTTCCGTAACAATAAAAGATATGGTGAAGGCTCAATCTTTATTGATTGAAAGTTTAAATATAGAGAAGTTATTTTCTGTCATTGGTGGTTCGATGGGAGCAATGCAAGCACTTCAATGGGCAATCGATTTTCCAGATAAAATTTTAAATATAATACATATTGCTGGAGCTTTAAAACATTCGGCTCAAAATATTGCATTTCATGAAGTTGGGCGACAGGCAATAATGAGTGATCCTATTTGGAAAAATGGAAAGTATTTTGAAAATAATGAAGTACCAGAAAGAGGTCTATCAGTAGCAAGAATGATTGCACATATAACATATTTATCCGAAAATGCGATGCATAGAAAATTTGGAAGAAAACTTCAATCAAGAGATATTATTTCTTTTGGATTTGATGCTGATTTTCAAGTTGAAAGTTATCTAAGATATCAAGGCAAATCATTTGTTGAAAGATTTGATGCAAATTCATATCTTTATTTAACAAGAGCTATGGATTATTTTGATCATGATGAAACATTTAGAAAAAATGTCGAGTTTAGTCATAATCCAAATAAGCATTTAAAATATTTAATAGTCTCATTTACCTCGGATTGGTTATTCCCTACAATAGAAAGTAAAATAATTGTAAATCAATTAAACTCTCTATCAAGAGAAGTAAGCTTTCTAGAAATTGATACCGATAAAGGACATGATAGTTTTTTATTAGAGGAACCACAGTTAGATGATGTAATAAAAGGTTTTCTAACAAATAACTTTGCGAAGATAGATGGATAAAATTAATAGCATAAGAAAAGACTGGTCTCTTATTGAAACACTTATCGCAGAAGATAGAAAAATCTTAGATATTGGATGTGGTGATGGCGGTCTCATGGAACAGTTAGAAAATAATCGTAATGCGATTACACATGGCATTGAATTAAATAGAGATTTAGCTGCTAATGCTATAGCAAGAGGGTTCAATGTTGTACATGGAAATGCTGAATTAGATTTATTTCAATATTCAAATAATAGTTTTGATTATGTAATTTTAAGTCAAACCTTACAAGCAATGATGAAGCCTAAAGATATTCTGTCTGATTTATTAAGAATAGGATCAAAAGCAATAGTTTCTTTTCCTAACTTTGGACATTGGAAAATAAGATTACAACTTTTATTATCAGGAAAAATGCCAGTAACAGAAAGTTTACCTTATACATGGTATGACACACCAAACATTCATTTTTTTACAATTAAGGATTTTTTGAATTTGTGTAATGAAATGAATATTGTGATTGAAAAGAGTATTGGATTAACATCTAAAGGTAGGCAATTTGATATAAGTGAATCAGTTACTGGAGTTAATTTTTTCACTCATGAAGCTATCTTTTTATTAAGTTATAAAAATTTTGAACCAATCAAAATTAAATCATCAAAAAAAGTTTTTGCAAAAAATTCTGTTATTGTAAATTAGTTATTAGATGAAAGTTGAAATTTTAAATCAATTAGAAGATAACTACTCTTTTGTTTTATACAATGATACGCTAAAGAGCTGTGTTATAGACCCTGCTGATAGTACTCCTATATTAAATTTTGCTCTTGAAAACAATTTAACCATAGAAGATATATTTATTACACATCATCATAAAGATCACACATCAGGTGTAAAAGGAATACTTAATGCTTTTCCAGGAGTTAATATACACTCTCCAAGTGCTCAGATTGAAAATACAAGATTTGTTTTACGTGATGAAGATGAGGTCAACTCTTGCTTAAATACATTTAGAATAATAAAAACACCCGGGCACACATTAGATCATATAATCTACTATGATGAAAATAATGGTGTTTTATTTTGTGGTGATACACTATTCAGACTTGGTTGTGGTCGTGTGTTTGAAGGAACATTAAATGAAATGTTTAACAGTTTACAAAAAATTAATGAATTAGATAAAAATACAATTATTTATTGTGGTCATGAATATACTTTAAACAATTTAAATTTTCTTGAGAAAATACTTAAAAAAGAAGATGTTTATTTGACAGTTAGAAATAAAATTAATGATGATTTAAATTATAAAGGAAAATCTGTACCTTTTCTGTTAGAGGATGAAAAATACTATAACTTATACCTGAATCAAAATTCAAAATTAGGTTCTATGATTAAGAAAGAGCTAGGTTTTACAGACTTTGAATTGTTTGCTTATTTGCGAAAAGCAAAAGATAGCTTTTAAGGTCTATATTTCCAGTATTTACGGCATATTTTTAATTTGACTATTCACATTGTTCACTATAAACCCCGCTCTCAAAAGATATGTTAGCAATCTTCAAAACTGGTGGAAAGCAATACTCAGCAAGAGCTGGTCAGATACTTAAAGTAGAAAAACTTGAAGGATCAAAAGGTGATAAAGTGTCAATTACTGATGTATTAGCGATCAGTGATCAAAACACAAATAGCTTGGGCGAGCCATTACTAAAAGATGCTTCAATTGAAGCAAAAATTGTTGATCAAATCAGAGATAAAAAAATAATAGTTTTTAAAAAAAGAAAAAGACAAAATTACAGATTAACACAAGGTCATAGACAATATCTAACTGTATTAAGAATAGAATCAATTTCTTATGGTGGAAAAAAGTCCACTGCTGAACCTGAAATAAAAAAAGTTAAAAAAACTGAAACTAAAGCTACTAAAGAAAAAAGTGATTCTAAAGTGGTAAAAGTTGCAAAAAAGAAGACAGTTGCAAAAAAAGCAACAAATAAAGCTTCACCTACTAAGAAAAAATCAGTAAAGAAAACTGTTAAAAAAACTGTTAAAACTAAAAAAGAAGATAAATAATGGCAACGAAAAAAGCAGGTGGTAGTTCTAGGAATGGAAGAGACTCAGCGGGTCGAAGACTTGGAGTTAAGAAATTTGGCGGTGAAAACGTAATAGCAGGAAACATTATTATTAGGCAACGAGGTACAAAGTTTCATCCAGGTGATAATGTTGGCATAGGTAAAGATCACACAATATTTGCTACAATAAATGGAAAAGTAGCTTTTAAAAAAACAAGAGTAAGAACTTTTGTATCAGTTGTTCCCACAGAACAATAATCCCAATTAATTAAAAATTTATTATGAAATTTTTAGATCAAGCAAAAATATATATTGCATCAGGTAATGGTGGAGATGGCTGCGCTAGTTTTCGTAGGGAAAAATATATTGAGTTTGGTGGCCCTAATGGAGGCGATGGAGGCAAAGGTGGAAATATTATTTTTAAAGTGGATGATAATTTAAACACACTAATTGATTTTAGATACCAACAACATTTTAAAGCAAAGAAAGGTGAAAATGGAAGGGGAAAAAATCAAACAGGAGCGAATGGAAGCAACATGGTTATTAAAGTTCCACCTGGAACAGAAATTTTCAATGAAGATAAAACGGTATTGCTAACTGATCTAACAAAAATTGATGAAGAATACATTTTATTAAAGGGTGGTAATGGCGGCTTAGGAAATAATCATTTTAAATCATCAGTTAACCAAGCTCCAAGAAAATTTACAAAAGGTGAATTAGGAGAAGAACGATGGATATGGTTATCACTCAAATTATTTGCAGATATAGGAGTAATAGGCTTACCTAATGCAGGTAAATCAACTCTGTTATCAACAATTTCAAATGCTAACCCAAAAATTGGGGATTATCCATTTACAACCTTACATCCTGTACTTGGCACCGTAAAGCGCTTTGATAAAGAAATTGTATTAGCAGATATCCCAGGTTTGATAGAAGGTGCACATGAGGGAAAGGGTTTGGGAGATAAATTTCTGGCACATATTGAGAGATGTAAATATTTACTTCATCTAGTAGATATAAATGACGAAAATTGGTACGAAAACTATAATACAGTAAGAAATGAAATTTCAAAATATAGTGAAAAAGTATCTTCAAAAAAAGAAATAATTGTTTTAACCAAAGTTGATTTACTCAATGAAAATTTAGAAGAAAAAAAAATTAAGATTAATCAAAAGTTAAATTCTGATATTCTTTTTATATCAAGTTTTAATAATGAAGGTATAGATGATCTAATCGATTATTTATTCAAATATAATGAAATCACAAATGATTAAAAAATATAAAAAAGTAGTTGTAAAAATTGGTTCAAATTCAATTGTTGATTCTAAAACAAAAAAAATCAAATCTAAATGGTTAGATAATTTATGTAAAGACATTGCTGAATTGAATAAAACAAAAAAAATTGTGATTGTGTGTTCCGGCGCTATTGCATTAGGTGCAAAAAGTATTTCAAATACAAAGTTAAGGAAATTAGAAGATAAACAGGCAGCAGCTTCAGTTGGTCAAATTGAATTAGCCCATCAATGGCGAATTAAACTAGGAAAATACAAGATAGGTGTTTCTCAAATTCTATTAACATTAGAAGATAGTGAAGAAAGACGACGATATTTGAATGCTAGAAATACAATATCATCATTACAAAGCAAAAACATAATCCCAATCATAAATGAAAATGACACTGTTGCTACTGAAGAAATTCGCTATGGTGATAATGATAGACTTGCAGCACGAGTAGCACAAATGATTGAAGCTGATTTATTAATTTTATTAAGTGATATTGATGGGTTATATCAAGGTAATCCAAAAAAAGACAAGGATGTAAAAAAAATTTCAGAGGTATTTAAAATTGATCAAAAAATTCAAGAACTTGGAAATTATCAATCTTCTGAGCTAGGTAGTGGAGGAATGGCCACAAAAATTTTAGCAGCAAAGATATGTGCTGGAAACGGTTGTGCTACGATAATCACTAATAGTGATAAAAACAAACCAATCAGTGATATTAATAAAAAAAATTCAACAATTTTTTATCCCCTAACTTCTACAAACTCGTCCAAAAAGAAATGGTTATTAAATCATTTAAAACCATCAGGATCGATTATTATTGATACAGGGGCCAAAAATGCAATTTTAAAAAATAAAAGTCTTCTTCCTGCAGGCGTAATAGATATCAAAGGAAGTTTCAAAAGAGGCGATGTAATATCTATTTTAGTTGAGAATGGTCAAAAGGTAGCAATAGGCATATCTGCTTATGATTTTAATGATGCAAAAAAAATTATTGGAAAGAAAAGTATAGAAATTTACAAAGTTTTAGGTTTCGAAGGAAGAGATGAAGTGGTACATAAAGATAATTTAGTTAAGCTTTCTACATGAGTATTGAAAATAATATTATTGAATTAGGCAAAAGAGCAAAATCTGCCTCTTTAAATATGAAAGTCTGTAGCAGTGATCAAAAAAATCTTGCTTTAACAAAACTCACTAAAAATTTAGATAAAAACAGATATAAAATTCTTGAAGCAAATAAAATAGATTTAGAAAATGGTGAAAAAAAATCTTTAGCTAAGCCTTTAATAAATAGACTGACATTAACTGAAAAATCTATTGATGGATTAATTACATCAATTGAAGATATAATTGAAATACCAGATCCAATTGGTATTACATTAGAAAAATGGGAAAGACCTAATGGTTTGCAGTTTCGTAAAATTTCAACACCACTTGGAGTATTAGGTGTGATTTATGAATCTAGACCAAACGTCACTGTTGATGCGTCTTGTCTTTCAGTAAAATCTGGTAATTGTATAATTTTAAGGGGTGGTAGTGACAGTTTTTATTCTTCTAAGGAATTGGTAAATAATATAACAAATGCTTTCACAGAAGCTGGTCTCCCTGAACATTGCGTCCAGATGATTAATACACCTGAAAGAGAAGCGGTTGATCATTTACTAAGCATGAGAGATTATGTTGACGTAATTATTCCTAGAGGCGGCAAGGGTTTGATTGAAAAAATTAATTCAGCAAGCAAGATTCCTGTTATCAAACATTTAGACGGTATATGTCATGTGTATGTAGATAAAGATGCTGATTTAAGCATTGCAGAAAAAGTAGTTTTTAATAGTAAAATGAGGCGTCCTGAAATTTGTGGTGCCGCAGAGACACTTTTAATTGATGAAAATATTAAAAATGAAGCAATGAAAATATTAAAACCTCTAAAAGAAGTAAATTGTGAAATTCGAGGTGATGAATATATTCAATCTTTAGATAGTGGTTTTAAAACTGCAAGTGAAGAAGATTGGTCATTAGAATATTTAGATAAAATTTTATCAGTAAAAATTGTTTCAGGTGTTGAGGAAGCAGTTAAGCATATAAATGATTATTCTTCTGGACATACGGAGAGTATAATTACAGAAAGTGAAGAAACTTTTGAAAAATTTTATAATAAAATTGACAGCGCAATTATACTTAAAAATGCATCTACGCAATTTGCAGATGGTGGTGAATTTGGTTTTGGTGCTGAGATAGGAATCTCAACTGACAAAATACATGTAAGAGGACCAGTGGGAACAAAACATTTAACTACATTTAAATATGTCGTTAATGGTAATGGCCAGGAAAGACCTTAATTGAAAAAGATCGGACTTCTTGGAGGATCTTTTGATCCCCCACATCGGGGGCATCTATTTATTTCAAATGAAGCTAAAAAAGTATTACAGCTAGATGAAATTTGGTGGCTTGTTACACCTCAGAACCCTTTGAAAATTTCAAAACCTGCAACATACGAAGAAAGATTACGAAATTGTAAACAAATTACAAAAAATTTTCCTATAAAAATATTAGAAGTAGAAAAAAAAATTAAATCTCAATATTCTTATCAAACAATTAAATTTCTTATTCAATATTATAAAAATATAAAATTTTTTTGGTTAATGGGTGCAGACAATTTAGTTAATTTCCACGAATGGGAAAAATGGCAATCAATTTTTCATATTATCTCTATTGTTATTTTTAGAAGACATGGATATAATACAAATGCTTTGAAAAGTGTTGCAGCAAAAAAATTTATTAATAATAAATATATAGCTCAAGACATAGAACATGTTTCAAAAAAATTTCCTGCATGGACTTTGATACAAAATAAAGAAATTAAAATTTCATCATCTGAAATTAGAAATCAAAGAAATAAATTAAGAGGCAAATATTAATAAAGTTACTTCATTGACAGAAAATATTGTATCAATACTAAGTGATGCAAAAGCTGAAGATATAAGAGTTATCGATTTATCTAACAAATCATCTGTTGCTGATGCCTTTGTTATTGCTACCTGTAGATCAACTAGACATTCAGATGCTACAGCAGACGAAATGGTAAAAAAATTAAAAAAAGTGGGAATAAAATGCCCCAATCCTGAAGGAAGACCTCAGTGTGACTGGATAATTGTTGATGCAGGTGAAATCATTGTTCATTTGTTTCGACAAGAAATCAGAGAATTATATGCATTAGAAAAATTATGGGAAGTAAGCTTTGATTCTTCACAAACTAAACTAGCTTAAATTATATGACAATTTCAAAAAAAGTATTTTTAAAAGTAATATTTACCTTCATCTTCATTACACTTCTGGCACCTAAAACATACGGCTCTTCTTCAGATGAAGAAAAATATAAATATTTAGATCTATTTGGGCAAGTATTTGAAAGGGTAAGATCTTCTTATGTGGAAGAAGTTACGGATCAAGAATTAATTGAAAAAGCGATTGATGGTATGTTGTCAGGCTTAGATCCTCATTCAGGTTTTATGAATGAAGAAGTATTTCAAGAAATGCAAATGGATACAGAGGGTAAATTTGGAGGATTAGGTATTGAAATTACTATGGAAGAAGGTTTTGTAAAAGTTATAGCTCCGATAGAAGATACACCAGCATATGAAGCTGGAGTTCTTGCTGGTGATTACATAATTCAAATAGACGAAACACCTGTGTTTGGTCTTACTCTAAATGAAGCTGTTGAATTAATGAGAGGTAAAAAAGGTGAGTCAATTGTAATTACTATTTCAAGAGCAAATACTGAGCCATTTGAGATTGAAATTATTAGAGATTATATAAAAATTAGATCAGTAAAAAGTGAAGTACTTAACAATATTGGATATTTAAGAATAACGTCTTTTAACGAACAGACAGAAAGTGGTCTGCTTGAAGCTATAAAGAAAATTGAAAAAGAAAATCAAATAAAGGGTTACGTTTTAGATGTTCGGTCTAACCCGGGGGGTCTTCTTACTCAAGCAGTTAAGGTAACGGATATATTCTTAGAAAGAGGAGAAATTGTTTCAACAAGAGGTAGAGATAAAAAAGATATTAGAAGATATCGAGCAAAGAAGTCAGATAGAACTAATGGAAAACCACTTGTTGTTATTATTGATGGCGGCTCAGCATCTGCTTCTGAAATTGTTGCTGGTGCACTTCAAGATCATAAAAGGGCAATAATTATAGGTACCCAATCTTTTGGTAAGGGATCAGTACAAACAATAATTCCCTTTCAAGTTTCAAATAGTGATAATCTCACTGGTATAAGACTAACTACAGCTAGATATTATACTCCTTCAGGTGAATCAATCCAAGGTAAAGGTATTACTCCCGATATAATCATTGAGCAAGGAGAATTTGAATCCTTTAATTATAAAAGATTTTCTGAGTCAGATTTAAAAGATTCTCTTGATAAGGATAATGAAGAAGATTTGAAAGATAATGAAGATAGTAAGTTAAGTGAATTTGAAAAACGATTAGAGCTTGATTATCAACTTCGTAGAGCCTTTGATCTTGTACAGGGAGTGAGTCTCTTTAATGAAATCCAAGAATAATAATGCAAACAAAATATAGAAAATGTGTGGGAATGATGATTCTCAATACAAAAAATCAGATTTTAGTTGGTAAAAGATTAGATAATCCTAGCGGATATTGGCAAATGCCACAAGGTGGTATTGATGAAGATGAAAATCCTGAAGAAGCAGTTTGGAGAGAAATGATGGAAGAAATTGGTACTAATAAAGCCTCCCTAATTGCTTCATCTAAAGAATGGATCTCCTATGAAATCCCAAGTAAAATTTTAAAAACTCTGCCTTGGGGAAATGAATACATGGGTCAAATTCAAAAATGGTTTTTATTTAACTTTATAGGTGATGATAGTGATATAAATGTGGGAACAGAAAATCCCGAATTTAGTGATTGGAAATGGATGAATTATAATGAAATAACCCATTATGTAGTTCCATTTAAAAAAAATGTTTATCAAAAAATTCAAACTGAGTTTAAAGATATCCTAAATGATGTTTAATGAAAATCCCGAACTAGTAATCACAAGCTTAGATAAAGAAATATGGGATGAAGAGTTAGAGGATTTTGTTCCTAAAAATATTTTCGACATTCATACACATATTTATAAGTGGAGTTTTAATCAAAATCCGAAGAAGAATATGGATGAAAGGAATTTTCAAGGGAAATATTTTAGTGAAGTATCTATGAAACTTGCAGATCAAGTGGATCAATTACTTATGCCTAATAGAGTGGTAAATAGATTAAGTTTTCCTTTTCCCTTCAAATATCCATGTAACTTTGAAGCTTCAAATGAATATATTTTAGAACAAACTAAATCACATACTGAAAATAATTGCTTAATTTTAATTAACCCAAATATGGGTAAAAATTATATTGAAGAGCTTTTATTAAAAAATAACATTAAAGGATTTAAACCTTATAGGTTTTATTCAAAAACTAATGATACGATTAATTGTAGAATATTAGATTTCATAAGTGAAGAGCAAATAGAAATTGCACATAAATTTGGACTTATTGTTATGATGCATTTAGCAAAAAAAGATGCGATTGCAGACGATGATAATATTAATGACTTAATTTATTTGAGTAATAAGTATCCTAACGTTAAATGGATACTTGCTCACTGTGCTAGAAGTTATTCTGCTTGGGCTTTAGAAAAAGGAATTAAAAAAATAAGAGATTTAAATAATATTTGGTTTGATTGTTCTACAGTATGTGAATCTGATTCAATTAATGCTTTGTATCAAGGAGTTGGTCTTGAAAAAATAATGTATGGATCTGACGATATGATAGGAAGAATGAAAGGAAAATATATTACTTTTGGGAAAGCTTGGTCAGCAATAAGCTCTGATAATCATAATTTAGCTTTAAGTCATTGTGATGATCGAATGACATTTATTAGGTATGAGCAATTACGAGCTATGAAAAGAGGAATTCAAAATACTTTTATAAAAGAAAATGAAAAGGAAGATTTGTTTTATAATAATGCTAAAAATTTAATAGATTCTGTTGAATCTAGAAATTAAATCTTATCATAAAAACTTACAGTTACAGCCTCTAGTTTAGCTTTTGCTATAGACAATTGTTCAACTGATTCTTTATCTTCCTTGCTACCTAGTTCTTCTATTTCTTTTTCAATCGAAGACTTATCTAAAGAATTTAATTCAACTACACTTTCTGCTAGGACGATACATTTTTCTGGATTAATTTCAGCAAAACCACCTGATACAAAAAATGATTTAACTAAGTTTTTATCCTCGCTATAAACCATCACTCTCCCAGGCCTTAATGAGGACATTACTTGGGTATGTCCGGGCAAAACACCGAGATCACCATCTTTACCTGGAACAATTATAGTTCCAACCTCATCATTAAAAATGAGATTTTCTGGGGAAACTAAATCAAAAGAAATTGTTGCCATTATGCAGCTTCAGCTTCTAGTTTTTTAGCTTTTTCAATTGCTTCATCCATTCCACCAACCATATAGAAGGCTGCTTCTGGCATGTGATCGTATTCACCCTTAACAAGTCCATCGAAACTTTTGATTGTATCTTCAAGGTCAACATACTTGCCTGGAGATCCAGTAAAAATTTCTGCGACAAAGAAAGGTTGACTTAAGAACTTCTCAATTTTTCTTGCTCTAGCAACTGTAAGCTTATCCTCTTCCGATAACTCATCCATTCCAAGAATTGCAATAATATCTTGAAGACTTTTATATGTTTGTAAAACTCTCTGCACTTCTCTTGCAACTCTATAGTGATCATCACCAACTACTTGTGGGTCTAATATTCTTGATGTTGAATCAAGTGGATCCACGGCAGGGTAAATACCTTTCTCTGAAATTGCTCTATTCAAAACTGTTGTGGCGTCTAAGTGAGAAAATGATGTAGCAGGAGCAGGATCAGTTAAGTCATCTGCAGGAACGTATATTGCCTGAACAGATGTAATAGATCCTTTTTTTGTTGTTGTAATTCTCTCTTGTAATGCACCCATGTCAGTTGCCAAAGTTGGTTGATAACCAACTGCAGATGGGATACGTCCTAGCAAAGCTGATACCTCTGATCCTGCTTGAGTGAATCTAAAGATATTATCAACAAAGAACAACACGTCTTGACCTTCTTCATCCCTGAAATATTCTGCTTGTGTTAGTCCTGATAATGCTACTCTTGCTCTAGCTCCAGGTGGCTCATTCATTTGTCCATAAACAAGGGCAACTTTTGAGTCCTTTCCTTTGAGATCGATAATTCCTGATTCAATCATTTCATGATAAAGATCATTACCTTCACGCGTTCTTTCACCAACTCCAGCAAAAACTGAATAACCACCGTGTGCTTTAGCAATATTATTTATAAGCTCCATAATCAAAACTGTTTTACCAACACCAGCGCCACCGAAAAGACCAATTTTTCCACCACGGGCATAAGGTGCTAATAGATCAACAACTTTGATACCAGTTACAAGAACTTCTGTTTCCGTAGACTGATCAACAAATTCAGGGGCTGGTCTGTGAATAGGATAAGTTTTGCTCGTTCCAATATCACCTCTTTCATCAACAGGCTCGCCTACAACATTCATAATACGGCCAAGTGTTTCTGGTCCAACAGGCATAGAAATGGGGGCACCTGTGTCAGTCGCTGTTTGACCTCTTACTAATCCATCAGTAGTATCCATTGCAATCGTACGAACTGCATTTTCACCTAAATGCTGAGCAACCTCAAGCATTAATCTTGTTCCATTATTGTCAACTTCTAAAGCATTCATGATTGCAGGCAGTTCACCATCGAACTCTACATCCACAACAGCTCCAAGAACTTGTGATATTTTTCCAGTTAAATTATTAGCCATATATCCCCCTTTTAAACTGATTCAGCTCCAGAAATAATTTCAATTAATTCTTTAGTTATAAACGCTTGTCGCGTTCTGTTATATTTTAATGTTAAACTATCAATCATCTCACCAGCATTACGTGTTGCATTATCCATCGCAGCCATTCTTGCTCCATGTTCACCTGCATCACTTTCTAACAAAACTTTGAAAATCTGAATAGAAACATTTTTTGGAAGTAGATCCTTTAATATAGTTTCTTCATCAGGTTCGTAATCATAAATTGCTTTAGCAGAACTATTATTTGTGTTCTCTTCTTTGGATGAATTTGAAACATCAAGAGGAATAAGCTGTTGTTTTGTCACTTCTTGTGAAATTGCTGATTTAAATTTATTAAAAACTAGAATGCATTTATCAAATTTTTCTTCAAAGTATAATTCCTGCAGTTTATTCGAAACTTGCAGCGCAGAGTCATACCCTGTATTTGAAATATTTAAATCAACAAAACTTTCTATGATTTGATCCTTCATTACACGGTTAAAAAAATCTCTACTTTTTTTTCCAAGAGGTATAATTTGAACATTTTTTCCATTACCTTCAAGTGATTTCACAAGCTTAAAAGTCTCTCTATTAATACTGCTATTAAAACCGCCACACAAACCTCTATCAGCACTGACAGGAACAATAATATAATTTTGATCATTACCAGTTCCTGTTAGGAGTTTGATAATACCCTCGCCTGATGCTGCAGAAGAAGCTAGAGAAGCTAACATTTCTTCAAGACGTGAAGAATATGGTCTTGCAGCTTCAGCTTTTTCTTGTGATCTACGCAATTTACTAGCCGCAACCATTTTCATAGCTGATGTAATTTTTCTTGTAGATCCAACAGAGTTGATCTGGGTTTTAATATCTTTTAAACTTGGCATTAATTAGTTACTCGTGAATTTTTCAACAATATTATCTAAGATAGATTTTAATTTATCATCATTTTCTTTGGATAATTCTTTTTCGTTTGCGATAGCATCTAATAAATCAGAATGACTAGACCTCATTTCATTCAAAACTTCTGTTTCAAAACGAACAACATCATTGACGGCTACTTTGTCTAAGTAACCACGAACGCCTGCATATATAGACACAACTTGCTCAGAAACTGTTAACGGAGAATATTGTCCTTGTTTCAGAATTTCAACTAATCTTGCGCCACGATCAAGTAATTGTTTCGTTGAAGCATCTAAGTCTGATGCAAACTGTGCAAAAGCGGCCATCTCACGATATTGAGCTAATTCTAGTTTTACAGGACCAGCAATTTTTTTCATTGCTTTTGTTTGAGCTGCAGAACCAACACGACTTACTGAAAGACCAACGTTAATCGCAGGACGAATACCAGCAAAAAATAAGTTTGTTTCTAAAAATATTTGTCCATCAGTAATCGAAATGACATTTGTTGGAATGTAAGCAGATAAGTCTCCAGCTTGAGTCTCAATAATTGGAAGAGCGGTTAAACTTCCGCCACCGTGTTCATCACTCATTTTAGCAGCTCTTTCTAAAAGACGACTGTGTATATAAAATACATCTCCAGGATATGCTTCACGTCCAGGAGGTCTTCTTAATAAAAGAGACATCTGTCTATAAGCAACAGCTTGCTTTGATAAATCATCATAAACAATCAATGCATGCATACCGTTATCTCTAAAATATTCACCCATAGTACAACCAGTATAAGCTGATAAAAATTGCAATGGAGCAGGCTCTGATGCAGTTGCAGATACAACAATTGTATATTCCATTGCACCATTATCTTCTAATGTTTTTACAATTTGGGCAACTGTTGATCTTTTTTGACCAATCGCAACATAGATACAATACAATTTTTCTTTTTCCTTGTTTGATAGATTAACAGATTTTTGATTTAAAATCGTATCAATAGCAACAGCAGTTTTACCTGTTTGTCTGTCACCAATTATTAATTCACGTTGTCCTCTTCCAACTGGAACAAGAGCATCAAGTGCTTTAATACCTGTCTGCATAGGCTCAGATACACTTTGACGAGGAATAATACCTGGGGCTTTTAATTCAATTCTTCTCTTTTCAGAAGATTGAATAGGACCTTTACCATCAATAGGATTTCCTAAACCATCAACAACACGTCCTAACAATTCTTTTCCAACAGGAACGTCAACAATTTCTCCCGTACGTTTAACTGTATCACCTTCTTTAATTCCAGTATCATCACCGAAGATTGAAACACCAACGTTATCCATTTCAAGGTTGAGGGCCATACCTTTAATGCCGCCTGGGAATTCTACCATCTCTCCAGCTTGTACTTGATCAAGACCATATACACGTGCAATTCCATCTCCAACACTTAGTACTGTTCCAACCTCAGCAACATCCGCTTTAGTTTCAAAATTAGCTATTTGGTCTTTAATTACAGACGATATTTCTGCAGCTTTAATTTCCATTATGCCCCCTTCATTGCAATTTTAAGTTTATTAATTTTATTCGCTATAGATGTATCAATCATTTTGGAACCAACCTTAACAATTAAACCACCTATAATGTCTTCATCAACATCAAAATTTAAAGATAATTTTTCACCTAAAGATTTTTTAAGTTGATTTGTAATATTATTTTTTTCGTCATCGGATAACATGTTTGCTGATGTTATGTCAGCAGTAATATCACCTCTTTTTTCAGAGTTTATTTTTTTAAATTGTAAAATAATAGAAGCGATATTTGAAATTCTTTTATTGTTATCAAGAACTTTTAAAAACGTTGTTGTAAGATTATGTAAATTTGCTTTAGAAAATAATTTTAGCAAAATATTAAGCTTCTCATCTGAATTTACTAATGGGCTTTTAATAACTTGTCTCAATTCTGAACTTTCTATCAATGCTTTTTGCACTAATTCAAAGTCATTTAGAATATCATCAATACATTTTTTTTCAGAAGCAAGATCATAGAGAGCTGCTCCGTACCTTTCAGATATAAGGTCTCCAGATAAAGTATTAGATGCCATAAATATAATTCATAAGAAGATTAGGTGTAGGCTAATAACACATCAGAAAAAGCAGGTAAACTGTCAGTTTGTGCGTCAAATGAGTTAAATCCAAAATATTTTTAAAATTGTGGGTAATTTACATAAATGAGTAGGGATCGACATCAATAATTAACTTTACAGAAGAAGGCAATTTAGTCTTTTCGACAATTTTTTTTGTGAATTTATTCAGATTTTTTCTACTATTACTCTTCAATAATATTCTGTATCGATATTGTCCTCTAAGCAAGGAAATTGGAGCTTCAACTGGACCTAGAATTTTAATATTTTCACTATTTTGATCTTGTTGAGCCAGTCTTGAAGCATATTTAAGAACTAAAGCCTTTGTGTGACTAGAAATAATAATTGAAGTCATAAAACCAAAAGGAGGAATATTAAAATTCTTTCTCTCTTCTAAAGCTCTTTCAATAAAAGCTTCTCTTTCACGAAGTTGAATCGACTTAATTATTTCTTGATCTGGAAAATATGTTTGAAGAAAAACTTTACCAATTTTTTTTCCTCTACCAGCTCTTCCTCCAACTTGCTGAAGAAGGTTAAAAGTTTTTTCTATTGCTCTTGGATCGCCTCCAAATAAACCTGCATCTGCATCAACTATTCCCACTAAAGACAAATTTGGAAAATCGTATCCTTTTGCCATAATTTGTGTAGCTACAATTATATCTATATCTTTGTTGTTTATATCAGTAATAAATTTTTTAATTTTGTTTGGTGTGTTTACATTATCGCTAGACATGATGGAAATATTTTTTCCAGGAAAGAATTCTTTTAGCTCCTCTGCAACTCTCTCAACTCCAGGACCAACAAATTTTATACTATCTTTTTCATTACATTGAGGACAATCTAAATTTAATTTTTTTATAGTTCCACATTGATGGCATAAGAAAACTTTTTTGTGTTGATGCATAACCATCCATGATGAACATTGATCACATTCATATCTGAATCCACAACTATTACACAAGGTTAATGGTGAGTATCCTCTACGATTTAAAAAAATAAGAGTTTGTTCCTTATTTTCTAAACACTGAGAAATAGAATCTATAATTGATTGTGATATCCATTTATCTTTATCAAGTTTATTTTTATTTAAATCAATTATAGAAATTTCAGGTAATGGAGTTCCAGAAAATTGTTTTGACAAATAGACTTGATCATATTTTTTAATTTTAACATTATTTATTGTTTCTAAAGACGGCGTTGCCGAAGCTAATAATATAAAATTTTTTTCAATTTTAGCTCTTACAACTGCAAGATCTCTTGCTTGGTAACGTATATTGTCCTCTTGTTTATAACTAGAATCATGTTCTTCATCGACAACAATTAATCCTAAGTTTGTAAAAGGAAGAAACAAACTTGAACGAGCGCCAATAACAATTACTGGATCTCCAGCAAAACATTTATGCCAAATTTTTTGCCTATTTTTTTTTGTAATTTTAGAATGCCACAAACACACTTCCATACCAAAACGCTTCTTTACTCTTGTCTCTAATTGCGGTGTTAGGCTAATTTCTGGAACCATTATTAATATTTGTTTTTTTTCTTTTAAAAATTTATCTATTATTTCAAAATATACTTCAGTTTTACCAGAGCCTGTTACACCTTCTAATAAAACAGGTTTGTTTGATTTATTAAATGATTGTGTAATTTCTTTGAATGAATTTGCTTGCTCTTCACTCAAGGTCACTAAAGAAGGTTCGGTGTTATTGAAACTATCTAATTTTTCTTTATCAAAATCAACTATATCATTGTTAATAAGAAATAATTTTAAAACTGCTCCTAGTGGAGCTAAAGTATAACTTGCGATCCAATTGATAAAATCGATTGAAGAGTTCTGAAGGATAAGATCATTACAAATTTTTGTAACCTCTTTTATTTCGTATCCAGGATTTTTAACATTCTTCTTCCTAATAATTCCAGCTTCTATTTTTTTTCCAAATGGAACTAAGACTACTTGACCAATTTCAAGTTGCTCATTTGTTGAAGAATAAGTGAAAACTTTGTCGAAAGGTCTTGTTACTACTACATCGTACAACATTATATATATGTATTTTTAATATGTTAACTTTCTAAATAACTTGTATATGGTATACAATAAACAATGAAATTTTTTATAGACACTGCCGATATAGCTGAAATTCAAGAGTTAATGCCTAGTGGATTAATAGATGGTGTTACGACAAACCCATCTCTTATTGCAAAAAGCGGTAAGGATATGGGAGAAACAATCAAAACAATTTCTTCAATAGTATCTGGTCCAGTAAGTGCAGAAGTGACAGCAACCGAGTATGACAAAATGCTTGAAGAAGGTGAGTACTTAGCATCATTAGCTAAGAATGTTGCCGTAAAAGTTCCTCTCACACCTGCTGGTCTTCAAACTTGCAAAGCTCTTAGAGAAAAAGATATCATGGTAAATGTAACATTGTGTTTTAGTGCTGCTCAAGCATTACTAGCCGCTAAGGTTGGTGCAACATTTATTTCTCCATTTGTGGGAAGATTAGATGACATTGGTGAAAAAGGAATGGATCTGATTTCAGATATAGTAATAATGTATGAAAATTATGGATTTGACACGGAAGTATTAGTTGCTTCAGTAAGAAACACGCAACATTTGATTGATGCAGCTGTGATTGGTGCCCATGTTTCAACTCTACCGCCTAAGGTTATTCACGAATTATATAAACATCCTCTCACAGATAAAGGGCTTAAAGCATTTCTTGATGATTGGGCAAAAACAGGACAACAAATTTTGCCAAAATAATCATCATGGCAAATGAAGATGAAATTAGAGAAAAAGAAATAATAAGTTTTTTAAAAAAAAATAAAAATTTTTTTATTAAAAATTCTGAATTAGTTAATGAACTAAATTTTCCAAATCTAGATAATAGTTCAGATAAGGTTATTGATTTAGAGGCTTATAGATATAAAAAAATATCACAACAAAATATAGACTTACAAAATCAAATGACAAAAGTACTACTTGCAGGCAAAAGTCATTTAAATGCTCAAAAAAGAATTCTTAAATCTACAATTAGAATTTTAAATATTAAAAGTTTACCAAAATTAATAGGCTTAATTAAAAATGATCTTAAAATAATTTTAGGTTGTGATGAAATGAATTGTTTTATTACAAATGAAAATGTTAGTGTAGAAAACTTGTCTCAACTTGATACTAAAATTGCAAATAGTTATTTTAAAACCAAAATGGCTACTAATTTAAATCAAAATCCAAAAGGTCTTCATTTATTTTTTCCAAATAAATCAGCAATGGTAAAATCATATATATTATTAAAAATTAAATTTCATGAAGATAGTATTATCTTGGCAATGGGATCAAAAGATAAAAATAAATTTACAATTGATATGCAAACTGATCTTGTTGAGTACTTAATCAAAATTATAGAGATTAATTTACTAAACATAAAATGAAAATCTTACTAATAATTTTATTTTTATTAGTTAATTCCCAGAATTTATTTGCCAATCCTCAAATATGTAGTTGGATAATGGACGAACCATTTAAAGAATATCAAGAAGAGGCAAAAGATCAACATGCTGCGTTTTATGTTGTAGTCAGCGATGATGAATGTGAATATGGAATGACTATTGGTGAAAATTCAGAAGAGAAAGCAAAAAAAGCAGCTTTTAAAAATTGTGAAAAATGGAGAAAAGAAAATAATATTTCAGGTAAGTGTGAACCATTTGCTCTTAACGACAAGATTATTTGGGAAAATGTTGCCTTTGTTACAAATGATGAAGGAGAAAGAGAGTATGACAATTCAGCCAGCATGGTTGAATATGAATATAGAATACCAGACTGGTATGGGCAGGAAAAAATTATATTTCCAAAATATAAAGGAGTCCCTGATGATGTTCACAGTTTATTTATGGAAACCCTTGAATATTCCTACCTAGAGCTTGGTCAAAAACCCATTGCGGAAACTCATGTTATTATCTGGAATGAAAAAAAATCTAATCTAAAAAAAGTTGCTCAAAATTGGTGTGAAGTAAATCGTGGGGAAAATTTCAATGAAGAATGTTTAAAAGTGGGTGGAGGTGATAACAAAAAATGGTTTAAAGAATGTGTAGCGTCTGCCTATTTTTCACCTGAAACATTAAAAGGAAGTATTGAAGGTAATAAATGTTGGTGGAGGGATTATAAGAATGAAGCGTGGAGTGTTGCAAAAATAGTAGCACATGAATATTTTCATGTTCATCAAAATATGAAAAAAAATTTTTTTGAAGATGAAAAACGTTTTGGTGTTCCCCAGTATAAATTTAATGACGATATGCCAATGTGGATTGAAGAAGGTGGGGCAGAATATTTTGGTTATTATATTATTGGAAAAAATAATTTAGCTGATTATAAAAAAATTATGAAACAAACACTAAAGTCCTTTCGCAAATGTGCAAAAAAAGGAATTAAACTCATAGATGTAGAAAGAGTAGAAGATGCCATAAAACTGCGCAGTAAATGTGATCAAGGCTTCGAGTATGATGGTGGCATGTGGGCAACAGCATACCTTGCTTCTTTAAGTGGATCTAATCAAAAAGTATTCTTTGATTTTTATGAAGATATTGCTGAACTTGAATTAGAAAAAAGGGAAGAAGGAGAAATCCACCAAGGATGGAGAGAATCTTTTAGGAAAAATTTTAATATGAGTTATGATGATTTTCTCATAGAGTTTGAAATATTTATTGGTTTAAAATCTAAGGAACAATTAAAAATTCTAGATCAAATAAATTAATACAAAAAGGAGCATACATGAAAGGTTATAGATTTATTACTGATGATGATACTGTTGATTTTTGTCAAAGAGTAACAGAGGCATTATCTAATGGTTGGAAATTACATGGAGAGCCAAAAATGACATTTGATCATAAAAGAAAAGTTATGAGGTGTGGTCAAGCAGTTGTAAAACAGTCATCAAAAAAATATAAAAAAGGAATCGATCTAGCTAAAATTTAAATATGTATGGCTCTGCCATCAACACTTAGAGCTGCTTCTTTTACCGCTTCACTAGTTGTTGGATGAGCATGACATACTCTAGCAATATCTTCTGCACTTCCACCAAATTCGATTGTAGTGACAATTTCTGCAATCAGTTGTCCAGCATCATGACCGATTATATGAGCACCTAAAATTTCATCTGTTTTTTTATCGACCAAAATTTTAACAAATCCCTCTGATGCAGAAGTAGTTAAGGCACGACCATTTGCTATAAAAGGAAATTTTCCAACCTTGAAGTCTTTCTTTTCTTGCTTGAGTTGTTCTTCTGTTTTACCTACAGATGCAATTTCTGGATTAGTATAAACAATCGCTGGTATAGCTTCATAGTTTATATGAGGCTTTTGACCATTTATAAATTCAACACAAGCTACTCCCTCTTCTTCAGCTTTGTGTGCTAGCATTGGGCCTGGTGCTACATCACCGATTGCATAGATTCCTTCTACAGAAGTTTTAAAGTTATCTTTAATTTCAATAGATTTTTTATCCGTTAGTTTAATTCCAATTTTTTCGAGACCCAGTCCCTCAGTGTTTGGTTTTCTTCCTACTGACATTAAAACTATTTCGTAGTTTTCTTTTATTTTCTTTTTATCTGATTTTTCCATTTCAACATCTACACCGGACTTACTAGATTTTGCAGAACTCACTTTATGTGATAGTTTGAATTCTAATCCTTGTTTAGTTAACATTTTCATAAACTCTTTTGCTATTTCACCATCCATAGTTGGAACAATTCTGTCCAGAGCTTCAACAACTGTTACTTTTGAACCTAATCTACTCCATACTGAACCCATTTCTAATCCAATGTATCCTCCACCAATAACTAAGAGTGATTTTGGTATTTTAGATAGAGATAGAGCACCTGTTGAAGATACTATTTGTTTTTCATCGACAGGAATATTTGGTATCTCAATCGAAGATGATCCTGTTGCGATAATAAAATTTTTAGCACTAGCAGTAATTTCATTTTTTCCATTTGTAATAGAAATAGTATTTTTATCTACAAATGAAGCCGTGCCAGGAATATGCGTAATTTTATTTTTCTTAAATAAAAAACCAATCCCTGTTGTAAGTTTTTTCACAATCTTAGTTTTGCGATCCATCAAAACATTTAGGTCTAAATCTATCTTTGATGTTTTTATACCATGCTCTGCAGCATGATTTGAAATTTCAACATATTTTTCAGATGAATTTAATAATGCCTTAGAAGGTATGCATCCAATATTCAAACAAGTTCCACCAAGTGATGACTCTTTTTCTATACAAGCAACCTTCATTCCAAGTTGAGCTGCTCTAATTGCAGCCACATATCCACCGGGTCCCGCGCCAATTACTATTAAATCAAAATCTTCCATTCTATATTCCTAATATTAATTCGGATGGATCTTCTAGAAGTTCTTTCACCTTCACTAAAAATCCAACACTTTCTTTTCCATCAATAATTCTATGATCATAACTTAATGCAACATACATCATTGGCTTAATTACTATTTCATCATTTACAACTACTGCCCTTTTTTGGATATTATGCATCCCTAAAATACCAGATTGAGGTCTATTGATAATAGGTGTGCTGAGCATTGATCCGTAAACGCCACCATTTGAAATTGTAAAAGTGCCGCCAGTCAAATCCTCCATGGTCAACGTTCCATCTTTAGCTTTTGTACTAAGATCGATAATTTTAGTTTCTATTTCTCCAAAACTCAATTGATCGGCATCTTTAAGTATTGGTACGACCAATCCTTTTTCAGTTCCAACAGCTATACCTATATCAAAATGGTTTTTATAAATTATATTTTCATCTTTAATTTCAGCATTCACAGCTGGATACTCTTGCAAACTTTTTACTACAGCTTTTACAAAAAATGACATGAAACCTAATTTGACTTCATACCGACTTTGAAATTCTTGGTTTTTTGATTTTCTAATTTCCATCACTTTGGACATATCAATTTCATTGAAAGTTGTAAGTATGGCTGCTGTATTTTGAGCTTCCTTTAAGCGTTTAGATATTGTCTGTCTAATTTTAGACATTTTAATTACTTCTTCTCTTTCACCTTTGTTAGTGCTTGTTTTATTTGAAGAAGAAAGATGAGAAACTACATCTTCTTTATTAATTCTTCCATCAGAACGTGATGAGGTGACATCTTCTAGTTTAATATTATTTTCCTCAGCAATTTTTCTTGCAGATGGAGAAGATTTGGCAGGTGAAGATTTTGTTTCAACCTTAACTTCTTTTACTTCTTCTTTTACTTTTTCTTCTTTAATTTCAGTTTTTTTAGGAGTTGGTTTTTTACCTTTTGATTCATCTAAGATTCCTAAAATACCTCCAATTTCAACATCAGTTCCTTCAGAAACTTTTATTTCTTTTAGAAATCCAGCATGAGGCGCTGGTACTTCAACTGTAATTTTGTCGGTTTCAATTTCAACTAAAGCTTCATCTGCCTCAAAATTATCGCCTATGTTCTTAAGCCATTTTGAAACGGTTGCTTCCGTAATTGACTCACCAAGTGTTGGAACTATTAATTCAGTACTCATTAATTAAATGCTTAATAACATTTACTCCAATTTATTCAATTGGCAGATTGGTCTTTAATTTTGTTGAAATACCTGCCCAAGATTTGATAATTTTGCCAATTGAATCTTCAGTTACCATTTTTAGAATAGTTTCTTGGTTGTTTAAGTGTCTTTCTAAAGAGCCAGCGGCAGGAGAAGCGGCAGGACTTCTGCCAACATAGTATATCTTTTCTTGTTTAACTTTAGCTTCCTGCATAACACTTTCTAATCTACCTTTGGCAAAACCCCAGGCACCCATATTTTTTGGCTCCTCTTGTACCCAGATAATTTCAGCATCCGTGTAATGTTTTAGTTCATCTCTAAAGTTTTCATAAGGAAATGGGTAAATCTGCTCCAATCTAATTATGGAGAGAGTGTTTATTTTATTTTTAGTAATATGATCTGCTAATTCAAAATATATTTTGCCAGAACAAATTATTAATCTTTTCTTTTTCTTTTTTTCTTTTACTGATATTTTATCAGTTAGAATTCTATGAAAAGTTGATCCATTAATATAATCTTCAATATTTGAGACGTTAGATTTGTGTCTAAGTGTAGATTTTGGTGTAAATATAATTAGAGGTTTCCTAAAATTTCTATGTAGCTGTCTTCTCAGGACATGAAAATAATTTGCAGGACTAGTGCAATTAACAATTTGCATATTATCTTCTGCACACATCTGTAAAAATCTTTCTAATCTTCCACTTGTATGCTCAGGGCCTTGACCTTCATGACCATGAGGAAGAAGCATTGTTAAACCAGACATTCTCAACCATTTTCTTTCACCAGAACTAATGAATTGATCAATCATAATTTGTGCACCATTTACAAAATCACCAAATTGCGCTTCCCATATAACAAGTGTCTTAGGATCAACTTGTGAATATCCATATTCAAAACCAAGAACACCAAACTCAGATAAAAAACTATCTACAATTTCAAAGTAACCTTGCTTGTTTTGAAAGTGTCTTAATGGAACAAAACGATTTTCGTTTTCCTGATCATATAGAACACCGTGTCTATGACTAAATGTTCCTCTTCCAACATCTTGTCCAGATATTCTAACGCCATATCCCTCATCTAGAAGTGTTGCTAGAGCTAAACTTTCAGAAGTAGCCCAATCGATACCTTTTCCTTTAGTTACACTTGTTAATCTATCTCCATAAATTTTTTTTATTCTTCTATGAGCATTGAAATCTGATGGTATTGTATGAATTTTTTTCGCTACATTAATTAATGCTTTCTCTTTTACAGAAGTTTTTCCCTTTCTCGCATCAAATGTTGCAGTAGATAAACCTGTCCAAGTGCCCTCTAACCAATCTACTTTATTTGGCTTATAATTTTTAGTTGATTCAAATTCTTTATCTAAAAAATTTTTGAAAGTATCTACAATTTCTTTAGATTCTTCTTCTGAAAAAGTATTATTCTCAATTAATTTTTTTTCATATTTTTTTCTTGTTGTGATTTGTTTTTTGATAGCCTTATACATAAGTGGCTGAGTAAAAGAAGGTTCATCAGCTTCGTTATGGCCAGATCTTCTGTAACAAAACATATCTACAACAACATCGACTTTAAATTTATTTCTAAATTCTGTTGCAAGTCTACAAACATGGACTACAGCTTCTGGATCGTCGCCATTAACATGAAATATTGGAGCCTGAACCATTTTAGCAATTTCAGTACAATAAGGTGCTGATCTTCCATATTGAGGCATCGTTGTAAAACCTATCTGATTGTTTATTACAAAGTGAATTGTACCACCTGTTTTAAAACCTCTTAATTGTGACATAGCAAATGTTTCAGCTACTACTCCTTGTCCAGCTATAGCTGCATCCCCATGAATTAATAAACCAATAACTTTATCTGTTGTTTTATCTTTGGATAAAGTTTGTTTAGCTCTTACTTTTCCTGCTACAACAGGATTAACTGCTTCTAAATGAGAGGGGTTAGAGGTGAGCGATAAATGAATTTTCTTTTTTTCAAATTCACGATCAGCAGAAACCCCTAAATGATATTTTACATCACCCGAACCAAGTACTTCATTTGGGTCATTTAAAGTCCCTTGAAATTTTGCTAAAATTTTTTTGTAAGGCATCTCTAAAACACTTGATAAAAGTGTTAGTCTTCCTCTATGAGCCGTTCCAATAATTATATCTTCTATTCCAGACAAACATGCCTGTTTAACAATTTGCTCTATCCCTGGTATCATTGCTTCACCACCTTCGATACCATATCTCTTTGTGCCTAAAAACTTTTTATCTAAAAACTGTTCAAACAGTTCTGATTCAACTAATCTTTTATAGATTGCTTTTTTTCCTTCATTTGTAAAATTTGTTTTATTTCTTACTTCTTCAATTCTTTCCTGCACCCATTGTTTTTGATCGGCTTGTTGTATATGTAAAAATTCGACACCAATAGAAGCAGAGTATGTTTCTTTTAGTATTTTTATAATAGTTTTTAATTTACATTTTTCTAAACCCAAACTTCCATCAATAAATATTTCTTTTTCTAAATCTGATTCATTAAAACCATAACTTCTATAATCTAATTCTTGAGGATATTCTCTTTCAGATATTCCTAAAGGGTCGAGATCTGCAATTAAATGTCCATTAATTCTAAAAGCTCTAATTAATCTTAATGCTCTAATTGAATCTAAGGTTAAAATTCTAAATTCTTCAGAATTATAATTCGCATTTGATTTTATAACCTTAGTTATGTAATTTTTATCTATTATATTTGATGGACGTTCTTTCCATTTAGGTCCGCCGAAATCTTTAAGAACGGAGTACTCATCTTCATTTAAATTATTAAAAAAATCTTTCCAAGTTGTGTCCACACTTTCAGGATCATTTCTAAATTTAGAATACAGTTCGGCTACATATGGCGCATTAGCACTATTTAAGAAAGTATCATTCATAGATTTCTATTAAACTAAAACCATTTCGCATAACAATCATACTTATAGAAACTAATTATTACCATTTTGCATTGCTAATTTCATTGTTTTTCCCAATGAGGCTGGTGATTTTGATACCAAAATTCCAGCATTTTCTAAAGATTCAATCTTGAAATGTGCAGTGCCTTTTGAGCCTGAAACAATAGCGCCTGCATGACCCATACGCTTGCCTTTAGGTGCCGATTGTCCAGCTATAAATGCTGAAACAGGTTTTTTTAATTTTGAATTTGAAATAAATTCTGCTGCGTTTTCTTCCTCTTCACCACCAATTTCACCAATCATTAAAATGCCTTCGGTCTCATCATCTTCTAAAAATAACTTTATACAATCTACAAAATCCATTCCGTGTATTGGATCTCCGCCAATACCGATACACGTTGATTGACCTAATCCTACCTCTGTGGTTTGTGCAACAGCTTCATAGGTTAATGTTCCTGATCTACTCACTATACCTATCTTACCTTTTTTATGGATGAAGCCAGGCATAATTCCAATTTTACATTCAGAAGGAGTAATTAGTCCTGGACAGTTAGGTCCTATCAAATATGTGTGATTATTAATAATTCTTTTTTTTATATCAATCATATCTAAGACAGGAATACCTTCTGTAATACAAACAATTAATTCAATATCTGAATCTAAAGCTTCGTGGATTGCTTTAGCAGCAAACTTAGCAGGAACGTAAATAACTGTTGCGTTGGCTTCAGTTTGTTTGACTGCATCGGCAACAGTATTAAACACAGGTAAATTTAAATGAGTCTGCCCTCCTTTACCAGGTGTGACACCACCGACAAGGTTTGTGCCATATGCTATAGCTTGTTCAGAATGATATGTTCCTTGTGAACCAGTAAAGCCTTGGCAAATAAGTCTTGTATTTTTATTAACTAAAATTGACACTATTCTGATAACTCCACAGCTTTCTGGGCTGCATTTGAGAAATCATCAATTGAAATTAATCCCAATGATGAATTATTTATAATGTCTCTTCCTTCTTTGGAATTTGTTCCTTGAAAACGTACAACAACAGGAAGTTTAAAATCTAATTCTTTAATTGCATCGATGATGCCATTAGCAATCATATCACAATGGATAATTCCTCCAAAAATATTTATGAAGACTGATTTAACATTTTTATCAGATTGAATTATCTTAAAAGCTTTAATGGCTCTTTCTTTATTTGCTGTACCTCCTAAATCTAAAAAATTGGCTGGCTCCATTCCAAATTGTTTAATAATATCCATAGTTGCCATGGCTAGCCCGGCTCCATTAACCATACAGCCTATTTTTCCATCCAGCTTAATGTAAACCATATCGTGTTCAGAAGCTTCAAGCTCTAAATCATTTTCTTCTGAAGTATCTTTTAATTTTTCAATCTCAGGTTGTCTGTAGAGAGCATTATCATCAATATTAATTTTAGCATCTAAAAGAATTATTTTTTCATCTTTTGTTACAACAAGAGGATTAATTTCAATTAAAGAAGCATCTATTTCGACATAAGCCTTACATAAATTTGAAACAATTTCTTTAAATTGGTTAAACTCATTAATGGAAAAGCTTAATTTATTTTGAAGACTATCACTAATTGTAAAATCTTCTAAGTTATCAAAATAAACATATTGAATTCTTTCTGGTGTTTTTTCAGCTACATCTTCTATATCTACACCGCCAGCATCAGATACCATCATCATTAATTTTGATTGATTCCTATCAAGAAGGATACTTAAATAATATTCCCTATCAATTTCACACCCAGCTTCTAAGTAAATCCTATTTACTAACTTTCCTTCATTACCTGTTTGTTTTGTAATCAAAGTGTTGCCCATCATTCCTTTTGCAATTTTTTGTGCATCATCAATTGATTCTGTTATTTGTACTCCACCTTTTGTATTAAATGGTTTTAAAAATGTACCTGCTCCTCTTCCTCCAGCATGTATCTGTGATTTAATAACCCATGGCGGTCCTTTTATATTTTGTAAATCTCTTCCTAAATTGTCAACATTTTCTGTGTAACTTTTACCTTCAAGTATAGGTAGATTGTACTTTCTTAGTAGATCTTTAGCTTGATATTCATGCAAATTCATTTTGATAAAAAGGTAATAATTAGATTAGATGAAAAATACAATTATTTTTTATTTTTCTTATTTAGAAGCTTGTTAGACAATGTAGTTAATGATTTTACTGCTTTAACAGAGTGATTAAATTCTTTCTTTTCATTATTATTAAGTTGTAATTCAATAATTTTTTCAACACCTTTTTTGCCAATGATAACTGGAACTCCAACATAAAATCCTTTTACTCCATATTCACCATTGAGATATGCAGCACATGGTAATAATCTTTTTTGATCTAACAAAAATGATTCTGCCATTTGTACAGCTGAAGAAGCTGGTGCATAATAGGCAGATGTGTTCATCAGTTTAACGATTTCTGCTCCACCATCACGTGTTCTTTGAATAATTTTGTCGATATTTTTTTTTGAAGTCCATTTCATCTTAATTAATTCAGGTACAGGAATACCAGATACTGTTGCATATCTCATAAGTGGAACCATGGTGTCTCCATGACCACCTAAAACAAAAGCACTGATATCGTTAATTGAAACATTAAACTCCTTGGATAAAAAGTATTTTAATCTTGCACTATCCAAAACACCCGCCATGCCAATACACATATTTGTCTTAAGACCTGATGATTTCTGAAGGACACTTACCATTGCATCAAGTGGATTAGTAATGCATATAACAAATGCTTTTGGACAATATTGTTTAATATTTTTCCCAACATTTTGAATAATTATAGAATTTTTTTCTACTAGATCATCTCGAGACATACCTGGTTTTCTTGGAAAACCTGCAGTAACTATTACCACATCAGAATTTTTGATATCTCTAAAACTTGAAGTACCTTTAAAATTGGCATGGAATCCTTCAATGGAAGATGACTGAGAAAGATCTAAAGATTTACCTTTAGGCATTCCTTCAAAAATATCTAATAAAACTACATCACCTAATTCTTTTAAACTAAAAAGTTGTGCAAGAGTCCCACCGATATTGCCTGCTCCAATGAGAGCAATTTTTTTTCTCATTTAAGTTTTATACTTTAATTATAATTCTGTAACAATAGCCTTTTTAAGTCCGGCAATTTCTTTAGCTGGGTTTAAACCCTTGGGACAAGATCTTGTACAATTCATTATTGAATGACACCTATAAAGTTTCAATGAATCATTAATTGCTTTTAATCTTTCCTTTCTTTCTGAGTCTCTAGAATCATTTACCCATCTTGCTGCTTGTAGAAGGACCGCTGGACCTAAATATTCGTCTCCATTCCACCAGTAGCTTGGACAAGAAGTGGTACAGCAAAAACATAACACGCACTCCCATTTACCATCAAGTTTTTCTCTTTCTTTAGGTGTTTGTTTTTTTTCTTCATTTTTATTTTCATCAGTAGTTAAATCATTATTTGATCTTTTTAACCATGGTTTTATTGAAGCCAATTGCTCATATGCTTTGCTCAAATCAGGAACCAGATCTTTTACAACACGCATATGAGGTAATGGATATATTTTAATTTCTTTTTTTACATCAGACATGCTCTTTAAACACGCTAGTGTATTTACACCGTCTATATTCATTGCACAGGATCCGCAAACACCTTCGCGACAAGATCTTCTAAAAGTCAAAGATGGATCAATCTCGTTTTTAATTTTCATTAACCCATCCAAAACCATTGGACCACACTTACTTTGATCAATTTCATAAGTGTCTAATCTAGGATTCTTTTTTTCTTCAGGATTCCACCTATAGATTACTAAATTTTTAGGTGACTCGCGTGGTTCCTTAGCTTTATATGTAATACCGGTTGTAACTTTTGAATTAGCTGGAAGAGAAAACTCGACCATTAGTAAACTCTTTTTTTAGGAGGTATAGGTTGTACATGATTAGTTAGAGTATTCATGTGAACTGATCTAGAGCCCATTTTAACATCACCATTATTATTTAACCATGCTAGAGAATGAACAAGCCAGTCATTATCATTTCTCTCCTTATAATCTTCACGTGCATGCGCACCTCTGCTTTCAGTTCTGTTTAATGCAGAATGAAGAGTTACTTTTGATTGTGCCATTAAATTGTGTAATTCTAAAGCTTCAACTAAATCAGTGTTAAATATTAGTGATTTATCTTTAATATCAATGTTATCCATTGAGCTTTCAACTTCTTGGTATTCTTCTATACCTTTAGAAATTAAATCATGAGTTCTAAATACTGCACATTTTTTTTGCATAATATGCTGCATAGAAGTTCTCAGTTCTCCAGTCGTCGAATCACCTCTGCTAAATCTGATATTATTAAATCTGTCTAATATTTCATCAGTACTAGACTTACTAATTTCAATTTTTTTTGAATGTGGTTTAACTTTTTCTGCACATGTTTCGCTAGCAGCCTTTCCAAAAACAACAAGATCAATTAAAGAGTTAGTTCCAAGTCTATTTGCTCCATGTACTGAAACACATGCTGCTTCCCCTACTGCTAACAAACCTTCAGAAATATTATCAGGATTTTTGTTTGTTGGATTAAGTACTTCTGTTCTATAATTAGTTGGAATACCTCCCATATTATAGTGAACTGTTGGTAATACCGGTATAGGTTTTTTTGTTAAGTCTACATCAGCAAAAATCTTTGCTGTTTCAGAGATACCTGGCAATCTTTTATGAAGAGTCTCTGCATCAATATGCTCCAAGTGTAAAAGGACATGATCTGCATTATCCCCACAGCCTCTATTTTCATTTATTTCTATAGTCATGGCTCTACTAATAACATCTCTTGATGCTAAATCTTTAGCATTAGGCGCATAACGTTCCATAAACCTTTCACCATCACTGTTTGTAAGATAACCTCCTTCACCTCTGGCTCCTTCAGTAATTAAGACTCCCGCACCGTATACACCTGTTGGATGAAATTGAATGAATTCCATATCTGATAATGGAAGGTTTTTTCTAAGAGCCATAGCACTTCCATCACCAGTACATATGTGAGCGCTTGTTGAAGAAAAATATGCTCGTCCATATCCGCCTGTTGCTAGAATTGTTTGGTGTGATAAAAATCTATGAATAGATCCATCTTCTAGGCACCATGCCACTACGCCTATGCAGTTTCCATCTGTATCTGAAATTAGATCTAAAACGAAGTATTCAATAAAGAACTCAACTTCGTTTTTAAGAGATTGTTGATATAAGGTATGAAGTAATGCATGCCCTGTTCTGTCTGCTGCTGCACAAGCCCTCATAGCAGGAGCTCCTTCACCGTTATTTGTTAAATGTCCTCCAAATGGTCTTTGATAGATTTTACCATCGTCAGTCCTACTAAAAGGCATTCCATATTCTTCTAATTCAATTACAGCTTGAGGTGCTTTTGAACATAAATATTCAATTGCATCCTGATCACCCAACCAGTCAGAGCCTTTAACTGTGTCGTACATATGCCACTTCCAGTTATCTTCACCCATGTTACCAAGGGCAGCTCCAATACCACCTTGAGCAGCAACTGTGTGACTTCTTGTTGGAAAAACTTTGGAAATACATGCAGTTTTAAGACCTGATTCAGCACAGCCTAGAGTTGCACGTAAACCGGATCCACCAGCACCAATTACAACTACATCATAATGATGATCAATTATTTCATAAGATTTAGTCATTAAATTATCATTTTAATTACAAACACGGTTATTAGAAACATTAAAGAATATGTCAAATAATCTATGGTTAATTTACTTATTTTTAATGTTTTTTTCGATGTGACATAATCTTCTAAAATTGTTTGAAGTCCCAGCCTTGAGTGTATTAGCATAGAAATCATCATTAGATAAAACAAGAAACTATTAAAATAGGAACTAAAAAAAATAACAGTTTCGTCATATTCCATTTTAGATAAAGAAATTGAAATATAAATAAACCAGAATGTTAAAGGAATTAAGATTGAAGCAGTTATTCTTTTTACAATCCACTTTAAAGCATAATTTTTCATGCAAAGAGCCAAACCGTTATTGTAGATAAAAATGTCAAGAATATAACTACGTAGCCTGAACCATAAACACTTCTCAAATCCATTCCTATGCCAAAGGACCAATATAATTTTCTTATTCCATTAAATAGATGATAAAAAATGCCAAATGACCAAAGTATCAATATTAATTTAAAAAATATGCTTGAAGAGATAATTTGGAAATAAGCAAAGTAACTAGGCCCTAAACTAATTAGGATGAACCAAATTGATATAAGTATAGCTCCAATACTTAGGCCTATTCCTGTAATTCTATGAAATATCGAAAAAACAGCAGTTAAAACCTTTTTGTGGATTGATAAATGTGGTGATAAAGGCCTATTTTCAAATTTGTTAGACATAGAATAAGTAGAATATGATTATATTTTTTCTCAAAAAATTCAAAAATTAAAGTTTTTATCTAATATTATGATAGATATATCGTAGAATGTTGATAAAAATAGAGCAAAACTTAGAAAAATTCCCCACTTTGTTTCCAAATTTGACTAAAAATCTTGAATTTTGGATTGATAAATATTAGTTTAATTGAGCCGGATAATACTCGTTTCTTAGCTTCGGAGGAACGCCAAGAATTTTGATTATCTTACCCGCCGTTTGATAATTAGTTGAGTTTCTTATTCTAGAGAGGTGTCTGCCAAGGTACAAACTAGTTTTAGAGTCCGGCCTATTTTAAATTTTTATTAAAAAAATCTTCCATCTTTTTAGAATATACTTCCGGATATTTAAACATAGCATCTACATGATAAGCATTTTCAACCAACCAAAACTCAGAGTTAATATTATTTTTATTTGTATATTCTTTAAAATAATTAAAATGTCTTGTTAAGATTCTTGTATCAGAATCACCGTGAGTGAAAAAATAAAATTGTTTATCTGATAATTTTTTAGCAGGAGATAATTTAGTTGGATCTATTCCGGTTAAGATTCTTCCAGCTAAACTTACAGCTGGTCCAAATTCTATAGACAGACCATATCTTGCAATTTCATCTTTTAAAATCATATTAAACTCAGCAAGTGGACTATCAGCCCATATCGCAAGTATTTCTGGTTCTACATTTGCGGCAAAAATAGATGTGCTTGCTCCAAGAGAAATTCCATGTAAACCAATACTCTTAGACTTAAAACCAATTTTTTTTAAAAAATCGAATGCACCAAGAATATCATTATATGATCTTAAACCTAAATCATCGTAACTACTAACAGTATCACTTTGACCATAGTTTCTTAAATCTATCGTAAGAACATTAAAATTTTTATTAACTAGAAAACTTGCAATAATGTTGGACTCAGACTTACATTTACCATTTGGGCTTATGCCATGTGTAACAATTATAATTGGTCTATTTGGAAAGTAATTAAATAACCATCCATTAATCTTGATGTCAGAGTCACGAGATTGAAAATATACATCTTGCCATTCATCTAAATAATAATCCTTGAAGTTAAAATTTTCTCTTACTTTTTGTTGAGCAAGAATTGAGTATTCATGTGCATCAACTTTTGTACTCCATGAATTAGGAAGAGATCCTTCATGGAGACCACATGTTGGATCTATTTTTAAAATTTGATAAGCAACATAAAAACCTGCTGTAAAATAAACCACAATTAACAAAACTAATGTACTTAATAAAATTCTAATTATGTATTTCATCAATCTGGTTTAACTATAGTCATTTCATATAATCTGCTAGCAGTTCTTTTAAATTCTTCTGCTAAAGTATTTATATTATTTAATGAATTTATAGGTTTTGACGCTAAAATTACAATTGAACAATTATTTTCATATAACATATCAATTAATCCAATAAATCTTCTGCATGAATCTTTTTTCTGATTATCAAATTCAGGAACATTTTTTAAAAATACCAACTTAAATTTATCTGCTATATTTTTATAATCTTCATTACCAAAATTTACTTCACAAAGATTTTCAAAATCTATCATCATTAGATTTGATGTACATTTATCAAACTCTAGTTCACGACTTTTAGATTTAATTTTTATAGTTGTTAAATGGGAGGGATCAACAAAGCGATTAAATAATTTTTCAAATTCATTTGTTGTGTCAGTTGTTATAGGTGTGAAATATGTCTTTGATTGATTTAATGTTTGTCGACGAAAATCAGTTTTAATACTAATATCATAGAGATAAAAATTTTTTTTGATTAAATCAATAAATGGCAGAAAATCATTTCTCTGCAAACCATCTTTATATAAATTATCTGGATGAAAATTTGACGACAGTAATATAAATATTTTATATTTAGAAAAATAATTAAATATTTTTTTTATTATTAATGCGTCTACAATATTAAAAATATGCAATTCATCAACAAATATTATTTTAAAATCTCTACTTAAATTCTTTACATAGTTTTCGATTGCAAGTTCTTTATTTTCTGATTTTTTAACTTGTTCATGGATTTCATTCATTAAGTTATTAAAATGAATTTTTTTTCCAATCTTAGTATTTTGATAAAATAAATTTAATAAAAATGTTTTTCCTGTTCCAACTTGACCATAAAGATAAATTCCTTCAAAAATTTTATCCTTAAAAAATAACTTAGTTTTACTAAAAGATGACCATACGTTATCTGCTTGTTTTAAGAATTCAATTTGATCTTTATTTTTTTTAATAAAATTATTTTCAACAAAACTATTATATTGATCAATAACATTAAACATTATTTTTTACCTAAGTACTGTTCAAGTTGTTTTAAAGTTTCTAGTTCACCACTGCTGATGCTTTTATTTTCTTTTTTCTTTTTTAATCGTTTAAATTCCTTGATTAGAAAATTAAGACTCTCCATTATTTGTTTATTCATGTTTTATAAATTATAGGTAAAATTGATGATACAATAATCATAATGGAGCTGATTAAAAATATAACTGATATTCCGTAACCCCAATCAATAATATAACCAAAAACAACAGGCGATAAGGCGCTCGCAAAAACCCCAACTGCGTGCAGTAAAGCTTTAGCAGTTCCAATACTTTTCACACCGTAAATTTCTGCCCAGAGTGACCCCATAAAAGGTGCTGCTAAACCTAAGTTAAATCCAAATAAAGACATGTAAAGCACGAATGACCAATAATTATTGAAGAAAAAAAGAATGGTGATACAGCCTAACAAAGGTAATAATACAAAAGGTATTGCTTTCTTTGTATTTATCTTATCTATTAAGGGTCCTCCTATTAATAATCCTAAAATAGAAAATAATCCAAAATATATATAACCATTGCCAAGCATTTCCATTGTCCATCCTTTAGAATCAAAAATATAAATCTGATGAAACATTAACCCAGTACCGATAAATGGAAAGGATGCAGCTAATGGTAAATAGATAAAAAAAACTGGGTCTTTTAAAATTTCTGTAATGGTCCAACTTTTATGTGTTTTTTCATTATCAATATTTTTTTGAAGAGTAATATCCCTGCTTTTTTGATTATGAAGAATAAAGTATATTATTGGAATTAAAATCAAAAGAGTCAAAGTTGTTAAAAACCAAAGAGTTTTAAAATTAAAATATGAGTCCAAATTAACGACAATCTTTGGTAAAAACATTATGCCTAACATTCCTCCAAGTGTTGCAACTGATATTGCTTTACCTCTATCAATTAAAAAATATCTTGCCATTGAGGTTGAGCCGGCATGTGTCATAGCTCCCTGTCCAAAAAAACGTAATAAAAATAAAATAAGAAAAAGATGAAAAATATTATCAAAAATAAAATAAAAACCAATGCAAGCAAAAGCTAAACCAAGAATAATACCTATGGAGTATAATCTTAAATCAACTTTATCTATTAATTTAGCAAAGTTAATAAATAAAAATGAACTTACAAGCGTTGCAATGGCATAAACTAATCCAAACTCACCATCTGTTATTTTATATAGATTTCGAATATCATCGTTAAATAATGCAATGTAAAAAGTCTGTCCAAAACTTGCAAAGAAGACCATGGCAAATCCGTATACTAAGAGATTAGGATCATTTAAAAAAAAATTTTTCATTATGGTTTAAAGCAATTTTTTAATACTATTTAAAAGTTTTACCATTTTACTTTTATCTATTCTTCCTGTGTTAACATTTCGTGGACTTGGATGATAACTACCAACTAAAATTTTCTTATCAGGTAAAATATTTATAGATCCATGAGAAAAAATAAAATCTTTATTTCGTATTTCATATTTTTGCTTATAATAATTTACACAGGCGTCATGACCAATTTTACCAAGGGCAACAATAACTTTTATTTTTTTTAAGAAAGTAATTTCTTGATTGAAAAAATTAAAACATGTTTTCAATTCTTGTGAACTAGGCTTATCTTCTGGTGGTACACATTTAAGAGCAGTAGTTAAGTACATATTTTGAAGTTCCAAACCGTCACCTCTATTTACTGAATCTGGTTGATTTGCAAATCCAGTTTTATATAGACAGGAAAATAAAAAATCTGCAGATTTATCCCCTGTAAAAACTCGACCTGTTCTATTTCCTCCATGGGCTGCTGGCGCAAGTCCTACCATTAATAATTTAGCTTTTTCGTCTCCATAGCCAGTAATGGGCTTGCCCCAATAACTTTGATCAATATATTGTTTTCTTTTTTCTTTAGCAATTTTTTCACGAAAGTTAACTAAGCGTTCACACTTTCTGCAATGAATAATGGATTTATTTAAATTACTTAATGTCATTTGGAAAATATATATTTATATTACACCTCTGTGATTAATGAAAGAGCTAAAGCTATTCTAGAATTTTGTTTCATCAAAACTCCACTGGAACAATGGTTTAAAAAAGATTATGAATTTGATAATATTTTGAAAAGTACTTTTTTTGATGATTACATTAACGCTATTAATAATGAGTATGATAATTGGAGAAAAGATGCTGAAGAATGTGTAGCTTTGATTATATTACTTGATCAACTATCAAGAAATTTTTTTAGAAATAATTCAAAAGCTTATGACCAGGATACTAAGTGTGTTTTAATTGTTAAAGAAGCAATAAGTAAAAAATATTTAGATAACCTAGATATTGATAAAATACATTTTTTATTACTTCCATTAATTCATAGTGAGGATATCATAGATCATGAACTTGGTCATAAATTAGTCGATCAATATTTAAATAATCATTCAGAATATAGTAATATTAAAAAAGCTTGGAATGATCATAGCGTGGCAATTAGAAAATTTGGAAGGTATCCGCATAGAAATAAAATACTAAATAGAAAATCAACAAATGAAGAAGAGTTATTTTTAACACAACCGAATAGTTCGTGGTAAAATAAAGATATGCTTTTAGAAAGAGATTTTTCAGATATTTTAAAACAACTTGAGTTTAAAAAAGGAAAAATTAAAGCCATTCTTGATACAGACACCTACAATGAAATTGATGATCAATTTGCTTTAGTGCAAATGTTGTTTTCAAAAGAAAAAATAGAAGTGCAAAGTATAAATGCCGCTCCTTTTTCAATGAATAATCGTTCAGATAATCCAAAGAAGGGAATGGAGCTTAGTTATGATGAAATCTTACGATTGTTAGAAAAAATAAATTTTAAAAAAAATTTTGTTTTTAAAGGCTCAACAAAATACGTAGGTTTTGAAAAAAAACCTATTGATTCGCCTGCTGCAGATAATATCATAGAAAGTGCTTTAAAATGTTCTGAAGAAGATCCTCTATACATATTAGCTATCGGTGCTATTTCAAACGTTGCCTCTGCATTATTGAAAGAGCCAGAAATTATAAAAAAAATTGTTGTAGTTTGGTTGGGAGGAAACGCACTTTATTGGCCGCAAAATTCAGAATTTAATCTAAAGCAAGATATTGGAGGTGCTCAAGTTTTGTTTGATAGTGGCGTCTCACTAGTTATGGTTCCTTGTAAGGGAGTAACTTCACATCTTATTTCAACAGTTCCAGAAATAGAAAAATACATCGAACCTAATGGTGAAATAGGTAAATTTCTCGCAATGCGATTTAAAGAGTACAATAGTATCCATAAAGGTTGGTCAAAAGAAATTTGGGATATGGCAGCTGTTGGTTATGTCTTAAACGAGGAATGGGCACCAACTAAAACAATTCCATCTCCAATTCTTTTAAATGATATGAAATGGGCTTCAGATAAAAATAGGCACCCAATTAAAATAGTCTATGAAATCAAAAGAGATCCAATTTTAAAAGATTTTATTAAAAAATTAGAAAACTTTAGCAGTTCTTCCCATTAAATAATATGAGATTAAACCTAGCCATTCATGTGATGCTTGCTGAAATGAATTTAGATTTTTTAATAATTCAAGGTTAGGTATTAATTTAAAGTTTTTAATATTTTTAAAATCTACTGCATAGGGGATTAATTTCCAATTATTTTTATCAGCAATGAGTAATGCTCTTTTCATATGCGAGGCAGACGTTATTAATAACCAATTTTCATTTATTTTTGGATTAACGATTTTTTTTGAATATATTATATTCTCATAGGTATTTCTTGACTTATCTTCAAAAATAATTTGATTTGTTTCTATACCTATTTTTTGGTAAAAAGATTTTGCTACTTGTGCATGATCAAGGTCAGGTCTATTCACCAACCCTGATCCACCACTAAAAATTACTTTAGCCTTATCAAATTTTTTAATAATAGAAACAGACTCAACTAATCTTTCTGAAGAACCATTTAAACTGATTTGATTATATTCATTGTAAAGTTGAGGAATTGTTGCTCCTCCCAAAATAAGAATGCCATCTACTTTCTCTGGTGGTTTTATGTTTGAGTGATATTCTTTCTCAATAGTATAAATAAGATAACTTCCAATAGGCAAAAAAGAGATGAGTGTAATAAATACAAAAATAATCAAAAAAATAATTAAACTTAATCTCCTCAATTTAATAAAATATAAAAATATTGAGAGCAAAGTAATAAAAATAAAAATATTAAAGGGGTTTAATATTAACCAAAGAATTTTAGAGAGATAAAATGACATAATATTTTATATCCTTAACTTATACTATATATCATTTGATAAATAAAAGGTCTCGTGGTGAAATGGATATCACACGTGTCTTCGGAACATGGATTTGGGGTTCGAGTCCCTACGAGACCGCCAGTAATTGTGATGGAAATAAATTATAGATTATTTAAAAAGGAAGATAAGGAAGCTGTAATTGATTTATGGAAAAAGATTAATAGAAGATAATTAAATATTTATGGAATTTGAATATTTTGAAATAATTAATTCTGCAATTTGAACCGCATTAAGTGCTGCACCTTTCCTCAAATTATCTGAAACAACCCATAAATTTAAACCATTATCTATTGATTGATCATTTCTAATTCTACTAATATAAACTTTGTCTTCTCCTGCAATTTCAACAGGAGTCACATAACCATCATCTTTTCGATGATCAATTACTGAAATACCTTCAGAGTTAGATAATATTTCGTTAGCTTCTTTTTCATCCAATGGTGAGTCAAACTCTATGTTTATAGCTTCTGAATGGCCAATAAATACCGCTGTTCTAACACAAGTTGCTGAAACATTAATTCCCTCGTCTAGAATTTTTTTTGTTTCATCAATCATTTTTTGCTCTTCTTCTGTATTACCATTTTCTAAAAAAGCTCCAATGTGTGGAATGGCATTAAAAGCAATTTGTTTTGTAAACTTTTCTTTTTTTAATTCTTGGTTTGCATAAACATTTTGAGTCTGATTAAATAATTCATCCATACCTGTTTTCCCCGCTCCAGAAACAGCTTGATATGTTGATACAACAACTCTGTTTATAATTGCTTTTTCATATAGTGGTTTTAACGCTACAACCATTTGTATAGTTGAACAGTTAGGATTTGAAATAATATTAGTTCTGTTTTCATCATCAAAAAATTCATCAAGTGCATTAGCGTTTACTTCAGGCACGATTAAAGGAATATTTTGTTGCATTCGAAAATGAGAGGTATTATCTATAACAATACATCCTGTTTTAGCTGCTTTTGGTGCATATTCTGCAGAAATTTTACCACCAGGTGAAAATAAACCAATGTGAGCTTTTGAAAAATCAAATTCTGATAAGTCCTCTACAACAATTTCTTTATCTTTAAACTCTACTTTTTTGCCTTTTGATTTTGATGATGCAAGTAAATATAAATTTTCTATTGGAAAATTCCTTTGCTCTAATATTTGAACTATTTCTGTTCCTACCGCACCTGTTGCTCCTGCTACTGCTATATTGTATTTTTGAGTCATTTAATTTCCAGATAGAATTTTTAATTCTTCAATAACAGCATTGCCCATTTCTTGAGTTGAGATAATTTTTTCTGCTCCATCTTTTATATCAGCTGTTCTTAAACCTTTTAGTAATACATTCTGTACAGCTTTCTCAATCATTTGACTATCTTCTTGCATATCAAAACTATATTTCAACATCATAGCAAAGCTCATGATCATTGCTAAAGGATTTGCTTTAGATTGCCCAGCTATATCTGGTGCACTACCATGAACGGGTTCATACATTGCTGCTCTAGTTCCATTTTCTTTAACTGGTCCAAGAGCTGCTGAAGGAAGCATTCCTAAAGATCCTGTAAGCATAGCTGCAGTATCACTTAAAAGATCACCAAATAAGTTATCTGTAAGTATGACATCAAATTGTTTTGGATAACGAACTAACTGCATTGCACAATTATCTGCAAGCATGTGTTCTAAATTAACATCAGAATATTCCTTTTTATGTAAATCTGTTACGGTTTGTTTCCAAAATAAACCTGTTTCCATTACATTTGATTTTTCTACTGATGTAACTTTATTATTACGCAACTTTGCTAAATCAAATGCCACTCGTGAAACTCTATTAACTTCTGATGTGGTATACAGTTGAGTATCAACTGCCTTACTTTCAGTCTCACTAATTTTTGATATACCTCTTGGTTGTCCAAAATATACACCACTTGTTAACTCTCTTATTATCAAAATATCTAATCCTTTAACAAGATCAGATTTTAAAGATGATGAATCTGAAAGAGCATCTAAAACAACCGCTGGTCTTAGATTAGCAAAGAGATCAAGGTCTTTTCTTAATCTTAATAAGGCTGCTTCAGGTCTTTTATCTCTTTCTACGTTATCCCATTTAGCGCCTCCTACCGCACCAAATAATACTGCATCACAATCCATAGCTATTTGCATTGTTTCATCACTTATAGAATTACCTTCTTTATCGTATGCCGTACCCCCAACTAATCTTTCAGAAATATCAAAAGATAAAGATTTAGTTTTTTCCATCCAATCAATTATTTTTAATACCTCAGCCATAACTTCATTGCCAATTCCGTCACCAGGTAAAATTAAAATTTTTTTATTACTCATTTTTGACTACACTATCCAAGGTTGGATACTGTGTATTTTTTCTTCGTGAACATCAATTTTTTTATTTTTTTGGAGCGTCAAACCAATATCATCCAAACCCTCTAGCAAACATTTTTTTCGAAATGCATCAATTTCAAATTCTATTGTTTTATCATTTTGATAAGTGATTTTTTGATTTTCTAAAGTAACTGAAACAGCATTTTTATTTTCTGCTTCGTTCATTAATATATCTACTTTTTGTTGATCTAACTTAATTGGCAGTATTCCATTTTTAAAACAATTATTATAGAAAATATCTGCGAAGCTTGGAGCAATTATTGATTTAAAACCAAAATCTAAAAGTGACCATGGTGCATGCTCTCTACTTGATCCACAACCAAAATTTGCCCCAGCAATTAAAATTTTTGAAGTTTTATAAGGGTCCCAGTTTAGAACAAAATCATTCTTTATGTTACCTTGAATATCGTATCTTAATTCATGAAATAAGTTTTTACCTAAACCAGATCTCTTTATTGTTTTCAAAAATTGTTTTGGAATAATCATATCAGTATCGACATTAATCATTGGTAGTGGCGCAGGAATACCAATTATTGTTTTAAATGACTCCATTTATAAATCCTCTGCTGTTGCAAAAGAACCTTTGATTGCAGAGGCAGCAGCTATTGCAGGACTAACAAGATGTGTTCTACCTTCTCTACCTTGTCTGCCTTCAAAATTTCTATTTGATGTTGATGCACATCTTTCTTGCGGTTTTAATTGATCTGGATTCATAGCTAAACACATAGAGCAACCTGGCTCTCTCCAATCAAATCCTGCTTCAATAAAAATTTTATCTAAACCTTCTTCTTCAGCTTGTTTTTTAACTAGACCTGAACCAGGAACAATCATTGAGTCTACAGAAACTTTTTTGCCTTCTACAACTTTAGCAACTTCTCTTAAATCCTCAATTCTTCCATTAGTGCAAGAGCCAATAAATACTTTATCAATTTTAATTTTTTGTATTTCTTGTTTGGGTTCTAAACCCATATATTCAAGAGAACGCTCCATAGCCTTCTTTCTATTTGGATTACTCTCTTCTTGAGGATTTGGTACTATACCATTTATAGCAACAACGTCTTGTGGGCTTGTGCCCCAAGTAATTTGTGGTGAAATATCTTCAGCATTAATTAAAATTTCTTCATCATATTTTGCACCCTCATCAGATGGAAGAGATTTCCAAAATTCTACCGCTTTGTGCCAATTATCTCCTAATGGAGCATACGGCCTACCTTTAATATATTCAAAAGTTTTTTCGTCAGGAGCGATTAAACCAGCTCTAGCACCTGCTTCAATACTCATATTACAGATTGTCATTCTTCCTTCCATAGAAAGAGAAGAAATTGCATTACCACCATATTCAATAACATAACCAGTTCCACCAGCTGTTCCTATCTTTCCTATTATATGAAGAATAATATCTTTTGCTGTAACACCTAAGTTTAATTTACCTTCAACAGAAATTCGCATATTCTTTGCAGGTTTTTGAATCAAGGTCTGAGTAGCTAATACATGCTCAACTTCACTTGTGCCGATACCAAAAGCTAAGGCACCAAATGCTCCGTGTGTTGCTGTATGACTATCACCACAAACTATTGTCATACCTGGCTGAGTAATACCTTGTTCTGGTCCAACTATATGAACTATACCTTGTCTGCTATCTAATAATGGAAAAAGTGTAACTTCAAAATCTTTGCAATTTTTTTCTAGTGTTTCAACCTGAATTCTACTTTCTTTATTTTCTATACCTTTAGATCTATCTGAAGTTGGGACATTATGATCAGCTACAGCAAAAGTACTTTGAGGCCTTCTAACTTTACGGTTATTATTTCTCAAACCTTCAAATGCTTGAGGGCTTGTAACTTCATGAACAAGGTGTCTATCAATATATATAAGACAAGTTCCATCTTCTTGTCTATCGACAAGATGATGTTCCCAAATTTTATCAAAAAGAGTTTTAGGATTATTTATTGTCATCCGATTTATTTTCGGCTGCTTTATCCTCTTCTTTACTAGATTCATCTGCAGCTTCTGCTTTAGATTCTTCTGCTGGTTTGGCTTCTGCTACTTCTGCTTTCATCTCTGCTTGTTTTGCTTCTACCTCTTCAGCTTTGGGTTCCTCTGCAGCATTTGTATCTGTATCTGCAGTTTTTGTTTCTTCTACCGGAGGAGCTTCCTCTATATATTCATATTGATCAGCTTCATCGCCCCTATCTTTATCTGCGATCCTTGCTTTCTTTCCAGATAATTCTCTTAGATAATATAGCTTAGCTCTTCTTACATCGCCTTTTCTAACAACTTCAATTTTTTCTACTAATGGACTAAATAAAGGGAATACTCTTTCAACACCCTCTCCATGAGATATTTTTCTGACAGTAAAGTTAGAGTTTACTGAATTATTTTTTCTTGCAATACAAATACCTTCAAATGCTTGAAGTCTTGACTTGCTTCCCTCTGTAATTCTTACAGTAACTTTTAGAGTATCGCCTGGACGAAAAGCAGGAACTCTTTTTTTTGAAGTTAACTTTTCAATCTGTTGTTTTTCAAATGTCTCTAATAAATTACTCATTTTATATTTCCTTTTTATAAAGATCTGGTCTTAATTCTTTAGTTTTTTCAACCGATTTTTCTTTTCTCCATTTATCAATTTTTTCATGATGACCTGATGTTAAACATCTGGAACTTCATGTTTATTTCCCTGAATATCTTCCCAGGTTTGTGGTCTGGTATAATGAGGATATTCAAGCAGATTACTAGAAAAAGATTCTTCTAATAAACTTTGTGGCTGCCCTAATACTCCAGGAATGAGACGAATACAACCTTCAACTAACACCTGGGCAGCAATCTCACCGCCAGAAAGGACGTAATCACCGATACTTATTTCCTGAAAATCAAGAATTTCTATAGCTCTTTGATCAACCCCTTCAAATCTACCGCATAAAATAAGCATTTCATCATGTTTTGATAGATTATTAAGTTTGGCTTGAGATAATTTCTGACCTGACGGTGTTAGAAAAATTTTGCAGTAATTATCGGTTTTGAAAGTGATTGAATTTAGTGCTTTTTCTATCACATCTGGCCTAATAACCATTCCAGGGCCTCCCCCAAAAGGTTCATCATCAACACTTCCTCTTTTGTCAATTCCAAAATTATGAAGATTGACTATCTCGAGAGAAAATTTTTTATTTTTTAATGCATTTCCGATCACAGAATATCCTAGTGAGCCAGGAAACATCTCAGGATAACAGCTTAAAATTACTACTCTCATTTTAATCAAGAATAC
>CACKRO010000001.1 GCA_902602695.1 uncultured Alphaproteobacteria bacterium | reverse complement strand
AATTAGAATACCTGAATAGATAAGTATTTTTTCTAACGTATTATATTTATTCATGTGAAATTTTCTTATTAATTCTTGCGAGAAGAGCAAGATAAAAACCAGCAAATAAAGTTAATAAAATCATAACAACTACAGCTCTTGCTGCTCCTCTTCCAAATTTATAATTTCCTAAAGCTTGCTTATATGTATCAATTATTAGAGTTGTCGTAGCCCCTCTTGGTCCGCCCTCGGTCAATATCCAAATTATTTCAAATGAATTGAATGTCCAAATTGCAGATAATAATGACATTGTAATTATTACTGGGGTAATTTGAGGAAGAGTTATTTTAAAAAATCTATCCCATCTTGAGGCACCGTCACAATAAGCAGCTTCATATAGATCTCTTGGAACACCTTGCATGGCAGCAAGAAAGAAAACAGTTACCATTGGTGTTCCTACCCAAACATCCGCTATAATTGTCGAAATAAATGCACTTTGTTTGTATGCAAGGAAGCCAAATGGGCCATCTAATATTCCAGTTCTCATTCCTACACCTGCAATTATTCCAAAATATCCATTATATAACCATAACCAACCTAGCATTCCAATTGCAATTGGCACTACCCAAGGAGGCATAACTAGTACTCTAAATATTGATCTTCCTTTTAGATTAGCATTTAGTAAGACAGCACCAATTAAACCAATAATGAGTTTTAAAGACACGGAAAAAAACATCCAAACAAAAGTTCTGGTTACAATTCCATTAAATTTTTTACTCGAAAGCATTTTTTGATAATTTTCAAAACCAACATAATCTTCTCCAGCTAAACTAGAATTTGTGAAAGATAGTCTGATTGTTTCCAATAATGGCCATGCAACAATAAGAACAATATAAAGTGCGGCTGGAGCAATTAAAGCATATGCTAAATAAGTCTGAGAATTATATGATTTTAATTTTTGCTTCATGTGTTAGTTTAATAAAGAGTCGAATTTATCCCAAGTGCTTGTTAAGTCAATTACTTTGCCAGTATTTCTAGCCTCATCAATTTTCATTGCTACAATTCCCGCCTCCATACATTCTATTACTCCAACAGGAAGCTCTTCATTATTTTTTATTAAATAATTGTTAATATCTTTTGCCATCAAGCTGTCAGCACCGTAGTGACCCTTTATTTCTTTTCCAAAAGCTGCTCCATAATCTTCGTCAATAAGGACATTATTATTTTCATCATGAGCTTTCATAAATCCTCTAACAAAATCTCCCTCGATCATTCCTGCAGATCCTATGACTGCAAATCTTCTAAATTCGTCTGGAACTTTCATATTTGTATGAAAAGATAATACTGCTTTATTTTCATATTCTATTATTGCCACTTGGTGATCAACAATATCAGCATCACTATCAAAAACATTTGATTTTGACTCCCAACCTTTTAGTCTATCTTTTGTATATTGTTCTTGAGAACCTGTCGGGAGATTATCGGGAATAAAAGATCTTCTTGAGCCAAAACTAGCAACTTTAATAGGTCTGCTTCCTGTAATCATTGAATAAAAATCAATATCATGGCAGCATTTTTCAAGCATAAAACCTCCTGAGTATTTTTGCTTTCTTCTCCAATTTCTCATAAAAAAAGCACCGTGCGAAGGTACTATATGTTCTGAAGCTTCAATCGATATTATGTTTCCTATAGCTTTTTGATTTAATAATTTTCTAACAGATCTTGCTTGCTGCGAATATCTTAGAACTAAACCAACAATAATTCTTTCTTTGCCATATACTTTAATTAGATTTGCTAACTCAAATGTTTGTTGTTCACTTATTACTATAGGTTTTTCAGCAAATATTTGCAAACCAGCTTTTAATCCAAGTTTAATATGATCTAAATGTAAGTGATTTGGAGATCCAATCATTAGCATATCTAATTTCTCTTGATCTAACATTTCGCTTAAACTTGAATAAGTTTTTTTTGGGAAGAAGTTATGTTTCTCGGCAAAGTCTTTACCTATTGGCTGTGGATCTACATAAGCAACCATTTCAAAATTTGGATTAATTTTAGAAAACTCATTATAAACACCCGCTATCCTACTCCCAAAACCTACTGCGCCTATTTTCATAAATATTTTATCTTTAACATTAAAAATTGTGATATCGCCAGCCTAATTTTTTTATAAAATTCATAGAATTTAGAAGGGCTGAACGAAATTCTATCCACTTTCTAGAAATTTTTCCTTTCCATGCAACTTCTGATAAAGTTGCTAATCTTGGATTAATCATTTGATCAAAAAATTTTTTTTCTGTAATTGTCTCTGACCACAATTGACCTTGTAAGCCTTTTATTAATTCTGATTTTTTTATATCTTTCACTGGGTCCCAATCATAAATATCTTTTACTTCTATTGTAGCAGCCCAACAAATACCTCTTTCTTCAGTTGAATTATTATAAGCCATATCAAAATATGTTTTTTGACCAGGACAAAGTATTGTTTCAAATCCCTTATTTGTTGTTTCTTTCGCAACATCTGAGTGTTCCCATGAAAAGATTAAGCATGATTTATCAATTTTTCCAGCACTACCACCGACGCCATGATTAATATGAGGTGACACTGCCGCCTCATTCCAAGCGGCAGTTCTTTTATTTTGTGATTTTAGAAAATCTATTAAAAAATTCATATAGTAATCTTGATATTCTTCTTGAGATTTAATATTATTTTTTTTCATAAAATCGATAATTGCTGGAGAGCCTTCCCAAGCATTACTTGGTCTTTCATCTACACCAACATGAATTATATTATATGAAAAAACTGAACTTACTTCACTCAACATATCTTTTAAAAAAGTTATAGTTTTTTCTAAGGAAGGATTAATAGTATTATTCCTATATGATCCAACGTCCTCACTAACTATATTTGAAGATTGCTCTCTAAGTTCTGGCATAACTTCTAGTAATGCCCAAGAATGTGCTGGCAAATCAATTTCAGGCATAATTTCAATATTTAGTTTTTTTGCATAAATAATTAATTCTTTGATATCTTCCTGAGAATAATAACCACCATATTTATCATAACCACTTCCATACAATGGTGGTATTTTAAAATTATAACCTCTGTAACCTCCATTTAATGCCAGATCTGGGTATTTTTTAATCTCAATTCTCCACGCTTCGTTATCTGTTAAATGCCAGTGAAATCTATTTAGCTTAAATAATACCATATAATCAAACAAACGTTTAATTTCATCCATAGTATAAAATTGTCTTGCACAATCGAGATGCATTCCTCTCCATTGATATTTTGGATTATCTTGTATTGTGCAAATTGGAAGCTTTGTTTGATAGAAATCAATTAAATGAACTAAAGATATAAGACCATAAAGCTTTCCACCATAATTATTGTATTTAATCTCAATATTATCTTTTGTTATTTGAATAGAATATTGATCTTCTAATAACTGATTATCATTTTGAAAGATAATTGGGAATCCTTTTTCTGAAGTTAAATTAATATCCAATTTTGAAATAATATTTTGCAAATTAGAAATAATTTCAGTTTCCATATTGAGATTAAATGTTTTATTTTCAATTACTATAAATTCATTTTGTAAATGAACTTTATCTGGCTCAGGAATAATAGGTATAAATTTTTTTGTTTCTAAATCTTCATAAATTTTCTTTTTAATTGGTTTTTCAAATATCAAATCTGAAACATTTATATTTAATTTACTATTGTTTAATTGATCAATAATGAAAATACCTTCAGGGCCAGACGAAAGGTTGAAATTACCAATTCTTGGAATTTGTAAATCTAATAAAATTGTATTTTTTTCTAAGGTTAACTCATAATAACGTCCAATTTGTTTAGTTATATGGGCTCCTGTTATAGATTTTATTGAATAAACTAATGAAAAACATAATTTAAAATTTGAAACTATTAATTTATCATCAAGAATAATTTTTAATTTATTTTCTTTTGTAAAAGATATATTAACTTGAGGGGTCATTACTAATAATTATATGAATTTTAAAAGTATATTTAATATAGAAGCAGAAGTAAAGGAAAGTGCTCATGCTAGAGTAAATTTAATTGGTGAACATACCGATTATACTGGTGGATATGTAATGCCTACACTTTTGTCTTTTAAAAATACAATAGAGATAACTGAAAATAACACCAATGAATTCATAGTTTATTCTCAATATTTTAAAGAAAAAAAAGAATTCAATGATTTCAAAAAATCAACCAATAATGAGTGGGTTGATTATATAAAAGGTTGTTTGCATATTTTTTTTGAAGAAAATAAAATTTCATCCAGATATTTAAATATTTATATTTCATCTGATATACCTTTAGAAAGAGGTATTTCATCGTCTTCAGCATTGTGTGTTGCCACACTAAAAGCACTTAATACTTTTTTTGAAACAAAGATTAAAGATCCAGAAATTGCAAAATTAGCTAAAAAAGTAGAATTTAATTATATAGGTGTTTCTGGTGGAATAATGGATCAAATGGTTTCATCTATTGGTATTCATGGCAAAGCATTTTTTATGAATTGTAAGAATTTAGAATACGAACTTATTGATTTTCCAGAAAATTGGAAATTTTGTTTGGTTGACTCTGAAGTACAGCGAAATTTAAGAGATAGTTCTTATAATGATAGATTTGCTGAACTCCAAGAAGCTGAAAAAAAACTTGGGATAGAATATTTGGGTAGTGTTAAAAAAGAAAATTTTCAGACGGATAAATTTGATAATAAAACTATAGCAAAAAGAGCGAAGCATGTAGTTTTTGAAAATGACAGAGTGATTAATGCGAAAAAAAATTTAATAGAAAATAACATTTATGATTTTGGAAAATTAATGAATGAGAGTCACGAATCATATTCTAAAGATTTTGAGGCATCTACTTTAGATGTTGATTTAATTATTCGGAGATCTGTTGAATGTGGTGCTCTAGGTGCTAGGTTGACTGGTGGTGGGTTTGGTGGTTTTACAGTTTCATTAATTGAAAGAAATAATTTTATGAATTGGTACAATAAAATATTAAATTTTTATCCAGCTGAAAAGATATTCGAAGTCAATTAAGACTTTAATAACCTTCTAAGCTTACCCTCAGTTACATCATGATCAATATAACACCCTTGTAAATGTCTAAAACCAGTATTTGGATCAAATTTAGTTCTTCCATGTAACAGTCTCAAGTTATCAAACATCGCAATCATCCCTTTTGATAATCTAAACTTGATTTTAAAAGTATCAGAATTACAAAGTTTAAACATATATTTTCTAGCACTATAAAAAAGATCAAGTTTTTTTTCATCTAACAATGGGGCATAATCAAGTCTTCCACTAAAACGAATTTGTCTAAAGTTGTTATTATGATCTAACTCAATTAATTTTGCTTTATCAACTAAGATTGTATCAACATCGGTGAATTTAAAAGTAATATTCGTTTCAGTTAATACTTTGTAGAATTCTATTTCATTTTGTTTTAGATAATTTGAGACACTAAAACCATCTATTAAACTTGAATCACCTCCCATAGATTCATTTGAAATACAATGAAGTAATTGAATACCAGGTACAGGTCTTCGATATGGATTATCTGAATGTGATGTTAATTCTAATGCAGTATAAGCAAGATCATTTGGATTTGGTTTAGACACTACATTAAATAATTTACCAAAATTTGTTGATCTTACTGGACCTAATTTTTCTGCAAAATTAACAACTTCGTTTTCTTCTGGTTTTGTATTTTTAATTATGACGTAACCATATTGATAAAATACCTCAAGCATTCTTGTAAGTTCACTATCATTCTCAAATATTTGATTATTATCAAAAATTTTTAGATTATCTTTTTTTATATCCCATATTTTTTTTTGAGGTAAGACATCAATGTTTTTGATTTCATTATATAGATCATCAATATTGAATGATCCTTTTGTTCCATCACTGAATTCAACATTTAATATATTTTTATTTATACTATGAGCATTAATTAATAAATTATCTTCTAAAAGACTTGGTTCATATAAACGTTGCAGATTATTTTGATCTAGAAATTCAGCTCCATTTATTCTTTCACGTAACCAAATACTATGAAGTTTAAATTCTGATAATTTTCCTTCTTTAATATTAATTACCTTTTTTCCCATTATTAGTTTTTTTTAATTAATAATTAAATTTGTGTAAATTATAAAGTTTGATGAAAAATAAGAAAATAGTTGAGAAATAGATTATAAATTTATTCCCCCAATAAAGAGTCATCTAAAACCCTTGTTTCATATGCTGAATAAGAATGCCATCCATGTACCGTTTGATCAAAATCAATTACGCTTCCTGTCATTATTCCAGATTCATCTGAACACATAAAAGCTAATCCTTTTGCAACATCAATTGGTTTAATTAATTTTTTAAAAGGAACTTTGCTTTCTTCATCTTTTAACCAGTTTTCATTTTTTTTATGAACCCTAGTCTGTATATCATGTTCTGCAGGAGTATCTGTCCATCCAATATTTAAGGCATTTACTCTTATTTGATAACTGGCAACAGAATTTGCAATATTTTTTGTCATTGTAGCTAAAGCAGCTTTTGACCCACTATAAGCAACAATAAATGGCATACCACTATACATTGCCATAGATAATACATTTGCAATTGTTCCTTTGTTCTTATCTCTAATCATTATCTTAATTGTCTCTTGCATTAATATGAAAGGTGCACGGGTATTAATATTGTAATTATTTTCATAATTTTCTAGAGTAGCACTTAGAATTGTTCCTCTTTCTGTATATCCGGCAACATTAATTAAAGAATTTATGGTTCCAAATTTTTTATCAGTCTCCGAAACAATTTTTTTGCAATCATCAACATTTTTAAGGTCTGCTTTTATATACAAACACTCAGTGCCTAATTTTTCAATCTGATTTTTAACTTCAAGACCTTTATTTTCTTGTCTACCGCAAATTGTAATTGCTTTAGCACCTCTGCTAGCTAATAATCTCGCTGTTTCAGCACCACTACCCTGTGTACTTCCTGTAACTACAATGACCTTATCTTTAAATTGTTCATTCATAAATTTTATCTATAACTGAAATTTTGGTTTTACAACTTTATTTGATACTACTGATTTAGTAGCTGAATTAGCAAGAATTAAAGCATTCTTTCCATCCTTAAAAGTGACTGATGTATTTTTTTTATTTTTTATTGATTTAATAAATTGATCTAATTGTATTTGATAAGCATCTTTGTATCTTTCGATAAAAAAATTTTTAATTGGTTTTTTTGCAAAAGATAAATTTTGATTATAGTAATTGATATCATTATTAGGAACATTATCAGAAATTAACATACCATTACTTCCAAATACTTCGAGTCTTTGATCATAACCATATACAGCTCTTCTTGAATTATTTATATGAACTAAAACCCCTTTTTTAGATTTCATAAAACACATAGTTGTATCATAATCATTTGTAATCTTAAAATCATTTGAGACATTTACAGAACCTTGTGCAAAAACTTCTACAATTGGATCATTATTAAGAATAAATCGTGCTAAATCAAAATCATGAATTGAACAATCTCTAAAAATTCCTCCTGACTGTTTTAAATAATCAATACCAGGTGGAGAAGGATCCCTACTTGTGATTACAATCATTTCAATTTTCCCAATCTTTCCAGATAGAACCTCACTTTGAACTTTATTATGATTAGGATCAAATCTTCGATTAAAACCAATTTGAATAGTTGGTTTATATTTCTTAATTTTTTGCCAACATTTATTTACTTTATTTATATCTAAATCAATTGGCTTTTCGCATAATATAGCTTTATTACATTCAGCTCCTAGAGCAATATAATCTGTATGAGTCGGGGTAGCAGATGCAATTAAAATAGCATTAATTTGATCTGAAGAAATTGCTTCCTTTGCTGTTTTTGCAACTTCACAACTATATTTTTTTGCAATTTTTTTAGCAGAGCTTGTATCAATATCATAAACGTATTTAAGATTCGCTTCGGGATGATCATTTATAATTGATGCATGTAATTTCCCAATTCTTCCTGTTCCCATTAGGGCAAAATTAATCATTTTAGATTTTTACCCACTTAGAATTTAAATTAGAAGATTTTTTTGCTGCATAAATAAATTTAATTCCAGCTACACCATCATCAATTGTTGGAAATGAATATTTCTTATTTTTATTATGAATCTGATCAGCAAATTCTGAATAAATATTAGCAAAAGCTTCAAAAAAACCTTCCGGGTGACCAGCAGCAATTCTTGAAGATGAAAATGAAAAATTAGATACTAATTTACTTGCTCTTGTAATAACTTTCATTGGCTTATCTAATTCTATAAACTTTAGATTATTTGGTTCATCCTGTAACCACTCTATTGAACCTTTTGTTCCATACACTCTAATTTTTAAACCATTTTCTCCACCAGTAGCAGCAGACGATACCCAGATTATACCTCTTGCCTTATTGCGCATTCTTAATAAAACAAAAGCATTATCATCTACCGAAATTTCAGAGGATAATGAATTTACTTCTGCTGATATTTCGTTTGCTTCTAATCCAGTCACATATCTCAACAAATGATACGCATGAGTTCCAATTTCAGATAATATCATTGAGGGTCCAGATTGTTTTTTATCTAGTCTCCATTTTAATATTGCTTTTTCATCTTTCTTTTTTACTCCTACTGTATAACCTTGGGGATACTCGACATTTATCAAATTAATTTTTCCCAATTTACGATTTGAAATAATATTTTTTGCCTCTCTTAGCATTGGGTAGCTTGAGTAATTGTGTGTTAACGCAAATACGATTTTATTTTTTAAAATGACTTTTTTTAATTTAACTGCATCCTCAACCGTTGCAGTTAAAGGCTTGTCACAAATAATATGTATACCTTTTTCAATAAATACTTTTGCTATCTTATAATGATCACCAGAAGGAGTCATAATTCCAATAGCTTGAATACCATCTTTTCTTTTTGACTCAGCTGATGCCATAGACTTATAATCGCTATAACAACGATCACCAGCTAATCCTAATGAAGAACCAAAAGATTTAGATTTTTTTTTATCTTTTGAAAATATTCCAGCAACAAATTCAAATTTATTATCAAATCTTGCTGATAGCCTATGTGTGTATCCAATAAATGAATTAGGACCTCCACCAATAAAACCAATTCGAATTTTACTTTTATTATTTAAAGTATCATTTCTAAGTAAATCTAATCTACCAAAAGCAATTTTGGATTTTTTTTTCATTAATTAACTATGCCGCCATCAATTACATAATTTTGTGCGGTACAACCAGAACTTTGATCAGATGCAAAAAACAAAACTGGTTTTGATATATCTTCAGGCATAAGCATTCTCTTAATGCATTGTCTCTCAAGTTGAGTTTTTTTAATTTCTGGAGTAAGCCATAATTTTTTTTGCCTATCTGTAATGATCCAGCCAGGAACAATACAATTTACTCTGATATTATAGACTCCTAAATCTCTTGCTAAAGTTCTTGTTAAGCCCATAATGGCAGATTTGGCAGTGGTATATCCAGGCATACCGCCTTGAGAAATCATCCATGAAAAACTTCCTATATTTACTACAGAACCTTTACCAAAATCTTTCATATCTTTATAGACAGCTTGTGTTGCAAAAAAATAATGTCTCAAATTAATATTCATTCTATCATCCCAATATTCAGGAGTAACACTATCTAGGTCATGTCTTTCATCATTTGCTGCATTATTTACTAGAATTGAAATTGGACCAATTTCTTTTTTTACTTTTTCTAATGAGCCTTTGAGTTGTTCTATATTTTTTAAATCACATTTTACAAATAGACTATCAACATCATATTTATTTTTGATTTTTTTTGATAACTCATTACCTAACTCATCATTTATATCTAAAAATGCTACTTTTGATTTTTGGGAAACAAATTGTTCGACGATACTTTCCCCAATTCCTGAGGCACCCCCCGTAATAAGAACTACTCTATCTTTTAATGATGGATAAGTTGCGATTTCGTTCATGATTATTTATGGTATATATTTATCGATAATATGTTTAACATAATCAAATTAAATGAAAAAGATAATATTGGAATTGCTCCAATGGATATTCCTCAAAATATTTATATAAACTATGGAATTAGATCAATTAACAATATTCCTTATGGTCATAAAATCTCTTTAAAAAAAATTAAAAGTGGTGATTTTATTTTTAAGTATGGACAAATAATTGGAATATCTAATCAAAATATAGAACCTGGTGAACATGTGCATTCACATAATATGGGATATAGTGATTTCAAAAGAGAATATACTCGTAAAAACTTTAAAAATCATATTATTAAAAATGAAAAAACAGAATACTTTAAAGGTTTCAAAAGAAATAATGGATCATCAGGCACTAGAAATTATATAGGTTTAATTAGTACAGTTAATTGTTCTGCAACTGTTGTTAAAAAAATATCAGATAAAATAAATAATTATTTAAAAGATAATAATTTTGAAAATATTGATGGAGCGGTTTGTTTAAAACATTCATCAGGTTGTGGGATGAATACTTCTGGATACGCTATGAATGTGTTTAACAGAACTATTGAAGGTTTTAAAATTCATCCAAACTTTGGAAAAGTTTTTGTTATCGGACTAGGATGCGAATGTGCCCAAATAAGTTTGTATAATAATGATCAGGAAAAAAGAAATATTGAATATTTAAATATTCAAGATGAAGGTGGAACAAATGAAATTATAACGAAAGTAACTTCAAAAATTCTTAATCAACTTAATCAAATTAATAGCATTTACAGGACAAATATTCCTGTTTCAAAACTTACAGTTGCTTTGCAATGTGGTGGTTCAGATTCGTATTCTGGGATAACTGCAAATCCTGCACTAGGTATTGCTTCAGATATGATTATTGATCATGGAGGAACAACATTACTATCAGAAACTCCAGAAATATATGGAGCAGAACATTTATTATTTGAAAAATCATCAAACGAAAAAAATATAGAAAAACTAAACAAACAAATTGAATGGTGGAAAGAATATGTTGCTAGCAACGATAGCACATTAGATAATAATCCAAGTCCTGGTAATAAAAAAGGAGGCTTAACTACAATTCTTGAAAAATCATTAGGCGCAGTATCCAAAGCTGGTAATAGAAATATGGTTGATGTCCTTGATTACGCTGAACAGGTAAAAACCAAAGGTTTGAACTTTATGAATTCTCCAGGTTACTACCCTGTGTCTGTGACTGGTCAAGTTGCTTCTGGCGCTAATGTTATTTGTTTTACTACTGGTCGAGGTTCATGCTTTGGATTTAAACCCACTCCAAGTATTAAAATAGCAACAAATACGAATATGTATAATAAACTTAGTGAAGATATGGACATCAATGCTGGTACTATTATGGATAACGTTGCAAGTGTTAATGAGGTTGGTAAAGAAATATTTGATAAAATAGTTTCAATTGCATCAGGTGAAAAATCAAAGAGTGAAATAAATGATTATGGTGATGATGAATTTAATCCTTGGATAATTGGAGCAACACTATAGATTTATAAATCACCTTTAAAGGCATTAATGTACATTTTTAAAAAATCTTCTGCATTAACTGGTATAGGATTTGTACTTGTGGAGGGGTCGTTAAAAGCCATTAAACTCATTTTTTCTAAATTTTTATCGTCATCAATTATTTCACTTAAAGTATGAGGAATATTTAAATTAGATCTAAGCTCTAAAATCCAATCCATAAAATTATTAAATGTTGCTACTTTTAAATTTATATATCTTGAAATATCAATAATTTTTTCTTCAATGCCTTTTTTATTATATTGTAAAACATATGGCATAAATACTGCGTTAGTTAATCCATGATGAGTATTATAAATTGCACCAACAGGATGGCTTAAAGAATGGATAGCACCTAAACCTTTTTGGAAAGCTATTGAGCCCATAGATGAAGATGCTAGCATATGCGATCTAGCTTCTAAATTTGATCCATCATTAAAAGCAAGAACAAGATTATTTTTTACTAATTTAATTCCCTCTAATGCAATACCTTGAGAATACGGATGGAAAATATTCGATAAATATGCTTCTAAGCAATGTGCTAGTGCATCCATTCCCGTAAAGGCTGTTAAATTTGCAGGGAGTGGAATTGTCAAATTTGGATCAAGGATAACAATTGATGGAAGCATTTTTGGATGGAAAATAATTTTTTTTTCTTGTGTTTTTTCATTAGTAAAAACTGATGCTCTGCCAGTTTCAGAACCTGTTCCAGCAGTAGTAGGTAGAGCAATTATAGGAAAAATTGATTCTGTATTAGCTCTAGTCCACCAGTCACCAATATCTTCAAAATCCCAGATTGGTCTTTCTTGTTTAGCCATAAATGCTATTGCCTTTCCAGTATCCATACCTGAGCCTCCCCCAACAGCTATTACTCCATCATGTTTATTTTCATTAAATGCTTTAACACCATCTTCAACATTCTTACCTGTAGGATTTGATTTAACATCACTAAAAATAATTGCCTGTTTATCTAAACAATCATTTAACTTATTAATAATGTTTGTTTTTAAAATTCCATTATCAGTAACAATTAATGGTTTTTGAATATTTAATTCTTCACAGGCTTTTTGTATTTCTATTATTCTATCAACACCAAACCAGATTGTAGTAGGATAATTCCAATTTATATTTTCCATAACCTTAAATATTTCTTATATGATAACTTTTAGCTCTTGTTAAATGATCAAATCCTAAAACAGATAAGGTAACGCCAATTCCCGTATCTTTTACACCAGTCCATGCTAAGCCAGGATCTAAGTAATCACATCTATTCATAAAAAAAGTTCCTGTCTCAACATTTTTTCCAAAATTTTCTGCAAAAGACTTATCTTTTGTCCAAATACTTGCTGTTAATCCATAAGAGCTATCATTCATTAAAGATAAAGCTTCATTTTCATTTTCTACTTTCATTATTCCAACCGAAGGGCCAAATATTTCTTCCATCATATATTTCATCGAATGATCGACATTAATGAGTGCACTTGGGCCTACATAGCAATTATTACCATCATCTAAGTTAAATTTTTTGTTATCTATAATGTTTTTTCCACCTTGACTAATTGCGTTGTTAACTTCAGATCTAATATTATTTGCAGCAGATTGCTTTACTACTGGACCTAAATTTGTTTCCATCTCTAGTGGATTTCCTAAAATATATTTCTCAGTTACATCTTTAAATTTTTCTACAAATGTATTGTATATTTTTTTATCAACATAAATTCTTTCAATACCACAACAAGATTGACCAGAATTAAAATATGATCCATCGACTAAATTTTCAACAGCATGATCTAAGTCACAATCAGCTCTAACATAAGCAGGATCTTTTCCACCTAACTCTAAACCAGCTCCAATAAATCTGGTGCCTATAGATTTTTTTATTTGTTTTCCTCCACTTACAGAACCTGTAAATAAAACATGATTAATTCTTGAATCTGAAATAATTCTTGATGTTTGATCATGATCTAAATGTAAATACTGAAAAATATTTTTTGGTAATGAAGATTGTTTAGCTGCCTCATTTAATTCTTCAGCACAGAGTGGGGTTTGAGAAGAATGTTTTAATATAACTGCATTACCTGCAAGTAAACTTGGTACAATTGAATTAACAGAAGTGTTGAAAGGGTAATTCCACGGCGCAATTACGAATATAGTTCCCAGTGGTTCTTTTTTTATGTAATTATCAAATTCGTCATTTTTGATTGAAACTACTCTTGATAATGCCCTTTCAGCATTTTTAATCATATAACGAGCTCTTTCTTCAAAACCTCGCATCTCACCTGGACACTGCGCTATTGGCCTACCTATTTGTTTACATAAATTACTAGAAACATTCTTGTTCTTTAAAAATATTTCTACAAAATTTAAAACTGATTTTTTTCTCTCTTCTAGAGATATATTTTTCCAATGTTTTCTAACAGAAAAAGAATTGCTGAGACTTGTTTCAATATCTTCTTCTGTTGCATATTCTCTTTTAAGTAAGACAGAGTTGTCTATTGGAGTGATAGTCTCAAACATGAAATAAAATTAGCCTCTTTCGAAGTATCTTCGTAATTGCCAATCATTAACTGAAACATCATAATCTTTTTGCTCCCATTCAGCGGCATGAATATAATGATCTAGTACATCTTGTGGAAATATCTCATTTAAAAATTTAGATTTTTTAGCAAGTTGAATTGCTTCATTAAGAGTTTTAGGAACTTCATTTACTTTTTTCTCATAAATATTTCCTGAATAAGGCTTATCTAATTTAAGTTTATTTTTAATTCCATATAAACCAGCACCAACTAAAGCGGCAAAAGAAAGATAGGGATTAACATCTGCACCTGGGACTCGACATTCAATCCTTATAGATGATTCATGACCAGCTAGTCTAAACCCAGCAGTACGATTATCAATTCCCCAAACAGACTTTGTAGGAGCAAATGATCCATCTTGGAATCTTTTATAGGAATTAATATTTGGTGCTAAAAAAATAGAAATATCTGGTAATAATTTTATTTGTCCTGCAAGATAACTTTTAAAAATATCAGACATTCCATATTTGTCCTTAGGGTTATAGAAAATATTTTTCTTTGTTTTCTTATCAAATAAAGAGTTATGAATATGACATGAGCTTCCACAAACTTCTTTATTATATTTAGCCATAAAGGTTACAGCCTTGTTATGTTTATAAGCAATTTCTTTTGTAGCATTTTTAATTAAAATATGATTGTCAGCCATGTTTAATGCATCTGAAAAAACAACATTGATTTCTTCTTGCCCTGGAGCAGCCTCACCTTTTGAACATTCTACGTAAATTCCACTATCTAGAAGGGAATTTCTTAATTCCTGCATCACATCTTCTTCTTTAGTAGTTTGGAAAATCATGTAATCTTCAATATACCAAGAAGATTCTTTAAATTTTGTATAATTATTATTATGAATTTCTTCATAAGTTTGATTGAAAAGAAAAAATTCTAATTCTGAACCAACCATAGACTTAAATCCCATTTTGTCGGCCTTAGCTAAAACATCTTTTAATATTTGTCTTGTTGAATGAATAAGTGGTTTTTTTCCAGAATGGTCTAAACAATCACATAGCACTATGGCTGTTTTATTTAACCAATTGGCTATCTTTATGGTTTTGAGGTCTGGAATTACAGTCATATCTCCATAACCAGTTTCCCATGAAGAAGATTTGTATCCAGGTACAGTAAACATGTCCATATCAACAGTATAGAGATAGTCACACATATGTGTTTCTTTATAAACATAATCGATAAAGGCTTTTCCAGTAACTCTTTTACCATTTAGTCTACCTTGCATATCTGATACACAAACTAAAACAGTATCTATTTCTTTTTTTGTTATTAATTTTTTTAACTGATTGAATGTAATACTCATGTTTCTTAAAATTAAATTTGTATCATTTTCATATCCTAAATGATAAAGAATGAAACAAAAATAATTAATTAAAAAACGCAGAAAATGGAAAAATATAAGAATTTTATAAATAATAAATGGATTGAAAGTAAGTCCAAGGAAACAATAAAGGTTGATGATCCATCAAATGGTAAAATCATTGGTGAAATTTCATGTGCAAAAAAAAATGAAGTTGATCTTGCAGTAGAAGCAGCTAAAAATTCTTATAACAGCAGAGTGCTGGTAGATATGCCTTTACTCTCGAGAGCAAAACTTATGCGAAAGATTGCTGAAGAAACAAGAAAAGTTTCTAAAGAAGGAGGAGAGCTTCTTTGTTATGAAAATGGAAAAAATATTGCTTCAGCAATTAAAGAGTTCAATGATGTAGCTGATATGTTTGATTATTATGCTGGCTTAACTGATAAACTTGAAGGTAAAACAATACCTGTAGCAAAAAATGTTTTTGATTACACAATTTTAGAACCTTTTGGTGTATCTGCACATGTTGTGCCTTGGAATTTTCCATTATCAATGATTGGAAGATCACTATCTTGTTCATTTGCCACTGGAAATTCAACAATCATTAAAACTGCAGAATTAACTCCTTTGTCAGCAACAATTTTTGCAAAAGCAATACAAAATGCTGATGTCCCAGAAGGATTAATCAATATAATTTGTGGATATGGCAATGAAGCAGGATCTTATCTTGTATCTCATGAAGATGTAAATCATGTAGTATTTACAGGCTCAGTTGCTACTGGAAAAAAAATACTTCATGCTTGTGCTGATAAAGCTATTCCTGCTGTAGTTGAATTAGGAGGTAAATCAGCTGGTATTGTTTACCCTGACGCTGATCTAAATGAAGTTCTAGAAAGTGCTCGTTCAGGAATATTTAGTGTTGCAGGACAAATTTGTACAGCGATGTCTAGATTGGTAGTTCATAAGTCAATTAAAGATGAGTTAGTAGATAAGCTTGTTGATATGAGTAAATCTCTAAAAATTGGACCTGGTATAGAAAAAGATACAGACCTAACTCCTGTAATATCAGAAAATCAACTACAAAAAGTTGAAGGTTATGCAAGATCAGGAATTCAAGAAGGGGCAGAAGCAGCGTACGGTGGAAAAAGATTAGAACGTGAAGGATATTTTATGGAACCAACTGTTCTAAACAATGTTAAACAAAATATGACTGTAGCCAGAGAAGAAATATTTGGTCCAGTACTCTCAGTTCTTGAATATGAAGATCAAGAGGAAGCCATAAATATTGCAAATGATACTGAGTACGGATTGGGTGCAGGAGTTTTTACTAAAGATCTTAAGAAAGCATCTTGGACTGCAAGCAAATTAGAAGCTGGTCAAGTATATGTAAATAAATGGTTCACCGGAAATCATGCAACACCTTTTGGAGGTTATAAACAATCAGGATATAGCCGTGAAAAAGGAGTAGATGGACTTAAATCTTATCTTCAAGTTAAGAATGTAGGTATTAGCTTAAGCTAATAATATTAACCCATAGTAAAAGGATCACTCATTGGTTTTCGAGAAGCATTAAACCAAGTAGTTTTTACTCTGGTATATTCTTTTATTGATTCTTGACCTGCCTCTTTGCCATATCCACTATCTTTCATACCTCCAAATGGTGCCATTGGAGAAATTAAACGGTAGGTGTTTACAAAAACTATTCCAGCTCTAATTGCTTTTGAAATTCTCATTCCTCTTCCCAAATCTTTTGTATAAACACCAGATGATAATCCATACTTGTTATCATTCATAAGGTTTACTAATTCATCTTCTTTTTCAAATTTCATCACAGATAAAACTGGGCCAAACAATTCATTTTCTGCTGTGGGTAAATTATGATTTTCACATTCTATGATAGTTGCAGGAAAATAATATCCTTTATTAGATAAAGAGGATCTTTTTCCACCACACTTTATTACTCCGCCTTGTTGAACAGTATCATTTATATTTTTTTCAATTACTTCAAGCTGTTTAAGACTATTCAAAGGTCCCATTTGTGTTTCATCTGACATAGGTGGTCCTAATTTTATTTTTTTAGCTTTATCTATTAGTTTGTTTAGAAATATCTCGTAGATAGATGATTGAATATATAATCTTGATCCTGCAATACAACTCTGACCACTAGCACCAAATATACCTGCAGTTATTCCATTAAGTGCATTTTCTTGATCAGCATCATCAAAGACTGCTACTGGACTTTTTCCTCCAAGTTCTAGACTTACTTGAGATAAATTATATGATGAATTTTTTACAATATGCCTTGCTGTTTCAGGCCCACCTGTAAAAGCAATCCTTTCGACTAAATGGTGTTGTGTTAATGCTTTGCCACAAGGATCTCCTAGACCGGTTATAATATTAACAACTCCTTTTGGCATTCCCGTTTTTTCAATAAGTTTAGCAAATTCTAATAGTGTAACTGGTGCTAATTCAGATGCTTTAATGACAACAGTATTTCCCATAGCTAGAGCTGGAGCCAATTTTACAGCTGTAAGAAGCATTTGAGAATTCCAAGGAATAATTGCAGCCACTACTCCTATTGGCACTCTAGTAGTTGTAACTTGCATATCTTCTTTATCAATAGGTATAACAGTTCCCTCAACTTTATCTGCAAGTCCTGCAAAGTAATCATAATACTCTGCAATATAATTAGCTTGTGTCTTTGTTTCACGAAATAACTTCCCTGTATCAATAGTTTCAATTTTACCAAGATGTTCAGCATTCTCTCGTAATTCATTTGCTATTAATCGTAAATATTTAGCTCTTTCACGTGGGTGTAGTTGTGACCAAGAACTATCAAAAGCTTTTTGTGCACTTTGTACTGCAAAATCAACATCTTGATCATTTGCTTCTGGTACAGAAGCCCAAACTTCATTATTTTCTGGATTGAGTGTTTCTATTTTTTTATCAGATGATGAATTGACCCATTCACCGTTAATGAACATTTTATATTCTTGTATCATATTAAGTATTTAGAAATTTTTTAGTAATTATATTTACATTTGAGGAATACTCAATACTGCATAAGTGTTTAGCATTGGTAATTTTAAAAAATTGTGAGTTAATAAGTTCCTTTGATAAGTTTTGTGACATTTTCACTGTAGAACCTTGATCTTTTGTACCAGTTAAAACAAGAGAAGGTACTTTTATTTTTTTAATTTCTTTTGTATTATCTTTGAAATAAGAAAATAGTTTGTATGATTTTAAAAAATTTAAATGATCTTTATTTTTTTTATTAAGAGTAGTTAAAATATATTTTTTTATCTTTGGGTTGTTATTAATAAATTTAGGACTTAACCATCTTTTTAAAGCCAAATTAGATATTGGTATATTTTTCTTTGCTTTTTTGTATCTTTCTCTGACGTTATATTTTTCCAAATTATCTCTTTTAAAAACAGTAGATATTAAAATTAATTTATTAACTTTTTTTTGATATTTTTTTGCAAAATTTAGAGCAACTAAAGAACCAAATGAAAAACCTACAAGATTTATTTTTTTAATATTTAAATTATTTAACAAATTATTTAATTGTTTTGAAAAATCTTCAAAATTAACACTTTTTTTATTTAGTGGTGTTTTTCCATGTCCTAATAAGTCGTAGACTAAAATTGAATTGTTTTTAAAAGATCTAATTTGAGGAAACCACATTTCATGATCCAGACCAACACCATGAATAAAAACTATAGGAATATTTTTTCTTTTATAAAATTTATAATAATTTTGATTTTTATCAAAATTCTTTAACATTTATTTTGGCTCTATACCCATTTCTTTCATATCTTGATATCTATCACCAGTCCTAGCATGAGCTCTACCTGTTGTTGCTCCTCCAATAGCGATTACAATTTCATTATCAAATGGAGCATCGTGAATTGTAAATTCATGTGTTAAATAATAAGGTCTTAAACCAGCATCTGTTTTGTGCATCATAGGAATTGAAATTTTTGATCCAGCAGGACCTCTAGTATTAGTAAAACTTAAATAAGAAGTTCCACCTACGGCATCTCTAAAAATGTTACCAAACCGAAGAGTATGTATAAAAGCTGAAGCATGTTCAATTTCACCATTTAAACCTACAATACCTGCTTTCCCATAAGCTAAAATTTTTTCTGGTGAGCCTATTTCTTTTATAAGTTCTGGGACAAGAATAGCTCCTAATTTAGGAGCAAGATCTAAAATTATAGGTTTCAAATCTTCGACAAATCCCATATCTTTCCATGGGTTTTCAAAAACTGCTGCTACAGAAACTAGAAGCACTGGATCCTTTGCCTCTTTACCTCCCTCTATGAAAGTTTTATCTACAAATTTATTAAATTTACGTAACTTCAATTCCATTATTAACTGGCAATTTGAATATTTGATTCATCAAGTTTAATTTTTGGCATTACTTCATTTGTAAATAATTTTATACTTCTCATACATGCTTCATGATCAATTCCTGGAAAGTTTGACCAAACTTGTAAATTTTGTAGATTTAATTCTGATTTTAATTCATTAATTTTATTAACAACGTATTCCGGTGTTCCAAAAAGTAAATTTCTTTTATGTAAAAAATCATAATTTAATAAATCTAATTTATGATCAGTTTCTGGAAGTATTTCACCTGGGTCCATATGATTGCCTAAACCCCGCCAGTGACAAACCCAACGCATATAATTTACTATATGTTCTCCAGCGAGTTTTTCAGCTTCCTTCATTGTATCAGCTATAAACATATCTCTAACAAGACAGATGCCTTCTCCAAGAGGAACTTCTCGGTTTTCAGCTTTTGATTTTGCTTCCTTGTAGAGTAGAAATCTTTTCTTGAGTGCTTTAACTGTAGGTATCCACATTATAGTATTTATTCCATTTACGGCTGCCCACTCTATTGATGAGGGGCTATCAACAACTTGCCAGATTGCTGGATGAGGTTTTTGAAATGGTTTTGGGACAATGCTAATTTTTTTTACTTCATTAGTATCTATGTCCAAGAACTCTTCACTTGGCGGACTCATATCATGTTGCCATTTAAAGTTTGGTGCAGGATAAGTGTAAAACTCTCCTTTGTGATTAAAGAATTTTTCTGTCCAAGCTTTTTTCATTATGCTTAATGTCTCTTCAAATAGTCTAAAGTTTTTTGATTGATCTTTGAGATCGGCCTCTTTATTCATATTTATTGCTTCTCTTCCGTATACACCTCTTCCAATTCCAACCTCTACTCTGCCTTCAGATAATTGGTCTAAAAAAGCTATATCTTCAGCTAGACGGATAGGATTATGAAAAGTTATTACATTACATGCTTGTCCAATTTTTATTTTTTTTGTTCTTGCGGCAACATCTGTTCCCATCATCAGAGGATTAGTACAAGACTCCATGCCTTCATGATTGAAATGATGCTCTGTAAACCAAATTGATTCCCAATTATTTTCATCACAAAAAGCTGATATTTCTCTTGCTTCTTCTAATAATTGATTAAATGGTTTATGTTTCCAATTAGTCGTATTACAAAAATATCCAAATTTCATTTTAATAAAATTTATATTAAGTTACGACCGATCCCACTTTCGTAATGATTATACGCTGAGTTATGTATCGTTGTTGATATAATATCACTATTACTACAATGGTTGCAATAGATTAAACTAGAATCTTGATGGAGAATAAGCAGTAATATCAATATTTGGCACTTGATCCTTTGATAAACTATCAATAATTTTTCCTGTTACAGCTCCTAAGGTCCAGCCAACATGTTGATGTCCAAAGGCATAAATAACATTATTACTCTGTTTAGATTTTCCAATAATTGGAAGTGAGTCAGGTAAAGTTGGTCTTCTACCCATCCATGTTGATTTAATATCTCCTAGTTGAGGTAAAACTTTTCTTGATTGTCTTTCTATCATTTTAAGACGTTTCGTATTTGAAGGTTTTGTTAATCCTGCAATTTCAACAGTTCCTGCGGCTCTGATACCATTATGAATTTGTATTAAATAAAATCCAGATTCAGACCAAGCAACCGGTCGATTAATCAATTTTTCATTTGTTTCAAATAAAATATGATATCCTCTTTCGGTATCAAGTGGAAATTTGTCACCAAGCATATTTGCAATTTGATTCGACCAAGCACCAGCACTTATAATTACTTTATCAAAGTATATTTTTTTATCTTCTAAAAATAATTCTATTCTGTTTTCACTTTGAAATATATTTTTAACATTTTGCTTTATATAAATACCACCTATTTCTAAAAATTTTTCGAAAATTTTTGTGCTAATAGCTAAAGGATTTGTTGTGTGTCTTGATCCAGTAAACACTTGACCCGCATAATAAACATCAGCAATGTTTGGTTCTAATTCTTTAACCTCATTTTTATTTAAGTTTCTTACTTTAACTCTATTGTTTTTTCTAATTACATTTGCGTATTCATAATCTTCAAAAGATTTTTTAGTGTCAAATAAATATAAATTTTCTTCATTACTTATATACTCCTGCACATCTATATCTTTGAAAATTTCATCATAAGATAGTTGTGAATGCTTTAATAGATTTGTAAGTGAACTAGCAATCTCATCAACTTTTTCTTTTTTGCAATTTTTGAGAAAACTTAAGGCCCAAGGTAAATTTTTAAGAATATAAAAAAAATCAACAGCTAAAGGACCATCTTTTCTCAATAGCATTTTAGGTATGTCCCATATTAATCCAGGGTAATTTACTGGAACATTTGCATAGTCAGCAAAACTACATGCATGACCAAAACTGGTCATTGTACCCGGATCTTCTCTATCTATAAGAGTTACATTAAAGCCAGATTTTTTCAGAAAATAAGCACTACAGATACCTACTATTCCAGCACCAATAACAGCAATGTTCTTCACTATTCTATCGAGCTTTAATACCTCTGAGTTTTTCAGACCTTCTTCTAAGTAGCTCAACTGTAGTTAATAAAAAGATTGAGAGTAAAACTAAGCATGTTGCCATGCATAATATAACGGGACTTATTTCTTGACGTATTCCAGCCCACATTTGTTTAGGTATTGTTAATTGATCAATACTTGCCATAAACATAACTACAACTACTTCATCAAAAGAAGTTATAAAAGCAAACAAAGCTCCAGATATAATACCTGGCAAAATTAATGGCATAATAACTTTGAAAAATGTTCTAATTGGTTTTGCACCAAGACTTTGTGCTGCTTTTACCATGTTCATATCAAAACCAACTAATGTAGCAGTTACAGTTATTACAACAAATGGTGTTGCAAGAGCTACATGAGCCAATATTACTCCTGTAAATGTATAAACTAGGTTTATTCTAGCATAAAAGAAAAACATGCCTGCAGCTGTGATAATTAATGGAACAATCATAGGTGAGATTAAGATTGCCATTATTAATCCTTTGTATGGCATATGAGGTCTGCTCAAACCTAAAGCTGCTAAAGTACCTAAAGCAGTTGCAATAACAGTTGCTATAGTACCAATGTAAAAACTATTTACTGTACCTTTCATCCATTTTGTTGAACAAGGAACTGTAGAAGAAACAACATCAGCACTACAATCGCCTATCATGTTTTTGTACCATCTTAAAGACCACGCTTCTGGATCAGGAGGCCATGCAAGCATTCCTTCTGTAAAAACCATAAACGGTGAAACGCTAAAAGATATTGGAATAATAGCAAATAAAGGTGCAATTAAAAAAAAGAAAACTACTGCGCAAAAAAATAAATAGGCGTAGTAGTAAGTTCTTTGTACTGGAGTTGCGTAACTTGGTAGTGCCATAAATTATCCTAACTTAATATTGTCTATGCCAACTATTTTATTATAAAGCCAATAAAATATTAGCATTACGCCAAGAAGAATTGCGCCTAAAGCAGCGCATAAACCCCAGTTTAAAGTTGTTTTAAGATGATAAGCAATCCAATGACCAATTAATTTTCCATCTTTACCACCTACTAATTCAGGAGTAATAAAATATCCAATTGCTAATACAAAAACTAATAATCCACCTGCACTCATGCCAGGAATAGTTTGCGGTAGATATACTTTCCAGAAAGCAGTGGCAGGTTTAGCCCCTAAGTTTTGTGCTGCTCTCATATGACTTTTAGGTATAACTCTCATCACACTATACAAAGGAAGTATCATAAATGGTAACAATATTTGCGTCATGGCAATTAAAGTGCCTGTTTCATTATAAACCAATTGTAATCGACCATCATCACTCAAAATACCTAACCATACCAATATTCCATTTATTACTCCATTTTGTTGAAGCATAACAATCCAAGCAGTAGTTCGCACTAAAAGTGATGTCCAAAATGGAAGTAAAACAAAAATCATTAGAAGATTACTGTATCTTAATGGTAAATTTGCAAGAAGATGAGCTACGGGGAAACCAAGAATTAAACAAAAAATTGTAACATAAACGCTTATTTTTAAGGTCTTTATCCAAGTTTTTATATAAATTCGTCTTTTTTCATCTTGCATGACAACATTTTGATCTTGGTCATAAGTTCTATCAAGAGCGTTCCAATAATAAATAGGTGTAGCATCATTAACCATCTGCCCCATTGCATACCAAAAAGTTGGGTCGGCCCATTTTTCATTAGCGGTAATCAAAAATTCTTTATAATTATTTGGAAGTTCATCTTTTTTTACAGCTTTTTTAATTTCTCTAGAAGTTGTCTTAATCAGACTTTTCCAACCTGATTTTGAATAGTTCATGCGAGTTAACGCTCTTCCAATTTGTATTTTCTCACCATAAGCAAGTTCTTCAAAAAGAGCTTTATAAACTTCTTCTGGTGGCAGCTCGTCTTTTTCTTTATCCCATTTTTTATATTCGTTAAAAGTATTTGGAAATACACCATTGATTTGACTGTCATCTACACTTCTAAAAAGCATATCACCAATTGGCATAACAAATGTAACGATTATAAAAAGTAATAGAGGAAAAACTAATAAAAATGCCCTTATTTTATTTTTACGCTCAGCTTTTTTTAAACTTTGCTTTAAAGGAATTCCGTCCGTTGTAAGTAATGCTGAAGTAGAAATACAATCCTCCTAAAATAAATAAAGGCGAGAAATTCTCGCCTTTATATTAAAATAGTAAATTTAAATTATCAAGCTTAGTTACCCATCCACGCTGAATAACGCTCGCTAATTTCTGCACCATTATCTGACCACCACTGTGGATCATTAACGATAGAGACTTTTAGACGCTCAGGAGTGTTAGGCATATGAGGCATAATATCTACTCCTCCAGGACCCCAAGGCTCATTTGCTTCAATGATAGGAATACCAGAAGCTCTCATTGGTCCGTAAGTAATATATTTTGCCTGTTCAGCTTGCGAAGCAGGGCTAGATGCATGCATCATAAAATCAAGAGCTGCTTCTCTATTAGGAGCTCCAGTTGTTAAACATAAATATTCTTGGTCTAGAACTTGTCCTTCCCAAATATATTCAAAGTTTTCTCCTTCAGCAAGGTTAGCTGCACCAACACGACCATTATAAGCAACAGCCATTACAACTTCACCACTTTTAACTAACTCAAGAGGTTGTGAACCTGCAGACCAGAATACAACATGATCTTTAATTTTATCCATTACTTCAAATGCTCTGTCAATTGCACCTGTTTGATTTGCAAAAACTGTAGGTACTGCATTTGGAGCAACTCCATCTGCAACTAGAGCTTTTTGAATTATTCCATCAGCCCAAGTGTGGATACCTCTTTTTCCTGGGAATTTTTCCACGTCAAAGAAGTCAGCCATACTATCAGGTTTTTCTCCTGGGAAAGCATCTGGGTCATAGAATACTACGTAAGTCCAAAAAATTTGTGGTACACAACAATCCCAACCAGAGTGGTAGTTAAGACCATTAGCTTCCATATCTTCGGCAATTGATTCTCCGTCAGGTCCTGGTACACCCATTGATGCAATTTCACTTGAAATATCTTCAAATAATCCTTCATCACAACCAGTAATAGCATCAGCTGGTAATACATCAACTAAGTCCCAAGTTACGTTTCCACTTTCAACTTGCGCTCTTGTTTCACCCAAACCACCGTTATAGTTTTCAAAAACGATTGAACCTGGGTCAGAATATGTATCAGCATATGCTTTTTTTTGACTTTCTGTATAAGCACCACCCCATGAAGCAACAGTTACAGCATTAGCTGCAAAAGGCGCAAAAATGATAGATGCGAATAAGAAGGCTTTTGTAAATTTAGACATATATATCCTCCTATTTTAATTAATTAATCTTAAGATTATGTCCGTAATGACTTAGTAATAACATGTAGCTTAATTAAAAAAAAGGCTTAAAAATAAAAAAAAGTGGCTAATTATATGGATATTTTTAAATCTAAATGTCGAGAGCCCTAACATCATCAGGATTCCAGCTTAAATTTAATAAGTCTCCCTCTTTATGACTAAAACTTCCTTCGTTTGGAACTTTCACAATAAATTCATCATTTCCGCAAACGTTTAATCTTGCTCTTATATGATCACCTAAATATATTAGTTCTTGAATCTTACCTTCAAAATTATTTGATTCTGGATTTGTACTGTCAATAGTAACTCTTTCTGGTCTTATTGAAAGTTGAGTTTTGTCACCTTTATCATTTACGTTTACTTTTAATGCTTTTACTTTTCCAAATCCATTATCAAGTTCGACTGTACATGTATCTCCATTAACATCTGCTACCACTCCATTAAGAGTATTATTTTCTCCAATAAATTTGGCAACAAATGAATTTTCAGGTTTTTCATATAAAATATCTGGAGTCGATAATTGTTGAACAACTCCATCATTAAAAACAGCTATTCTATTTGACATTGTTAGCGCTTCACTTTGATCATGTGTAACATATACTACTGTAATTCCTATTCTGTCGTGAATATGTTTTATTTCATATTGCATTTGTTCACGTAAATTTTTATCAAGGGCGCCTAGAGGCTCATCCATTAACACCAAACGTGGTTCAAAGACAAGAGCTCTAGCTAAAGCAACTCTCTGTTGTTGACCTCCAGATAATTGTGCAGGAAATCTGGTACCAAAATTACCAAGCTCAACCATATCAAGTGCCTTCTGTACTTTTTCTTTTGTCTCGGGTTTTGGTATTTTTCTCACTTCCAAAGGAAAGGATAAATTTTCTTCAACTGTCATGTGAGGAAATAGAGCATAGTTTTGAAATACCATTCCAATTTCTCGTTCATAAGGAGGTATTTTACTTATTGGTTTAGTATCTAAAAATATTTCGCCATTTGTAGGTGTTTCAAATCCAGCTAGCATCATCAAAGTTGTTGTTTTACCTGATCCTGATGGACCCAACATTGTTACAAATTCACCTTTAGCAATATCCAAGTTTAAATTTTTTACTACCAGTACTTCTCCATCATAACTTTTATCAATCTTTTCAAATTTTACGAAACTTTGGGATGGATTATTCATATTAAATATTTGTAATGATGCTTGAATAACTGGACGAAACCAAATAGTCAAAAGTTAATTTTAAAAATGTTCATATTTGGTGTTATTTTTGCTTTAGTTGCGGGAATTTTATTTGGCTTAATTGGGCCTACTACTAAAATAGCTTATAATGCAGGTGCATCAGTAGGTTTAGCTATATTTTTACGATATGCAGTTGCTTCAATTATAATATTACCTTTTATACCTTATCAAAAAAATCTTCTTAGTAATTTTAAAAAAAATATATATTACTTTTTATCAATATCAGTTGGTTCAATATTTTTAACTCTAGGATTATTAATTTCAGTTGTATTTATCGAAGTTAGCCTTACTATCCTAATTTTTTGTCTTTATCCAATATATGTACTTCTATATTCAATTATTGTTGATAAAGAAAAAATTTATTTAACTGTAAAAATTCTTTTTTTTTTAACATTTTTAGGGATTATTTTAGTTTTAGGTCCATCTTTTAAAGTAATAAATTTAGTAGGTATTTTTTTAGCTTTTCTAGCTTCTCTTGGAGCTACAAGTATGATTGTAACAAATCAAAAAATGTCATTAAGAGGGATATCTCCTATACCAATAAATATATTTATAAATGTTTTTAATACTTTTTTCTTTTTTGTAATATTAAAAATATTTTTTTCTTTAAATTTTAATTTTGATATCGGCATTTATCTTTTAATTATAATTCCTTCAATTTGTTATAGTTTGGCACTGTTGTCACAATTAATTGCTATTCCAAAAATTGGTCAATCATATACAGCTTTATTTTTATACTTAGAGCCCTTGGTGGGTGTACTTGGTGCTGTTTTTTTATTAAAGGAAAATTTAGAAACTTATCAAATAGTTGGAGCTTCTATTGTAATATTAAGTTTATTATCTGCTTCTTTTATTAGTAGCAGAAATTAAAATTGATTTTTCATAAAGTTAAACCAATTCTGACCAATAATTTTTGTAGAAACTTTTTCTGGAATATGATTTTCACACATAAAATTAAATAAATTATTTAAGTCACTTGGTTGTTTATACCAACTTGGTAAGTTGGGCCATTTAGGGTTTTTATCTTTAGATTCACCATAATCAATATCTTTTGTCCACTTACCATTTCTCATCCACATAACAACATTGTCAGGCCAATTTAAACAAAGATCTGACCCTATTCCAATATTATCTTCACCAATTAAGTTTATTAACTCCTTAATCATTTCACAAAAATCTTCTGCGGTGCAATCACCTAAATTTTTAAGATGGTAAGGATACAAACTTAAACCAATAAAACCATTTTTATTAACAAGTTTTTTTAAAATATCAGTATCAATATTTCTTTTCGATTTGTGAAAGAAGCTTGGATTAGCATGAGAAATTGCTACTGGCTTATTTGAAACTTCAATGGCATCAAGACAAGTTTGCTTACCTGCATGACTTAAGTCTACAATCATTCCAAGACGATTCATTTCTTCAATAACAGTTTTTCCAAATCGTGAAACACCTGAATCTTTTGGCTCAAAACATCCTCCAGCAAGTGGAGTTTGATTATTATAAGTGAGTTGCATGAATCTTACACCTGCTTCAAAAAATTTTTCAATTAAAAATATATCATTTGCAATTGGAGCAGAGTTTTGAAAACCAAAAATAATTGCAACTTTATTATTTTTTTTAGCATCCAAAATATCTTCTGTAGTTTTTGCGTGAGCAATAATGTCATGATGCTCTCTAAAAAGATGGTGCCAATAATTAATTTTTTCAAATGACTCTTCAGTATTTTCCCAATAGACTAATGTCACATGAATTGCAGATAATCTAGCTTGGTGCGCATTTTCAAATAATTCCCTATTCCAATTACAATACTCGAGACCATCAATTAAAAGTATATCTTCACTTATTTTTGACATAGATTAATACTTCTATTAATGAAAAAACAAAAATTAACTATACATATTTAATAAATGTTACAAAAAGTAAGAGATAACGATAACTTCATGAAACTATCAAGAATGGGATCACGCTATCCCTCGCGCCTTAGTTTTTCTAGAAGTATGTTAAGAAAATTAATTAACGACAAGTGGGAAATATATAAATCGAAATTTGATTTAGATAAAGATGGTTATGGTACAGTTGTTTATGAAATTATTATTAATAAAGATACTTATTCACTTGTATGCTTCTCTGCTTTTCTAGATGATAAAGATAGAAGTGATAGAGTTATTGCTGATAAATGGGATACAGCCTACACGTTACATATAGGTAAATTATCAAACGAAGATCTAAACAGATTAAAAAAAACTATTCCTCTGCAAGAATCTGGACGAAACTCTCCAGACGAGTTGATTCTTAGCAGAGCAAACAAAAGTGTTAGATTGTTTCAGTATGTTGTTGATTGTCTTTCAAAAGGTAATCAGCCAGATATAAATGAAATAAATAAAGTTGGGTATTTATTAAGAACTACTGCTGTTTATGGTAGCGGTAAATTTGGTTTATCAGATTTTACTAATACAAAAAATACAACTGTTTTCAATCAACCTTTTAGAGCAGAAATGTTGTCGGTATATTTAATCAGAGAATTTAGTGTAGAATTAGTTGAGCATGTTGCAAAGCAAATTAATCCAGAAAAGGCTGTAAAATTAGATAGAAAAATTAAACAACATTTTGGTATTGGTAATTCAACAGGTTTAGGCATGGCACCTTTTATTATTAAACATCCAAAGTTAATTAATAAATGGATGATTCAATACACAAAGACATTACACGAAATTGCTCAAATTAATTTAGATAATATAGTTTTTGAAAAGTATAAAAAACTTTTGAATAAAGCTTTAAATTATCTTGAAGAAGTAAGCACAAGTGATCAATTCCAAATTAATAAAAATAAAGTAACTACTGAGGATTTAAAAAAATATATTTTTTATATTAGTGACTTAGATCTTTCTCAAAAATTTAAATGGTTAGATATCTTAGATTATTGTGATTCGAATTTTAATAATGATACTCAAGAAATTGCGAGAGTACAACTAATTGAATTGTATCCTCAAGTATCAGAGGAATTAGCAGAAGATATGGCAGATGAGGAGATAATGGATATTGATGGAAATCAATCTATTGGAGATTTGAATAAAATAATCAATGATAAATATTCTTGGATAAAAAATATTGATTTTAATAACAAAGATAGCGATTATTTATTTTGGTATGTTTCAGCAGCAAAGTTAGAACCTAGATTAGGTGAAAGATATAATGAACAAGGAAGTGAGTTAGAGCAAAATTTAGGAATTGCAAAAATGGTTAATGATTTATTTAAGCAAATTAAAAATATAGATGAAAATCAATTAATTTGTGAATTTTTATTAACATATCCTCAATACAGAGGAATTGTTAAAAGAATACAATCTTTAAAAAATTATCCTTATTCGGAAGTTCAAGATAATGTTCTCGATAAAAAAACAATACCAATTGATATGTTAAGATTTAAATTATCTTTTTTTGGTGCCAATCGATATGATCCTAAGTCAGATAGATGGTTAAGAGTAAGTTTTTTTTCTGGAGCCCCTTATTTATCAGATCTAAACAATAAAAATGTTGATGAATGGGGTTTTGCAACAATGAATTCATATTAATATCTGTGAGTTACTCTTACTATGAAGTTTACACTAATTCACAGCGAGCTTTTTCAGGATTAGGGTTCACATATGGATCAGATGAAGATGCTGCATTTATTACAACTTGGCTTGAAATACTTGGTTTAGACGGAATCAAATTATTAACATTAAAAATTAAAGAATTAGATAACACTTTTAATGCCAGCATAAATCCATCAAATATAAATGATGAGTTTGATTGTAATAATAAGTCTTCATTAATGATAGGGCCAGGATTAATTGATTATTTAATATCAAAAGTAGATAAAAAAGAAAATTTAAAATTAACTTTAAAAAATTGCAATGATCCCATATTCCTAATACCTTTGCTTTATAAGTATGCAAAAAAAAATATCAATTCACAGTTTTTGTTAGATCAAAAAGTTGATGCTCAAATAACAAATAAAAATATTAGTATTAATAGAGATATTATCTCTACAAATTATCAAAGAAATTTTGATCTTTTACTTACAAAAAATATTTTAAATGATCAAAAGTTAGATATTAATATTCCATCATCAAATATAAATAATTTGCTATCTGAAGGCATAAATCCTGATAAAAAATCTTGGGATCAAATATCTAAGATAGCTTTTAGAACTTTTGTACCTGAATCAGAGGAATCTAGAGCCAAAGGTGCTGGAGGTGGTGATGCAAATGATTAATTTATTATATGCAAATCTCTAGGGACTTGAGTAAGTAATTCATAACCTGACTCTGTTACTCTAACTGATTCACTTAGTTCTAATCCCCATGTATCCATCCACATTCCACACATAAGATGATAGGTAACATTAGGTTCTAAAAGTGTCTTTTCATTTTTCCGTATACTAAGGGTGTGTTCTCCCCAATCAGGAGGATAACCAATACCAATTGAGTAACCAGCTCTTGACTCTTTTTCTAATCCATATTTTTCTAATACTGACCAAAAAGCAACAGCAACATTATGACAACTATTACCTGGATTTGTTTGTTCTAAAGCTTTCTCAATACCTTCATTTGTTATTTTTAATGTATCCGATATCTTTGGATCAGGTTTACCAATATACACAGTTCTGGATAAAGCACAGTGATAACGATGTTTCACGCCACCTAATTCAATAATTGTTCCTTCATTATTTTCAAATTTTTTATCACTAGGAGTTAAGTGTGATGCTGATGCTGATCTCCCACTTGCAAGTATTATACCTAAGCCTGAATATTCTCCTCCCATTTGTGTTGTGTCATTTCCAGCAATGAGAGTATTTTGAATTTTTCCTGCAACTGTACTTTGTTTTACACCTTCTTTTATTGAATCAAATGCTGTTTCCATTCCTCCTTTCACAAGTGTGCCAGCATCTTTCATGAATTTTATTTCATTTTCAGATTTTACATATCTAACCCAATTAATTAGAAGATGCGCATTAATAAATTTAGCATTTGTTAAATTATCTTTTAATCTCCTATGATTTTCTGCAGTATAATAATAGCTATCCATTTCAACGCCAATATTTTTACTTGACCAATTTTTGTCTTTAAATAATTCAACTACATAATCATATGGATGTAATGGTGGTGATTGAATTAGTTGCTCAGGATAACCAAATATATTTTCTTCATTTAAAAAAGTTGTAATCCTAGCTCCATTCGAATCTTGCTTTCTTCCAAACCAAAATGGCTGATCTTCATCTATAGAAATTATTACTCCTTGAGGAACATAAAATGACCACCCATCATAACCAGTTAGATAATTCATATTAGAGGGATCGGTAGTTAATAGAATATCAACACCTCTTTTATTCATAGACTGTTTTACTTTTGCAATTCTTGAATTAAATTCATCTTGTGAAAATATCATAATTTTTTAGATAATCTTTCTATCTCTCTAATACTTCATATCCAAACTGATCTGCTGTTTCAAGAAGCATCTCCCAAATTGATAAAGCAAAACCTCTTGGTATATATAAACAGTAGTTATTCGAGTTTATTTTAAATAGCTTAACACTTACATGATGCATAGCTGTGCTAGCGGATGATAAATCTGGAAAATTTCTAGCTCTTAAATCAATCGGAAGATGTCTATTTAAAAATAATGATGAATTATCTCCTTTAATTTCAATACCTGTGAAAGCATGAGACAAGTCTAAAATTGAAGCAATTTGCTCACTTACTTCAATTTCTTTACTAAATAACCACCATTTCAAAGGTTCCATTCTCCATAATGATTTATTCTCAAACAAAATCCCTTTATTGAAACCGGGAATATTTTTAATTTTTAAATTATTTATTAATAGATTATTTATTTCATCAATTTTGTCAGCCCAACAAGTAATTTGTAAAATTTCTAAACTTTTTAATTCTTTAAATGTTAATGATTGTCTTTCACTTGATGAATATTTTCCAACTTTATAAATTTTATCTAACGCTGAATGTCTAAGCATGCATTCTTTCCCCTTTTGGATCTACCATATGTGGCGAAACAATTTTTAAATTCATTTGTTTATTTCTCACAGGATCTGCGCCAACTAAAATAGTATCTTTCCATCTATCTAAACCACCTTTTACAAAACCTATACCAATCCAATGTCCAAGTTCTGGAGAATAAGTGACTGAAGTAATTCTTCCAATACCCTGTCCTTTAATATTATGTTTTTCACACACAATAGTTCCAGCATTAAAAGTTTCCTTTAAGTTTGCAGGAAAAAAACCAACTAAAATTTCTCTATCATTATTTTTTAATACTCCTCGTTTTCTCATTGCGCTTCCAATATATGATTTTTTTGAAGAAGCCATTTTGCTTAAACCTGCATCATCAATTGTTACCCTTCCATCAAGCTCTGCAGCTGTCACATGACCTTTTTCTACTCTAAGTGCGCCCAAAGCCTCTAATCCGTACAAACACCCATCATTTTTTTTTGCATTTTCCCAAAGTAGATCCATCATTGTATTGGAAAAATCTGATTTAACATAAACTTCAAAAGCTAATTCACCTGAGAAACTAATTCTTGCAATTCTACAAGGAATTTTACCTTTAAGAAAAGTTGAGGTAACACCCATAAAAGGTAAGTTATTATTATTTATAACTGAAGAATCAATGACACAATTATTAAGAACTTCTCTAGATTTAGGTCCTGCAATTGATACACCGGCCCATTGTTCAGAAACACTAGTCACATTAACATTAAGATTTGTCCATCTAGTTTGTAGTAATTCTTCTAACCATGACATTACTTTTGCAGCTTCACCTGTAGATGTCGTCATAAAATATTCATTTTCTGCTAATCTCCAAGATGTTCCATCATCCATTACAATGCCGTCATCACGCAACATGATACCGTATCTAGCTTTCCCAACTTTTAGTTTTGAAAAACCATTAGAATAGATTCTATTTAAAAATTCGGAAGAGTCTGGTCCTTGAATAGCAATCTTACCTAGTGAAGTAACATCACAAATTCCAACTGTTTTTCTTACTGTTGTTGCTTCTCTAATATAAGAGTTACTTAATGTTTCATTTTCTTTAGGATAATACCAAGGTCTTTGATACAAACCTACTTCAATCATCTTAGCACCATGATCAATATTCCATTGATGCATTGGTGTAACTCTTAATGGTCTAAAATGTTTTCCAACATTTCTTCCACTTAAAGCTCCAATAGAAACTGGAGTGTAAGGAGGTCTGAATACAGTCGTTCCAACTTCTGGAATTTCTTTATTTAAAAGATCAGCCATTAAGGATAATCCAATAATGTTTCCCATCTTTCCCTGATCATTAGCCATACCCAAAGTTGTATATCTTTTAAGATGTTCTACTGAAATGAAACCTTCACGGTGTGCCAGTCGTACATCATCTGAAGTTACATCGTGTTGATAATCAACAAAACTTTTTGATCTAGATTTATTATATTTTACTTCGTAAAGTGGTTTTATTGGATTCTTCCATCCACCAGGTTTTGGAAAAAAATAATTTGTTTTGGAAATACCTAAACGATTTAATGCATCAGTAGCACCTGCAACTCCAGAAGCAATACAATCATTTTTATTCCATAATCCTCTCGAAGAACCAATCATTGTGATATTCTCTTTGGTATCACTCGGTAAAAAACATGCATTTTCATAATCCCATTTAGGCTTTACACCTCTATGCGATAACAAATGTACTGCAGGAGACCAACCACCTGATAATAAAACTTGATCACAATTTATTGTTTCAGATTTACTAATATTTTTACTTTTTGATATGTCTAAACTATCAATTTTTTTTGAACCGTTAATATTATAAGGCACATACCCTCTTCTAATTTCAAAAGTTTTGTTGGTTTCAATTTCAAAATTCGTTCGTGAGTCAAGAACAGTAACATTTGCTCCAGCTTCAGATAATAGTTCTGCAGTTTCATAAACAGAGTCATTATTTGCAGTAATTACAATTTTTTTACCTGTTAGTACTCCATATCTATTTAAATAATGCTTTGAAGCATTCACTGTCATTACGCCAGGAATATCATTATTATTAAATGCAATATGTCTTTCTATCGCTCCCGCACCAACAATTATATGTTTAGCTCTAATAGTCCAAAATCTTTGACGTGGTAGTGTTTTATCTGGTAACAATAAATGGTCTGTTACTCTTTCCAATAAACCAACAACACAATTATCGTATAATCCAAATGCTGTTGTCCTAGTCATTACTTTTATACCAAGGTTTTTAATTTGATTTTCAATATGTGAGCTATCAAATTCATATTCTGAAAGTTGATCTCCTCCAATAAGACTGTCTTGCTCTACTAAAATAACATCTAATTTTTTCTCCGCTGCCTCAATTGCGGCTGCAATACCGGATGGCCCTGAACCAACAACAATTACATCACAAAAATCGTGTGCGTGTTCATAAGAATCTGGATCAGGTAACGTAGAAGCACTTCCCATTCCAGCTGCTTTTCTTATAAACTTTTCAAAAAACATCCATATAGCTGTACCTTTTCCCCATTCAAAAGGTGGTATTCCCATAAAAGTTTTATAATAAAAACCAGATGCAAAAAACCTACCTAGATAATTATTAATTCCAGCAAGGTCAAAATTTACATTGGGGAAAGCATTCTGACCACTGGCTTTTAAACCATCATATAATTCCTGGGTCGTTGCCCTTACATTAGGATCTCTTCTATCTTTTGAACCTACAGTTACTAAAGCACCAGATTCTTCAACACCACTTGAAAATATACCTCTTGGTCTATGGTATTTAAAACTTCTTCCAACAACTCCAATATTATTAGCTAACAATGCTGATGCTAGTGTATCGCCTTTAAAACCTTTGTATTTTTTATTATCCCAAGTAAAAGATAAATCATTATCTCTATTAATTTTTCCATAATTTTTTAATCTACTTGTTTTCATTTATTATTTTCTACAACTTTCTGTAAATCTGGATGGCAGGGTTTAACACTCCTAATTTCATGAGTTACTGTCGAACGTTCAATTTTTAACCACATTCTACATCCATTAGTATGATGCCATGTTTCTAATTGAAAACCTTTTATATTTTTTCTAAAAAATATTGCTTCTGTCCATTCTTTTTCTGAAGAGTCTAAAGATGGATATTTTATTGTAGCATCTCCCCCATAACTAAATTCACTATGATCTCTTTCTCCACAATAAGGACAATTTATTCTAATCATCTAACCATGCAATTTTGGATCTGGTCCAGCACCACGTTCATCTATGTTGATGCCTTTTTCAAATCTCTCTAAATTATGATTCTGCACATAATTGTGTGGGTTCTCATTTGCAATTAAATCAGCAAAATACCAGCCTGATGCTGGACTAGCCTTAAAACCTCCATAGTTCCAGCCAGCATTTAAATAGAGATTTGATATTGGTGTTTTACAAATAAAAAAAGATCCATCCATAGTCATATCCATAACGCCAGCCCAATGACGAAGTAATCTTATTCTGCCAAGAGAAGGAAAAATTGCCATGGCTGCTTCAGCAACATCTTGAACCATTGGTAAATTTCCTCTTTGAGCATACGATTTATACCAATCGAGATCACCACCAAAAACCATACTACCTTTATCAGACTGAGAGATATAAAAATGTGCACCACCTACTCCATAAACTACCACTTGATCTAAAAGAGGTTTAACTGCTTCAGATACAAAAGCTTGTAATTTGTGAGATTCAATTGGTAAATTTCCTAATTCTGCCATTTGCCATAATACAGAAGTATTACCAGCAACAGCAAATCCTATTTTTTTTCCTTTTATTATTCCTCGAGAAGTTTGAACACTTTCAATCATTCCATTTGTTCTTGTGAAACCTGTTACTTCACAATTTTGTAGAATATCTACACCGAGTGTATCAGCAGCTCTTGCATATCCCCATGCAACTGCATCATGTCTTGCATTGCCTGCTCTTTTTTGGACAGCTGCTCCTAAAATAGGAAATCTGGAATTATTATAATTTAGATGAGGTATTTTTTTCTTAAGTTTTTTTAAATCCCAAAGCTCAGCATCTGTTCCATGAAGCCTCATAATATTATACGTTCGTGAAACAGAATCTTTAGCACCAGGACTGTGAAACAATGAAACGTGAGCTCGTTGACTAAACATTACATTGTAATTTAAATCATGACTTAAATTTTCCCATAATTTTAAAGAGTGCTCATAAAATTCATGATTTCCTGGCATCATATAATTTGATCTTACAATAGTCGTGTTACGTCCAGCGTTTCCTCCCCCGATCCAACCTTTTTCCAAAACTGCTACATTTTTAATATTATGATTTTTCGCAAGATAATATGCAGTGGCAAGTCCGTGTAAGCCTCCGCCAATTATTATAACATCATAATTTTTTTTTGGTTCCGGATCACGCCATTGCCTAGTCCAATATGATTGACCATTTAATCCATTTTTAATTACGTTCCATGCATTAAATTTTGTCATTTATTTATTTAATTATTGAATAGTTAATTAGAGTAAAATATTTTAACTATTGAAACAAGAGTTATTTAGTCACAATTAATTTGAAAGAATCAAATCTTCAAATTTTTTAGAATGATGTGTAATTTGCTCATATCCATCCTCTGTAATTATAAAACTATCACCAACCTGTGATCTAAATTTATTTGCACTAGCTCCTCCGTCTACTGCAAATACCATGCCAGGCTTTAAAACAGTTTTATTTCCAACTACTAATTGTGGTTCTTCTAAAAAACTAAAACCAGTTCCTCTTCCACATCGAAATGTAGGATAGGGATATCCTTCAGACTGTATAGCATCAGCATAAGCAGCATGAACTTCTTCAGCTGTTACTCCAGGACCAAGAATATCAAGAGCAGCTTTTTGAGATTTAACTGCAGTTTCAAAAGCTTTTATCTGTTCTTTAGATTGAATTTCTTCAACCCAAAATATTCTATCAAATCCTAATTTAAACCTGTGGAAATTTGTTGAACCACAATAACATACGAATACGGGATCACCTTTTTTTATAATTTTGGTTGAAGCACGATGGTGAGTTTTAGGTAAATCATGACCTGATGTCATAACAGGTAAAAAGTGAATATTTGGAGACATATTGATATTATCAGGATAAAATTTTTTTAAAAGCTCTGCAGCTTTTCTTGTTCCAGCTTGTGATTGAGCAAGTGCAACCTCATATTCAGGAACATTATTACCAATTGTTTTTTTAGCTGCTTCCATCATAGCCATACCTACCTCTCCAGCATGGCGAGCAATATTCAATTCATGATTGGATTTAATCATTCTTATATTATTTATTAATTTTGTTAAATCGCCAGGATCATGTTGAAGTATTTCGTCTAAATAACTTTTAACCATTGAATTTATTTTAAATTTTTCAATAAAAATATTTTTATGCTGATTTATAGTTTGTGGTAATAATTCTCTCCATTCATTTCCAATACCATCATTCCATGTTTCGACTTTGTCAACAGGACAAGTTTCGGGAACTAATAAAACATCAAGTAGAGGTGTAATTAAGTAAGTTTTATGATCATTTGAAACAACTAATAATGTTGGTCGATTAAAATCCATATGAAGAAAGTCGTGATATCCTGTAAAATAATATATAGAGTCATCATCTGTTATAATTGAGAGATCAATATTATTCTCAGACATTTTTTTCTTTAGTTTATTTAGGTTTTCAGAAAACATTTATTTTAATTGTTGTTCTACTAATTCTGTCCAATATGAAGAACCTATGACTAATAATTCATCATTAAAATCATAATTATCAGCATGTAATGGTCTGGAATGTTGATCTGATTTACCGTTACCCATTAAAACAAAGCAGCCAGGTTTTTCGTTTGCCATAACAGAAAAATCTTCTGAGAATAAACGCGGTTCAATATCACCATTACACTTATCGCTTCCAAGTAATGAAACTGCAGCTTTTGTGGCAGACTCAGTTTGGTTTTTTGAATTAAAAGTTACAGGACAGGTTGTTTCATATTTTACACTGCCATTAACTCCATGTGCATTACAAACGCCTTCAACAATTTGTAACATTTTTGAAGCAATTTTTTCATTCGTTTCTTTTGATAAAGCTCTTGCGTCACCAGTCATTTTTACCATACCTGGCAAAACATTTTTTTTACCATCAGTTATAAATTCAGTAATAGAAACTATACCATTATCTGCTGGATTTAATTTTCTAGATACTATTGATTGGAGTGCTACAGCTATTTGGGAACCAACAGTTATTGCATCAACGCCCATATGAGGTAATGCAGCATGCCCACCTTTGGCTTTTATTTCAATTTCAAATAAATTTTCACTTGCTGTAATAGCTCCTTTTCTTGTGCCAAATGTTCCAATTTCCATATTAGGAATGTTGTGCATAGCGTAAACTTCATCAATGTTAAATTTATCAAACAAACCTTCATCTATCATTGTTCTTGCGCCAAAAGTATTCTCTTCATCAGGTTGAAAAATAAAATATACTGTTCCATTAAAGTTACCTTTTTCTGATAGATATTTTGCTGCACCTAATAACATTGTAGTGTGACCATCATGTCCACATGCATGCATTCTGTTATCAAACTTTGACTTATAACTAAAATTATTAGTTTCATGAATAGGAAGAGCATCCATGTCAGCTCTTATACCTATTGATTTTGAACTATTTCCTTTTTTTAAAATTCCAACTACTCCAGTTCTGGCAATACCAGTATGAACTTCTATTCCACACTCTTTTAGAAGTTTTGACACTTTTGCTGCAGCATATTCTTCTTCAAAACTTATTTGAGGGTGCATATGAAGATCATGGCGCCATTCTACTAATTGGTTATGTAATGACTGAGTTTTCATAACCTACATATTATTAAATTCTTTAATCTGATTGTCTAGAGAAAGCATATAATCATAATGTGAATTCCAAAATTTTTGAGCTTTTCTTTTTTCAAATTCTTCAAGACTAACACCTTGTTGCTCTACCCAAGTAAAGTAACCTAAATTAAATATTCTTTTCTTATCCATGTGAGAGAGTTCAAGCATATTATCAGTAGATACTCCTGATAAGTGTTGTCCAAATAATTCAGCACAAACAATTTCATCATAATTATTTTTAAAATCAGCAATGGTCTTGTTTAATTCTGACATATATAAATCAGCACCATCAGTAGCAACCGTTATAATTGCATCATCACTATTTAAATCCATATATTTAGCTAGCTTTATTGATGCCAATATATTTGCTATTGCTGAAAAACCAAATTCAGGAAGACGAGAAACAAAATCAGGATCAAAATTTTTTTTCTCAATTAAAAAATTTTTTCCTATTTCAGTATTAAAAATCATATTTAGATTATTGGTAGCTTGATCAGAAACATCTACAACAAAATCTGTATTCATTACATTATGAATAAGGGGAACATGTTTGTCACCAATTCCTTGTATATTATGTTCACCATAACCTCCATGAAGCAATGTTGGACACTCCAAAGCTTCAACAACTGCAATCTTCGTCTGTAATTTATCTTTAAGATAATCTCCTGCTGCTAGAGTACCACTTGATCCTGAAGCACTTACGTAAAACCTAGGAGTTAAATTACTATTACCTTTAACTTTAAGAAATGATTTTTCAAACGATGGACCAGTTACAGAACGATGAATACCGTAATTATAATACTCATCAAATTGATTTATTATATCATTTTGATTATCTTTTTTTAATTCATTACAAGCATCGTAGATTTCTTTAACATTACTTTCTGTGCCTTTTGTCTTTATGATATTTTTTTTATCTTCAACCCAATTATTCAACCATTCAAATCTCTCATTACTCATTCCTTCAGGAAGTATTGCAATACTATTAAGACCCATTATCCGAGATATTGCCACTCCACCCCTACAATAATTTCCTGTTGAAGGCCAAACTGCTTTATGTTTTTCATAATCAAAAGTTCCATTCAATATTCTTGGAAGCAAACAACCATAAGCTGCCAAAACTTTATGAGCTGTTATTAAGGGAAAATATCGTCCCATATTTACAATTATCTTTGCCTTTACACCTGTGAATTCTGATGGAAGTACAATATATTCAGGCTCATTTCCAAAACCTGATTGATCTCTTTTATTAAACCAATGAACTCTAAAGAGGTTAAGAGGATTGATATCATTGTTATTTATTTTTTTTAGAGAATTTTTAATATCATCATTAATAATTTGAGGATCTTGAAGTTCACTTATACTAGGTAAGACAACTCCTTTTGATTTGAAATAATCAGACGTTTTTTTTATTATTGCTTGACTCATAAATTAAATATTGATGCCTAAATTATTTTTTTTACAAATATTATAAGCAAATCTTGCTATTGCAGTATCTTGTACGCCAGTTCCTGTCAAATCACATATCGTTATATCTTCTTTATTTTTTCTTCCTAAGCTTGGATCGTTAATTATATCGCCAAGTTCATTAAATTTTTCTTTGGAAGAAATTATATTTTGTTTTAAAGCATGATGTAATTCACCTAAAACACTTGTTTGTAATTGATTGTCAGGCACATATTGATCGCAATGTTTTAACATATGAGGATCTAATTCATTTTTTTGTTCTGCATCTGATCCCATTGCTGTTATGTGAGTTCCTTTATTTATCCAATCAAATTCCAAAAGCGGTTTTTTACTAGGAGTCGTTGTAACAATTATTTCTGATAAGCTTGCCAATTCTTTGCAAGAAGAAGCTATATACAAATCTATATCTAAATTTTTGAAACTTTCTATAAATTGATTCGCTTTTGTCTCATCTCTTGTCCAAACTATAATTTTATTTATTTTTCTAACTAACATTATTGCTTGAAGTTGTAATTTGGCTTGAATTCCAGCCCCAATAATACCAACAGAATTAGCATTTTGATTTGATAAATATTTTGTAGCTATTGCTCCTGCTATAGCGGTTCTAGTATCTGTAAGATAACCTTCATCTAATAAAACAGATTTTACAACTCCAGTCTTTGAATCTAATAAAACCATCAGTCCATTACTAGATGGCAAACCAAGTTTTGGATTATCAAAAAAACCTGAAGCAATTTTTATTGCAAAACTATCAAGACCTTCAACGTATGCAGCTTTAACATCTGATTCACCATGATATTTTTCAATATCAATTCTCATTATAGGTGGCATCATTACCAATCCCTTTGATAAACTATTAAATGCGTCTTCTATTATTGGAATGAGATTTTTATTCAAATCTACATATTGAATAATATCATTTTTATTAAGGATGAGCATGGCTTAAAACTTTGTTAAATAGTTCCGAGTCAATATTTCCACCACAAATTAAACAAATTATATTTTTTCCTAAGTGCGATGTTAATTTTTCTTTAACAACCATTACACTTGTTGCTGCAGCACCTTCAGATACAATTTTATGTTCTAAAAAATTTATTCTAATTCCCTCAGCTATTTTTTCTTCACTTACTAAAACAAAGTCATCAACGTATTGTTGTACAATATTAAATGTAAATTTATTATCTAAACCAATACTACCCCCTAAACAATCAGCTAAAGTTTCAGTTTCCTCTACATCAACAGGTCTACCTTCTTTTAGACTTTCATACATTGAAGGACCTCTTTCCATAGATACGGCAATAATTTTTGTCTCAGGTTTTTGAAGTTTAATAGCTTGTGCTATTCCAGATATAAGACCACCGCCAGATGTTGGTATAATTACTGTATCAACTTCAGGAAATTCAGTAAGCATTTCAAGTCCAACTGTACCTTGGCCTATAATAATATCCTTATCATCAAAGGGGTGGATTAATGGAATATTTTTTTCTTTCGCAATTTGCTTTGCATATAAATCTGCTTCATCACTATTCTTCCCAACAATCTCAACTTTTGCTCCTAATTTTTCAATCGCCTCTTTTCTATATTTTGGAACCATGGAAGACATATATATTGTTGATTGAATGCCTAATACCTTTGAAGCATAAGCAACGCCTTTCCCATGATTTCCTGTAGAAACTGCGATGACTCCTTTGCTTTTGTCATCTTCACTTAAAGCAAGTAGCTTATTAACCGCACCTCTTAACTTAAATGATCCGGTGATTTGAAAATTTTCTAATTTTAGTTTTACCTTAGTATTTTTTGATAGAAAATTAGAATGAATTAAAGGCGTATAATTAACGTAAGGTAAAATTTTCTTATGTGCATCTTTTATCTGTTGAAGTGTAATCAATTTAAACCCTATTTAATGTAATTTAAATAGATTACCAAAACCATCAATTTTTTGATTAATATTAGATAATCTTAATGAATCCCAAATAATAGCTTGGTTACTTGAAATGATATCTGTGCTTAATTTTGACTCTAATTTTTCAATAATATCAATTACTTTTAAAGCAGTGCAAGATACAAAAACACTATCTACATCTGTTAAGTCAATTGAAGAAATTGTTCGCAATAAACTGTCTTGAGTAACTTTGGCAATTTCCGAGTCATAGTTTAAATTAAATGAACTAAATGATTTAATTTCAAATCCGCTATCGATTAAATAGTTGTAAACTTTTACATTAACATCTTTTGGGTATGGAGTAAGAACAGCAATTTTTTTATGGCTTAACAATTTAAGTGCTTTGACAGCTGCTGTAATAGGTGTAGTAATTAAAGCATTAGGTTTAGCTTTAAAAATTTCAGATCTTATTCTTTTTTCACCAATTTCAATAGTACCCGAAGTACATCCATACGCTACAACTTGTATTTTTTCATTGGGTAATATTTGGTTTGTTGTTTCTTCAATATGGTCAGCCATCTTTAAATAATTTTCGCGAGTTAGAGGATTTAAAAAAGGTATCCTATTAAAAAACAGGTCAACAGGTAAATTATGGCAAATTTTTCTAAAATCTTGCTCAATGGTAAAATCAGTTGATAATGTAATTACACCAATTCTAGAAAAGTTTGTATCATGTAAATTGGCGTTAACGTTATTTTGATTAAAACTATCCATTATTGATTTGGAAAATAATCCTCACACTCACCTTCTCTATAAACATCAGTTGTTGCACAATGTAAACTACCACCAAATGCATAAACGTCTCTAAAGGGAACTGGAATAACATCTAATCCAAAACTTTCCATTTGTTTAATCATTTTCTTTTCAGTTGCCTCGACGCATATAGTTTTAGGATCAATTATCAAAACATTCATTGATAACCAAATAGATGAATAGCACATAGGTGGTGGGCTATTATGAATAGAAGGAGCTGCCTCATGAATTTCCCATTTATTATCATCGAAAATTTTTCTTTGCTCAGATGATATTTTTCTATTCGGATTAATAATTATAACTCCTGGTTTAATAGGAGTAAAACATGCATCAATATGAGTTGGGATTAAATCGCCTGGTAAATTAATTTGATGGACGCGATGATTTGGATAATGTCTTCTTAACCAATCTAAGCCACTTAAATTTGATGTAAAATTGTTATGATAAAAAAGATCTTTTCCAAAGCGTAAAATTTCTGCTGCATCAAAAAGTGGTTCTTTTTCAGTCAATATCATGTCTCTGTTTTCGATTTTTTTATATCGTTCTTCTTCCGTTATACCTTTAGGAAGATAATTAGGCTTATAAGATTGATTTGTTAATCTTGGTTTAGGTGCCGATTCCCATTTCATGTTTTTATCTTCTGAATAATATTTTTCAAGTAGTGGTCTATAGGCAAGGTACTCAAACCATCTACATCTATAAGACATGGGCGCTTCTAGCATCTCATTGCCTACAGTAAGAATAACATCCCTTGGAGGCATGCAACCAAACATACCATCATTAGACCAATCGGGTGTCTCGATAGTCTGACAAAAGTCAATAGGTGTTGGTCTATCAACTTTTATATTTAGGGAATTTAAAATGTTAACAAAGTTTTCTAATTGTAAATTTGCTTTATCAATTGACTCCTTTGAACGCGGTCCGTGTGATCCTGCCATACCACTATCTTTACTAATTTTTGGTTCAAGCGCAGGTTCAATAGGAGGTATGTTGGCATTTTCAACTGCTCCAACTATAACATGTTTTAATGGATCCCATTCATTCCAAGAATTAACTATTGTCATTACATTTTCCTTAATTTAAAACTATGCATTATAATTAAAACATATGGAATTAAATAACAAATCACTCTTTAAAGAAAAATGTTTTATAAATGGGGAATGGGTTGACAGTTCTTCAGGTAAAACTCTTGAGGTAAATAATCCAGCCTCTTTTGAAATTATTGGTAATGTTCCAAAATGCTCAGTTTCAGAAACTAAAAAAGCTATAGAAGATGCTAATACTGCTTTCCAAACTTGGAAAGAAACTACTGCTAAAGAAAGATCAGTTATTTTAAAAAAATGGGGAGAACTAATCACAGAAAATGCAGATGATTTAGCTAAAATAATGACCATTGAGCAAGGTAAACCTCTGTTTGAAGCAAAGGGTGAAGTATTAATGGGTGCTTCATATATTGAGTTCTATGCAGAAGAGGCAAAAAGAGTATATGGAGATATAATACCAGACCCAAGACCAGGTAAAAGAATTGTGATTATAAAACAGCCTGTTGGTGTTGTAGGTGCAATCACACCATGGAATTTTCCAAACTCGATGATTACAAGAAAATGCGCAGCTGCTATGGCAGTAGGATGTACTACTGTTGTAAAGCCTGCAAGTCAAACACCCTTTTCAGCTTTAGCAGTTGCAGTACTTGCAAAGGAAGCAGGTCTCCCAGATGGTGTGTTTAATGTAATAACAGGTTCGGCTAGTGAAATCGGAAAGGAATTAACAAGTAATTCTTTAGTTAGAAAAATTTCATTTACAGGATCAACAGAAGTTGGAAAAATTCTTCTAGAACAAAGTGCTTCAACTGTAAAGAAAGTTTCTATGGAACTTGGAGGTCATGCTCCTTTAATTGTTTTTGATGATGCAGATATGGATGAAGCAGTCGCTGGAGCAATGCAAAGTAAATTTAGAAATAGTGGTCAAACTTGTATTTGTACTAACAGAATTTTTGTTCACGAAAAAATTTACGATGAATTTTTAAAAAAATTCACCGAAGAAGTTGGTAAAATTACTGTTGGTAATGGTCTTGAAGATGGAATTACTTCTGGCCCACTAATTGATAAATCATCTTTAGAAAAAGTTATTGATCATGTTCAAGATGCAGTAAATACAGGTGCTAAAATTGCTATTGGTGGTGATATACATTCTAGTGGTGGAAATTTTTATCAACCAACTGTTTTATCTAATGTTTCTAGAAGGGCAAAAATAACTTTCGAAGAAACATTTGGTCCTGTTGCACCACTATATAAATTTTCAAGTGATGATGAAGTTATTAAAATGGCAAATGATACTCCATACGGGTTAGCTTCATATTTCTTCTCAAGAGATATTGGAAGAATTTGGAGAGTTGCTGAGGCTTTAGAGTATGGAATAGTTTCAATAAATAATGGATTGCCAACAATTGCAGAGGTTCCTTTTGGAGGTGTTAAAGAATCTGGGATGGGAAGAGAGGGTTCTCGTTACGGTCTTGATGATTATTTAACTGTAAAATATATTTCAATGGGTGGTATTTAAGAAAGCCAAGCAGCGCCTCTCACACCACTTGAATCTCCATAAACATTTTTTACAACTTTAGTTTCAAGTGTATCCGTAAAAACATATTTTTTTAAAGTATCATTTATATTTGCATAAATAAAATCTATATTAGACATGCCGCCACCTAAAACAATTACATCTGGATCAAGGATATTACAGACAACAGATAATCCTCTAGCTAAATGATCAATATATTGATTTAGTGCAAAAATACTATTTTCTTCATTATTAAAAAAACCTTCTAATATTTGATGGGAATTATAATTTTTATTGAAACGTAAATTGTAAGTTGAGGAAAATCCTGGCCCAGATATATAAGTTTCTAAGCAACCATTTTTTCCACAATAACATTTTTTTACATATTTTTTTTCTTCTTCAGTTCTACCTGGTAATACAATATGCCCCCACTCACCCCCTATGCTATTACGTCCTCTTATAACTTTTTGATTAATACTTATTCCACCACCAACACCAGTTCCAATAATTACACCAAAAACAACTTTATAACCTTTTCCTGCGCCATCAACTGCTTCAGAAAGTGTAAAACAATTAGCATCATTTTCTATATTAATATTCCTGTTGAGAATTTTATCTAAATCTTGCTTAAATGGTTTACCATTTAACCATATAGAATTAGCATTTTTAATTAAAGCTGTATCATTTGATATGGCTCCTGGCATTCCCATTCCAATAGATTCTGCTTTACCATGTTTTTCCTCAAAATGATTTATTATGGAAAGTATTCCACTAATAGTTCCATCATAACTTTTTTCAGTATTAATTCTTTTTCTATCTATTTCAGATCCATTTGGATTTAGAATAATGCCCTCAGTTTTGGTACCCCCTACATCAATACCTATTTTCATTAATAATTATTTTTTAATAATTTTATGCAAATTCGGGATCAGAGCAACTGCTAATGCTATTTTAAATAACTCACTAGGAATAAATGGTAAAAGACCGGCTGTTAATGCTTTTTCGAAACCAATAATATAACCAAGATACATGATACCAAATGAGAATATAACAACAGAACCAATTAATAGAGATAACGCAGCTTTAAAATATGTTTTGCAAAAACCTAAATTTGCTAAGTAACTTATAACTATTGATGCAAATAACATACCATAAAGGTATCCTGCTGTTGGACCAACTAAATAAGCAATTCCTCCACCTGTCGCAAAGACAGGAAGTCCTATAGCTCCTTGAAAAAGGTAAAATGCAACTGTGGCAAAAGATAATCTAATACTATAAGTCATTCCTATTAAGAAAATGACAAATGTCTGCATTGTCATTGGCACTGGCCAAAATGGTACTTGAACCTTAGCTGAAATCGCTAGTAAAATTGAACCAACTAAAATCAATGTTATTGTAAGAAAATTTGAATTAATATTTTCAAAATTTTTTAATTTGTTAATTAAAATTCTATCTTCGTTCATATATTTCCCTTTAATTATTGTAATTAAACTAATTTATATTTTGCTTCAAGCTTATCCCAAAAATCTTTTTCTAAATTTACATTATTTAATGCATTAATTTGCTTCAATCCTGTAGGCGAAGTTACGTTTATTTCTGTTAAATAATTTCCGATTATATCAATTCCAACAAAAAATAGATTATGTTCTTTTAGTTTTGGTCCCAAAATTTCGATAATTTCTTTATCTCTATAAACTAAGCCAGTTTTAACTGCCTTACCGCCAGCATGAAAATTTGCCTTTAAGTTACCTTTTTGAGGTATTCTAGCAACTGAACCAAAATATTCACCATCAAAAAAAACAATTCTCCTATCACCATGCTCTATCTCATTGATAAATTTTTGGACCATTATAGGTAAGTGTAAATATTCCTCTAATATTTTAAAATTGAAATTATTTTTATCAAATTTATGTATTCCCTCTCCACCATTACCATAAAGTGGTTTAGTTATAATATCTTCTTCTTTATCTAAAAATTCTTCAATAATTTTTAAATCTTTTGTTACCAAAGTAGGTGGCATGAATTCTTTAAAATTGAATGTAAATAATTTTTCAGTAGAATTTCTAACTGCTGTTGGATCATTTACAACAATTGTTGAAGATGGAAGTAAGTCCAAAATATAAGTCGATGTGATATAATTCATATCAAAAGGAGGATCCTGTCTTAAAAAGACAAATTGAAAATCTACCAATTTGGAAATTATTTTATTAGATTTAAAATTAAAATAATTTTTTTCATCTAACAATAACTCTAGATAATATCCAGATGCTTGAATAGTATTTTCTTGGATGAATAAATCTTTTGGATTGTAATAAAAAATATCATAACCTCTTTCTTGTGCCTCATAACCTATTAAAAAAGATGTATCGAATTCATAATCAATTTTTTCAATATTATCCATTTGGATTGCTATACTTTTTTTCATTAGAAAATTTCTTCCTCATATATTTTTTTAATATTTTTTTCCCATTCATCATTATATTTACTGACTAATAAATCAGCTGGTGAATGGCCATTTGATAGATTTTGTTCTAAATCTTTGAGATAAAATGTTTCATTATATTTTTCATTTTTTACTAGAATATTTCTTTTCTCTAAACCTGATTTTGATATTTCAAATAATTTTTGTGCAATATCTAACAGATAGCCATGTTTGAATTTTGTTTGTAAACCATCTACTGGGACTAAGTTATTTATTAAACTTCTATCATTTTGAGTCCAACCCTCAACAATTTCATTAGTTTTATCAATAGCTTCATCATTATATAAAATACCAATCCAAAAAGCAGGCTGAGAACATATTAAATTCCATGAACATGCGTCCATAGAACGAATTTCTAAGAATTGCTTTAATCTAACTTGAGGAAATAAAGTTGATATATGATTTATCCAATCTTCAATAGTAGGTTCAATATTTAAATCTTTAGAAATACTATTTTTCATAAAATCTCTAAAAGTATAATTGGTCATATCTATATATTTATAATTTCTAATTATAAAATACATTGGCACATCAAGAGCATACTCCACATATTTTTCAAAATTAAAATCTTTATTAAAAACAAATGGCAATAAACCCGTTCTATCTTTGTCTGTGTGATGCCAAAAATGAGATCTTAAACTCTTATATTTTGAAACTTCTTTTTGATCAAAAGGTGAGTTAGCAAATATTGCAGTTGCTATACCTTCAAGATTTAACATTAATCGATACTTAGTAATCATATCTTCTTCAGAATAATAATCCAAATTTACTTGGTTTGTACATGTGCGTTTCATCATATGATGTCCTAGAGTACCAACTTTAGGCATATATTTTTTCATTATGGAATATCTTTGTTTTGGCATCCAAGGAAAATCATCAAGAGATAAACTTGGTTCAACGCCTAATCCTAATAATATAAAGCCAAATTCTTCACCAATGTCTTTTAATTCCTTTAAATGTCTATTAGTTTCAGTACAGGTTTGATGGATATTTTTTAATTGTGCTCCAGATAATTCGATCTGACCACCTGGTTCTAAAGTTATACTTTCACCAAATCTTTCTAGGGCAATTATTGTAGTATGTTTATCATCATACTTTGGTTTCCATCCCTTATCTACAAATTTTAAAAGAATTTCTTTTATACCTTTGGGCTCTTCATAAGATAATTGATGTAAACTTTCTTTTTTTAGTACAAATTTCTCGTGTTCTACTCCTATGCGTAAATCATTCTTATTTTTGATTCCTTTATAAAAGTAATCTATTAGATCATTTTTTTTTAGCATTGTTTTATCTTAAATAGGCAGGATCATATTAAAAATAAAGTTGCTAATCCAAGAAAAGAAAGAAATCCAAATACATCTGTTATTGTAGTCAAAATTACTGCAGATGCTAAAGCAGGATCAATTTTTAGCTTATCTAAAACTAGTGGAATTGCAATTCCTGAAAAACCAGCGATTAGTAAGTTTAGTATCATAGCAAGACCTATTATCAAACCCAACATCAAATCTTCAAACCAATAAATAGAAATTAAAGATATTATGATAGCGAATATGATTCCATTTATACCACCAATTAAAGTTTCTTTGGTTATTATTTTTATTGCATTACCAGTAGTTAGTTCTTTAACTGCAATAGCTCTCACTGCAACAGTTAAGGTTTGAGTACCAGCGTTAGCACCCATAGAAGCTACTATTGGCATTAATATAGCTAGAGCAACTACTTTTTCTATTGCAGCTTCAAACAAACCTATAACTATTGAAGCTACAACAGCTGTCATTAAATTTACAATTAACCATGAAATTCTTGATTTTGTTGTACTAATAACTGATTCATACAAATCGGTATGATCTACTCCTCCAAGTTTTAAAATATCTTCTTCTCTTTCTTCCTCAATAACTTCGACAACATCATCAACTGTAATCGAGCCAATAATTTTTTTTTGATCGTTAATAACAGGAGCGCTTACTAATCCATATTTATTAAATAATAGGGCTACATCTTCTTGATCTGTATTTACATTAATTAATCTTAATTCTTTATTTATTATTGAATTTAATTCTATTTCTCTTTTTGAGCCCATTAATCTTCCTAATGGAACTATCCCTTTTGCTTCTTTATTTTGATTGATTAAATAAATATCGTAGAAATCTTCTGGTAAATTATCTTTATTATTTCTCAAATAATCAATTGCTTGGCCAACATTCCATGATTGATCGATAGAAACAAATCGTCTTTGCATTAATCTTCCAGCGGAATCTTCGGGGTAATTTAAACCTTCTTCAACTAAAGTTCTTTCTTTTTTGTCTAGGTTTTCTAAAAAAATATTTTGATTTTCTTCTTCTAAATCTTCTGCTAAATCTACAGCATCATCTATGTCTAAACTTTTTGCGTTATTAGCTAACTGTTTTATATCTAAAGTTTCAATTATCTCTTCTCTAAGACTATCATTCAGATAAGTTAAGATTTCGGGATCAAAATTTTTATCCATTATATTAAGAAGACTTAATCTTAAAACTGGGTCTAAATTTTGAAGAATTTCTGCTATGTCTGCATTATGAATATCTTTTAAAATAGATAAAATGTTATCATATTTATAATTTTCTAGATAATCAGTTACTAATCGAATTGATTTATTAGAATTGTCATCGTCTTTTTTAATTATTATTTCTTCCATATTAATTGGTGCGGCTGAGAAGACTTGAACTTCCACAGGATAAATCCCACAGCGACCTCAACGCTGCGCGTATACCAATTCCGCCACAGCCGCATATATAGTAGAATTAAATATCAGATAGGATATTAACTATCAATAAAGTATATGAATGAAATGAATCAGATTGAAATTAAAATATCTAATGAAGAAATAAGTTATAGAGAGTCAATGTTGTTTATGGAGTCCAAAGTAAGAGAAATAAGTAAAAATCATTCCAAAGAATTACTATGGTTTCTTAGTCATAATCATATCTTCACTCAAGGAACAAGTGCTTCGAATGAGGAAATATTAGATCCAAATGTTATAGAAGTTTTAAAGACAAATCGTGGAGGCAAAACAACTTATCATGGACCTGGACAAAGAATTGTTTATTTTATGTTAAACTTAAACAATAAAAAAAAAGATATAAGAAAGTTTATTTCTATAATTGAAAATTCTGTTATTGATTTTTTAAAAAATTATAATGTTGAGGCAAGAGCATTTAAAGATAGAGTAGGTATTTGGGTAATTAAGAATAACAAAATAACATTTGATAAAGAAAAAAAAATTGGCGCTATTGGCCTTAGAGTAAAAAAATGGGTAACATATCATGGAATGAGTTTTAATATTAATCCTAATTTAGAATATTACAAATTTATTCACTCATGTGGTTTAAAAGAATATTCAAATACTTCATTGTATGAATTAGGAATAAAAATAGATCAAAATGAATTTGATGAAGATTTTAAAAAAATTTTTTTAAAAAAATTAAAAACTATTTAATTCTTTTTCTAAATTATCTTTAAATTTTAATTTATTTTTTTTAATAAAAGTAAGAAAATAATTGGGTAATTCTGAAATAAAACTAAATCTTTCTTCATTAATTGTAAATTTTAGAGCAAAGGCATGTAACATTAATTTTTCATTATTGTACTTAGAATTGATATTATATTTTTGATCACCTATTATTGAGCAACCGAGATTTTTAGAAACTTTTCTTAATTGATGAGTTTTGCCAGTTTCAGGGTTATATAGAATTTGTGTTATGTTATTTTGGTTACCAATAATAATGTAATTGGTTATAGTTTTTTCAATTTCCTGATTTTTATTTTTTATATTTAAATGAACTTTAGAATTTTTATTTTTAGGACTTCCCTCACATAAAGCAATGTAAAACTTCGTAATTAAATGTTGCTTAAAAAGAGTTGAAAAATATCTTGCATATTTTAAATTTTTCGAAATCAAAAGTAAACCTGAAGTCTCTTTATCAAGTCTGTGAACTAGTCTATAATCGGAGTTAATATTTTTTATTATATGGTCAATTGAAACATTTACTTTACTACCTCCTTGTGTTGCAATCTCAGCCCACTTGTTGATAACTAAAAAATCATTATTTTGAAAAATAATTGATTTGTTAAATTTTTTTAGATCATAATCTGTGATTTTAATATTTTTTTTATAAACTATTTTATTTTTATATAGTTCTTGATGGAAATTTAATATAATTAAATTATCATTTAATTTAACTACATAATTTGCTTTTGTCCGAGAGTTATTAATTAAAATATTTTTCTTTCTTATATTTTTTTCAATAAAACTTTGTGTTAGTGTATTAAATAAGTTCTTTAAATACTTATCAAGCCTAACTCCATAATCTATTTTAATGTTTATTTTTTTTATCAAATTAAAGCTTATTAATTAACATTCCTAAGTATGCAAATAAAATACAGACGAATATTGAAACAGAAATATATATAAATGCTATAAAAATTTTTTTAGAAATAATTAAATTAACAACTTCAAAGGAAAATGCTGAAAAAGTAGTAAAAGACCCAAGTAAACCTATTATTAAAAAAAATTTGACAAAATTTTCGTTAATGTTTTTCGAGAAATCTGAAGTTATGAGATATCCAATCAAAAAACAGCCTAAAATATTTACCGTAAGAGTTCCGTAAATACTGGACATAAATAAAGTTTTATTTAAGTTTGTTAGAATATATCTTAATATTGCGCCAGTTGCTCCACCTGTTGCTACAAGCATTATGTTAAACAAAATTTTTTATATTTGAGGTTGTTGTTCTACTTCTTCAGTAGATTTTTTTTCAATAACTGGACCACTATCTAATCCCTTAGCTGCCTCGTCTCGGTCAACAAACTCGATAATAGCTGTCGGAGCATTATCGCCAAACCTATTACCCAACTTTATAATTCTGGTATATCCTCCAGCTCTTTCTTTGTATCTTTGAGCAAGTACATCGAAAACTTTTTTCGACATTTTTTGATCTTGAAGAATAGATACAGCTTTTCTTCTTGATAATAAGTCACCTTTTTTTCCTAAAGTAACAATTTTTTCCACAAATCTTCGAAGTTCTTTAGCTTTAGCTAATGTTGTAGTTATTTGCTCATGTTTTATAAGCGCATTAGACATATTCATAAACATCGCTTTTCTATGTGAAGATGTTTTGTTTAGTTTTTTATTTTTAATATTATGTTTCATAAATTATATTATTTATTGAAAGGATCCTCGTATTTTTTAGCAAGTTCATCAATATTTTCAGGGGGCCAGTCAGGAACAGACATTCCTAAATTAAGCTCCATTTGTTGGAGGACTTCCTTGATCTCATTTAGAGATTTTCTACCAAAATTTGGTGTTCTTAACATTTCTGACTCAGATTTTTGAACAAGGTCACCAATATAAATAATGTTATCATTTTTAAGACAATTTGCAGATCTAACTGACAATTCTAATTCTTCAACTTTTTTAAGTAAATTGGAATTAAATGATAAAGCTTCAGCCTGTGATTGATCTGGTAGTACTTCTGGCTCATCAAAATTAATAAATGGTTGCAACTGGTCTTGTAATATTCTTGCAGCTAAAGCTATTGCATCATCTGGTGTGATTGCTCCATTAGTTTCAACTTCAAAAACTAATTTATCAAAATCTGTGACTTGACCAACTCTGCTATTTTCAACCTTATAAGTAGCTTTAACTACAGGACTAAACATGGCATCTAATTTAATTTCACCTATGATTTTATTTTCATCATCAGCAACTTCAGCAGTTACGTAACCTTTACCAGTTTCTACATTGGCTTCTATTTCAATATCCGCATTTGAGTCCAGTGTCATAATTAGTTGATCTGGATTCATTATTTCAGTTTCAGAGTCAGTTTCAAAATTACCTGCCCTTAACTCTCCAGATCCAGTTGATTTAAGATACATTTTTTTTAAACCTGGTGAATGAACCTTTATGGCAACTGACTTTAAATTTAATAAAATATCTGTTAAATCTTCTTTAACCCCAGGTATTGTAGCAAATTCATGAACTACACCTTTAATTTTTAATGAAGTGATTGCAGCACCTTGAAGTGATGAAAGTAAGATTCGTCGTATTGAATTTCCTAAAGTTAGACCAAAACCTCGTTCAAGTGGCTCTGCTGTAAGCTTCCCAGTTCTGCCGTTAGTTTCCTCAACATTTACTTCCATTTTAGTAGGTTTTATTAATTCGCTCCAATTTTTTTGTAACACTTAAATGCTCCTTTTTTTTAAACTCTTCTTCTTTTTCTTGGTCTACAACCGTTGTGAGGTATAGGAGTTACATCTTTAATAGATGTAATAACATAACCAATAGATTGTAGTGATCTAAGAGCAGACTCTCTTCCTGATCCTGGACCAGAAACTTCTACTTTAAGATTTTTTAAACCATGTTCTTTTGCTTTATTTCCAACATCTTCTGCAGCAATTTGAGCGGCATAAGGAGTAGATTTCCTTGAGCCTTTGAAACCCTTATGACCTGAGGAAGACCATGCTATAGCATTTCCTTTTTCATCAGTAATTGTAATTATGGTATTATTAAAAGAAGAAATTATATGAGCGACACCAGATGAGATCTTTTTTTTAACTTTGGATTTTTTTTTCTCAGCCATATTATCCTTTAGTAACCTTTTTCTTTCCAGCAATTGCAACTGCCTTACCTTTTCTTGTTCTAGCATTAGTATGTGTTCTTTGTCCTCTTACTGGTAATTTTTTTCGATGTCTTAGCCCCCTATAACAGCCTAAGTCATTTAATCTTTTAATATCTAGAGATATTTTTCTTCTTAAATCACCTTCTACTGAATAATCATTATCAATTATGTCTCTTATTTTATTAATTTCATCATCTTTTAATTCACTAACTCTCTTAGACATATCTATCGATGCATTATTACATATATCTAATGCTATTTTTTTACCTATTCCAAATATGTAGGTTAAAGCAATATTTACCTTTTTATTTGTGGGTATATTAACGCCTGATATTCTAGCCATAAAGAAATCCGAAAAAAACGAATGAGCGTGAATACATGATAATAGCGCATTTAGTCAAGGGAAGATATTTTAAATTTTGGCCGATTTTCATGATTTTTTTAAAATTTTTATAATATTACTTGTTATTTCTTGAATTTCAGATGAACCGTCTATTTCATGAAATATCTCTTTATGTGTATCTTTGTATAAGTTGGAAACTTTTTGAGTAGTATTTAAATATTCAGAATATCTTGTTTGAATAACTTCTAAATTGTCGTCTTCTCTACTTTCTTCTGATGACCTTTTAATAATTCTATTTCTTAGAATTTCAAAATTTATTTTTATATTGAATATATAATCAATTTTACTTGATGAATTTTTTAAAAACGTATTTAGAAACTCTGATTGTACTATTGTTCTAGGATAACCATCTAGGATATATCCCTTATTAGTTTCATTTGTTAATCTTTCTAAAACAATTTTATTAAGTATATCATCAGAAACAAGTTTACCTGCAGACATTATTTCTTTCAACTGATTAGCTAATTCATCTTTTTGTAATATTTTATTTCTTAATATTTCCCCAGTTGAAAGATGAGATATTTTTAGATGTTCAGAAATTATTTTGGCTTGAGTTCCTTTACCTGCACCTGGCGGGCCAAAAAAAATTATGTTTTTCAATTTATCTTCTACCTTTTAATTTAGTCTTTTTAAGAAGACCTTCATATTGATGTTGAAATAGATGAGATTGTACCTGTGTTATAAAATCTATCATTACAACAACTACTATCAACAATGCAGTTCCTCCCAGATAAAACGGTATTGAAGTTCTTGATAAAAGGAATTCTGGTAATAAAGCTACAAATGTTAAGTATATAGTTCCAACTGTTGTTAGTCTAACAAGTACATACTCTATATATTTTGCTGTATTTTCTCCAGGTCTTATTCCAGGTATAAATCCTCCATATTTTCTTAAATTTTCAGCTTGTTCGTCTGGATTAAAAACTATAGATGTGTAAAAGAATCCAAAAAATATTATCATTGCAGCATATAACCCTAAATAAAGAGGCTGACCTCTACCTAAATAGCTCGATATTAATATAAATATATCGCTAGAGGAGCCGGCACCAAAACCTGACATTGTATTAGGAAGAAGTAATATTGAAGAAGCAAAAATTACAGGTATGACACCTGCTGTATTAATTTTTAGAGGTAAGTGAGAACTTTGTCCTCCATAAATTTTATTTCCTACCTGTCTTTTTGGATATTGTACAGGTAACCTTCTTTGGGCTTTCTCAATAAATACAATAAAAATAATCAACAATAATATAAGTATTAATATACCTAGTATAAAAGCAATGCTTAATTCACCAGTTCTGCCGAGCTGTAAAGTGCTGACAAATGCACTTGGTAAATTAGCAATTATACCTGCTGTTATTATGAGAGAAATACCATTTCCAACTCCCCTTGAAGATATTTGTTCACCTAACCACATTAAAAAAACTGTTCCTCCAACTAGAGTAATAACGGTAGTAAGTCTAAAAAAAATACCAGGATCAAAAACTATATTTCCATATGCAGTTTGCATCGACTCTAAACCTATAGATACACCATACCCTTGTATTGCAGCTATCAAAACTGTTGCGTATCTTGTAAATTGAAGTAACTGCCTTCTTCCTTTTGAACCTTGCTCTTTGAGTGATTTTAGATAAGGTATGGCAGATTGCATTAATGTCATAATTATAGATGATGAAATATATGGCATTACACCCAACGCAAATATACCCATTCTTCCTAAAGCTCCTCCAGAAAATGTATCAAATATACCTAATATTCCTGATGATTGTTGCTCAAAGAATTGCTGCAAAGCTAAAGGATTAATACCTGGAATAGGTAAAAAAGTCCCTAGACGAAAAACTATTAATGCTCCTAAAGTAAATAATAGTCTCTGCCTAAGTTCAGTTGCTTTACCTAAAGCACCAAAATTTAAATTATTTGCTAGTCTGTCTGCAGCTGTAGCCATTTATTTCTTTATTAATGTTATCTTGCCACCAAATTTTTCTAAAGCTTCAATAGCTTTTTTAGAAGCAAATGAAATTTCTAAATTGAAAATATTTTTAATTTCTCCTACGTTAAGAAGTTTTAAACCCCCTTTAGATTTGTTAAAAATTTTTTTTTCAAATAATTCTTTTTCTGTTAAAGATTTAGGATCAAGATCATATTTTTTAATAAAATCATTAATCATATTGAAATTCAATTTTTGTATTTTAGTTTTAAAACGATTTTTAAAACCTCTTTTAGGTAATCTTCGATAAAGTGGCATTTGACCACCTTCAAAACCATTTATAGAAACACCTGATCGTGACTTCTGTCCTTTTACTCCTCTGCCAGAAGTTTTTCCTAAACCAGAACCAGAACCTCTACCTCTTCTTTTTGTTTTTTTATTTGAAGTTAAAGATTTTATTTCATTTATTTTCATATTTAGCTCTTACTATTTTTGTTAATTTCATTAATATTTTTTGATCTTTTTAAAGCAACAGATTTTGGTGACTCTGACATTTTAAATGCATTTAATGTAGCTTTGAGCATATTATGAGGATTTGAAGTTCCTGTAGATTTAGCTACAACATCTTTAATACCTAGTGATTCAAACAAAGCTCTCATTGGTCCTCCAGCTATGATACCAGTTCCTGGAGCCGCTGATCTAAGTATAACTTTACCAGCACCAAAACGTCCAATTGTATCATGATGTATAGTTCTATTTTCTTTTAAATGAACTCTAATCATTTTACTTTTAGCATTTTCAGTAGCTTTTCTCACAGCCTCAGGAACTTCTTTTGCCTTTCCAGTTCCTATTCCAACTCTTCCTTTATTATCACCAACAATCATAATTGCTGCAAAACCAAACCTTCTACCACCCTTAACAACTTTAGCTACTCTATTAATAGTTACTAAATGTTCAGTTAATTCATTATTTTCATCGTTAAACATATTTACCTCTAAAAATTTAGTCCTTCTGATCTAGCTGCTTCAGCAAGAATTTTAATTAAGCCATGATATTTGTATTTACCTCTATCGAAAGCAACTTTTTCAATTCCTTTAGAAATTATTTTTTTTGCTATATTTTTTCCTATTAATTCAGCTGTGTCTTTTCTAGATAAATTTTTACTTTTAATTGACTCCTCAGTTGACGAGGAACTTGCTAAAGTAAGACCTTTATTATCATCAATAAGCTGAGCATAAATATGATTATTTGATCTAAAAACTGAAAGTCTTTTTCTATTAGAAATTTTTTTTGATTTATATCTAACTCTTTGCTGTCTATCTTTCATAACTTATTTTTTCTTACCTTCTTTTCTAAAAATATATTCATCAGAGTATTTTATCCCTTTACCTTTAAAAGGTTCAGGTTTCCTGAAAGATCTAATTTTTGCTGCAGCAGCTCCTAATTTTTCTTTGTTAATACTTGTAAGTTTTATTAAATTTTGTTTCGGACACTCTATTTTTACATCTTTTGGTATATCAAAATCTATATCATGACTATATCCTAATTCTAACTTAAGTTTTGAACCAGATACGCTTGCTCTATAACCAGTACCATTTAGTTCTAGCGTCTTTGTAAAACCGGAAGTTACGCCATTTATAGTATTAGCTACTAAAGCTCTTGTTGTGCCCCAATTAGGATCATTTTTTATATCTTTTATAGGAATAACAGAAACTTCATCTTGATTTATAGAAACATTAAAATTTGAGTTCACTACAATTTGAGCTTCACCTAATTTACCTTTTGCTAAAAAAATTCCATCATTAAAGCTACAATTAATATCTTTAGAAATTTTAATCGGATTTTTTGCAATTCTTGACATCTAAAATACCTCACACAAAACTTCACCACCTACATTATTTTTTTTAGCTTGGTTGTCTGACATAACACCTTTAGGAGTTGATAATATAGAAATACCTAAGCCTCCATAAGGTTTACTGAGGTCACTTATTTTAGAATATTTTCTTATTCCAGGTTTTGAAATTCTTTTTATTTTTTTAATAACTGGGCTACCATTAAAATATTTTAATTCTATTTTTATAGAGCTAATACCTTTTCTTACCTCTATATCTTTAAAATCTCTTATATAACCTTCATCTTTAAGAACACTTAAGACATTCATATTAAGTTTAGACTTAAAGCATGAAGTTGATACTTTCTTAGCTTGATGAGCATTTTTTATTCTAGCAAGCATATCAGAAAGTGAATCATTAAAAGCCATAATATTCTCCTACCAACTGGACTTTACAACACCTGGTAGGTCGCCAGACATTGAAAGTTCTCTTAATTTAATTCTAGATAAACCAAATTTTCTGTAATTGCCTCTTGGTCTTCCAGTAAGCTCACATCTATTTCTATGTCTAATTGATGATCCATTTCTAGGTAGATCATTTAATTTATTTTGATGTGAAATTCTTTCTTCTAATGAAATATTTTTATCTTTTATTTTTGATTTAAGATTTTTTCTTTTAGATTTGTATTTCTCAATTAATCTTTGTCTAAATAAATTTTTTTGAATTGAACTTAACTTAGCCATTTTCCTCCTAATTAATGTTCTTATCTTTAAAAGGCATATTGAAACTCTTTAATAGCTCAATAGCTTCTTTATTATTTTTTGCTGAAGTTGAAATTGTGATGTCCAAACCTCTCATTTTATCAACTTTATCAAAGTTTATTTCTGGGAATATTACATGCTCCTTAATACCCATAGAGAAATTGCCATTACCATCAAAGCTATTTGAATTTAAACCTCTAAAATCTCTTATTCTTGGAATAGCTATATTTACTAATCTATCAAGAAATTCGTACATAATTTTATTTCTCAATGTTACTTTTACACCTAAAGGCATTCCAGCTCTAATTTTAAAACCAGATATTGCTTTTTTAGATTTTGTTTTAACTGCTTTTTGGCCTGAAATAAGTGTAAGATCTTCTAAGGCACTTTCAATTAATTTCGAGTCATCTTTGGCTTCTCCAACTCCCATATTTAAAACAATTTTTTTTAGCTTTGGGACTTCAAAAATATTCTTTAGTCCAAGAGTTGCTTTTAGATTTTCTTTAATTTCATTATTATATTGTTGTAATAATCTACTCATTTAAATTTCCTTGCCTGAGTTCTTGTTAATTCTTATTTTTTTATCTTTGTTAATTTTATAAGCAATTTTTACACCCTTTTTTAAAACAGGATCATAGTATGCGATATTAGAAATATGCAATGGCATTTCTTTATCAATTATTCCTCCTGGCTGGTTATTATCAGGTTTTGTATTTTTTTTTACTTTATTAATTTCTGAAACTATAGCTTTCATTTTATCAGGAAGCATTTTGATAATTTTTCCAGTTTTACCTTTATCTTTACCTGCTAAAACAATCACTTCATCACCTTTTTTTAGTTTAAATTTATTTTTCATTAAAGTACCTCTGGAGCAAGACTAATTATTTTCATAAATTTTTTACTTCTAAGTTCTCTAGTTACAGGGCCAAATATTCTAGTTGCAATAGGTTCTTCCTGCTTGTCTAAAATTACAGCGGCATTTTTATCAAATCTAATGGCAGAACCATCAGATCTTTTAAAGTCTTTTGAAGTTCTGACAATTACTGCTTTGTAAACATCTCCTTTTTTCACTTTAGCTCTTGGCAATGCATCTTTTATGGAAACAACTATAATATCACCTATTGATGCTGATCTTCTTTTTGAACCACCTAAAACTTTAATGCATTGAATTTTTCTTGCACCAGAGTTATCGGCAACAAAAAGATTAGATTGCATTTGTATCATGATCCACCTCCAGAATTAGAAATGGCTCTCCATTTTTTAAGTTTTGATATAGGCTTTGATTCTATTATTGAAACATTATCGCCAATATTAAATTCGTTGTTTTCATCATGAGCATGATATTTCTTTGTTTGTCTAATAATTTTTTTATAAAGTTTATGTTTAATTCTTCTTGTAACACTAACTGTAATTGTTTTGTTGGAGTTAGAAGAAACTACTACACCAGATAATAAACGTTTAGGCATTATTCTACTCCTTTATCTAATGTAAGCTTAGTTTTTAATCTTGCTATTTGTTTTTTTGAAATTTTAATTTGAGATGTTTTTTCTAATTGACCAGAAAATTTCTGAAAATTTAAATTCAAAATTGTTTTTTTCAAACCTAATATTTCTTCTTGAATTTTTTTATTATCTAAGTTTAATTTTTTTGACATTATATATTTCTTTCTACAAATTTACATTTTATTGGCAGCTTTGCTGCAGCTAAAGTCAGAGCATGTCTTGCATCGTTAATATTTACACCATCAACTTCAAACATAATTCTGCCTGGCTTTATTCTACATGCCCAATATTCTATTGATCCTTTACCTTTACCCATTCTAACTTCAGCAGGTTTTTTAGATACAGGCACATCAGGAAATACTCGTATCCACATTCTTCCAGCTCTTTTTAAATATCTTGTAATTGCTTTTCTTGCAGCTTCTATTTGTCTAGAAGTAACTCTTTCTGGTTCCATTGCTTTTAAACCAAAACTTCCATAATTAAGAGCATAATTACCTTTTGATTTACCATGTATTCTTCCCTTAAATTGTTTTCTATACTTAGTTTTTTTAGGGGACAGCATGTTCATTATCTAATACTCCCTTGGTCAATTTGTTTTTTTTCACTTGCATATGGATCTTTTTGAAGAATTTCACCTTTATTAATCCAAACTTTAATCCCACATATTCCATAAGTTGTTTCAGCTTCTGCTGTTGAATAATCAATATCACCTCTTAATGTATGTAATGGAACACTTCCTTCGTGATATTTTTCTGTTCTAGCGATTTCCGCTCCACCTAATCTTCCACTACAAACTACCTTAACACCTTTTGCACCTAACCTCATTGCTGATTGTACTGCTTTTTTCATTGCCCTTCTGAAAGAAATACGTTTTTCTAGTTGTGAAGCAATGTTCTCAGCAACCAATCTAGCCTCTACTTCAGGCTTTCTAACTTCTTTTATATCAAGAAATACTTCAAGATTTGACATCTTTGATAAATCATTTTTTAAGGTTTCGATATCTGCACCCTTTTTGCCAATAATTATACCAGGTCTTGAACTGTAAATTGAAAGTCGTAATTTTTTTGCAGCTCTCTCAATATTAATTTTTGAAATGCTAGCATTCTTAAGTTTATTTTCCACATATTTTTTTATACTAAGGTCTTGATGAAGTAGTTTTGTATATTCATTTTTTTGAAAACCATCTTGAAGACCATGTTTTATTAATACCTAGTCTAATTCCATACGGATTAACTTTTTGTCCCATTATATCTTTTCCTTTTCAATTTCAGATCTTTCTTCTACAATAATTGTAACCTTACTAAATGGTTTTATAATTGAACCAGCTCTACCTTTAGCTCTTGGTCTCCATCTTTTCATTCTTAGACTTTTTCCTACAAAAACTTCTTTTACAAAAAGTTTATCAATATCTAGTTGTTTATTATTTTCAGCGTTTGCAACAGCTGCATTTAAAACTTTAAGGATAACTCTTGAAACCCTTTTTTGAGAAAATTTTAGTTGATTAATTGCTGAGCTTACTTTTAAATTTACAATACTATTTACTAAAAAAGAAAGTTTCAACGGACTTGTTCTAACCATATTATCCTTAGCTATTGCTGTAAGATTCTCGTTCATTTTTGTTCCGCTTTTTTGTCGGCCGCTGTATGACCTTTAAAAGTTCTTGTTGGTGAAAACTCTCCTAATTTATGTCCTACCATTTGCTCATTTATAGTAACAGGTACAAATTTTTGACCATTGTATACTCCAAAGGTTAAACCAACAAATTCAGGAAGTATTGTTGATCTTCTTGACCAAGTCTTTAAAACTTCTTTCCTACCAGATTGGGATAATTTCTTTGCTTTTTTCATAAGTGTAATATCAACAAATGGGCCTTTCCAAATCGATCTAGTCATTATTTTTTCTTCCTTTTAATTATGAATACATCTGTTTTTTTATTATTTCTTGTCTTTTTTCCTTTTGTAGATACACCCCAAGGTGTGACAGGATCTCTTCCGCCTGAAGTTCTTCCCTCACCTCCACCATGTGGATGGTCAACCGGATTCATTACTACTCCTCTTACTTTTGGTCTAAAACCTAAGTATCTTTTTCTCCCTGCCTTACCCAATTTAATATTTTTTTGGTCGGAATTTGAAACTTCACCGATGGTAGCTTTACAATTTTTATTTATATGCCTGATTTCACCTGAAATTAATTTTATTTGAACATAAGGTTGTTCTTTTGATACAATTTGAGCTGATGCACCTGCTGATCTTATTAATTGCGCACCTGCTCCTGGTTTAAGCTCTATATTATGAATGTTTGTACCAACTGGAATATTATTGATTGGTAAGCAGTTTCCATTTTTAATTGCTACATTTTCTCCAGATATTATTTTTTCACCTATCTTAATATTTTTTGGTGATATAATATATTGATGTTCTCCATCCTCATATTTTACTAATGAAATGAATGCTGATCTATTTGGATCATATTCATTTCTTATAATTTCTGCAGTTATATCTGTTTTAGATCTTTTAAAATCTATTAACCTGTATTTTCTTTTAACACCACCTCCCATTCTTCTGGAGGTAATTCTTCCTTGGTTATTTCTTCCTCCTGTTGACTTAAATTTTCTTATTAAAGATTTGTGAGGCTTATCATTAGAGAGATCTTTTTTAGAAACTAAAACTGTTCCTCTAAGTCCTGGAGTGGTTGGTTTAAATTTAATTAACATTATTTAATCTCCAATGAAGCATCAATTGTATTTCCTTCATCTAAAGTCACAATTGCTTTCTTAGTATCTTTTCTAAATCCATATTGCCCCTTAAATGTTTTACCCTTACCGCGTAATATTGAAGTATTAACTTTATTTACCTTAACTTTAAAAATCATCTCAATAGCATTTTTAATTTCATAAGAATTAGAATCTTTTGACACAACAAAAGAGTATTGATTAAACTGCTGAAGATTAGTCGATTTTTCAGTAGTTATTGGTTTCTTAATTACATCATAGGCTCTATCGACAGAAATATTTAAGTTTTTATTTTTCATGAAAGCCTCTTTGTTACTTCAGCAATGGATTTTTGTTCAAAGAAAATTTTATCAAATGTAATAAGATCTTTAACATTTATGCCTTTTTGATTTAAGATTGATACTTTAGGCAAGTTAGAAGAAGCTAACTTAAAATTGTTATCTAAACCTTCTTCAGAATAAATAAATAGAGCGGATTTATAATTAAAATTTTTTAAATCCTGATGAAGCTCTTTTGTTTTAAAACTCTTAATCTGAAAGCTATCAATGATAAATAGCTTATCTTCATTTAATTTTATTGATAATGCAGACTTAAGAGCCAATTTTTTTTCTTTCTTATTTAAACTAAATGAGTGGTCTCTATTTACCGGTCCCATAGAAACCGCACCTCCCCTAAAATTAGGTGGTTTATTGCTTCCTTGTCTGGCATTACCAGTACCCTTTTGAGAAAAAGGTTTTTTGCTTCGTCCACTAACTTCTGATCTTGATTTGGTTTTGTGAGAACCTTGTCTGGATTTGGCATTTTGAAATCTAATATATTGATGTATAAGATCAGGAAGTTCTCTAATACCAAATACGCTTTTTTCCAAATCGATGTCACCAACTGATTTATTTTTAAGATTTAAAACTGATTTCTTCATTTCTACCTTTTTACAGAATCTTTTAAATATATAGTTGAATTCTTTTTTCCTGGAATAGAACCCTTAATAAGTAAAAGATTATTTATTTTATCTATCTCAATTACTCTAAGATTTTGCTTAGTTACTTTTCTATTACCCATTCTTCCAGCCATCTTTTTTCCCTTAAAAACTCTACCTGGATCTTGGTTCTGACCAGTTGAACCGTGTGATCTATGAGAAATTGAAACACCATGAGATGCACGTAATCCTCCAAAATTATGTCTTTTCATAACTCCCGCAAAACCCTTACCTATGGATATACTGCTAGCATCGATATATTGGTTAACTTCAAAGTGATCTGCATTAAGTATTGTACCAATTTCTAAAATATTTTCATTATCGACTCTAAATTCTTTCAATATTTTTTTTGGGCTTATTTTAATAGAAGAGAAAATTTTTCTTTGAGATTTATTAATTTTTGAAATATCTTTATTTGTATCTATGGAAGCAAGTTGCACTGCGTTGTATCCATGTTTTTCAATTGTTTTAACATTAGATACTATACATTCATCTACTTTTAAAATTGTTACATGAGTGTTTGTTCCATCGTTTTGATAAAAAGAACTATTCCCAATTTTAGTTGCTATTAAACCTGATCTTAACATATTAAATTTTTATATCCACTTCAACACCAGCAGATAAGTCTAGTTTCATTAATGCATCTACTGTTTGTGGTGTTGGGTCGATTATATCCAAAAGACGGTTATGAGTTCTTATCTCAAGTTGATCTCTACTTTTTTTATCAACATGTGGTGATTTATTAACAGTAAATCTCTCAAATCTTGTAGGTAAAGGAATTGGACCCTTTACTTTTGCTCCAGTTCTTTTAGCGGTATTTATTATATCTTGAGTGCTGTTATCTAGTAGTGAATTGTCATAACCTCTTAATCTTATTCTAATGTTTTGATTTTCCATTATGCCAGCTTAGCCTTTACTTCTTCTGCAACATTTGAAGGTACTTCTTCATAATGATCAAATTGCATTGTATAATTTGCCCTACCTTGAGATAATGATCTAAGGTTGTTTACATAACCGAACATGTTTGCAAGAGGCACCATAGCATCAACAACATTTGCATTACCTCTAGTGGACATTTCTTGAACTTGACCTCTTCTACTATTTAGATCACCAATGACATCACCCATGTATTCTTCAGGAGTTACAACTTCTACCTTCATCATTGGTTCTAATAAAACAGGCTTAGCTTTGGAAATACCTTCTCTAAAAGCGGCTCTTGCAGCTATTTCAAAGGCGAGAACACTTGAATCAACATCATGATATGCTCCATCATATAATGTTGCTTTAAAATCTATACATGGAAAACCGGCTATAACACCTGTTTGTTGTTGAGCAACTAAACCTTTTTCAACGCCAGGTATATGTTCTGTAGGTATGTTTCCACCTTTAATCTGATTAATAAATTCATAACCACTACCTGGTTCTCCTGGTTCAAATTTTATCTTAACTCTAGCAAATTGACCTGCTCCACCTGATTGTTTTTTATGAGTATAGTCAACATCAAATGAATTAGATATAGTCTCCCTATAAGCTACTTGAGGTGCTCCAACATTTGCCTCTACCTTGAATTCTCTTTTCATTCTATCAACTAAAATTTCTAAATGAAGTTCCCCCATACCTTTAATTATGGTCTGCCCACTTTCATGATCTGTTGTGACTCTAAAACTAGGGTCTTCTTGAGCAAGTCTTCCAAGGGCTTGTCCCATTTTTTCATGATCTACTTTAGTTTTTGGTTCGACAGCAACCTCAATAACGGGGTCAGGAAAATCCATTTTTTCTAGAATAATTGGTTTATCTACAGCGCATAATGTCTCTCCTGTTGTTACATCTTTTAGTCCAACCAAAGCCACAATATCTCCTGCGTTAGCAGTTTTTATTTCTTCTCTGTTATTTGCGTGCATTAATAGCATTCTTCCAATATTTTCTTTTTTTCCTGAGTTAGAGTTTAGAACAGTATCTTTAGTATTTATAGAACCAGAGTATATCCTTGCAAAAGTTAAGCTTCCAACAAATGGATCAGTCATGATTTTAAAAGCTAATGCACTAAATGGCTCATCATCTCCACAACTTCTGCTTAGTTCTAAACTATCATCATTTACATCAACACCCTTAACATTAGATACATCGGTGGGAGAAGGCATATAGTCAACGACAGCATCTAAGAGAGGTTGAACGCCTTTATTTTTAAATGCAGACCCTGTGAGAACTGGCACAAAAGATCCACGTAAAGTTCCTTTTCTTATACATTTTTTTATTTCTTCCGTGCTTGGTTCAGTACCTTCCAAATATTTTTCCATTATTGAATCATCTTCTTCAATGGCTTTTTCAATTAATTTTTCTCTATATTTAGATACTTCTTCCTTCATATCTTCAGGTATATCAACGATATCAAATTTAGCACCTAAACTTTCATCTTGCCAAATAATAGCTTTATTAGATACAAGATCTACTACACCTTTTAAATTACTTTCAATACCTATAGGTAATTGGGTTACAAGAGGATAAGATCCTAATCTTTCTGAAATCATATCAACACACATAAAGAAGTTTGCACCTGTTCTATCTAATTTGTTTACAAAGCACATTCTTGGAACTTTATATTTATCAGCTTGTCGCCACACAGTTTCAGACTGAGGTTCAACTCCGGCAACACCATCAAAAACAGCAACAGCTCCATCCAATACTTTTAGTGATCTCTCAACTTCAATAGTAAAATCAACATGTCCGGGAGTATCAATTATATTAATTCTGTGATCATTCCAAAAACATGTTGTAGCCGCAGAAGTTATAGTTATTCCTCTTTCTTGCTCTTGCTCCATCCAATCCATTGTAGCAGCACCATCGTGAACTTCACCAATCTTATGAGATTTTCCAGTGTAATATAAAATTCGTTCAGTTGTTGTTGTTTTACCAGCATCTATATGTGCCATGATGCCAATGTTTCTATATTTTTCTAAAGGATGAGATCTAGTCATAAATTATTACCATCTAAAGTGTGAAAAGGCTCTATTTGCATCAGCCATTTTGTGAGTTTCTTCTCTTTTTTTTACTGCATTACCTTTGTTATTAAAAGCATCAATTATTTCGTTTGCAACTCTTTCTCTCATAGTTTTTTCATTTCTTTTGGTAGCTGAGTCTACAATCCATTTCATAGCAAGAGTTTGAGCTCTTTTTGGTCTAACTTCCATTGGAACTTGATAAGTAGCACCCCCTACTCTACGAGACCTAACTTCTAAGGATGGTTTTACGTTGTTTAAAGCTTCGTGAAAAAATTCAATAGGAGTTTTATCTGTTTTTTTTGATACAATATCAAATGCTCCGTATACAATTCTTTCAGAAGATGATTTTTTTCCATCAAGCATAATTCTATTCATAAATTTAGCTAATACTAGATCTTTATACTTGTGATCAGGTAATATAGTTCTTTTTTCTGCTGCTCTTCTTCTAGACATATTTACTTTGGACGTTTTGCTCCATAAAGCGATCTTCTTTGTTTTCTGGATGAAACTCCTTGAGTATCAAGTGTTCCTCTTAAGATATGGTATCTAACTCCAGGTAAATCTTTAACTCGCCCACCTCTTATTAATACAACAGAGTGCTCTTGTAAGTTGTGGCCTTCACCTGGAATATAAGCAGAAACTTCTTGTCCATTAGTAAGTTTAACTCTGGCAACTTTTCTTAACGCTGAATTTGGTTTTTTAGGAGTTGTTGTATAAACCCTTGTGCAAACACCTCTCTTCTGAGGACTTTTATCGAGCGCTGGAACTTTGTTCCTTTTTTTAACAGCAGATCTACCTTTTCTAACAAGTTGGTTTATAGTTGGCATTTTCCCCTCTAGTTAAGTGTTTGGAATTTAATCCACGACCTTTAACAAATCGTAGGGGTCTTTATTAATTGATTTGAAAAAAGTCAAGAAGATATGCCTAAAATTACTAAATTTCTGAATTTTCTGAACTATTTTTATTGATTAATTCGCTATCTCTTTCAAATGCTATGTTTTCATAATCTGTTGTCATTTTACCTGTCCCAGCAGGGATAAGTCTACCAACAATTACATTCTCTTTAAGTCCATTCAAAGTATCTACTTTACCTAAAGTAGCAGCATCCGTAAGTACTTTAGTTGTTTCTTGAAATGAAGCAGCAGATATAAATGAACTAGTTTGTAAGCTAGCTTTTGTAATACCTAATAAAACTGGCTCAAATACAACTTGTTTCTTTCCTTCGTCATTCAAAATTTTATTAAGCTTTAAAACATCTCTTTTTTGAATTTGTTCACCGACAATAAGACTTGAATCACCTGATTCTTTAACTAGAACTTTTTGCAACATCTGTCTTGCTATTGTTTCAATATGTTTATCATTGATGTAAACACCTTGTAACTTATATACAGATTGTACTTCTCTAACTAGATACCTAGCTAATTCTTCAACACCCAAGATTCTTAAAATATCGTGAGGCACTGGAGTTCCTTCAACAAGAATGTCACCTTTTTTTACAAAATCTTCTTCCTGAACATTTAAATATTTTGATCTAGGTATCAAGGTTTCAAAAGTTTCTTTTTCATCTAAAGAAGTAATAATAACTCTTCTTTTATTTTTATAATCTTTACCAAATGAAATTTTACCATCTATTTCACACATAATAGCAGGATCTTTTGGTTTTCTTGCTTCAAACAATTCTGCAACTCTTGGTAATCCACCTGTTATATCTTTTGTTTTAGATGATTCTTTTGGAATTCTTGCTATGACTTGACCAGCAGAAACTTCTTGTCCATCTTCGACACTTAAAATTGAATCAATCGACATAGGATAATTTGATAAATTTGCTTCATCTATGTTCTCATCTGTTAAGTTATCTACGATATTAATAGCTGGTTTAAAATTCTTACTCTTTTGATTCTGGCTCCAATCAATAACAATCTTGCTAGAAATTCCAGTAGTATCATCAATTGATTCTCTAAAAGAGATTCCTTGTTTTAAGTCTACATATTTTACATATCCATTTCTTTCAGCAATTATAGGTAGAGTATATGGATCCCATTCTGCTAATAATTGATTGTTTTCAACTTTATCATTATCATTAACAAGTATCTTCGAGCCAAAAGGGATATTGGTTGAATATTTTTCATCATTTTCATCTACGATCTTTATTTTTGCATTTCTGCTTAAAACAATTTTATTTTTAAATTTATCTTCAATAATTTTAATGTTCTCTAAATTTACAGTTCCTGATACTGCTGCAGTAGTATTAGATTGTTCCACAGAAGAACTTGCAGCACCACCAATGTGGAAGGTTCTCATAGTTAATTGAGTACCAGGTTCTCCAATAGATTGTGCGGCTATAATACCTACAGCTTCACCTACATTAACAGGTGTCCCTCTAGCTAGATCTCTTCCATAGCAAATTGAGCAAATTCCATTTTCTGTCTCACAAGTTAGTACAGATCTAATTTTTAATGATCTAATTCCTAATTTTGATATAGGGTCTAAGTGTTTTTCAGAAATAATTTCACCTGCATTAACAATAGTGTGTTGATTTTCATCAATAATGTTTTCAACTGGTGTTCTACCCAATATTCTTTCTGTTAAAGGTGATGTTATATTTCCTGATTCAACTATTTCTTCTACTATTACACCCTTATTAGTTTTGCAATCTTGTTCTCTAATGACTGCATCTTGAGCAACATCTACTAATCTTCTAGTTAAATATCCACTACTAGCTGTTTTAAGAGCAGTATCTGCAAGACCTTTTCGTGCTCCATGAGTTGACGTGAAATACTCAAGGACTGATAAGCCTTCTTTAAAATTAGATTTGATAGGGTTTTCAATAATTTCGCCAGATGGCTTTGCCATTAAGCCTCTCATTCCTGATAATTGTTTTAGTTGGGCAGCTGATCCTCGAGCTCCGGAGTGTGCCATCATATAAACAGAGTTAATAGGTTGATCATCAGAAGGATTTGAAATTACATCTAACATCTTGTCAGCAACTCTATTGGTGCACTCTGACCAAGCGTCAACTACTTTATTATACTTTTCTCCTTGAGTAATTAATCCATCTTGATATTGTTCTTCATATTCTTGAACTTTTAACTGTGTAGTATTTAAAAGATCATTTTTATCAGACGGAATAATAAGATCATCTTTTCCAAATGAAATTCCAGCTATTGCAGCATATTTAAATCCAATTTGCATAATATGATCAGCAAATAAGACAGTCTCTTTTTGGCCACAAAATCTATAAACTGTGTCGATTATGTTACTAACTTCCTTTTTTGTAAGTACTTTATTTATCATTTCATAATTTATATTTTTATTCTTTGGTAAAATATTTCCTAATATCATTCTTCCTGGAGTGGTTTCTATTTTTAGCAAGTTTCCTTCATATGTTTCTATTCTTGCTATAATTTTTGAATGAAGTGAGATGTCATTATTTTCTAAAGCTTTTAATATTTCATTTAAATCAACAAAACTTCGTCCCTCTCCAATTTGTTTTTCTCTGATAATTGATAAGTAATAAATTCCCAAAATAATATCTTGAGAAGGAACTATAATTGGTTTGCCACTTGCTGGATGTAGAATGTTGTTTGTACTCATCATCAGTACTCTTGCTTCAAGCTGAGCTTCGAGACTCAAAGGAACATGAACTGCCATTTGATCACCATCAAAATCAGCATTAAAAGCTGTACACACTAGCGGATGTAATTGGATTGACTTACCTTCAATTAATGTTGGCTCAAATGCTTGAATACCTAATCTATGTAAAGTTGGAGCTCTATTAAGAAGGATTGGATGTTCCCTTATTACCTCTTCTAAAATATCCCAAACTCTTGGATCCTCTTTTTCAACAAGTTTTTTTGCGGCTTTAATAGTATTTGCCCAACCATAAACATCAAGCTTATGAAAAATAAAAGGTTTAAATAATTCAAGTGCCATTTTTTTTGGAATACCACATTGATGAAGTTTTAAATTTGGACCAACAACAATTACAGATCTTCCAGAATAATCCACTCTTTTACCAAGAAGATTTTGTCTAAATCTACCTTGCTTACCTTTTAGCATATCAGAAAGAGATTTTAGAGGTCTTTTATTAGTTGATGTAATAACTCTACCTCTTCTTCCATTGTCAAATAATGCATCAACTGATTCTTGAAGCATTCTTTTTTCATTTCTAATGATAATGTCTGGAGCCCTAAGATCAATTAGTCTTTTTAATCTATTATTTCTATTTATAACTCTCCTATAAAGATCATTTAAGTCACTTGTAGCAAACCTACCACCATCAAGTGGAACTAAAGGTCTTAGTTCTGGAGGTATCACTGGTAAAACTTTTAAAATCATCCATTCAGGTTTATTTTTTGAAATAATAAAAGATTCAATTAACTTAAGTCTTTTAGTAATTTTGGTTTTCTTTAATTCAGATTTTGTTTCAGTCAAATCAATTTTTAGCTGATTATAATCACTTTCTAAATCTATACTAACTAACATTTGCTCAATAGCTTCAGCACCAATTGCTGCGCTAAATGAATCTTCTCCATACTCATCTTGATAATCAATATATTGTTCTTCAGATATAATTTCACCTTTTTTTAAATCTGTCAGTCCAGGCTCTACAACAATAAATTGTTCGAAGTATAAAACCTTTTCAAGATTTTTTATTGTCATATCTAAGAGTGTTGCGATTCTACTTGGCAAAGATTTCATGAACCATATATGTGATACAGGTGCTGCTAACTCAATATGACCCATTCTATCTCTTCTTACTTTTGAAAGTGTAACTTCAACCCCACATTTTTCACAAATAATTCCTCTGAACTTCATTCTTTTATATTTGCCACATAAACATTCGTAATCTTTAACTGGGCCAAAAATTCTAGAACAAAAAAGTCCATCTTTTTCAGGCTTAAAAGTTCGATAGTTTATTGTTTCAGGCTTTTTAATTTCACCAAATGACCATGATCTAATATCATCTGGACTTGCAATTGATATTTTAAGACTATTAAAGTTTTGAACACCTAAATTCTGGTTAAAAATATTTGTAAGTTCTTTATTCATTAGATCCTATTAAGTTTGTTATGTTATTATCTTTAAGATTTTCTTTAAAATCTAAGTTAAGACCTAGCGACCTTAGTTCTTTTACCATTACATTAAAAGACTCAGGCGTACCAGACTCAAAATTATTATCACCTTTAACAATTGACTCATAAACTTTTGTTCTACCTGCCACGTCATCTGATTTAATTGTTAAAATTTCTTGTAAGGTGTATGCAGCACCATAAGCTTCTAATGCCCATACTTCCATCTCACCAAACCTTTGTCCTCCAAACTGAGCTTTACCGCCAAGAGGTTGTTGAGTTACCAAACTATATGGACCAATTGATCTGGCATGTATTTTTTCGTCAACCAAATGATGGAGTTTAAGCATATACATATAACCAACAGTTACTGGTCTTTCAAATTTATTACCTGTTATACCATCATATAAAATCTCTTGACCTGTTCTCGATACACCTGATTGATCTAGTAAACTGGTAATATCCTTTTCTTTAGCACCATCAAAAACTGGAGTAGCAAATGGAATGCCGTCTTTTAGATTATTACCTAATTCTAGAATATCATCATCATTCATATTCTTTATTAATGCTTTATGTTCATCCAGGTCGTAAATTTCTAGAAGTTTATTTCTTAAATCTTTAGTTTGTCCTTCAGATTGGATTTTTTTGATCATATCATTGACTTGTCTACCCAAAGAAGCAGAAGCCCAACCTAAATGAGTCTCAAGTATTTGACCAATATTCATTCTACTTGGCACACCTAAAGGATTTAAAACTATGTCAACAGGTGTCCCATCTTCTAGATACGGCATATCTTCAACTGGACAAATTTTAGATATAACACCTTTATTACCATGTCTTCCTGCCATTTTATCACCAGGTTGAAGTTTTCGTTTAACCGAGATAAAGACCTTAATAAGTTTTAATACCCCGGGTAACAACTCATCACCACTTTGAATTTTGTCAATTTTATTTTCAAACTTCTGATTTATATTTCCAAGTTGATTTTCATAGTTTTTTACTAAAGCTTCGATTTGGTTATTCTTTTTTTCGTCAGATATATTTATCTTTAGTAAATCATTCAAACTTAGGCTTTCGATTTGCTCAAATTTAATTTGTGAGTTTTTTTCAATACTATCAAAACCAGATATAAATGTTTGATTGCTAAGAAGTTCTCTAAGATGGTTACCAAAACTTTTTTCAAGTATTTTGAGCTCATCATCTCTATCTCTAGCAATTACTTCAATTTGATGGTTTTCAATACTTACAGCTCTTTCGTCTTTTTCTATACCTCTCCTGGAAAAAACTCTTATTTCAACAATAGTACCTTTTACGCCCGGCGGAACCCTTAAACTTGTATCTTTAACATCTGCTGCTTTTTCTCCAAAAATTGCTCTAAGTAATTTTTCTTCAGGTGTCATTGGAGATTCACCTTTTGGAGTTACTTTCCCAACCAATATATCACCAGAATTAACTTCAGCTCCTACGTATACGATACCAGTTTCGTCCAAATTTACCAACATTTCTTCACTAGCATTTGGAATATCTCTTGTTATTTCTTCAGGGCCTAATTTTGTATCTCTTGACATTACTTCAAATTCTTCAACGTGTATTGATGTGAAAACATCCTCTTGTACAACTTTCTCTGAAATTAGAATTGAGTCTTCAAAATTATATCCGTTCCAAGGCATAAATGCAGCTAAAACATTTCTACCTAAAGCGAGTTCACCAAGATCAGTGGCAGGACCATCAGCAATTACTTGGTTTTTTTTAATTTTATCACCTACATTGACGAGAGGACGTTGCGTAATACAAGTGTTTTGGTTTGATCTTTGAAATTTTGACAAATTGTAAATATCAATTTTGTTGAGTGTTTTATCGTTTTTATCTGTTATTCTTATTACAATTCTATTAGCGTCAAGTTGATCGACTATCCCTTCTCTTTTTGCAACAATTGTTGAGCCGCTGTCATTTGCAACTGTATACTCCATACCAGTTCCAACTAATGGAGCCTTTGGTTTAATAAGTGGAACTGCCTGTCTCATCATATTAGAACCCATTAAAGCTCTGTTAGCATCATCATTCTCTAAGAATGGTATTAGTGAAGAGGCGACAGAAACTAATTGTTGAGGTGAAACATCCATCAAATCTATTACATCTTTATCTACATTAATAAACTCACCATTTTTTCTACAGCTTACAATTTCTTTGGCAAATTTACCTTTTGAGTCAACTTCCGCATTAGCTTGCGCAATGACAAAATCTTCTTCATCAATAGCACTAAGATAAATTACCTTATCAGTTACTTTGCCAGAATTTACAATTCTATATGGAGTTTCTATAAAACCATATTTGTTAATTCTAGAATATGAAGCCAAACTGTTAATTAAACCAATATTAGCACCTTCTGGTGTTTCAATTGGGCATATTCTTCCGTAGTGAGTTTGATGAACGTCTCTAACTTCAAAGCCAGCTCTTTCTCTATTTAGACCACCTGGCCCTAAAGCTGATACCCTTCTTTTATGAGTTATTTCACTCAATGGGTTAGTTTGATCCATAAATTGACTAAGTTGACTAAGGCCAAAGAATTCCTTTATTGATGCAACAACTGGCTTTGCGTTTACTATGTCTTGAGGCATAATATTGTCGACTTCAAGAGAACTTAATCTCTCCTTTATTGCTCTATCCATTTTTAATAAACCAATTCTATATTGATTTTCTAATAGCTCTCCTACAGATCTTACTCTTCTGTTTGCCAAGTGGTCAATATCATCAATCTCACCTTTACCATCAACTAAGTTATGCATGTGTTTAACAACATCTAAAATATCGCTCTTATCAAGTATTCTTTGTTCAATTGATGTATTTTTTTTAAATTTTGCATTTATTTTCAATCTACCTACAGATGAAAGATCATATCTGTCTGAATTAAAAAAAAGGTTATTAAAAAGATTTTCTGCGGTTTCTATTGTTGGTGGCTCACCAGGTCTTAAAATTTTGAAAACCTCAAAAAGAGCCTCTTCTCTTGATCTGGCTTTGTCTAATTGTAAAGTATTTCTTATGTACGAACCAATTTCAATATTATCTACTTTTAATAAATCTATTTTATTAATACTTTTATCATTTATAAATTCAATGAAGTCTTCATCAATTTCATAACCAGCTTCAAAGAAAATTTTTCCTGTTTTTTCATCAATTATATCTGCAGATAAGTAAAAACCTAATAAAGACTCTTCGGGTAATGTAATGTTCACAATATTTTTCTTTTTTAAGTCATTAATTAATTTTTGATTTAATTTTGTACCTTTGTTAAAAATAATCTTGCCAGTTTTAGAATCAAGTAAGTCATAATTTAAAATTTTTCCTTTAAAAAAAGATAAGTCTTGTTTAAAAGACCAGCCAAATTCATTTTTTTTATAAACAGTATTCTCATAAAACAATGATAAAATTTCTTCACCTGACATCCCAAGTATCCTTTTTGGATCAGGTTCTATCTTCTTTATTTCACATTCTTTAATATAACTTAAAGACAAATCACTCAGCAGGCACTTTAATAAAGTTGTTACTGGAAACTTTCTTTTTCTGTCAATTCTTGCATGAATATTATTTTTTGCATCATGTTCAAAATCTAACCAGGAACCGCGATATGGAATAATTCTTGCATTGAAAAGATATTTTCCACTAGTATGAGTTTTTCCATAATCATGATCGAAGAATACACCTGGGGAACGGTGCATTTGACTAACTACAACTCTTTCAGTTCCATTTATAACAAAAGTTGCATTTTTGGTCATGAGTGGAATGTCACCCATATACACTTCTTGCTCTTTTATATCTCTGACAGATTTTGTTCCAGCAATTTCATCAATATCCCAAATAATTAACCGAAAATTTACTAAAAGAGGAGTGCCATATGTCATTCCTCTTTGTACACATTCATCAACATCATATTTAGGAACACCAAGGTTGTAACTTACATAATCTACGGTAGCTCTTTCAGTATAATCATGAATTGGAAATACAGATTTAAAAATTGAATGAAGACCAATATTTTCTCTATTATCAGGGTCAGTTCTAAGCTGTAAAAAATTATCAAATGACCTTTTTTGCACTTCTACTAAATTCGGCAAAGAAGCTACTAGAGGGATTTTACCAAATGATTTTCTTATCTTTTTACTGTTTATATGGTCTAGACTCACTTTTTCTCCTTTATTCTTTTTCCTCAATTAAAATTATAGGCCTTTAAAGGCCTACAATTTATTTAAGTGTAACTTTAGCGCCAGCTGCTTCTAATGTTTTTTTCATTTCCTCAGCTTCTTCTTTTTTAACCCCTTGTTTAAGTGGTTTAGGTGCGCCTTCCACTAGATCTTTTGCTTCTTTTAAGCCAAGACCAGTAATAGTTCTAACTTCTTTAATAACTGCAATCTTGTTTGATCCAGCTTCAGATAATTCAACATCGAATTCTGTCTTCTCTTCTGCAGCAGCTTCTCCACCACCTGCAGCAGGTGCTGCAGCAACTGCGACTGGGGCAGCGGCAGATACGCCCCATTTTTCCTCAAGCAATTTGCTTAATTCAGCAGCCTCAAGGACAGTTAGTGAAGAGAGATCTTCAACAATCTTATTTAAATCAGCCATTTATTTCTCCTTATTTACCTAGTTCGACTCTTGTTTATTGCTACTATTAGAACTAATTAATCTTGCAATTTGTGCCCCTGGTTCAGCTGTAATTGAAGCTATCTTTTGAGCAGGTGCAGAAATTAATCCTATTATTTTTCCTCTTAATTCATCTAAAGAAGGTAATTTTGCAAGAAAATCAATTTTTTCTTTATCAATTTTCTCACCATTATAACCTCCACCAATAATTCTAAACTTTTCAAATTTTTTCTCAAAACTAACTGCTACTTTTGCTGGTGCTACCGCATCATCAGAATAAGCAATTGCTGTTGGACCTTTAAAAAGCTCTGAAATATCTTTAAATTGAGTTTCCGATATAGCAAGTTTAGTGAGTCTGTTCTTAGTTACTTTAAATTTTGCTCCATTATCTCTCATTTCTTTTCTTAGTTGCTCTGTTTCATTAACTGTTAGCCCAGAATATTCAGCTACAATTACAGAAGTAGCATTTGAAAAATCTTCTTTGAGATTACTTACAAAATCTTTTTTTTCAGAACGTTTCACGTCAACCTCGGTTTTAATTGGATCCAAAAGATCCAATATTAGCTAAAATTAGTTTGCCCACCAAACTAACTTAAAGCCTGTCAAGAAGCAAATCAATGACTCGCTTCAGTCTATGCAGGAAATTAAGCTAAAAGCTCCTGCAGTCTTTGACAGGTGATGATCATAGATCATCTTATAGGATTAATTACCTCAAGCTAGCTTGATTAATAGTTAATCCAATTCCCATAGTTGAAGCTATGGTAACCTTTTTTATAAAAGAACCCTTAGTGGTTTCAGGTTTACTTTTAACCACTGAAGAATAAAATGTTTTAATATTTTCTAACAAATCTTCTTCACTAAAATCTATTTTACCAACACCAGCATGCACAATACCTGATTTGTCATTCTTAAATTTTACCTGACCAGATTTTGCATCTTTTACTGATTTAGAAATTTCATTTGTCACTGTTCCAAGCTTAGGGTTTGGCATTAAACCTTTTGGACCTAATATTTTTGCAACTTTACCAAGTTTTGGCATCATATCAGGAGTTGCAATCAGTATATCAAAATCTATTTTAGATTTAGATATTGTTTCAATTAAATCCTCACTACCCACTATATCCGCACCATTACTTCTAGCTTCATCAAGTTTATCTTGATTTGCAATGACAGCCACTTTAACTTTTTTTCCTGAGCCTTTAGGAAGATTTATAACACCTTTAATATTTTGATCTGTTTTATTGGTATCAATCCCTAAATTAATAGAGATGTCTATTGTCTCGTTAAACTTTACAAAAGATTTCTCTTTTAAAATTTTTATAGCTTCTAGTGGCTCATAAACTTTACCTGCATCAAAATTATTAAGTAAAATTTTTCTATTTTTTGTAATTTTCATTAACTTACTACCTCCATTCCCATTGAAACGGCAGATCCTTTAACCATATTCATTGCACCATTTAAATCTATAGCATTTAAATCATTCATTTTTTCTTTTGCAATTTTTTCAATATCTTGCATTGAGACTTTACCAACAAGACTTCTTCCTGGAGTTGAATTACCTTTTTTTATTTTGGCAGCTTTTTTTAAATAATAACTTACCGGAGGTAATTTTGTAGTAAAATCAAAACTTCTATCTTTGTAAGCAGTTATAATAACTGGAATTGGAGCGCCTTTTTCTAAATCTTTTGTTTTATCATTGAAAGCTTTGCAAAAATCCATAATGTTAAGACCTCTTTGCCCAAGTGCAGGTCCAACAGGTGGAGAAGGATTTGCTCCTCCAGCTGGAATTTGTAATTTAATTAATCCTAATATTTCTTTAGCCATAACTTAAACCTTTTCTACCTGTGAATATTCTAAGTCAACAGGAGTTGATCTTCCAAAAATTGATACCGCAACTCTAAGTCTTGCTTTATCTTCATCAATCTGTTCGATTTCACCATTAAAAGAAGCAAATGGCCCATCAATTACTTTAACTTGTTCTCCAACATCATACATTACAGCTGGTCTAGATTTTTCAACGCCATCAACTACTTGTTCTGAAATTCTCTTTGCTTCAGCATTACTAATAGGAACAGGTTTTCCTTTGTTGCCTAAAAAACCACTAAGCTTAGGTGTTGTTTTAATTATGTGCCAAGTATCATCATTTAAGCTCATCTTAATTAGTATGTATCCAGGAAAAATTTTTCTTTCAGTATTAACTCTTACACCTCTTTTAACCTCGACAATATTCTGAATAGGGACTGATATTTCTTCAATATGTTCATTGACACCAAGTTTTGTTGCTTGATCTAAAATACTGTCTGCAACCTTTTTTTCATACCCTGAGTATGCATGAAGAACGTACCATCTTGCCTTATTCATTAAAAACCCGATCCTATTTCAATTATCTTCCTAATTGAGAATGACCAAATTTGATCAGTAAGAAGAAAAAATAAAGAAAATAAAATTATTAACAATATTACTATAGCCGAAGAGATGAAGGTATCTCTTCTTTGAGGCCAGGTTATTTTTTGTAATTCTTGTCTTACTTGTCTTACAAAAAGAGCTGGTGATGTTTTTTTCTTTTCAATGTTCATAACTTTAATTTATTTGGCAGGAGTGGCAGGACTTGAACCCGCAGCCCCCGGTTTTGGAGACCGGTGCTCTACCAGTTGAGCTACACTCCTATTATGTAAGTATTGGCTAACTGATAAAGCGGTCTCTAAAACTATTCAATAATTTCAGCAACAACTCCAGCGCCAACTGTTCTACCACCTTCTCTTATTGCAAATTTTAAACCTTTATCCATGGCTATTGGAGATAAAAGAGTTACTTCCATCGCAATATTATCACCAGGCATAACCATTTCAGTACCCTCTGGTAATTTAATAGTTCCAGTTACATCAGTTGTTCTAAAGTAGAATTGAGGTCTATAATTAGAAAAGAATGGAGTGTGTCTTCCACCTTCTTCTTTTTTTAAGACATATGCTTCTGCTTTAAATTTCGTATGTGGTTTTATTGAGCCAGGTTTTGCTAATACTTGACCACGCTCAACTTCTTCTCTTTTTGTGCCACGAAGAAGAACTCCAACGTTGTCTCCAGCTTCACCAGAGTCTAAAAGTTTTCTAAACATTTCAACTCCAGTACAAGTAGTTTTTTGAGGTTCTCTTATTCCTAAGATTTCAATCTCCTCTCCAACTTTGACTTGGCCTTGTTCAATTCTTCCAGTAACAACTGTACCTCTTCCAGAAATTGAAAATACATCCTCAACAGGCATTAAGAAAGGCTGATCAACAGGTCGGCTAGGTTGTGGTATATGTTCGTCAACTGCTTTCATTAATTCCATAATTGAGTTTTTACCAATTTCATCATCTCTACCTTCTAAGGCTGCTAAAGCTGAACCCTTAATGATTGGGATAGTATCACCAGGGAATTCATAAGATGTTAAAAGTTCTCTAATTTCCATTTCAACTAGATCAATTAGTTCTTTGTCATCTACTTGATCAACTTTGTTCATGTATACAACAAGTGCAGGTACACCTACCTGTCTTGCTAAAAGTATGTGTTCTCTTGTTTGAGGCATTGGTCCATCAGCTGCGTTAACAACTAAGATACCTCCATCCATTTGAGCAGCGCCAGTGATCATGTTTTTAACATAATCTGCGTGTCCAGGACAATCTACGTGAGCATAATGTCTTGCCTCTGTTTCATATTCAACATGCGCGGTAGATATTGTGATACCACGTTCTCTTTCCTCAGGTGCTTTATCAATGTTTGCATAATCTGTAAATTCAGCTCCACCTGTCTCTGCTAATATTTTTGTTATAGCAGCGGTTAATGTTGTTTTACCATGGTCAACATGACCAACAGTACCTATGTTACAATGCGGTTTGTTTCTTTCGAATTTTGCTTTAGCCATTTTTTTACCCCAATAATATTTTGTTATGGAGCGGGTGAAGGGAATCGAACCCTCGTAGCCAGCTTGGAAGGCTGGAGCTTTACCACTAAGCTACACCCGCAACTAAACTGACTGCTTCACACACTCACTTTAATGCTTTCATCCCGTTACCTCCACAATGGTGGAGGGGGTAGGATTCGAACCTACGTACGCTCACGCGGGCGGATTTACAGTCCGCTGCCTTTAACCACTCGACCACCCCTCCGTTTGAAGAAATTGGCCAATACTAATAAATTAGTATATATGTCAATCTAAAACAACAACTTCACCCTTGCAAAATACGTATACTCGTAAAAGCAACGGCCTTTTAGACAAAAAATGACATTTTGTACATATCTAGATTGTATTAATTAGATAAATCTGTGATATTATATCATGAGTAAGTTTAGAAATAATCAATCTAAAAAAAATCAAGGAATTCATACAATTTTTGGTCAACATTCTGTTAAAGCAGCCATCCAAAATGATAAAAGAGAGCATATTGAGCTTATAATTAGTAAAAATCATATTAATTTGCTCAAAAAATATGAATCTAAAATAGAAAAAATTACAATTCTTCAGCAAAATGAATTTACAAGAAGATTTGGAAATGAGAACACTACACAGGGAATAGTTCTAAAAACAAAAGATTTTACTAGGCCCAGTTTAGAAGAATTTATAAAAGTAGAAAGTAAGAAATCAAAATCAGTAATATTAATTTTAGATCAAGTAACTGACCCTCAAAATATTGGCTCAATAATGAGATCATGTGCATTATTTGATTGTGCAGGAATTATTGTTGGCAAAGATAATTCACCAGAATTGACTTCATCACTTTATAAAACAGCTTCTGGTGCTGCAGAAATTGTAAATTATATTAGAGTGACAAATATAAGAAGAGCTATTTCTGTTCTTAAAAAAAATAATTATTGGATTTATGGTTTTGACAGTTTGAAAAATAAAAATTCAAAATTAAATTTTTCACAAAAATCAGTATTAGTTTTTGGTTCAGAAGGAAAAGGTATTAGAGAATTAGTAAAAAAGGAATGTGATGAAATAATGCAAATAAATATTAAGAGTAATTTAAAGTTTGAAATTGATAGTTTGAATGTTTCTAATGCAACATCGATTGCTTTATATCAGTTTTACTCAACTTAAATCTTATTAAGGTGGTGCCGCGTGTCGGAATCGAACTGACTACCTGATGATTACAAATCAACTGCTCTACCAAATGAGCTAACGCGGCATTAATTTTGCATTTATATTAAATTATTAATTCGACAAGAATTTTATAAGTTAAATCCCAGGAATATAAGGAACTCCATCACCTTTTACTCTTTCATTAATTTCACTTAAGGTAGAGCAAGCAGTTATTGGAATAAATACAAAAAATAAAATTATCAAAGTTTTTTTAATCATAAAATATTTATAACTTCTCAATTTTTGCTGCACAATATTTAAATTCAGGAATTTTTCCATATGGATCTAAAGCTGGGTTTGTTAAAAGATTAGCGGCTGACTCATTATAACAAAATGGGATAAATATGACCCCGTCAGGAACCGCCCTGTCTTGCCTTACTCTGATATCTATAGAACCCCTTCTAGTTGAAACTTTTATTTTATCACCAGCTTTCATATTATTTTTAATTATATCTTGAGGTGATATTGAAACTGAAGCTTCTGGTTCAATAGCATCTAAATTTGTCGCTTTTCTAGTCATAGCTCCAGTATGCCAATGCTCTAATTGCCTTCCTGTAGTTAGTATCATCGAAAATTCTTTATCAGGTACTTCATCTGGTGCTGTCACACTAGCTGGAACAAATTTACCTTTACCATTTTCATTTGGAAATTTATCACCAAAAACAATTTCTTCTCCTGGTGTAGTTAGAGATTTACTTGGATAAGTTACAGAGTTTTCATTTTCTAATCTTTCCCAAGATATATTGTTTAATGAAGGCATTGTTAGTGACATTTCTTCATAAATTTCTTTGGGATGTTTATATTTCCAATTTAAACCCATTCTTTTTCCAAGTTCGTTTGTTATCCACCAATCTTCTTTTGCTTGACCTGGCGAGTCTAAAGCTTTTCTTCCCATTTGTACTTGTCTATTAGTATTAGTAACTGTTCCATTTTTTTCAGGCCATGCTGAAGCTGGGAAAATAACATCCGCATATGTTGCTGTTTCAGTTAAAAAAATATCTTGAACAACTAAATGCTCTAACATTTGCAAAGATTCTCTTGCATGATTAAGATCAGGGTCTGACATTGCTGGATTTTCACCAAGTATATACATACCTTTAATTGTATTCTCATGAATAGCGTCCATAATTTCAACAACAGTTAGACCTTTTTTATCATCTAAAGGAGTGTTCCAAAGTTTTTCAAAAAAATCTTTATTATTATCTTTATCAACTAATTGGTAATCAGGGAACATCATTGGTATAAGACCAGCATCAGATGCTCCTTGAACATTATTTTGTCCTCTCAAAGGATGCAAACCAGAACCTCTTTTTCCAACATTTCCTGTCATTAAAGCTAGAGAAATTAAACATCTTGCATTGTCGGTACCATGTGTATGTTGAGAAATGCCCATCCCCCAGAAAATAATTCCCTTATTTGTACTGGCATATAAGCGTGCAACTTCTCTTATTAGCTCTGGATCAATACCTGTTTCATTTTCCATTATATCAGGTGAATAATTCATTAAATGTTTTCTTAATTTTTCAAATCCTTCAGTTTGTTTTTTAATGTATTGAGAATTAAATAAATTTTCTTCAACAATAACATTCATTATTGAGTTTAAGAGAGCAACATCAGATCCTGATTTAAATTGTAACATATGAGTTGCATGTTTTTTTAAGGAATGACCTCTAGGATCCATCACAATTAATTTGGAACCTTTTTTTGCAGCGTTTTTAAAAAAAGTTGCTGCTACTGGATGGTTTTCAGTCGGATTAGCACCAATGACTATTATCACATCAGAATGTTCAACTTCATAGAATGGAGCAGTAACAGCTCCTGAACCAATCGTTTCCAATAGAGCAGCTACAGAAGACGCATGACAAAGTCTTGTACAATGATCAACATTATTAGTATTGAAACCAGTTCGTATTAATTTTTGAAATAAATATGCCTCTTCATTTGAACATTTAGCTGATCCAAAACCTGCAAGATTACTTTTGCCATTTCTTTGTTTTTTAAGTTTTAAAAATCCTTGTGCTGCATAATCTAAAGCTTCATCCCAAGATACTTCTTTAAAATATTCATGAATATTTGAAAAGTTAATACTTGGGTGTAAGTCTTTTGGTTTATTTTTAATTCTAATCAATGGTTTTGTAAGTCTTTCTGGATTATTTACATAATCAAAACCAAATCTTCCTTTTACGCATAATCTATTCTTGTTGGCAGGACCATCAACACCATTAACGTATTTAATTTTGTTATCTTTTACATTGTATTCTATCTGACAACCAACACCACAATAAGGACAAACGCTATCAATTTTTTTATCTACCTTAGTGTGGCCAACACCATCCTTATCTACGATGGATGCCGGCATTAATGCTCCAGTTGGACAAGCTTGTACACATTCACCACATGCCACACATGTGCTGTCACCCATTGGATCATCAAAATCAAATACAATTTTAGAATTTTCTCCTCGATATGCCATTCCGATCACATCGTTTACCTGGACTTCTCTGCATGCTCTTACACAGAGATTACATTGGATGCATGCATCTAAATTTACAGCCATACTTGGATGAGAAACATCTGCTTGACATGAATTTTTTTTTGGAAATCTACTTTCTCTAACTTCAACTTTGTCGATCCATTTCCAAAAATCAGAATTATTATCATGAGCAATTTCTTTTTCTGGCTGGTCTGCTAGAAGTAATTCAAAAACTAACTCTCTAGATTTTTTAGCCTTTTCTGAAGAAGTTTTTACTTTCATACTATCGGTTGGCTTTCTAATACAAGATGCTGCCAACACATGTTCTCCCTCAATTTCAACCATACATGCTCTACAATTTCCATCTGCTCTATAGCCAGGTTTATCGGAATAACATAAATGTGGGATTTCTGTTCCAAGTCTATTTGCAACTTGCCAAATAGTTTCATCACCATTTGCTTCAACTAACTTTTCGTCTAAATAAAATTTTGTTTTCTCTTTAGTCATAGGTTATTTCATTGCTAAAATATTTTAAAACAGAATTTAATGGGTTTGTTGCAGCTTGTCCTAAACCACATATCGATGCTTGAGCCATAACTTCACTTAAATCTTTTAATTTTTCCTTGTTCCAATTTTTTTCTTGCATTAATTTAACAGTTTTCTCCGTACCGGAACGGCAAGGTGTACATTGACCACAACTTTCCTCTTCAAAAAATTTAAGTAAATTAAGTGCAACATCTTTCATATTATCATGATCCGATAATACAACTACTGCCGCTGAACCTAAAAAACATCCGGCATCCATTAATTCTTTCGATCCATAATCAAGTGGAATATTATTCATGGTAGCGGGAAGAATACCTCCAGATGCACCTCCCGGAAGATATCCTTTAAAAGTATGTCCATCTGCCATACCATCACAATACTCATCAATTAATTGTTGAATTGTTATACCTGCTGGGGCAACTTTTACTCCTGGGTTCTTTACTCTTCCAGATACTGAAAAACTATGAAAACCTTTATTTCCATTGGACCCCTTTTCAGCAAACCACTTTGCACCTTTTTCAATTATATCTCTTACCCAAAAAAGAGTTTCTAAATTATTTGTTAAAGTAGGACATCCAAATAAACCAATTTCAGCCACATAAGGCGGTCTATGCCTTGGCAATCCTCTTTTGCCTTCAATACTTTCAATCATTGCTGACTCTTCTCCACAAATATACGCTCCAGCCCCTCTTCTTACTATGAAAAAATCTTTGGGAATTATTTCTTCATCTTCCATTTTATTTATTTCATCAATTAAAATTTTTATGACTGTTGGGTATTCATCTCTCATATATATGTAAACTTTTTGAGCATTTATAAAATAGGAGGCAATTAAAGCTCCTTCTAAAAATCTATGTGGATCACTTTCTAAATATGACCTATCTTTAAATGTTCCTGGTTCACCTTCATCACCATTAACAGCAACATATTTTTTACCATTGTAGTTTGAAACAATTTCCCATTTTTTTCCTGTAGGAAATCCAGCCCCACCCTTACCTTTCAAGCCGCTATCATTTAATGAATCCAAAACTTGTTTTTTTGAGATAACACCATTTTTTATTTTTTTCGCAATTTCATAACCTCCATTTTTTTTATAAGAAGATAAATTTGTATAATCTGAAATGAAGGGTTCAAAATTCTTTTCATCGATTGTTTTTTTAACTTTATCAAAATTAGCCACATCAACATAATTTTTTCCTACGCAAACAGTAGGAGCAACATTGCATCTTCCCATACATGGCCCAGGTACGACTTTTATATTTTTATTTTCTAATTTTTTTATATCTTGAAGTAATTTATGTGCTCCAAATAATTCACAAGTTAAACTTTCACAAACCCTTACAACATTCACTGGGTTATAATCTTTACTATCTTTGACAATATTAAAGTGAGCATAAAAAGTTGCAACTTCATAAATTTCAGAAAGTGGTAAGTTAATAATAGTTGATAAAGCTACCAGATGCTTATCATACAAAACACCAAATTTATCCTGTAATATATGCAAATATTCTATTAATTCATCTCGCTTAAATATTAATCCTGGAAACAATTTAGAAACTTCATCTAAATATTTATCTTCGACTTGTCTTCCTTTTGGAGTCCAACGTCTTTTCTTCTTTTTTAAAGAAGTTTCAGTTTGAGAAACAAATTTATCCATTCCAATTGATATTATACTATATATTAACTATCAGAAAACTATGAAAGATTCAGTTGAAAATGAAGAATTAGTTCTTGATACTAGTGGTACAGAATGTCCTATACCAGTGCTTAAGGCTAGGAAACTTGCTTCAGAATTAAACAAAGATACAATTATTAAAATTATTGCAACTGATCCTTTGGCTGAAGCAGACTTTGAACATTATTGTGATCAGTCCAACTATGAATATTTAAGTTGTGAAAAAATTAAAGATAAAATTGTAATTCGTTATAGATTTAAAATTAAAAATTAAAATAAACTTTCATAATTATAAAAATCAAAAATATCTCCTTTGTTTACTTGAGAAACATTTTCATCAATTTCAATTATACCATCTGAATAGGATATAGAACTAATCATACCAGAACCTTGTTTAGGAAATTTATTTGCAATATTTTTATTATTTATAGTTTCTTTATTTACGCGTAACCACTCCATTCTTTTTGTTTTTTTCTTCATAGAAAAATTTGCTGTAATTTTACTTGAAGATGGGAGCTTAAAATTTCCACCAGATAGTTTTTCTATAAATGGCTTTACTAACATTGCATATAGTAATTGAACAGAAACTGGATTACCTGGTAAGCAAATTATGAAGCACTTATTTATTTTTCCAACTGCAATTGGTCTCCCTGGTTTTATTGCTGCTCTCCAAAAATATACCCTACCTAATTCAGACAAAACTTTAATTAAATGATCTTCATCACCAACAGATGCACCCCCAGCTGTTATTATTACATTAAATTTTTTTGAAGTATTAAAAATTTCGTTTTTAATAGATTTAAAATTATCTTTGAGATTTCCACAATATTTTTTTTCTATAAAATTCTTATCAAGTAAATTATTTAAACTATAATAATTTGAATTATTAATTTCAGAGTTTTTTAAATTTTTAGTTGGTTTTCGTAATTCATTTCCACTCGTAAAGAAACCAATTTTAATTTTTTTAAATACTTTTATTTTTCTAATACCAGTAGCAGCAATTAAATTTATATTTTGCTGATTTAATTTGGACCCCTTTTCCAAAATTTTTTGGTTTTTTTTTATATCTTCACCCTTTAATCTATAATTATCTCCAAATTTTGGAATTTTAATTAAATGAATTTTATTTCCTTTCTTGTATGTATTTTCCTGCATAACTATAGTTGAAGAATTCGAAGGCATTTTTGCACCAGTAAAAATTCTAACTGCTTCACCAGGTTTTACTTTTATATTTTTTTTATCACCAGCAGCTATTCGTCTGTTACAAAAAAAAACTTTTTTTGTTTTTAAATCTGCTTTTAAAATAGCATAACCGTCTACAGCAGAATTATTAAAAGGAGGTAAATTAATTTTACTTTTTATATTTTCATAAAGAAATCTATACTCTGAATTTTCTAAATTAATTTTTTCAGAATTAAAAATTACAATCTTTTGTTTTTTAAATAAATTAATAATTTGTTTTTTTGTTAGAGGTGATTTATTCATTAAAATTCTCTCAAAATAAAATCGACTATATTATCAATTTCGTCGTTCTTAAAAATTTTCAAGTTAGTTTCAAGTTTATTATTTGTAATAATAGCTTTTATATTTTTAATTTTGCTGAATAAGTAATTATTATTATCATTTTTAATTATTTCAATTTTTGAGTGATTTTCATTTTTAAACCCTTCCACTATTACAATATCAATTTCTGAAAGTTGATTAATTAACTCATCTAATGTTTTTTCTTTTGAATTGTTTAGCTCTGATATTTTAACCCATCGCTTCGATGAACTAACTATTACTTGAGAAGATCCTGCTAATCTATGCTTAAAGCTATCTGTATTCTCATGATCTATATCAAATTCGTGATGTGCATGTTTAATTGAAGCAACACGAAAATTTTTAGAGCTAAGTTTATTTATAATTTTAGTTGCAATAGTCGTTTTCCCTGAATCCTTCCAGCCAACAATTCCTACTATTTTCATTTAATAGATCTATTATTTAATAAATACACAAGAGAGTAAATAATTATTGTAATTGATATTAAAACTAAACCTAATGCCATAGCGTATTCTAAATTTCCCATTCTAGTTTCTAACGATATAGCAGTGGTCATTACTCGTGTATAATGATCAATATTACCACCCACAATCATAACTGCACCAACTTCTGAAATTGCTCTTCCAAAAGCAGATAATAATGTTGTTATTAGTAAAAAATAACTATGATTAAATAAAAGTTTTACAGAACCCCAAAAAGGAATATTTAAGGATCTTATCTGATCTTTAAATTCAAACCAATTTTTAGAAAATATCTCATGAGATAATGAAGCAATTATTGGAAAAATTATTATAGTTTGAGCAATAATCATCGCAGAAGGTGTGTATAGAAGCTGTAAGATACCTAAAGGTCCACCTGATGCAAAAATAAAATAAACAATTAAACCAACTACAACTGGAGGAATTCCCATCAATGAATTTATAAATATTAAAATAATTTTTTTGAAATAAAAATTATAAATTGCAAAATAATACCCTACTATAAATCCTAATAATGATGCAATAATTAGGGCGGTAAAACTTACAAATAATGATAAAAGTATAATGTCCCATAGTTCATTATCTAAAGTAATAATTAATAGTATGGAATTTATGAAAATTTCTAATATGTTCATTTAAATTATTAGTTTAATTACAACATATGGCAAAAAAAGAGAAATATTTAGTCTCACCTGATATTAATAATAAGTCCTTAATTACAAAACTAAATGGTTTTGATGAGAAAGGGAATAAAATAATTTCTAAAGTTATTAATGAAAAAGCACTTACTATTTTTCTAAATAATCAAGAGATAGTAACGCTAATGTCTATTAGTGATCATCCAAAATATCTTGCAGTTGGGTATTTATTAAATCAAAATATGCTTAAGAAAAATGACATAATTTCTAAAGTTGAAATTGATAAAGATTTAGGTGTGGTTGTTGTACGAACAAAACGTAAAACAAATTATGAAAATAAATTAAGAAAGAAAATAACAACTAGTGGTTGTGCAATAGGTACGGTATTTGGAGATATTTATGAAGAAATAAAAAAATCAAAGTTAAAATCCAAAAAGAAGATTAAGCATAAATGGATTTATGAAATTTCAAAAAAAATTACATTAACACCGAGCTTATATTTAGAAACAGGAGCAATTCATGGTTGTGCCATTATTCATAATAATAAACCTTTGATTTATATGGAAGACGTAGGGAGACATAATGCTGTAGATAAAATTGCTGGTTTTATGTTTTTAAAAAAAATTAGCTCTTCAAATAAAATTTTTTACACCACAGGAAGACTAACTAGTGAAATGATTATTAAAACTATAAAAATGGGTATTCCAATATTAATTTCTAGATCAGGATTTACAGCATGGGGTGTAGAGCTGGCGAGAGGCTCAAATTTAACACTTATTGGACGAGCAAAAGGAAAAAAATATTTAGCACTATCTGGAGAACATAGAATTGACCATAAATAAGAAAAAAATTTTGTTTGCCATACTTGCTGGAGGTCAGTCAAAAAGATTTGGAGGTGGATTTAAAACTTTTGCTAAAATAAATGGAATTACAATCTTAGACAAAATAATAAACAAGCTTAAAAAATATAATAATGAAATAATAATAAATGCTAATGACTTAAGAAATTTTAAGAAAATTAATTACCCAATAATTGAAGATAAATTCAAAGGTTTTGTGGGACCCTTAGCAGGGATTCACACATCTATGTTGTGGGCTAAAGAAAATTACACAAACAAAGAATGGGTTTTTACCGTTCCAAGTGATACCCCATTTTTACCCGATAATCTTTTAGATAAGTTTTTAGAAGCATATGATGAAAATATAAATATATTGATTGCAAGATCAAATAGTAGACATCATCCTGTAATAGCAATGTGGCATATATCGTTAATAACTAGTTTAGAAAATGAGTTAAAATTAAAAAATAGTAAAATTATGTTTTGGGTTAAAAAACACAAATATAAATTTGTTGAATTTGACAAAAGCCAGGAAAAGAATTTTTTCAATGTTAATACTCAAGAAGAATGGAATACTGCTAAAAATATTTAAGTTTAATATAAATATGTAAAAAATATTTTTTTTGTATAAAGAATATTTTAAATGGTAAGTTCAATATATAAAATATTCCCAGGAATTATCTTTTGTTTTGTAATTGCTTATTCAGGCATATACCTAAGTGATTTTATCGGAAAAGAAATTTTAAATTTAAAAAAAAGTCCAATATCACCAATAATGCTATCAATAATATTTGGTCTTTTGATAGGAAATATATTTCATATTAATAATTTTTTATTAGAAGGAATTAAATTTTCTTTAAAATTTATTTTAAGATTAGGAATAATATGTCTTGGTATTAGACTAGGACTTTTAGATATTTTTAAAGTTGGAATAGTTGGAATACCTCTAATTGTTGCTTGTATTATTATATCAATCTTGGTTGTAAATTATTTATGCAAGTTATTAAATGTTTCTTCAAAAATGGGGTCATTAATTGCAGTTGGAACAAGTATTTGTGGAGCATCCGCAATTGTAGCAACTAGTCCTGCAATAAATGCTGATAAAGAGGAAGTTGCTTATGCCATAGCAAATATTACAATATTTGGAATAATTGCAATGTTCCTCTATCCATTTATTGCATATTATCTTTTCAGTGGAGATGAGTTAGCATCAGGATTATTTCTTGGAACTTCAATACATGAAACAGCTCAAGTTGCTGGTGCTGGATTGATATATGCAGAACAATTCGATTCACCAAAAACTATGGATATAGCAACGATTACAAAATTAGTAAGAAATGTCAGTATGATAATCGTTATTCCTACAATAAGCTATATGTATCTAAAAAATAATATTGATGAAAATAATAGCAAACCATCATTAATATCTATGTTTCCAATTTTCATAATTGGTTTTATTCTTATGGGTCTTATAAGATCAATTGGAGATTATGGAATTCAAAATAGTAATTTAGCTTTTGAAATATTAACTAATAATAACTGGCAATTAATCATCAATATTATTAAATCTATCGCTGAGTATTCTTTAGCAATAGCAATGGCAGCTGTTGGCATAAGTACTAATTTAGTCTCTATAAAAAGCTTAGGCATAAGACCATTTTATGTTGGTTTTTCTGCAGCTTGTTGTGTTGGAATTGTAAGTTATATCGGAATCATAGCACTAAATAATTTTATATAATTTTCTAAAATAAATATAATTTGTACTTATTAAGTAATAATTATATAAAATTCATAAAAAAACATGTCAATTTACCTTCCTATAGCTGAAATGAACGTCAATATTTTTCTCATTATCTTTATTGGTATGAGTATAGGAATACTTTCAGGAATTTTTGGTGTTGGCGGTGGATTTTTAATGACACCACTATTAATTTTTTTAGGCATACCTCCAGTTGTAGCTGTTGGTTCTGAAGCTCCGCATGTTTTAGCAACTTCAGTTTCAGGTTTTATTGCTCACTGGAGAAAAAAAAATGTTGATATAAAGATGGGTATATTCCTTTTAATAGGAGGTTTAATTGGGTCCACAGTTGGTGTAAATATTTTCAGTTATCTAAAAAACTTTGGGCAAATAGATTTAGTTATTCAGTTATTATTTCTTTTCTTTTTAGGTTTTATTGGTTTTAGTATGGCGTTTGAAAGCGCAAGAACAACAATAAAACAGTATAGAGCAAGAAACACTAAAAGAACAAAACTGCATCAACATTCTTGGTTTCACGGACTTCCATTCAGAGTTCGTTTTCATAGATCAAAACTTTATATAAGTGCGATACCGCCTGTACTGATAGGGTTCGCAGTTGGAGTAATGTCCGCAATGATGGGAGTTGGAGGAGGATTTATAATGATACCTGCAATGGTATACATACTTGGAATGCCAACAAGTATAGTAGTTGGGACATCTTTATTTCAAATTATTTTTGTTACCGCTAATGCAACATTCTTTCAATCCTACATAAATTATAATGTAGATATTGTGCTGTCTGCACTTATGATATTTGGAGGAGTAATTGGTGCACAAATTGGTGTAATTTTTGGATCTAAATTAAAAGCAGAATATTTGAGAGGTATTTTGGCTATATTAGTACTGAGTGTCTGTGGTAAAATTTTTACAGATCTAGTTTTAAGGCCAAATGATTTATTTTCATTGGTAATGATATGATATCATTATTTAATTTTTCAATTAATTTATTGATCGTAGTTTGTCTCTTCATATATTTTATTTTTACAACTATTGATTTTAATCTAAAGAATATTGAATATTTTTTAATTGTACTAATTGTTATAAATTCATTTAATAAAATATATATTTGGTCAAATTTCAGAGTATTTATTAAAAAAAATCTTAATAAAATATTTAAAGACATATTATTTAATGATTCATTTGCAAAACTAAGTATTATTATTTTATCTACTGTAATTCCAATTTATATGCTTTTGCAAAAAGATATATTAGTGATTAATATATTGATTGAGAAAGTATCTTTTTTATTAGTATCATTTTTTGCATTAATTGGATTTTATTTAGAATTTTATATTTTAGAAGTGACAAAAATAGATGATTAAAAATTTATATATAAAGTTTGCTTTTAATCTAATAATTTTATTGACTATAATTTTTTTTTATAACTTTCTTCATGCTGAAGAAATTTACTTTGACTTATCTGAGGATAGTATTGAACTAAAAACAGATTTTAATGGAAAAGAAATTATTATTTTTGGATTACTAAAAAATGATCATGAGACACTTTTGACAATAAAAGGTCCACCGTCAAAAATGAGAATACAAAAAAAAGAAAGGTATTTTGGAATATGGATAAATAATCAGTACGTTACTTATAGTAACATTCCATCTTTATTCTTTTTATCCTCATCAAAAGAAATTAACAAAATCTTGCCTGAATCGATATTAATTAATGAGGATCTAAGTTTTGAAAAAATTTTAAATAATAAAACTTTTAATCAAAATTTTATTTTCAAAAATGACCAAAAAAATTGGAATGAAAATTTTGTTAGAATAAAAAAAGAACAATCATTTTATAAAAGTTTTGAAATGAAAAAGGTTAAAGATAAATTATTCCAAACTAGCGTTTTTTTTCCAACAAATACAATACCAGGGATTTATAATGTTGATATTTACTATATAAGAAATAATACAATTATGAGTACTGATCAAAAAAATATAGTTATAAAAAAAACTGGTATAGGAAGTCAAATATTTGACTTTGCTAATGAAAATGCAGCAACATACGGAGTTTTTGTAATTATCTTTTCAATATTTTCAGGTTTTATTGCTGCTGCTTTATTTAGGAGAAATAAATGAGTGATGATAGATATATTCTAGTTGTTGCAGATAATTCAGAAGAAATGAATACAGCTCTTGAATATGCTTGCGCAAGATCAAAAAAAACGGGAAGAAAAATTATAATTGCAACATTCATAGAGCCTTTGGATGTTCTAACAACCAAGGGTGTTACAGACATTATGAAAGAGGAAGCTAGAGAAGAAGCAGAAACAATTCTTAAAAAGGCTGCCTCATTTGTCCAAGAAAGAACAGGTGACTATCCTGCTCTCTCTTTAAGAGAAGGAGATACTATATCTGAATTAAAACAATTATTAGATGAGGAAAAAAATATTAATGTTCTTGTTTTAGCTGCCAATACTGATCCAAATAGTAAAAATCCTGGTCCAATAATTACTTCTCTAGTGAGTAATGAAATAACAACCCTGAGAATACCAATAATGATTGTGCCTGGAAATTTATCTTTTGAACACATCGCGCAAATAACTTAAACAAATGTCAAAAGAGATAGCCAAAATATTAGTAGATATAAAGTCTATTAATTTTTCATTTAATAAGCATTTTACTCTTACATCGGGTTTATCTAGTCCTGTTTATGTTGATTGTAGAAAAATTATTTCTTTTACAAAAGAAAGAAATTTTATAATTGATAAAGCCATAGATTATTTAACTAAAAATAATATCGAGGTAGAAATTATTGCTGGTGGAGAGACTGCTGGGATTCCCTATGCAGCTTTTATTTCTCAAAAATTAGATAAGCAAATGGTTTATATAAGAAAAAAAACAAAAGGTTTTGGAAAAAATAAACAAATTGAGGGTGAATTTGAAAATAATCAAAAAGCTATTTTAGTTGAAGATCTTGCTACTGATGGAGGTAGCAAAATAATTTTTATCAATGCAATGCGTGAAGCTGGATTAAAAGTTAAAGATATATTCGTAATATTTTATTATGATATTTTTAATTTTAAAGAATCAAAATTATATGAATTGAATGTAAATATGCACTCACTGTGTACTTGGAAAGACGTAATAAATTATATTGAAAGTGAAAAAATATATTCCGAGGGTGAGATTTCAAACTTAAAAGAATTTTTAAAAGACCCAGAAAAATGGAGAAACAAGTATGCGTGAAATAGTTGTCGTCAGTGGAGGTTTTGATCCAATTCATAGTGGTCATATTAAATTAATTAAAGATGCTGCCAAACATGGTGAAGTTGTAGTTTTATTAAACTCTGATTTATGGCTTCAAAAAAAGAAGGGTAAGGAATTTCTACCTTTTATAGAAAGAAGTATAATAATGAATGAATTAAAGAATGTTATTGATGTTATAGAATTTGATGATCATGATAAAACATGCATCGATGGGCTAAATAAAGTAAAAAATAAATATCCAGAAACAATTATTAAATTTGCAAATGGTGGTGATAGAAATAATAGTACAACACCAGAATCTATATTCTGTGAAAAAAATAACATAGAGTTGCTTTGGGGTATAGGCGGTGACAATAAATCAAACTCTAGTTCATGGATTTTACAAAAATGGAAAGAAGATAACTAAGGATATAATTTTCTAGTAACCCAGCCATCATTTTCCATACGGAATTCAAGTCTGTCATGCAATCTAAATGGCATATCTTGCCAAAATTCAATTAATACAGGCGTTACTAAGTAACCATTCCAATGTGAAGGTCTTGGAACATCATTATTTGAAAATTTTTTTTCAAATTCTTCTACTCTTTTAGTTAATGTCAATCTATCATCTAGTTCTTCTGACTGTAATGAAGCCCAAGCTCCTATTCTACTTCCTAGTGGTCTTGAATTATAATATTCATCAGCTTCAGCGTTAGAAATTTGTGAAACATTACCTTCTATTCTTATTTGTCTTTGAAGTGTTTTCCAATGAAAGTTTAAAGCTACATTATCGTTGTCTTGAATTGCTCTACCTTTTTTACTATTTGAGTTTGTGTAAAAAACAAAACCTTTATCATCATATGATTTAAGTAAAACAATTCGTGAGCTGGGTTTGCCGTTTGCAGATATAGTAGCAAGGTTCATAGCATTTGGATCATTGATTTCACTTTTCTTTGCCTCTTCAAACCATTCTTGAAAAAGTTCAATTGGTTTTTTATCAGAATTTATTAATTTTTGATTTGATTGCATATTATAGATATGAATATTTTTTTATAAGTATATATATCTATATTTATAAAAAAACACTGATTTACAATATGTTGATGCAAAATAAAAAGGGTCTTATTATGGGAGTAGCAAATGATAGATCTATTGCTTGGGGTATTGCGAAAAAATTAGCAGAACAGGGAGCAAAAATTGCACTTACTTATCAAGGAGAAGCTCTTAAGAAAAGAGTTCAGCCACTTGCAGAAGAAATAGGGTCTAACACTATTATTCCTTGTGATGTTTCAGACTCACAAAGTATGAATAATGTTTTTGAGACACTTAAAAATAAATGGGGTGAATTAGATTTTCTTGTTCATGGAATTGGTTTTTCCAACAAAGATGAATTAAGAGGTAAATATTACAATACATCTTCTGATAATTTTAAAGAAACTATGCATATATCATGTTATTCTTTTACAGAAGCTTGTAGGCTTGCAGAACCTTTAATGAATAATGGTGGATCAATTTTAACTTTAACATATTATGGATCAGAACAAGTTATGCCTCATTATAATGTTATGGGAGTTGCAAAAGCAGCTTTAGAGGCAAGTGTTAGATATTTAGCAGTTGATTTGGGAGAAAAAAATATAAGAGTAAATGCCATTAGTGCTGGCCCAATTAAAACGTTAGCAGCATCAGGAATAGGTGATTTTAGATTTATTCTAAAATGGAACGAGCTTAATGCTCCGCTTAAAAGAAATGTAAATCAGCAAGATGTTGGAAATTCTGCTTTGTATCTATTAAGTGATCTTGGGAGTGCCGTTACTGGTGAGATACAACATGTCGATTGTGGCTATCATACTGTAGGAATGGTTGCAGTTGATGAGAGTGAAAGTGTTTCGGAATTATTAGGTGAATTTACAAATTCTAAAAAATGACTTCTAATTCAATAGGAAAAATCTTTAATTTTACTACATGGGGAGAAAGCCATGGCAAAGCTATTGGTTGTGTTGTCGATGGAGTTCCATCAAATATAAATTTAACTGAAAAAGATATTCAGCCTTATTTAGATAAAAGAAAACCCGGTCAGTCGAAATTTACAACTCAAAGAAAAGAAGAGGACAAAGTTGAAATACTATCTGGAACTTTTGAAGGAAAAACAACAGGTCATCCTATTTCACTAATTATTTATAATCAAGATCAGAGATCAAAAGATTATGGTGATATCAAAAGTAAATTTAGACCAGGTCATGCAGATTACACATATTGGAAAAAATATGGCATAAGAGATTATAGGGGTGGCGGTAGATCTAGTGCTAGAGAAACTGCGATGAGAGTGGCTGCCGGTGCTATAGCAAGAAAAATCATAAAAAATAAAATTAAAAATCAAGTTGCAATAACAGGTGCATTAATTCAAATAGGTAATCATAAAATTAATTATGATAATTGGAATAATAATTTTATTTTAAAAAATAATTTTTGGAGTCCAGATAAAGAAATTATTAAAACATGGGAAAACGAAATACAAACTGCAAGAAAATCTGGCTCCTCATTAGGTGCCATTATAGAAATTAGAGTAAAAGGTTTGCCAGCTGGATTAGGAGAGCCTATTTATGAAAAAATAGACTCTGATATAGCTAAGGCATTGATGTCTATTAATGCTGTTAAGGGAGTAGAAATGGGAAATGGGTTTAGCAGTGTTTATGAAACTGGAATTTCTAATGTTGATGAAATGAGAATTAAAAATAAAAAACCTTTATTTCTTTCAAATAATAATGGTGGAGTTCTTGGGGGCATTACAACTGGCCAAGAATTAATTACTAGATTTGTAGTAAAACCGACAAGTTCAATATTATCGACAAAAAAAACAATTAATACAAAATTAAAAGAAACAACAATATCTACTAAAGGTCGTCATGATCCATGTGTTGGTATAAGAGCTGTTCCTGTTGGTGAAGCAATGGTTGCCACAACTATAGCTGATCATTGTTTAAGATTTCTTTAAAATACTATAAATCAAAAATTCTTTATTTCCTTTTGGTCCAGTTATTGGACTTTCGACTAAACCTACAACTTCAGTCTTAATTGTTTTTTTAAACCAATTCGATATATCATTACATACTTGTTCATGAATCAGTGGATCTTTCACAATACCTTTTTTCAAATTTATTTTATTAGTCTCAAATTGCGGCTTAATTAGTGAAATAATCTCAGCTTTACTTGATAAAAGCTTCAGGCTAGGTTCTATAACCTTTGTTAGACTAATGAAACTAACATCGCAGACTACTAAATTAATTTTTTCATGAATTATTGAGTTATCTAAATATTTAGCGTTAAAATTTTCTATACTAATTATTTTTTTTTCTTTTTTTAATTTTTCATGAAGTTGATTTGTACCAACATCAATAGAATATATTTTTTTAGCATTTTTTTTTAATAGAACTTCTGTGAATCCACCAGTTGATGAACCGATATCTAGACAAATTTTATTTTCAATATCAATCTTAAAATGATCAATCGCTTTGAGTAATTTGAATGCACCTCTTGATACCCATGGAGGATGAAGTTGTTTAATTTTTATTTTTGAGTTTTCATTAAAACTGTTACCACTTTTGGTAATAATTTTATCATTAACATAAACTTGGCCAGCCATAATCATAGACTGGGCTTTTGATTTTGTTTCAGCTAAGTTTCTATCAATTAAAAGCTGATCAAGTCTTATTTTTAGATTTTTACTCAAATTTGAAAATTACTTAAAATCTTCTTTTGTGACTTTATTGTTTTCTTGCTTAATTTTTTTAATTTGGCTTTCAATACTTTTTAACTTTTCCTCACATGCTTTTTTTAAATTCATTCCCTCTTCGTAAAGTTTTACAGATTCTTCTAAATCAACTTCACCATTTTCTAATTTCTCTACAATAGACTCAAGTTTTTTTAAATTATTTTCAAAATTATTATCTTTACTCATTGGATGTATCTATTTTTACAATATTTGATGTTTCTATATCATATATTAAAGCATAAACTTTATCATTATTTTTTATTGTAAATAAAATCCTATTATTATCAATCATATCTATATCTGTAATTTTATGCCCTTTTTCTAAATTTAAATTGTAATCAATAAAATTTGTTTCTAAATTACTTTGTTTTTTTGTTGTTTTTATATACAAACCATAAACAAGAGCAAAAAAACAAATAATAATTAATATACCTAAAAATATTACAATAAATTTAAGAATTTTTTGAGACATGAGTGAATTCTATAATCTTAAACTAACTATAAATAAACAATTAAGTTCACAAAGATTAGATAAAGTTCTCGTTTCAAAATTGGAAGGATATTCAAGAACACAAATAAAAACTTTAATATTAAATGGTAATGTGAGTCTTGATGAAAAAGAAATTAAAGATCCATCTTACATAACTAAAGAAAATGAAAATTACTCTATAAATATTATCTTAAAACAACAAACAAAACATGCAGCTGAAAATATTGACTTAAACATTATTTTTGAGGATGAAGATTTAATCATTATAAATAAACCCCCAAATTTGGTAATGCATCCAGCTCCTGGAAATGAAAGTGGCACTCTCGTGAATGCTCTTATGCATTACACTAATAATCAACTAAGTAATTTAGATGATAATGCTAGACCAGGCATAGTCCATCGTTTAGATAAGGATACGAGTGGAATTCTTGTTGTTGCAAAAAATAATAATGTTCATATTAATTTAGCCGAACAATTCAAAAAACATACGATATCTCGTAGATATAAAGCAATAGTTTGGGGAACTCCTGATAATCAATCAATTGAAGGGTACATAGAGAGAAATAGAAAAAATAGAAAAAAAATGAGTTTAAATAATAAAGGTTTTGGAAAATATTCTAAAACCGATATTAAATTAGAAAAAACTTTTGGTATAGCTAGTTTAGTTGACTGCCATTTACATACTGGAAGAACACATCAAATTAGACTTCATTTAACTTCTAAAAATTCCCCTATAATTGGTGATAAGATTTATGGAAAAAGTAAAATTAATCAATTTGGAAAAGATAAAAATACATTTAATAAATTCATGATTTTAAAAAATTTTGAAAGACAAGCATTGCATGCTTATCATCTTGGTTTTGATCATCCTACATCAAAAAAAAGGATGGATTTTGATATTGAAATTCCTGAAGATTTTAAGAATTTAATTGAATTATTGCTTAAATATTAAATTATATTTTATTTGTGATATAGGCGTATTATGAATTTACCAGTACTATCAAGTGAAGGAAATTTAGCAGTATACTTGCAGGAAATTAAAAAATTTCCAATGCTCACTGCTGAAGAGGAGTACATGTTAGCTAAACGTTATAAGGAACATGGAGATTCAGATGCTGCTCATAAACTAGTTACAAGTCACCTTCGATTAGTTGCCAAAATAGCGATGGGGTATAGAGGATATGGCCTACCTGTTACTGACTTAATTTCAGAGGGTAATGTTGGAATCATGCAAGCAGTTAAAAGATTTGATCCAGAAAAAGGTTTTAGATTAGCAACATATGCAATGTGGTGGATAAGAGCTCAAATACAAGAATATGTTTTACATAGTTGGTCTTTAGTAAAAATTGGAACTACCGCAGCTCAGAAAAAACTTTTTTTTAATTTACGTAAAATTAAAAATCAACTTACCTCAATTGATTCAGGTAATTTATCACCAGAAAATGTCAGAGAGATTGCAACTAGACTAGATGTAAAAGAAGGTGAAGTAATCGATATGGAAAATAGACTTTTTACATCAGATCAATCTTTGAATGTTAAACTTGGTGAAGAACATGATACTGAATGGCAGGATTTAATAGAAGATAAACAAGAAACTCAGGACAGAATAATTGAAAATAAAGATGAGCTTGATTATCGAAGAAGTTTATTTTCAAAAGCTTTTGAAGTTTTGAAAGAAAGAGAAAAAGAAATTATTAAACTTCGAAAACTAAGTGAAAATCCATTAAAGTTAGAAGATTTGAGTAAAAAATATAAAATAAGCAGAGAAAGAGTAAGGCAAATTGAAGAGAAAGCATTAGAAAAACTTCAAAAAGAAATTTCAAATATTAGATAAAGTTCCGTTTATATCAATCGTCTCCTTTCTGTCTGGCCCTGTTGAAACAATTGAAATGTTAGTTTCCATAAGATCTTCGAGTATTTTAATATATTTTTTAGCATTTTCAGGAAGATCATCAAATTTGTTAATCCCTGCTGTTGATTTTTCCCAGCCAGCAACTTTTTTATAAATAGGTTTAATTTTATCAAATAAAAATTCTTCACTAGGTAAATAATCATAGTGTTTGTTATCAATTAAGTATCCAGTACATACATTAATTTCTTTTAATTCATCTAAGACGTCAAGTTTAGTAAGAACAATATCTGTAATACCATTAAGTTTAATTGATTGTTTCAAAAGTACACTATCAAACCAACCACACCTTCTTTTTCTTTTTGTGACTGTCCCAAATTCTTGACCTTTTTCACCAAGATGTTCTCCAATCTCATCCATTAACTCTGTTGGAAATGGTCCTGATCCAACTCTAGTAGTATACGCCTTTGTGATTCCTAAAATTTTGTGGTCATTTCTATAACTAAAACCTGTGCCAGAAAATATCTGACCTGATATTGTATTTGATGATGTAACATAAGGATATGTACCAAAATCAATGTCCAGCATTGAACCTTGCGCCCCTTCAAAAACAATGTTTTTATTTTGTTGACCTAATTCATTAATTATTTTCCATAATGGTACACTGAAAGAGTTAAGATAATTTGACATGGATAAAAGTTCTTCATAATAATTATGTGTAATTTTATGAATATGTTTTGAAATTTTATCTTTATGAAATTCATAAAGGTTATCAATTTTTTGTTTTAAAAATATTGGATCTTTTAAATCACAAATTCTTATTGCTCTTCTACCTACTTTATCTTCGTATGCTGGACCAATGCCTTTCTTAGTTGTTCCTAGTTCTTTTTTTCCTCTAGAGGTTTCATTTATTTCATCAAGAAGTTTATGTATAGGCAAGATTAGACAAATATTATCAGCAATATATAAATTATCTTTGTTTACTTCTATTCCTTGTTCTTTGAGATTATCAATTTCATTAATTAGTGCCCACGGATCTAAAACAACGCCATTACCAATAGCACATTTTTTATTATTAATTATTCCTGAAGGTAATAAATTAAGTTTATAAACATTATTATCTACTTTAATTGTATGACCTGCATTATTTCCACCTTGATATCTGACTATCAAGTCAGCTTTAGAAGAAATCCAATCAACGATTTTGCCTTTGCCTTCATCTCCCCATTGGGTTCCAACTATAGTATAAAACATTAGATTTGCTTAACTATATTATTAATCAGATAATACTTGATTCCAAACTTTTTTGCCTCTTTTTTTATATCAATATTATCTTCAAAAGTTTTAAATAAACTATAACCTTTATTTATTAATTTTTGTTTAATTTTATCAGTTGTATTGAATGCAATTAAAATTTTTTTATTTTGATTGATTAAAGATGAAGATCTTAAAATTGTATCCATGTAACATGTGTATCCTATAGCAGTCTCAGAATTACTACCATATTTTAAATTATATCGGCCTCCTCCAGCTATTTCACCTCTCACATTTTTCGCAAAAAACGTAAATTTTATCCCCTTGTAGTAATTTTTATTTTTTTGTAAGTCAAAAAAATCTATATTTAAAGAATCATTTTTTGAAGTTTTAATTAAATTAGCAATTTTTAGCAATCTTTCAACTTCGTTTGAAAATCCTATTATTTTATTTAACTTTGATATATATTTTTTTTTAGTTTGAATTGAACCAGAACATAAATGTAAAGTTTTAAATGAATTATATAATTCATTTTTTTTCAATAACATTAAACAATTATTAATATCTTTTAATTTGATATATTTTTTTAATTTATTTTTTAAATCTTTATTAGTTATTTTTTTAAGCAAACTATCGAGAAAAAAAGGTGCTGTAATTTCAATAACAATATTTTTAACTCCAATTTTTTTTAAAGTTTCGTAAGCAAGATTAATAATTTCCACATCCGCCTTGTAGCTTTCAGATCCTATAATCTCAGCACCAACTTGTTGAAATTGTCTTTCAGGTCTTAAAATTGTTCCCATTTTTCTGACAACTTCACCATAATAACATAGTTTAAGTGGTCGTATTTTATTGGCTAGTCTAGATGAGGCAATTCTAATTATTTGTGGAGTTATATCATTTCGAATACTTAATTGATCATTTTTGTTGTTAGTTTTTAAAGTTAGAGTATTGCGATCTAAATTTTTACTAAACTCAACTAGTGGAGTCTTAATTAAAGTAAAACCATTATCTCTAAAGAAATTTATTATACTATTTTTGTATTTATGCTCAATAGATGCATCGAAATTTAGACTATCTTTAAAACCTGCAGGTACTAAAAATTTATTAACCAAGATAGGGCCTTACTAATCTTTTTATTTCTAAAGACTTCTTTTTAACCTCTGTAATTTCTTGCCCTTCAACTAGTATTCTTACTAATGGTTCAGTTCCAGATAACCTAACAAGAGATCTTATTTTTTTATTATTATATAGTTTATCATTTTTTAACTTATCAAGAATTTTTAACAGTTTGTTATTCTTTGTTTTATACCTTAAGTTAATTTTATCTTGAGGAAAAACATTATACAAATCAAAAAGTTTACTTGCCTTATTTTTATTTAATATCAAAATTTCAGTAATTTTTAGAGCTGCTAAAATTCCATCGCCAGTATTAGAGTGTTCTGACAAGATTATATGTCCTGATTGTTCACCACCAATCATAGATTTGGATTTTTTCATTTGATTTATAACGTTTATATCTCCAACAGCTGTTCGTTTAATATTTAATTTTAATTTATTTGTAAGATAATTTTCTAATCCCATGTTAGACATGACAGTTATAATAACATCATGTTGATTGGATTTTTTTTTAGGTTTTATATAACTTTTACATAGCAATCCTATAATCTTATCACCATCAACTTCTTTTCCTGCTTCATCTACAACTATTAACCTATCTCCATCACCATCAAATGCAAATCCAATATCTGCCTTTTCTTTTATGACATTTTTTGAAAGTGATTTAACGTCAACTGCGCCACAATTTTTATTAATATTCAAACCATCAGGATTATTATTTATAGCTATTACATTATGACCTAATTCCCAAAATAAATTTGGCGCTATACTGTAAGTAGCTCCATTTGCACAATCTAAAACAATTTTTAATTTTTTCTTGGATGATGTTTTATTTAAAGTACTCTTTAAAAATTCTGAATACCTGCCTGAAGCATCTTCTAGTCTTATTGCATTTCCAGATACTAATGTGTTGTTTGTTACTTTAGAATATTTTTTATTATTTAAAACTATATTTTCAACCTTTTGCTCTATTGATGAACTTAATTTTGTTCCAGTTCTATCAAAAAATTTAAGTCCATTATATTCATATGTATTATGAGAAGCTGTAATCATTACACCAATATCAGCTCTTAAAGTTTTAATCATCAATGGTACAGCAGGTGTTGGAAGTGGACCAACTAAAATTACATCCATGCCCATAGAAATAAATCCAGCTGTAACAAGAGGCTCGTATAAATAACCAGATAATCTTGTATCTTTACAGATGACAACCCTACTATTTTTAGAATCTTTCTTTTTGAGAAGAAATGCTACTGTTTTTGAAATTTTTAAACAAGTTTCAGCAGAAAGAGGTTCCTCATTAACTAAGCACCGTATACCATCGGTACCAAATATTTTAGACATTTATGTCTTTTATTCAAAAATATAAATAAAGTGAAGTAATTAAATTAGTTAGCAGGAGCAGGAGCAGAACCACCAGTTTTTGGAACAGAAGGTGAAGTTTTAGGCGGTTTATTATTATCAATATCGTTACCAAACTCATCTCTTGAGGGCTTTATACCATTTAGTAAATCATTAATTTCAGCACCTGTGAGTGTCTCATATTCAAGAAGACCTTTAGCTATTATGTGTAATTGATCAACATTATCTGTAATAATTTTTCTCGCCTTTGACTTGGCCTCTTCAACAAGTCTCTTAACTTCTGCATCAATAATTTTTGCCGTATCGTCTGAGACATTTTTAGATTGTGCTACAGAGTGACCTAAGAAGACTTCCTCTTGATTATTTGAGTATCTAATGAAACCTAGTTTTTTACTAAAACCAAATTCTGTTATCATTTTTCTTGCTAGATCTGTTGCCTGTTGGATGTCTCCAACAGCACCAGTAGCGACTTTATCTTCTCCAAAAATAATTTCCTCTGATATTCTAGCTGCGACGATAGTAACTAATCTAGCTTCTAACTCATCTTTTCTTTGATGAATTTTATCTTTTTCTGGAAGAGACATAACATATCCTAGAGCTCTTCCAGTGGGGATGATGGAGCTTTTGTAAATTGGTTCGGCTTCTTTAGAGTGAATATTAGCAAGTGCATGACCTGCTTCATGATATGCTGTAATCTCTTTATCTTGTTGTGTCATTACCATTGATCTTCTTTCAGCTCCTAGCATTACTTTATCCTTGGCATACTCAAAATCCTCAAGAGTTACCATTCTTTTATTTTTTCTCGCCGCCATTAAAGCGGCCTCATTTACTAAGTTTGCTAAATCAGCGCCTGAAAAACCAGGGGTACCTCTAGCTATTATCCTTGAATCAAATTTAGGCGATACCTTTATCTTTTTTATATGAACTTTTAAAATCTTATCTCTGCCTAATATATCTGGATTTGAAACAGTTACCTGCCTGTCAAATCTACCTGGCCTTAGTAAAGCAGGATCTAAAACATCAGGCCTATTGGTTGCAGCAACAATAATTACACCTGCATTAGCCTCAAAACCGTCCATTTCGACGAGAAGCTGGTTAAGTGTCTGTTCTCTTTCATCATTACCACCACCAAGACCGGCACCTCTGTGACGACCAACTGCATCAATCTCATCAATAAAAATTATACAAGGTGCATTTTTCTTACCTTGCTCAAACATATCCCTAACTCTACTTGCTCCTACACCAACAAACATTTCAACAAAATCTGAACCAGATATAGAAAAGAATGGAACATTTGCTTCACCGGCAATTGCTCTTGCAAGCAATGTTTTTCCTGTGCCTGGAGGCCCTACTAGAAGCGCTCCTCTTGGTATCTTACCACCTAGTCTAGAAAACTTTGATGGGTCTTTTAAAAATTCAACAACTTCTTCCAGCTCTTGTTTAGCTTCATCTATACCAGCTACATCATCAAATGTAACTTTACCAACAGCTTCATTTAATAATTTAGCTTTAGACTTACCAAAACCCATGGCTTTTCCACCACCACCTTGCATTTGACGCATAAAGAATATCCAAACACCAATTAGCAATAACATAGGAAACCATGATAATAAAACACTTAACAATGGATGCATTGAACGTTCAGAGGGCTCTGCAGTTATTTTAACTCCATTTTCATTAAGTTTGTCAACTAAGTTAGGATAGTTTGGTGCATAAGTATTAAATGATCTTCCATCATCTAAAAATCCTGTAACCATATTACCACTTATGTTAACTTCAGAAACGTTACCATTTTCAGTAGCAGCTATGAAGTCAGAAAATGAGATCTTTGATGTATTTCTATTATTTGAACTTCCTTGAAATAGATTAAACAATACAATTAAAAGAAGTCCAATAATTATCCATAGAACAACATTTTTACTTATGTTTTTCATTATTACATTACATAGGAATTTATTATAAAAACACAATAGTTTTGTAGAAAATTAAACAGATTTTCTTGAAAAGGTAAGAAAATCATCATTTTTTTTAACAATCATACCTTTAAGATTAAAATTATTAAAATTTAATTTCTCCATTTCTCTTATTAAGATTCTAGTTTTTTTTGATCGGGGAGAGTTAGATTCATAAAATAAAAATTGATGTATTCTTCGTATAATATTTTCAGAAATAATTTCATTGAAATTTTTTATATTATCAAGGCCGACTAAAATTTTGTTACTGTCAACATAAACCATATTTTTAAGAAGTATCTCAAGTATCATTTGAATGAAATATGGTGAATAAAAAAGTATATTCTCAAAATCTTTATTTATTTCTTTAATTATTTTTTGGTCAGACTTTTTAAGAAAATTTCTTATTGAAGGACGAGTATAATCTAAATTAAAATTTGATGGATCATTAATATATTCTATTTTATTTTTCTTATTGTAGTCTATCAATTTATCTTTAGATAAATTTAAAAGTGGTCTTATCATTAAGACTTTGTTGTAAAGTGACAGTTCAGACATTGATTTTAGACCATAAAAGTCACTGCCAGCGATCTTTCTATTCAAAAAAGTTTCTAAATTATCATCTTTGTGATGAGCAATAAATAAATGCAAAATATTATTTTTAATACAAAAATCTGTAAGTAAATTATAACGATTATTTCTAGCCTCATTCATACTTTTCTTACTCACATTATCTTTATTTACACTTAAAATTTGAGAGGTAATGTTGTTTTTATGCAAGTAAGTAGAAATATATTTTGCTTCTTCTTTAGAATTTTTTCTAATACGATGATCTACGATTAAAGCTATCAAGTTTCCTTTTTTGTATTTTATAAAAGCATTTACAAGGAATAATAATGACATACTATCTGGACCACCAGAAACTGCTACAGCGACTGAGGGTTTTTTTTCAAAAGTATATTTTTTTTCTATGTTTTTTATAAATTCTTTATTTGTGAGCTTCATTCATTATTTTCTAAGCAATTATACTCAACAATTTGTTTTTTGGTTAGAGGAATTATTTTGTTTTTTGGAAAATCAATAATTAATTTTTCCATAGTTTTACAAGCCTCAGTTGTTTTTTCAACTTGGTATAATGACTGAGAAAGTTTGAAAAGCATTTCTGCCGCTTTAATACTATCTGGAAATTTTTGGAAACCTTCTGCAAATATCAGTGCTGCTTCTCTATAGTTTTTTTCTAGAATATACAATTCTCCAAGCCAATAATGTGCTGAACCTGATAGTTGATTTTCAGGATTATCTGAAATAAACTGTTCAAATGAATTTTTGGCATCCTGCCATTTTTTATCTCTAATATTATCAAACGCTAATTGGAACTGATCTTCTGGTGACAACATCTGCTCTTCTTCGTTAGAATTTGCTTGCTGATCATCAGATAAAAGTTGTTCATTTGTATCATTTGTATTTTTTGAGATATTTAGTGTTCCAAGTGTATTTTCAGTTTCTGCTTCACTTAAAGTATTACTTTCTACCTCAGAACTATCTTCTGGAATTTTATCAATATTTACTGCAACATTATTTAAATCAGCTGATTGAAAATTGTTAATAACTACTTCTAAATTTTCTAACTTATTAAAAATATCGTCTAATTGAAAATACAATTCCTCTAAATTAGAGGTTAAATTTTTTATATCGTTTTCAATATCATATATTCGCAAATCGATAGCAGAAAGATTTTTAACAAAATCATTATTTGTTCCATTTGATTGATTTGGTGAGTTTGAAAATACTTCTTTCGAAAGGTCTGAGACTTCTCTTTGTAATCTTTCTATTTGTTGGGAAATAGTAAGATCACTTTCATTAGAAAAAGTATAGCTCGAAAAAAATAGAATTAAAACTGTGAGTATGTACTTAAACATTATCCGATTTTAATTTCTAATTGAGATAAAAATGTGGCGCTATATTTATAGCGCCAAGTATTAAGGATAGTAGACTAGTTAACTATAGTTACTGATCGTCTATTTTGAGCCCATGCTCCATCGTTAGATCCAACAACAGCTGGTCTTTCCTTGCCATAACTAATGGTTGAAACTCTATCTGGGTTGATTCCTAATCCAATTAGATAATTTTTAACAGCTTGAGCTCTTTTTTCACCAAGAGCTAAGTTGTATTCTCTAGTTCCTCTTTCATCACAGTGTCCTTCAATTGAAACAGAAACATCACTATTCTGCTTAAGCCATGCAACTTGATCTTGTAGTAACTCCAAAGCGTCTGAGTCTAAATCTGAACTATCATATCCAAAAAATACTCTATCACCAACATTAACTATTAAATCTTCTTGTGATCCAGAAACTATTCCACTTCCTGCTGTTTCAGTAATACTTCCTTCGGAAGATACATCACTTCCAGAACTGCCGGACCCTGAGCCCGAAGAGTCAGCTGAGTCTTTTGGTGTCGTTGCGCAGGCAGCAACAAAAATAACCATAAATATAGAGATAAAAAACTTGTAAAACATAAATAATTGCTCCCTTAATACTTTAAGTAGATATACTAAATTAATTGGAATTCCTTAACATTTTTTTTAGAATTTCGTATACTTTTTTGTATTATATTGAATTAATGCATTAAAGGAGACCAAGCTGGGTCAGACCCTCCTAATGGAGTTATTACTTTTCTTTCATTAAAACCAGTTAAATCAATAGAATATAGACTGGATTTACCTCCAGATCCATCTTCAGCAGTTCTCTCTTCTTTAAAATACATTAAAAATCTTCCATTTGGTGCCCATGTTGGGCCCTCTACATGGAATGATTTTGCAATCATTCTTTCATTTGAGCCATCAACCTCCATAACACCTATATAAAATTGCCCTCCTTCTTGTTTAGTGAATGCAATCATATCACCCCTTGGAGACCAGACTGGTGTGTAGTAACTTCCTGCTTCCCTGCTAATTCTTTTAATATTTTTTCCATTATCATCACTTACATATATATGCCTTCGTCCACTTCTATCTGAATTAAAAACTATTTTTTTTCCATCAGGTGAAAAACTTGCAGAAACATCTATTGCGGAATTATTAGTAACTCTTTTTGAAATTCTTGTTTTTAGATCAAGAATATAAATTTCAGAATTACCAATTTCTGGATCAGTATAAGACATAACGATTTGATTACCGTCAGGAGAAAAACGTGGGGCAAATGTCATTCCAGGAAACTCACCTACAATTTCTTGCTTACCTGTTTCAATGTCAAAAATATAAACTCGCGGATTATTTCTATTTGCGTAAGACATATAAGTAATTTTTTGAGAATTTGGTGAGAACCTTGGAGTTAAAACTAGATAGGAACCATCTGTTAAAAAGCGATGGTTTGATTGATCTTGATCCATGATTGCTAATCTTTTTTGTTTATTTTCTTTTGGACCTGTCTCAGCAACATAAACTATTCTTGTATCAAAGTAACCACCTTCGCCAGTTATATTTTTGAAAATGGAATCTGAAATAATATGAGCAACTCTTCTCCAATTTTTTTCACTAGTCTCGTATTTTTTTCCCACTATTTGTTTTTGTTGAAAGACATCAAACAATCTAAATTCTACAGATATTTTTCCACTGTTTGTTGAAATTTTTCCAGAAACTAGATGTTGAGCCTTTATTAGTTTCCAATCTTCAAATCTTGGCTTGTTTGCCAATGATACATTATCTTGTATAAATGATCTTTGATCAATTGGTAAAAAAAGACCAGATCTTTCTAAATTATCAGAAATTACAGTTGAAATATTTTTACCTACTTTTGTTAATTGTGAATTTTTTGAATATAGCTCTGTAACAGCAATTGGAGTTGGCTTCACACTACCTTGTGTTAGGGTCACTTCTAATGAATAGACATTAAAACTATAAAACAAAAAAAGGGTTATTAAAAAAACTTTTTTCATCAATATCCTTTCATAATACTATAATCAAAAGTAATTGTAAGATTTTTCCATAGATTATATTTATCTTTTGGAAGTTTTAATGGTGTGCATTCTGGGTTTAAGAGAGTTCTCATAGCACTATCTGTAATTGGTCCATAAAATGGGTTAGTTTTAGCTATATTTGTGTCAACAATACGAACACTATTTGATGAAACCTTCATATTTTGTAATACTTTAGCTGAAATCGTTACCTGCATTCCTCTTTCTATCACTGCTCCTGCCGGAGCATTCCAACAAGAAGATAATTGCTGCCTTAACATATCTATTTCAGATATTGATAGCATAACATTATCATCAGTGTCATCTGTACTTTTGTTATCAACTTCTTCGATTTCTTCTTTAACTTCATTTTGAACCATATTTGTTTTTTCATTTCTTAAATCTTTGAGCATTGATGCTATACTAAAATCTTTTTCGGGTTTTGGCTTTGGTTTAGATATGGTCTTATCAGTTTCTAACTTTGGTTTATCCTTTATGTTTGTTTCAACATCTAAATCTGATTTAATATTTTCATTATTTATAATTTTTGGCTTTGGCTTGAGTTTTGGTTTAATTATTTGAGTTTTAATTGTCTCTACTTTTTTTTTAACCTCTAAACTTTCCTTTTCTTTGATAACTATTTTTTTTGTTTCCTTAACTTCTAAATTTGGAGATTGTTTCATTTCCAAAATTGGTTGATGAGGATTAGTTTTTTCTTCAATTTCAGTTTTATTTATTTCAACGTTTTTTTTTACTTCTAATTGATCTGATGAATTAAATTTTTTTTGCTTAGTAATTGTTTCCTTATTTTTATTTTCTGGTTTTTCAGTATTAGATTTTTTCAAATTGGTATTTTCATCAATATTAAGTATTTCTATAGGTATTAAATTTGGAACATAGATTTCTTTTGGAGAAAAAAAATTTGGCAAGCCAACCAAAAATAAAAGGATAATTAAATGTATTAGTGTTGAAAAAATAACTCCAGATATTTTAGGATTTAAGTTTTCAAAAAAATTTATTATTTTTAAACTATTATAGCTTATACGGTCCATCTATTGCTCAAGATTTTGAGTAATTAAAGCAACTTTAATATATCCTGCAGAATTTATTATAGACATTATTTCCATAATCCTCCCATAAGCTACTACTCTATCACCTCTTATATAGATCCTTGCTTCAGTGTTTTGTTCAGTAATAGCGTTTAGTCGGGGAATCAAATTTTCTACTTCAACCTTTGATTCTCCAATGTAGACTTCTCCGTCTAACTTAACGGTTATCTCAATTGGATCTTTTATATCTGTTAATGCAGTAGCTTTAACCTTTGGCAAATCGACTTTTATTCCAACTGTTAGAAGAGGTGCAGTAACCATAAAAACAATTAGTAAAACAAGCATAACATCTACAAAAGGTGTAACATTAATTTCACTCATTTGAGTGTACCTACGCTTCTTACGTTTGTTTAAATTATTTGAAGTAATCAATTTATTTTTTCTCTAATTGTCTAAAAAAAATTGTTGAGAATTCATCCATAAATGTTTCTAAGGATATAAAGTATTTTGATAGGTCGTTTGAAATTTTATTGTACGCAACCACAGCTGGTATAGCTACAAAAAGCCCTAAAGCTGTTGCAAATAGCGCCTCTGCAATACCTGGTGCAACTACTGCTAAATTGGTATTTTGTGCAATTGCGATAGATTTAAAACTATTCATTATGCCCCAAACTGTTCCAAATAATCCTATAAACGGTGCAGTTGATCCAGCAGTTGCAAGAAAAGTTAAATTTCTCTCAACATTTTCACTTTCCTTATTAAACACAACTGTCATTGATCTCATCATTCTATCCTTTAAAGAATTTATATCTGAATTATCATTTTCATATTGATGTTTACTTTTTTTCCACTCTAAAATTGCAGCACAAAATAATTTTGATTTTGGATCGTTCTGATTAAAGTTTAAAGTTTCATATAAATCTTCAAAAGAATTTCCAGACCAAAAAATATCTTCAAATTCTTTTTCAAGTTTTTTTAATTGTCTAATTCTTAAAATTTTTGAAATTATTACATTCCAGGAATAAAGAGAGGCTAAGATTAAAATTATAATTACAGATTTAACTACAAGGTCAGCTTGCATAAATAAAGCAAGCATTGAAAAATCTGGAGCTTCTGTCGATAAATTAGCACTATTTATATCTGCCATATTAATTATTTTTTAATTTTTTCAAGATCACTACTATGAACCATAACCCAAAAACCTGGTCTATTTTTTTCACATAATGCTATCACTGGTGTCTTACCCTCCTCTTTGGCCAGCTTTGCTGTATCATCCCATAAACTAATTGCTGTATGCTTTGCTCTTAATTTACATTCTATAAATAAGTCTTCATGAATTACATCAGCTCTTGTTACTTTACCATTACCTCCGCTCAAAGGTGTCCTTGTCCCGTTGAAATAACTTGCAACATCTCTCTCTCTTTTTTTCCAGGCTTTATCCGGCATTTATGTTCCTTTCATTAGGCTGTGAGTGAAGATAGAACATTATCTTCAACTTCAAAATTTGATGATACAACTTGAACGTCGTCATTGTCTTCTAAAACTTCAAGTAATTTAAATAGTTTATCTGCTGTATCTTTTCCAATATTTATATTATTTTTACTTTTCCAAATTAAATTTGCAGAGCTAGTCTGACCGTACTTTTTAATTATTTTATCATTAAGTTCATGCAAATCATTTTGATCACAGTATATTGAATATTCTGTATCATTAATTTCATAATCTTCTGTATTATTTTCTATAAGAAATTCTAGAAGCTGATCTTCTTTTACTAAACTTTTATCAAGAGTAATATTTCCAAATCTATCAAAACCAAAACTAACACTTCCTGTTTCACCCAAATTACCTCCATGTTTACTAAAAGAGGACCTAATCTCAGCAGCTGTTCTATTTTTATTATTTGTAAGTGCCTCAACTATTATTGCAATACCTTCAGGGCCATAACCTTCATATCTTACTTCTTCATAATTACTATCAGGATCATTTCCTTGACCTTTTTTAATTGCCCTCTCAATATTATCTTTTGGCATATTTAGAGACTTGGCTGAAGCAATTGCAGATCTTAATCTGATATTACTTTCAATATCTTCACCTCCTACTTTAACAGCGACAGAAATTTCTCTTCCAAGTCTTGAGAAAACTTTTGCTCTTTTTTTATCTTGCGCACCTTTACGATGCATAATATTTTTAAATTTTGAGTGACCTGCCATTAAGAGTAGATTTATAAATATTTAATCCGATGTTAGTAAAGATATAAAATATTAGATAAATGTGTCTAATATATGTAAATTATGTCTCTTGAATTGGGGTGATTTTTTTAGCTAAACCAGTATTAATATCGATGTCTATTAAAGCTCCACATATAGTTATGTTTTCAGTAGCCGGCGTAAATCTACCTTCAGCCCTATACCCCTTAACAAATCCGTGGATTGGATTATTTATATCGAAACCAATTATTGAATTATAATCACCTGACATTCCAACATCTGTTTGATAGGCTGTACCTCTAGGTAAAATAACGCTGTCTCCTGTTGGTACATGAGTATGTGTACCTAAAACTGCTGAAACTTTTCCATCAACGTAATATCCAAAAGCTTTTTTTTCAGAGGTTGCTTCACCATGCATATCAATTATTATTCCATCACAAGTACCACCTAACTTTTCTTTTTGAAGAAATTCAATTATACTTTTAAAAGGATCATCTAATGACATATTCATAAATAATCTAAGCATTACTTGTACTACGATAATTTTTTTTCCATTTAAAAGTTCAATCTTATAAAAACCTTTTCCAGGAACACCTTCAGGGTAATTCAACGCTCTTATTATTTTTGGATTTTCTTCAATATAAGATAACATATCTCTTTGATCCCATGCATGATTTCCAAGTGTAAGTAGATCCAATCCGCTAGAAAATAATTCTTCTGCATCCTTTTTTGAAAGTCCATATCCAGAAGTAGCATTTTCACCATTCGCAATAATTAAGTCTGTATTATATTTAGATTTAAGAGTTGGGATAATTTCTTTAATTTTTTTTCGTGAAGCCTTGCCAACAATATCACCTATAAAAAGAATTTTCATTTAAAACTATATAAATTTTTTTCAGTAATAACATAATCCACTTTAAAATCAAATTTGTCTACAGGTATGTATTCTAGCTTTTGTTCTTCATATGCATATGCTACTGATATGAAACTATGATTAATTTTATTTAAATAAGCAAAAGTCCTGTCATAATATCCTCCCCCATAACCTAATCTATTTCCCTTATGATCAAAAGCTAAACAAGGTACAAAAATTAGTTCTGGATTTAAAATTTTATTTTTATTTTGAGGTTCTGATATATTCATATACCCTTTTACGAAATTCTCTTCATTCTTAAATTGCTTAAAGATTAAATGACTATTTTTTTTTTCAATTACTGGAAGACATAAAATTTTATTTTTAATAAAGATAAGATTATTAAGCTCTTTTGTATTTATTTCAGAGTTTATAGAAATAAAACTAGATACTGTATTAATTTCTTTAAAGTTAATTTTTTCAAAAAGTTTATTGAACAAAGATAAAGTAAAATGAGATGGCTTATTATTAAAAATCATATCTCTGATAATTTTTTGTTTTTTTCTGATAATTAATTTTTCATCTTTAATATTATTCATAGTAAGAATTCTTAATCATATCAATTAAACCTTCTACTTTTTTATTTATTTCATCAAATTCTTGATCTAATTTTAATTTTTCATCTTCTAAAATTTTTTTTTCATTTTGTAGTTTTAATATTTTATCTTTAAGTTCTAAATTATTCTTAAGATATTCTTCATTTTTGGTATCATTTATTTCTGAATTTTTTTGTATATTTAATTTTTCTGAAAGCTCTGCTTGAAGCTCAATGGAGAGAAGTGATAACAATATAGTATCACTTATTTTTCCATTAGAATATTTTGGATTTTGTAGTTTATTATCAATTTTTTCATTAATTAAATTAATTGAATCTATGATATTTTTTTCATCTTTTTTTTCATATTCTAATGAAATTTCTCTATTTAAAATTTTAGTCTTATAAAAAGGCATAGTTATTTTTTAATTAGAAGTTCCAATTCATCAATATACTCTAACATTTGTTTTCGTAAATTTTTAATTTCATTTTCAAGATTTTTAATTTTTTGATTCTTGGAATTATGATGATCCCTAAAATCTTCTAAAGATGATCTTAGATTATTTAAGTTTTCGCTTAGAACTGTAATTTTTTTTTGTATTTCCATTATAATTTTATAGTTTGTAATTTTATAGTTGTCACGGTAATGAACCCATATTAAATAATTTTACATTAATCATAAAGGTAAGTATTTGAATAATTTAAATAATATCAAAAATCTAAGGCAATTATCAAATTGTATTAGATTTTTATCAATGGATGCAGTTGAAAAAGCAAAGTCTGGTCATCCTGGTATGCCTATGGGTATGGCTGATATCGCAACAGTTCTTTATAAAAATCATTTAAAGTTTGATCCAAATGACCCAAATTGGATTGATAGAGACAGATTAATTATCTCAAATGGACACGGCTCTATGCTTTTATATTCTTGTTTATATCTAACAGGTTATAAAGACATCGACATAAATCAAATTAAAAATTTTAGACAATTACATAATAAAACTGCAGGTCACCCAGAATACGGAAGTGCTGAAGGAATAGAAACAACTACCGGTCCTTTATCTCAAGGTTTAGCAAACGCAGTTGGAATGGCGTTAGCAGAAAAAAAACTATCAAATAATTATGGAAAAGAATTAATTGATCATCACACCTATGTTTTTGCAGGAGATGGATGCCTAATGGAAGGTTTAAGCCATGAAGCATGTAGTTTAGCAGGACATTTAAAATTAAATAAGCTTATTATGTTTTTTGATAATAATTCTATTTCTATAGATGGCTCAACTGAACTTTCAGTTTCAGACAATGTGAATAAAAGATTTGAAGCTTATAATTGGAATATAATAGAAATAGATGGTCATAACTATGAAGAAATTGATCAAGCTATAATTCAAGCAAAAGAAAGTAATGCTCCAACAATTATTTCTTGTAAAACTAAAATTGGTTTTGGCTCTCCAAACAAAGAGGGCTCTGCTTCATCGCACGGTTCGCCTCTTGGTGAAGAGGAAATTAGTTTAACGAGAAAAAAATTAGAATGGAATTATTCACCATTCGAAATTCCAGATGATTTATTACATGAGTGGAGAAATTTCTACAAAAGAAATGATGGATCAAGAAATTCATGGTTATCAAAAAATAAAAAGTTAATTGAAAGTGAAATTTTTAAAGATAGTTATTATCAAAAAATTGATTCAAAACTTTCAGAAAAACTTAAAGAATTAAAATTTGAACATCTTAATGATAAAACAAATTGTGCATCAAGAAAATCTAGTGAACTAACTTTAAACTTAATTTCAAAATATCAAAAAAATCTTATTGGTGGATCTGCTGATCTTACTGGATCAAATAACACTAAAGCTAAAGATATGAATATAATTAAATCTGATAATTTCAATGGGAATTATATTCATTATGGCATCAGAGAACACGGAATGGCTGGAGTAATGAATGGTATAGCTTTGCATAAAGGTTTAATTCCATATGGAGGAACTTTTTTAGTATTCACCGATTATTGCAGACCTTCAATTAGATTATCAGCTATAATGAATATACCAGTTATTTATGTGATGACACATGATTCAATAGGATTGGGAGAAGACGGGCCAACACATCAACCTGTTGAACATCTTGCATCATTAAGAGCAATACCTAATTTAACTGTCATAAGACCATGTGATATCATTGAAACCATAGAAGCATGGGAATGTGCTTTAAATAACACCGGGCCTTCAATCTTAGTTTTAACAAGACAAAATTTACCAATGCTACAAATGGATAATAGAAAAGAAAATCTTGTTAATAAAGGTGCTTACAAAATCAAAGAATTCAAAGAATATGATGCAACAATTTTATCATCTGGTTCTGAGGTTGAGATTGCCTACTCAGTATCAAATAAACTTTTTGAAAATAATAATTTAAAGGTAAGAGTTGTAAGCATGCCTTCATTTGAATTGTTTGAGAAAAATGATGATGACTATAAAAAAGAAATTTTAGGCAATAAACCTATTTTTGGTATTGAGGCTGGCGTTATAAATGGTTGGGAAAAATATATTAAAGATGAAAATTTTGTAGGTATGTCTAGTTTTGGTGAAAGCGGTCCTTACAAAGATTTATATAAGCACTTTAAAATAACAGACGATTACTTAATTGAAAAAATAATTAAAACTTTATAAAAAGGAGAAATATGAAAGTTGCAATAAATGGATTTGGGAGAATTGGAAAACTTGTTTTTAGAGCTTTATTAGAAAAAGATCCTAAAGATATTAATATTGTTGCTATTAATGAATTAGGAAGTCTTGAGAGCAGTGCACATTTACTTAAATTTGATAGTGTTCATGGTATTCTTAAAGATGAGATTAGTTCAATTAAAAATGGATTAAAAATTGGCAAACACAAAATAAATTTTTATTCTGAGAGAGATCCAAATAATCTTCCTTGGAAAAATCTGAAGGTAGATGTTGTTCTTGAATGTAGTGGTGTATTTACTTCTAAAGAAAAAGCAATTTCTCATTTAAATGCAGGAGCTAAGAAAGTTATTATTTCTGCGCCAGCATCAAATGTAGATGCAACAATAGTTCAAGGAGTAAACAACAATACTATTTCAAAAAAGCATAATGTAATTTCTAATGGATCTTGTACAACTAATTGTCTTGCACCTTTAGCAATGGTTCTTGATGAAAAATTAGGAATAGAAAGCGGTTTCATGACAACAATTCATAGTTATACTGGAGATCAAAAAACAGTTGATCAAGCTCATTCAGATTTAAGAAGAGCAAGAGCTGCAGCTGAGTCAATGATTCCTACTTCTACAGGAGCTGCAAAGGCGTTGAGTCTAGTGTTACCTAAACTAAAAGGTAAACTAGATGGAACAGCTATTCGAGTACCTACTCCTAATGTTTCTCTTATAGATCTTACATTTGTAAGTAAGAAAAAAACAAATCCAGAAAAAATTAACTCTCTAGTTCATCAAGCTTCAACAACTAAAAAATTAAATGGAATTCTTACAACAAACTCATTGCCTTTAGTTTCAATTGATTTTAATCATAACTCAAGTAGTTCTGTATTTGATATGAGCCAAACTCAAGTTGTAAAGGACAAATTCTGTAGAGTTTTAGCGTGGTATGATAATGAATGGGGATTTTCTAATAGAATGATAGATACTATGGTTGATCTTAAAAAATTTGTTTAGTGCCTAAAAAAATTTGTTTTGCAGTATCCACACTAACACAAATTGAAAGTTTAATACAATTTAGAAAATCAAAATTTAAGACTTCAGTTATATTAATAAAATATTTCTTGATTAAAGGTTTTGGAGTAGAGTGGTTAAGGTCATTAATAAACTATATTAATAAAAAATATAAGACACATAATACCAAATTTTTTGTTGACTCAGGCTATGATCAAGGTCTAAGTATTTTATTAACTCATGAAAATATTGATTATATAAAATTAAAAAATAATAAAATTATCTTAAATAAAATTAATCAAATTGCTAAAAAAAATAACATTTTATTAAATCCTACTTTTGATGTAGTAGATCTTACAAAAATTAAAAATATAGAAAAAAAATTAATGATAAAATTATGAAAATAGATGGCAATGAAATTAAAGTGGGAAATATTTTAGAGATTAATAATAAACTCTGGAAGGTTTTGAAAACGCAGCATACTCAACCAGGTAAAGGAGGGGCATACTTACAGGCTGAACTTAAAGAAATAAGGGACGGTACTAAAATGAATAATAGGTTTAGATCATCAGAAACAGTTGAAAGAGCTATTCTTGATGAAAAAGAATACCAGTATCTTTATGAGGATAATAACAACTTTATATTTATGGATAAACAAACCTATGAGCAAATAGAGCTTGGTTCCGACATATTAACTAAAGATCAATCAAAATTTTTAATTGAGAATAGTGATGTCCTTATTAACTTCTATAATGAAAAACCAGTCGGTATTGATTTACCTGATAGTATCGTATTAACTGTTGTGGAAACTGAAGGGGTCGTAAAAGGTCAGACAGCTGCATCTTCGTATAAACCAGCAACTTTAGAAAAGAATATTAAAACATCTGTGCCTCAATTTATTGCAGTTGATGATAAAATAGTAATCAGTACAATTGATAGTAGTTATATTGAAAAATCTAAAAATTAATGCAACCTGCTGTAATTAATATTTTTGAAAAAGCTGTAAAAAAAGCTGGTAAAATATTATTAAGAGATTTTGGAGAATTAGAAAATTTACAAATAAAATCTAAATCAGTTGGAGATTTTGTAACAAATGCGGATTTAAAAGTAGAGAAAACACTTTTAGAGACTTTAAAATATTACTATCCAGACTATACTTACATAACTGAAGAAACTGGTGATATAAAAGGTAATGAAAATACCATAATTATTGATCCCATAGACGGAACATCTAATTTTATTCATGGAATACCGCATGTTGGAATAGTTGTTGCCAAAATGACAAATAATGAAATCACCGATGGCGTTATTTACAATCCAATTTTAAATGAATTTTTTTGGAGCTCAAAAGGTAAGGGGTCTTGGTGTAATAATACTAGACTTCGAGTATCAAATAGAAGTATTTTTTCTGATTGTTTGATAGGAACTGGACTCCCATTTGGAGAAAGAATTTATAAAAATTATTTAAATGAAATAGATGAAATTCTAAAATCTTCAGCGGGAATAAGAAGACTTGGATCAGCAGGTCTGGATTTAGCTTATGTTGCATCCGGCAAATTAGATGGTTTTTGGGAAAAAGGTATCAATTTATGGGATATTTCCTCTGGTATTCTCTTAGTTAAAGAAGCGGGAGGTAAAGTTTCCAAAATTGATGGAAATGCTTGGGAAACAAATTGTCGTGATTTAGTTGCATCTAACAATAAAATCCATAATGATTTAATTGAAAAACTTACTTTACTTTAATTTTCATATAAATATAAGAACTGCATGAAAAAAGACATACATCCTAAGTACCACGAAATAAACGTTGTTATGACTGATGGATCAACTTTTAAAACTAGATCTACTTGGGGTAAAGAAGGTGACACTCTCAAACTAGAAATTGATTCTAAATCTCATCCTGCTTGGACCGGTGGTAAAGCTGGGCTTAATGAATCTGAAGGACAAGTAGCTAGATTCCAAAAGAGATTTAAAGGTCTAAAAATAAATAAATAATTATTTAAAAAACTTTTCAGCATTAATTTTTAAATTTTCCTTCTTCCTTATCTCATCTTTGACTCTTTTTATTTCAGTTTGAAGTTCATAAATATAGAGGTGTAAATCCTCAACACTGAAATCATCCAAATTTAATATTTTAACTGTCTTTTGCTTTTCATCAACTTCAAAAAAATCTTTCATAGCTATATTTTATTATATATTATTTTTTGATTATATTATATGAGCCAATTATGAAATATCCTTTAATGCCTAAAGCAACAGCAATATGGTTAGTAGAAAATACCGCCTTGACATTCGATCAAATTGCTGAATTTTGTGGTTTACATGAACTTGAAGTTCAGGGAATAGCTGATGGGGAAGTTGCTGTTGGTATGCGAGGTTATGATCCAATTGACAATAATCAATTAACAAAAGAGGAAATTGAGAGATGTGAAAAGAATAATAACGCTCGTTTAAATCTCATTAAATCTGAAATAATTGAAGATTTGCCTCCTAGAAAAAAAGATGCAAAATATACACCTCTTTCATTGAGGCAAGAAAAGCCATACGCTATACTGTGGCTTATTAAAAGATATCCAACTGAATTGACTAGTTCTCAAATCGCAAAACTTACAAGTTCAACAAAAAATACTGTAGAAGCCATAAGAAATGGAACATACAGAGAAGCAGTGCTTGAAGCAAAGAGTCCAATGGACGTAGGTTTATGTACTTATAAAGATCTCGAAAGAACTTTAAATAGAACTAGGATAAAAAAAGTAGATAAAGATAGCTAATCAGTTTTTACAACATAGTTTAGATAATAAATCATCAAGATCATCCAAAATAATATCATTGAAATAATGAAAGCCTGAAAATTATATATTTTTATAACCCCAATGGGTTCGCCAAGATAGTAGGTTAAAGGTCCTAAAACTCCACTTAAAATTATTCCTAAAATTTTATAACCTTTAAAAAAAGTAAGAATTTCATCAAAAAGAGTGCTGAAACTTAACCACAAAACGATCATCCATATTGGCAAGGTGCCAAGTTTAGCAATAGTTTCAAAATCATATATTTGGAAATAAACCAATAAAGTATCAAAAATATAACCTGGAACTGAAATCAAAAGTGAAATCTTAATAAATTTTTGTTTATTCTGATTAAAATAAAAATAAGTTAATAAGAAAATAATTCCAACCAAAAAACCTATCATAGGATAAGAAAATTTTGTTTCGCCAAATACGCAAGCTAACCAAGTCATTTGATAGCCTGTTAAGACTAAAAATATTTTTGTTTTTTGCATTTCTATTTTTGAATTAAAAAATGAGAAACATCAGTTGAGCTATTAGAAAAACCTGTTTCACAATAAGACAAATAAAATTCCCACATTCTTTTAAATTTAATATCAAAGCCAAAATTTGATAAATCATTCCAAGATTTTTGAAATTGCGTGTTCCACATTTTTAGCGTTTTTGCGTAAGAACCTCCAAAGCTTAAATTTTCAATACATTTTAACCCAACGTTTTTTGCTGAATATTCAAATTGTTTTTTAGTTGGTAGCATTCCACCTGGAAATATATATTGTTGAATAAAATCTGGTCTATTTTGATAATCTTTAGCCTTTTTTTCATCAATGGTTATGACTTGTAGTGCACACATACCACCATCGTTGAGAGAATTGCGAATTGTATCAAAATAATTATGCCAGTATTTTTTTCCAACTGCTTCAAACATTTCAATTGAAACAATATTAGAATATTTTTTTTTGATATCTCTATAATCTGTAAATATAACTGATACTTTTTCAGACAATCCTTCATTTTGAATTTTTTCAGAAGCATATTCATATTGTTCCTTGGAAATAGTTATAGCATCAACTGAACAATTGTAATTTTTAGCAATAAATGAAGAAAAACCACCCCATCCACATCCAATTTCTAAAGTTTTAGAATTTGAGTCTAATGATAAAGATTCAGCAATTTTTCTGTATTTGTTAAATTGTGCATCTGATAAATTGGTATTCTTATTATCAAAAATAGCTGAAGAATAAGTCATGGTCTTATCTAACCACTTTTCGTAAAAATTATTTCCTAAATCATAATGATATTTAATATTTTTTTTACTTTGCGATTTTGAATTGTTTTTTAAAAAATGTTTTAATTTGGCAAAGGTTGCAAAAAAAAGGTTAGTATTTATACTTTGCAAAAAATAACTCTCATTTTTGTGAGAAAGTAGTAATAAGTTAGTTAAATCTGTGCTTGTAAAGTAACCATTCATATAAGCTTCTGCAAAACCTACAGAACCTTTTTTAAAAATTAAATTTAGAAAATTATAATTATAAATTTTTATATTTGCAGATATATCCTTCTCTTTACCAACAAAAACTCTCTCTTCACCAGTTGGAAATTGAACTGATAATTTTCCATATCGAATTTTAGATAAAAAATTTACTAATAATTTTTCGACAGTTTTATCAAAATTTGTTTTAAAAAAGTTCATTTAAAAATTACCTTCAAAACTTACTGTATCATTTGGTTTCTTTTTTCGTGCATAATATTTACCACCTTTGTAAATTATTTTTAAAGCCTCATAAAGAATTCCAGCCATTACCTTAAAACCAAAGAGTGGGTTATAATATAAAAATTTAAACATATTTTTTGAGTTAAAATCTATAAATTTGCCATGCTGAGAAGCTGTTAAAACTTTTTTATTATTTTTATCATAAAGATCAATATTAATATTTATTTTATCTTTTTGCATTCGATTAAAAAATTTATAATTTGCCTTCATTTCTATGAATGGAGATACATAAAACTGTTTAGCACATTCATGAGATAATTTAAAATCTTCAAAATTTACATTTCCTTTAAAAATATAAGTGTGTTGTTCATTAGTCGTATTTTTGACTTCATAGAAAATAGATATTAATTTTTTATCATCATAACAATAGATAATTGATAAAGGATCAAAAACGTATCCAAAAATTCTTGGAAAACATAATATCATTATATTAAGATGTTTATATTTAATATTATATTTAGAGAGGGAATCTTTAACGAATGTCTTTATTGACCTTTTGTCTCTATATCCATGATCATTTTCATATATAGAAAAAAGATTAAATGAGTTTAATGAAAAAAATTTATAATTTTTACTTAATTGATCGAGATTATCTAAATTAATAAAAAGACTTGGCACCTCATATTTCAATGTGTGTTTAAATGGAATAAATCTTTTATGTACAATACTGGATAATAATATTTGAGAAATCATTCAAAATTAATTTGCAATCTATTATAAAAATTTTTCTCTCTCTTCCAAGGTAAATCACAATGTAATAATTTACAAATATAAGAAGATGATTGAATGCCGTCTTCATGAAAACCATATCCAAGGTAGGCACCGCAGAAAAAAGTATTATTCTTTCCTTGAATTTCCATAACGTTTTTTTGAGCTAAAATAGTATCTGTAGAATATATTGGATGATCAAATGTTGTTTCGTTAATTATATTTTTAGGTTTTTTATAAGGGTTAACAGTTACAAAATAATTTTGTTTAGTTGGTAATTTTTGCAAGAGATTCATCCAATAAGTTAAAGTAAATTTAGAAGATGATGATTTATTTAAAAAATTCCAACTTGACCAAGCAATTTTTGATTTAGGCATTAAAGATTGATCGGAGTGAAGTATCGCCGAGTTAGTTGAATATTTAAATTGTGAAAATATTTTTACTTCTTCTTGTGTCGGTTTCTCCAAAATATCCAATACTTGATTAGCATGAGTTGCGAATATTACCTTATGAAATTCTAATATATTATTATTATTCTCTATTTTAATTTTATTATTTTCTCTAATAATTTTTTTAATTTTGAAATTTGTTTCATACTTAAAAACATTTTTATTAATAATTTTTTTTACATACTCATTACTTCCACCTTCTACGTATTTCCATTGAGGTCTTTTTTTTAAATTAAACAAAGCATGATTTTTAAAAAAATTAATGAATGTTATGAGAGGAAAATTTTTTACATCACTTATATTGCTTGACCATATAGATGATATCATAGGTAATATATGATAATTTATTAAATATCTTGAAAAATTATTAGTTTTTAAAAAATCATTTAACGTTTTAGTTTGTTCTAAATCACTTACATTCAAGCTGTTACACAGTAAATAAAGTTTTCTTATTTCAAATAACATTTTAAAAAAATTTAAAGAAAACATATTTCTGAAATTAGCAAAAAGAGAAAAGATATTTTTACCACTATATTCAATTGTAGGATCTTGATTTGAGACGGCAAAAGACATATCTGAATTTTTGCATTTCACATCAAGTAATTTAAAAAAATTAGTTAAATCTGGATAATTATTTTCATTGAATACAATAAATCCTGTATCGACTGGAATTGTATTTGTTAATTCTTCAACATAAATAGTTCTTGTATGTCCACCTAATCTATTATTTTTTTCAAATAAAAAAACATCATATTTAGAAGACAATAAGTATGCTGCACTTATTCCTGAAATACCGGAACCAATAATTGCTATTTTTTCTCTCACATCAACTAATAGTTTTAAATGCTGATAATGCTCTATTTCTTGTTTCTTTTAAATCTACTATTGGTGTTGGGTATGAATTGCCAATCTTAAAATTATATTTTTTTTGATCTTCCTTAGACATCTCCCAAGGGTTATGAATATATTTTTTTGGGACATTATTCAACTCAGGAACAAATTCTTTTACATAATCACCATCTGGATCAAATTTTTGTCCCTGCAAAATTGGGTTAAAAATTCTAAAATATGGACTTGCATCAGCACCACAACCAGAAATCCATTGCCAACCTGCAGAATTAGAACCAACATCAGCATCTACTAAAGTATCAAAAAACCACTCTTCTCCATTTTTCCAATGTAACAATAAATTTTTTGTTAAAAATGAACCTACAATCATTCTTACTCTATTATGCATCCAGCCAGTTTTATATAGTTGTCTCATTCCAGCATCAACAATTGGAATACCAGTTTTACCATTATGCCATAATGATAAATTTTTAGCATTTTTTATCCATGGAAATTTATTAAATTTAGTTTGTATAGGTTTTTGGATCATATCTGGATAGTGAAATAAGAGATTATAAGAAAAATCTCTCCAGCCAAGTTCGGCAAGAAATTTTTTTTTATTTTCATGATCAATTTTTTTTTCTTTATTAACTGTATCATAAACTTCCAAAGCAGATATTTCTCCAAAATGAAGATAAGGTGATAATTTTGAAGTTAAATCTTTATCGGGTCTATCTCTTCCAACAGAATAGTGATTTGCTTTTTGTGAAATATATTTTTTTAATTGCGATTTTGCATGACTCTCACCAGGTATCCAATATCTTTCAATTTTTTTTATCCATTGATCTTTTTTATTTGTTAGATTTAAATCTAGTATAGTTATTTCATTTTTAAATTTTGAATTGGCGTAATTTATTTTTATTTTTTTAAATTTATTTTCTTTTTGTTTTAGTACTTCATCACAGTGTCGCCAGTAAGGAGTAAATACTTTAAAAAAGGTTCCACTTTTATTTTGAATATTCCAGGGTTCATTTAAAAGATATCCATTATGTGAGTCACACTCTATTTTAGATGAGGTAATTAAGGATTTAATTTTAGTATCTCTTTTAATTGAGTATGGATCATATAGTCTATTCCAAGATACACATTTAACATTTGAATTCTTTAATATTGAAGATATAATTTTCTCTGGATCACCAGAAAATATATTTAGTTTGCCTTTATGCTTTTGTATTGAATCACATAAACTAATTAAAGATTTTTCTAACCACCATTTGGATGTTGATCCAATTCTTTGATTTAAATCAAAAATATAAATTGGAATTATTTGATCAACTTTTTTTGAAAGTGACAATATAGATGGATTTTCTTGTAATCGTAAATCTTGTCTAAACCAATGTACACCATAAGTGACTGTCATAAATTTAAATTATGTTAAAATAGAATAAATTAAAGAGGTAAATCTATTATTTACTATGAGGAGGCATTTTTTTCTCAACAAACCAAACGTGTTTTTTTAACACAGGATCGTATTTTTTCATTCGAAGCTTTTCAGCAACTTTCAATCCTTTTGTTGGTTTTCTTACAATATACTTGGTTCCTGTTTTGGGATTTTCTTCAGGAACTAATTGTTTTAGAGCGAATGAAGTTTTTTTTGCCATGAAGTGTCTATACAGAATAATTATATGAAATAAAGTATTATTTATTCATAATCAGAAATTGACTGCTTAATAAAACGGTTAAAATTTCCTCTTTTTTTATCAAGTTTAATTTGTTTATTTCTTTCAAGTAAGTTTTTTTTCTTTTCATCAGATGTATTATCAAAACAATTATGACAAGATACACCTGGGTTATAATATTTAGAATAGGTATCTTTATCACTAATCGGTAGCCAACAAGCATGACAAAGTTTGTAAGTTCCATCTTTTAATTCATTTTTCAAAGATACTCTTCCATCAAATACGAAACATTCACCGTTCCACATTGAATCCTTTTTTGGAGTTTTTTCTAAATACTTTAGTATACCTCCATCTAACTGCGCAACATTTTTAAAACCCTTCATCATCATATAAGATGAAGCCTTTTCACACCTGATACCTCCAGTGCAAAACATAGCAATTTTTTTATCTTTTGATTTATTTAGTTTTTTTTGGACAAAAGATTTAAAGTCAGTGAAACTTTTAGTTTTTGGACTAATTGCTCCTTCAAAAGATCCTATTTTAACCTCAAATTCATTTCTTACATCAATCACAATAGTGTCTTTGTCTTTAATTAGTTTATTCCATTCATTGTATTTAACTTTTTTCCCAGATATTTTTGTAGGATCGGCAAATTTGGTTCTTAATGTGACTATTTCATTTTTATTTCTAATTTTAAATTTTTGAAAAGGCATATATTTGTATTTTGATCGTTTAAGATTAAGTTTCTTAAAGTGAAAATTTTCAAGAAATAAAATAAATGAATTTATATTTTTCTCTAAGCCGGCTATTGTTCCATTAATACCTTCATCAGCAATCAATATTGTACCTTTTATTTTATTAAATTTACAAAAATCTTCAAGTTTAGTAATAATATCATTTTTATCTTTAATTATTTTGAATTGATAAAAAGTAATTATAGTAAAGTACTTGTTGTTCATTTATCTAATTAATATAAAAAACTTTAAAAATTTATGTCTAAAGAAACCATTAATATTGTTAAAAAGTTTATCAATAGTTATTCTATAGAAACAACTCCAAATGTTTACGATAAATATGGAGGCTTTTCTGAATTTCTTGATAAAAATCATGGCGTTTATATAACTTATTTACCAGATGAAAATTCAAAAAATGTAATTAGAACAGCAAAAAAACTAAAATTAGAAGGTTTTGATGTAATACCTCATTTACCTGCGAGAACTATTATCAATAAAAATGACTTAGAAAAATATATTGGTGAACTTGCAAATGAATCTGGTTGTTCAAAAATATTAATTATTGGTGGCGGTGGAAATCAGGCAGGTGAAATTTCTTCTTCAATTGATGTTCTAAAAACAGATTTTCTTTCAAAATATAATTATCAATCTGTAGGTGTAGCTGGGCATCCCGAAGGAAGTCCAGATATTTCAAATGAAAATTTAGACTTAGCAATTAAACAAAAAAATGATTTTGCTAAAAATGCTGATTTTAAAATGTATTTAGCAACTCAATTTTTTTTTGAAGCTAAATCTTTAATCGACTGGGAAAAACACTTAGTAAAAATTGGAAATACATTACCAATCCATGCGGGAATACCAGGTCCTGCCTCTATTAAAACATTAATAAATTATGCAAGATCTTGTGGTATTGGAAATTCTTTGAGATTTATTACAAAACAGGCTTTTAACTTAACTAAACTTGCAACATTGAACACCCCTGACAAATTAATTTATGATCTTGCCGAACATAGCGAAATAAACAAAGACTCTAAACTTGAAAAAATTCACTTCTACGCTTTTGGTGGTATGAAAAAAACATCTGAATGGTTAAATCAATTTAATAACTCAGATTTTTCTTATAATAATAAACACAAATTCGAGTTAAATTAGCTTCTTCACAATTTTTTAATCTTTTAATGAAACAAAAGTTGTTTGATATAAAAGTTAATCTATAGATGAATTGTCTAATTATTTAGGAGTCTCATGTCAGATATTGAAATAGCAAGAAAAGCTAAAATGAAGCCTATTAGTGAAATTTTAAAAAGGCTTGATGTACCAGATACACCAGAAGCATTTAGCCCTATGGGTCGTCACATAGCTAAAATAAACTTAGAGTACATAGAGTCACTTAATAAAAATAAAAATGGTAAACTTGTTCTAGTCTCAGCAATAACTCCGACACCAGCAGGAGAAGGTAAAACAACAACTTCTGTTGGATTAAGCGATGGTCTTAATAAATTAGGAAAAAAATCTATTGTTTGTTTAAGAGAGCCGAGTCTTGGACCATCATTTGGTATGAAAGGTGGGGCAGCTGGTGGAGGCTATGCTCAAGTAGTTCCAATGGAACAAATTAATCTGCATTTTACTGGAGATTTTCATGCAATTACGTCAGCTCATAATTTACTTTCTGCATTAATTGATAATCATATCTACTGGGGAAATAAATTGAATATTGATGTTAGAAGAGTTGTTTGGAAGAGAGTAATGGATATGAATGATAGATCGCTTAGGTCTATTGTTGTTGATTTAGGAGGAGTTGCAAATGGATATCCTAGACAAGATGGTTTTGATATAACTGTTGCATCAGAGATAATGGCAATTTTCTGCTTAGCAAAAAACTTAAAAGATCTTGAAGAGAGAATTGGAAATATAACAATTGCCTATACACGAGATAAAAAAGCTATTTATGCAAAAGATTTAAATGCACAAGGTCCAATGACAGTATTACTAAAAGATGCAATTAGACCAAACATTACTCAAACGTTAGAAAATAATCCTGCTATAATTCATGGTGGACCATTTGCAAATATTGCCCATGGATGTAATTCTGTTATTGCAACTAAAGCTAGTCTAAAACTAAGTGACTATGTTGTAACTGAAGCAGGCTTTGGAGCTGATTTAGGAGCAGAAAAATTCCTTGATATAAAATGTAGAAAATCAAATTTAAAACCTGATTGTGTGGTTTTAGTTGCTACAATTAGAGCACTAAAAATGCATGGAAATGCTTCTAAAGAAGATTTGAAAAATGAAAATGTAAATGCACTTAAATTTGGTTTAGTAAATTTAGAAAGACACATAAACAACATAAGAAAATTCGGATTACCAGTAACTGTTGCAATTAATCATTTTGTTACTGATTCTAAAGCTGAAGTTGATGCCGTCCTAGATTTTTGTAAAACTCAAGGAGTCAAGGCTTCTATGTGCACCCACTGGTCTGATGGTGGTGATGGTGCAACAGAATTAGCTAAAAATGTAATAGATATGTGTGAAGAAAGTAAAAGTACATTTAAATTTTTATATGAAGATGATTTAACTCTATTCAAAAAAATAGAAAAAATTGCACAGGAGATTTATCACGCAAGTGAAGTCGTGGCAGACACAAAAGTGCGTCAACAATTGAAGGATTTTGAAAATAAAGGATTTGGTAAATTGCCTGTTTGCATTGCTAAAACTCAATATAGTTTTTCAACTGATCCTAATTTAAAAGGTGCTCCTACTGGCCACGTTTTACCTATTAGAGAAGTAAGATTATCATCGGGAGCAGAATTTATAGTGGTTGTCTGCGGCGATATTATGACCATGCCGGGTCTACCAAGTGTGCCTGCGGCAAATTCGATAAAGCTAAATGACCATGGAGAAATTGAAGGTCTTTTTTAAAACTGCTATAAAGAGTTATAATGTTTAACAATAAATATTCATTTCTATCTATTGCTAGAAACGCTTTAAGTCATCATGAGAATTGGCAGAAGACATGGAATAGTCCTGAACCAAAAAAAAATTATGATGCAATAATAGTCGGTGGTGGTGGACACGGTTTAACTACTGCTTACTATTTAGCAAAAAACCATGGAATTAATAATATTGCAGTAATTGAAAAGGGTTGGATAGGTGGTGGAAATACTGGGCGAAATACGACTATAATTAGATCGAACTATTTATGGGACCAAAGTGCAGCTTTGTACGAGCATGCATTAAAACTTTGGGAGGGTATGTCTCAAGAATTAAATTATAACGTTATGTTTTCTCAAAGAGGAGTTTTGAATGTTGCTCATAATCTTCATGATGTTAGAGAATTAAAAAGACGTTGGCATGCAAACAGGCTGAATGATATCGATTGTGAATGGCTTGATACAAAAAAAGTTAAAGAATTTTGCCCAATAATAAATACTTCACCTAACATTAGATATCCTGTTTTAGGCGCAACGCTGCAAAGAAGAGCTGGAACTGCAAGACATGACGCTGTTGCATGGGGTTATGCAAGAGGAGCTGATGAAATGGGAGTTGATATAATTCAAAATTGTGAAGTAACTGGTATTAATGTAAAAAATGGAAATGTAACTGGTATTGAAACAACAAAAGGAACCATTAATTCAAATAAAATTGGAATAGCTGCTGCAGGTCATACCAGTGTCATTGCCAATATGGCAGGTATCAAATTACCTTTAGAGAGTAAACCATTACAAGCTCTAGTTTCAGAACCAGTAAAACCAGTTATTGATACTGTAGTAATGTCAAATACAATTCATGCGTATGTATCTCAATCAGATAAAGGGGAATTAGTTATTGGTGCTGGAACAGATGGATACACTTCATATACTCAAAGAGGTGGCTTCAACATTGTTGAAGATACATTAATGGCAATAGTTGAATTGTTTCCAATATTTTCTAGAATGAAAATGCTTCGTCACTGGGGAGGTATTGTTGATATATGCCCTGATGCAAGCCCCATTATCAGTAAGACTCACATAAACGGATTATATTTTAATTGTGGTTGGGGAACAGGTGGTTTCAAAGCTACACCCGGTTCTGGCTGGGTATTTGCCCACACTATAGCAAATGATCAAGCACATGAATTAAATGCTCCTTTTACATTAAACAGATTTTCTAGCGGTGAGTTAGTTGATGAACATGGTGCAGCTGCCGTAGCTCATTAAATAATGTTTTTAATAAATTGCCCTTACTGTGGAGAAAGAGATCAAGCTGAATTTACTTGTGGAGGTGAAGCTCACATTGCAAGACCAAAAAATCCTCCTGAACTCTCTGACGAGCAATGGGCAGAATATTTATTCTTGCGAAAGAACGAAAAAGGTATTCATTATGAAAGATGGAACCATGAATATGGATGTAGACAATGGTTTAACTTAGCAAGAAATACAGCAACGGATGAAATTCTTGCAGAATATAAGATTGGAGAAACTCCTCCTAAATTAAAAGCAAATATTCCAGCTACTCCTTCAGGTGAGCCAAGTATTGGATCAGGGAATTTATCAACTTCGAAAAAAGATAGATTTTAAAAATAAAGATGCGATACAAAAATAATAAAAATCTTGAGAATAATAAGTCTGTTAGATTCTATTTTGATAATAAAGAATATTTTGGATTTGAAGGTGACACCCTAGCTTCAGCACTTCTTGCAAATGATGTTCACTTAGTTGGAAGAAGTTTTAAATATCATCGACCGCGGGGTATTTATACAGCAGGCAGTGAAGAACCTAATGGAATTGTTCAGCTTGAGACTAAAGAATATACCGAACCTAATAGAAGAGTAACTGAAGTCCAGATATATGAGGGTTTAAAAGCTTTTAGTCAAAATAATTGGCCATCATTGAGATTTGATGCTGGTGCTATAAATGATTTACTATCCCCATTTTTTCCCGCAGGATTTTATTATAAGACCTTTATGTGGCCACCAAAATTTTGGAAGGCATATGAGTTTTTTATAAGACACGCTGCAGGACTTGGTAAATCTCCAAAAAAAGATGATCCCCACAAATACGAACATTTTCATTATCATTGTGATGTTCTGGTTGTTGGAGCGGGAGTAAGTGGATTAGTTTCAGCAGACATTGCAGCAAGTAAAAATTATAAAGTATTACTAGTTGAGCAAGAAGACGAACTTGGAGGTGAAATTTTATCAACGAAAAATGAAAATATTAAAATAGATAACTTACCAATTAATGAATGGAAAAATCAAATAATTGATAAACTTTCAAAAAATCAAAATGTAAAAATAATCAAAAACACAACTTGTTTTGCTTATTTAAATTATAATTTATTATTAGCTATACAGGAAATTGATCCAGAAAAAGGATTAAACAAAAAAAATGATATTAAAGAAAGAATTTGGAAAATTAGATCAAAAAAAGTTATTCTTGCAACAGGTGCAATAGAAAGACCAATAATTTTTAATAATAATGATAGACCCGGTATTATGCTTTCTAACAGTGCAAAAAAATACCTAAATAAGTATGGAGTTTCACCTGGAAAAAATTTAGTTTTTTTTACAAACAATGATAGTGCTTATGAAACTGCAATAGATTTTTTTGAGCAGGGTATAAAAGTAGAAGCTATTGTTGATGCTAGAGACGATAGTGATGGTTATTTACCTAAGAAAGCCAATAAATTAGGTATTACTATCCTTAAAGGGTACGAAATTAGCGATACTGTTGGAAGATTAAAAATTAGAGAAATAAAATTAAAAAAAATTACAACTCAAAAAAGTAATGAAAAATCTTCTATTAATATTAAATGTGATCTTTTAGCAATTGCTGGTGGTTGGACCCCTACTGTCCATTTATTTACTCAATCAAAAGGAAAACTAAAATTTAGAGATTCAGATGGAAGTTTTATTCCTAATGAAATATATCAAGATACATTGTGTGTTGGCAGTTGCAATGGTGATTATGATTTAAATGAAATACTATTAAAAACTCAAGAAGATACATTAATATATTTAAATGATAATCAGGAAAATAAAATTGGTGATGTAAATTATAAATCAGATAATCTAAAATACGGTAAACATCAAAATATTTGGATTACTTCTAAAAATAACATCTCGCGAACCAAAATGTTTGTGGACTTTCAAAATGATGTCACAGCAAAAGATATTAAATTAGCTCTAAAAGAGGGCTTTCAATCTATTGAACATGTTAAAAGATATACAACTACAGGAATGGCAACTGATCAAGGTAAGACTAGTAATGTTAATGCTCTTGGAATAATTTCAGAGTTAACAAATACTGAAATTTCTGAATTAGGCACGACAACATTTCGTTTACCCTATAAACCTGTAACTTTTGGAGCGCTTGCCGGACGACATGTAAAAGAATTTTTTGATTTAGAGAGAACAAGTCCGATGCATCAATGGCATATTGATAATAACGCTTTGTTTGAAGATGTAGGTCAATGGAAAAGAGCCTGGTATTATCCTAAAAAGAATGAGAGCTTTCAGTTTGCATTAAATAGAGAAGTAAAGGCAACTAGAGATAGCATAGGTATTTTAGATGCATCAACTTTGGGTAAAATTGATATTAAAGGAAGAGATGTTAGTGAATTTTTAAATAGAGTTTACACAAACTCTTGGTCAAAATTAGAAATTGGAAAATGTCGATATGGTGTAATGTTGGGCGACGATGGGATGGTCATTGATGATGGTGTAACAACTAGATTAGATGAGTTTCATTATCTTATGTCAACAACTACAGGAAATGCGGCATCAGTAATGTCAAAATTAGAAGATTGGTTACAAACAGAATGGCCAGAACTAGAAGTATATCTAACATCAGTTACAGAAAACTATGGAACAATAAGCTTAAATGGTCCAAATTCTAAAAAATTAATGCAAAAATTAATTCCAGATTTTGATTTTTCAAAAGATAATTTTCCTCATATGAGTTTTAGAAATATTCATATTAATGGAATACAGTGTAGAGTCATGCGTATAAGTTTTACAGGGGAAATGTGTTATGAAATAAATGTTCCATCTGGCTATGCTAAAAATCTTTGGGAACTTTGTATAGATAAAGGTAATGAATTTAATATTACTCCATATGGAACTGAAGCGATGCATGTACTTCGTGCTGAAAAAGGTTTTATAATAGTTGGTCAAGAAACAGATGGATCAGTTACACCTATAGATCTGGACATGGATTGGATTGTTAGTAAGAAAAAGTATGATTTTATTGGTAAGAGAGCATTGTATAGAAGTGATACTATTAAAAAAGATAGGAAACAATTAGTTGGATTAAAAACTAAAGATCCAAATAAAATTCTAGAAGAAGGATCCCAATTGGTTGAAAAAATAACCGCTTTACCAATGAAAATGGTTGGACATGTCACATCTAGTTATTATTCACCTAATTTAAACAGTTCCTTTGCTTTAGCTTTAATTAAAGGTGGAATTAAAAAAAAAGGAAGTGTTTTAATTGCACCTATGGAAAATGAAAATATTGAAGTTGAAATAACTAGCCCAGTATTTATTGATCCTAAAAATGAAAGGGTTAATCAATGAACTTAATCTTCAATAATGTCCTGAATAAAAGTAAAAAAAATTACAATGGAATAACAATAGAAGAAACAATCTTATCAGGTAAAATTAATATTAGAGGCAAAAATTCAGATAAAGAATTTATGAAAAATATTGGTTCTGTATTAAATTTAGTATTACCAATTGAGCCAAATGTTAGAATTTATAATAATAATATTAGTATTATGTGGCTTGGTCCTAATGAATGGTTAGTTATAACGCCAGAAAACGAGAAAGATAAAATTATTTCTTTATTAGAATCAAAACTCAATCCAGAAAAGACAGCAATAACTGACGTTTCATTTAACAGAACTGTATTACGACTCGAAGGTAAAAAAGTTTTTACATTACTTTCTAAATTTCTTGTTGCCAACTTAGAAAAAATATTGGAGACTAATTTTTCTGTAGCTCAAACAATATTTTTAAAAATTCCCGTGCTTTTTATCAGAAATAATACTGATAAAGAAGCTACATCATTAGACTTACATTTAAACAGATCCCATGCAAAATATGTTTACGAATTATTAGTTGATGGCAGTAAAAATCTTAATATTTAATCTATTTTTAATCTTAATTTGTTTTAGTGCAGTTTCATCTGGTAAGACTATCTTTGGTAAAGCAAAGGTAATTGATGGTGATACTATCTATATTTATAAAAATAAAATAAGACTACATGCTATTGATGCACCTGAAACAAATCAGACATGTAATAAAAATAATAAAGTTTGGAATTGTGGTATTGAGTCAACTAAATTCTTAAAGAAATTAATTGGTAAAAATAAAATTGAATGTATTACTAATGGTAAGGATCAATATAATAGATTTATTGGAATCTGCTACAAAAATAATTTAGATTTAAATAGTGAAATGGTACTTAATGGATGGGCAATTGCATATCGCTATTATTCAATGGATTATGTTGAAGAAGAAGAAGTGGCAAAACAACAAAAAAAGGGGATATGGGGTGGAGAGTTTGAAGAACCTTATTTATTTAGAAAAAAAAATAAATAATTAGCCGTGATGTTGCAAATCTTTTAAATAAATTAAATCTTCTAATTCCTTATCTTTATTTTTAATTAATTTTCTTAACTCTTCTAATTCAGTTTCAATATTACTATTCTTTTGTTGAATTTGTTTAAGTTCTGATTTTAGAATTGAATTTTCAATATTTACCTCTTGAACATCTTCAGATGATGTAGCACTTGCTAATTCTGTTTCTAATTTTTGTACAAGTTGTTCATATTTTAATAATTGTTTTTTTAATTCAATTATTTGATTTTCAAGTGTACTAAGTCTCTCAATATTTTGTGAATTATTTTCTAAGGTGTTATTTTCTAAATCTGATATATTGTTTAGAGATTTTTCATAATCATTTTTAATTGTAACAAATGAGTCATTTAAATCTCGTATTTCATTACGTAAATTTTTTATTTGATCATCTCTAAATTTTAATCTTTGATCTTTCTGAAATACCTCAAGTTTAAGTTCTTCTATTTCTGATCTTAAACTAGATTCATCAATTATAGTGCTGGGAATTATTTCAATTGGAGGCTTTGAATCGTCAGTTGAAAAATCTATAGAGGGCAGATAGAAAAAAATACCAAAAATAACGATAATAAATAGAATTAGTAAAAATCTATTTCTTCTTCTTCTTCTTGCTTGTGATCCAACAAACCCTACCATATGGACTCTATAAATCGACAAATATAAAAAATAAATATTTAATTAATATTAAATTCTGGATCTAAAGAATAGGTTGTTGATCTTAAGTATTGAGTAATTTGCTTAATATCCCCAATCCTTTCAAGGTTTTCGTATGGTATAAGTGAGCCAAAATACATGTAAATATCATCACCTATTTTTCTTCTAAGTTCATACATACACAAAGAGTATCTAAATGTTTGGCCTATTTTATTAGCAATATGATAGAGTTGACTATTTTGACCATCAAAAAAAATTGGTAAAACAGGGCTTTTAGTTTTAAGAATTAGCTTTGATACCCATTGTTTCCACTCACCATCATCAGCTTTTGTATTCTTTTTTAAGTTATGTTTAGTTGCTATTGTGCCGGAAGGAAAAAGAACTAGAACTCCTTCATTATGCAGAACCTTTTCAGCTTCTTTACGAGTTCTAATGTTTGTCAATAAAGCATCTCTAGTTTCATTAAAATCAATTGGTAATATTTTATCTTTTACCGCCTCTGCTTGCCTTAAAACTTTGTGAGTAACCATTTTATAATCTTGCCTTACTTTTGAAATAGCTGAGCATATTGATACACCATCAGCAACTCCAAAAGCATGATTTGCTATAACAATTAATCTTCCCTTTTTTGGAATATAACTACCATCCTGAAAATTAGTTATTAAAGTAAAATTTAGTTTATCTACTGCATCATCCCAAAAAAGTTCTGGTGGTCTATTCTCAGATAAATATTCATCATACAATTTTTTTAATTTTAATTTACCGGTACATAATTCTGTAATCTTAATAAATAATTGGCCAATAAAATTTACTTCTGCAGTTGCAAAAGTAAATACAATTTTATTTTTGGTCATAATGAATATATTTGATCAATTTATATATAAGAATTACATATTCGCATAATTTGGCCCCCCACTACCTTCTGGTACAACCCAATTAATGTTTTGTGATGGCTCTTTGATATCACATGTTTTACAATGAATACAGTTTTGCGCATTAATTACAAATTTAGGATTTTGAATATCTGTCTTATCAATCTCATATACACCAGCAGGACAATATCTTTGAGATGGCTCATCATAAGCATTTAAAGTAAATTTTATTGGTAAATCCTTATCCTTTAATTGTAAATGCACTGGCTGATCAGCTTCATGGTTAGTTCCAGTCAAATAAACAGAACTAGTTTTATCAAAAGTAAATATTCCATCATATTTTGGATAATCTATTTTTTTTGAATCTTTTGCTAATTGTAAAGCTTCATGATCAGCATGTTTGTGTTTTAATGTAAAAGGAAGCTTGCCTCTAAATATTATTTGATCAATTCCTGTAAATATAATTGCAGGTATTAGTCCCCAATTAAAACTAGGTTTTACATTCCTTGCTGCAAACAATTCTTTATAAAGCCATGAACGTTTAAATTTATCTTCATATGCTGTAAGAGGTACAGATTTACTTAAATAATCATTAATTGTTTCAGCAGCTATAATTCCACTTTTCATTGCAGTATGTGAACCTTTAATCTTTGGCATATTTAAGGTGCCTGCATCGCATCCAACTAGTAATCCACCCGGCATATACATTTTAGGTAAACTTTGAATACCACCTTCAATGAGTGCCCTTGCTCCATAAGCGATACGTTTTCCATTAGTGAGAATTTTCTTAATTGCTGGGTGAGTTTTAAATTTTTGAAATTCATCATAAGGTGATAAATAAGGATTTTTATAATCAAGACCGATTACGTATCCTAAAAATATTTGTTTATTTTCAGCATGATAACAAAAACTGCCACCATAAGTTGCATTATCTAATGGCCATCCCGCACTATGCATGACAAGACCTTCTTCATGCTGGCTTTCATCTATTTCCCAAATTTCTTTAAACCCAATTCCGTATTGTTGTGGTGACTTATCTTTAGATAAATTATATTTTCTAATTAATTCTTTACCTAAATGACCTCTGCAACCCTCAGCAAATACTGTTACTTTAGCGTTAATATTAATACCTGGTTCAAAACTATCTTTTTTGTTACCATCTTTATCAATACCCATATCACCAGTTTGAACACCAACTACTTGATCTTCATCTGAATATAATATTTTAGATGCCGCAAACCCTGGAAAAATTTCTACCCCTAAACTTTCAGCCTCACTTGCAAGCCATCTACATAAATTTGCAAGACTAATAATATAATTATTATGATTTTTTTGAACACTAGGTAGAAGCCATGTAGGCCAATTTAATGAGCCTTTTTTTGATAAGAATAAAAACTTTTCTTTTGTTACTTTAGTTTTAATTGGTGAGTCTTTACTTCTCCAGTCAGGTATTAATTCATCAAGTGCTCTTGTTTCAAAGACATTACCACTTAAAATATGGGCCCCTACCTCTGATCCTTTTTCCAAAACACAAACATTAATTTCTGGGTTCAGTTGTTTTAGTTTAATTGCAGTTGAAAGGCCGGATGGACCAGCACCTACCACTACAACATCATAGTCCATTGACTCGCGTTCTACTTCCATTTTGTTTATTGTATTAAATTAATTTATTGTTGAATAGTATTTAATTTATCTAGTTCAGAAGATAATTGAGGCAATGCTTCAAATAAGTCAGCATTTAATCCATAATCAGCAACGTTAAATATTGGTGCTTCTTCATCTTTATTAATTGCAACAATAACCTTACTTTCTTTCATACCAGCTAAGTGCTGTATTGCACCTGAAATACCTACAGCAATATATAAGTCAGGAACTACTACTTTACCAGTTTGCCCAACTTGATAATCATTTGAAACGTAACCAGCATCTACAGCAGCCCGAGAAGCACCAACTGCAGCATTAAGCTTATCAGCTATTTCATTTAAAAGTTTAAAATTTTCAGCACTTTGTAAACCTCTACCACCAGATATTACCACACGAGCAGAACTTAACTCAGGTCTTTCAGATTGAGATTCTTCTCTATCTATAAATTCAACACTGCCAGTTTCATTATCAAAAGAAATATTTTCAATTTCTTCTTTTCCACCACTTGTTTCTACAGGATCAAATGATGTTGGTCGTATTGTTACTACTTTAATTTTATCATTAGATTTAACTGTAGCGATTGCATTTCCTGCATAAATTGGTCTCATAAATGTATCTGGACCTAATATTTTAATAACATCACTTACTTGAGCAATGTCTAATTTAACAGCAATTCTAGGAAAAATATTTTTTCCAAATGTTGTTGCAGGCCCCATAATGTGAGAATAATTACTGGCTAAAGAAACGACTAAAGGTTCAATATTTTCAGCTATTGGATTTTTAAGTTTTTCATTATCAACTAAATAAACTTTTGAAACTTTTTCAAGTTTAGAAATATTTTTAGCTAGGTCTTCGCATTCATAACCTGTTACTAGTACGTGAATATCTTGATCAATTTCAGAAGCTGCAGATATTGTATTTAAAGTTGATGATTTTATATCTGTGTTATTGTGTTCTGCTAATACTAATATTGTCATATTACTTTTGCCTCATGTTTTAGTTTTTGAACCAATTCAGAAACATCATTTACCATAATTCCTTTTTGTCTAACAGGAGGTTCTTCTACTTTTAATTGTTCAATTCTTGACTCAATATTAATTCCTAGCTCTGAAGCTTCTTTTGTATCAATTGGCTTCTTCTTTGCTTTCATTATATTTGGCAATGAAGCGTACCTAGGCTCATTAAGTCGAAGGTCACATGATGCTACAAATGGTATAGAAACTTTTATTCTCTCTAAACCTTCATCTATTTCTCTAGTAACGATCGCATTTTGCCCATCAATTTCAATTTTTGATGCAAATGTAGCCTGAGGCCAGTTAAGTAAAGCAGAAGTCATTTGACCAGTTTGATTAGAGTCATCATCTATTGCTTGTTTTCCCATTAAAATAATTGATGGTTTTTCTTCTTCAACAACTTTAGAAATTATTTTAGAAATAGCTAGAGGTTCTAAATCATTATCTGTTTTAATATGTATACCTCTATCAGCACCCATTGCTAATGCAGTTCGGATAGTTTCTTGAGCCTTATCATTACCTATAGAAAGAATTATAATCTCATCTGCTTTACCAGCTTCTTTAATTCGTAGAGCTTCTTCTACCGCATTTTCATCAGGAGGATTCATGGACATTTTTACATTATCTTTTTCAACTCCAGAACCGTCAGCTTTAACCCTGATTTGAACATTATAATCTATGACTCTTTTTACTGTGACAAGCAACTTCATATTATTGTTTTAATTTATCATTTTTAGGATCATAAGGACTATCCTCTATAACAGTTACATTGTATTTTTTATCTAATATATCCATTTCTAATTTTTGACCAATGTCAGCAAATTTAGGATCTACCATACCAATAGCTAATGATTTTTTCACCCTAAAACCATAGTTACCTCCTGTCGCACGGCCTATAACCTTTCCATTATTATAAATAGGATTATTGCCCAAAGCATCCGCATCTTCAACATCATGAACTTCTAAAGTTACCATCTTGTTTTTAAAACCATTTTGCTGCCATTTAACAAGAGAGTCTCTTCCAATAAAATTACCTTTGTTTAAATGTACAAATCTATCTAACCCAGACTCAAAAGCTGCATATTCTATAGACATTTCGGTACCAACCAATTTATATGTTTTTTCAACACGTAAGCTTTCCATCGCTCTAATTCCAAATGGTTTCAGTCCATGATCTTTTCCTGCTTCCATTAATTGATCAAAAATATGGTTCTGATATTCAATTGGATGATGTAATTCCCATCCAAGTTCTCCAACAAAATTCATACGTATTGCAATACTAGGAGCTAAACCAACATTGATTTTTTTTGATGATAACCATGGAAAATTTTCATTAGATAAATTAGTCTTTGTAATTTTAGAAAGAATATCTCTTGATTTTGGTCCTGCTAAAACAAGCACACCCATACTATTTGTTAGGTTTTCGTATGTGACTGATCCATCTTCAGGAATCCATTTATGTATCCAGTCATGATCTAATCGCTGAAATGCACCTGCTGAAACTAAATAAAAAGAATTTTCTTTTTCTTTTGCAATAGTGAATTCTGAATGCACTCCCCCAGCTGTGTTTAGTGCATGACAAAGATTAACTCTTCCAATTTTTTTAGGAATTTTATTTGCAACCAAATAATCTAGAAATTCTTCAGCACCAGGTCCTGAAATTCTACATTTAGCAAAAGCAGTCATATCTAGAAGACCGGCATTGTCTTGAACATTGATGCATTCGTTGCCAACATGATTAAACCATTTTGATCTTCTAAAAGACCAATCATCTTTTTGTAATTCCTTTGAAGGGGCAAACCAATTGGCGCGCTCCCAACCAAATTTATGACCGAAAACTGCACCAAGATTTTTTAATCTATCATAGCAGGGAGCTTGTCTTAAAGGGCGTCCTTCTTCTCTCTCTTCATCAGGATAGTGTACTGTAAACACATTTGCGTATGCTTCTTCATTCTTTTTTATTAAATACGCTTCAGTTGCATAATCACCAAATCTTCTTGGATCAACACCTAACATATCAATTGTAGGTTCACCATCTACTATCCACTCTGCAATTTGCCATCCTGCACCGCCTGCAGCTGTGATGCCAAAGCTATGGCCTTCGTTTAACCAGAAATTTTTAAGTCCCCAAGCTGGACCAACAATTGGACTTCCATCAGGGGTATAACAAATAGCTCCGTTATAAACTTTCTTTACACCAACCTCTCCAAAGATAGGAACACGGTGTATAGCAGATTCAATATGAGGTTCAATACGTTCTAAATCTTCTTGAAATAATTCAAATTCTGATTCTTTATCTGGTCCATCAACGTAGCAAACAGGTGCACCTCTTTCATAAGGTCCAAGAATCAATCCTCCTCTTTCTTCACGCATATACCATGAACTATCAGAATCTCTTAAAACTCCCATTTCAGGAAGACCTTGCTCTTTTCTTTTTAAAATTTCCGGGTGATCATCAGTAACAATATATTGGTGTTCTACTGGTATTACAGGAACATCAAGTCCAACCATTTTTCCTGTTTGTCTTGCAAAATTTCCACTGCAGGAAACTACATGTTCACATTCAATTGATCCTTTATCAGTTTCTACTTCCCACAGATCATTTTTATTTTTTGTAATACCTATAACAGATGTATTTCTGTAAATTTCTGCCCCTTTATCTCTAGCGCCTTTGGCAAGTGCTTGAGTTAAATCTGCTGGCTGAATATATCCGTCCTCTGGATGTTGAATTGCTCCTACTAATCCATCAGTATTACAAAGCGGCCAAATTTCTTTTACTTGTTCTGGTGTCAAGAATTTAACATCAACTCCTATAGTTTTAGCTACACCTGAATATTGATAATATTCATCCATTCGATCTTGCGTGGTTGCAAGACGAATATTAGAAACAACACTAAAACCAACTTTTTGCCCTGTCTCTTCTTCAAGAGTTTTGTATAGTTTAACTGCATATTTGTGTAATTGTCCTACAGAATAGCTCATATTGAATAATGGAAGTAATCCTGCAGCATGCCAAGTTGAACCAGAAGTTAACTCTTTTCTTTCAACTAGAACAACATCCGACCAACCTTTTTTAGCTAAATGATAGAGCGTACTTACACCTACAGCACCTCCACCTATTACAACAACCTTTGACTTTGATTTCATTATTACTATTTATTACTGTACTTCATTAATCATAATAAATAGAGTGGGTCAATCATGAGATACTTCAAACAATTATATTTATTGATAATTATAACTGCGTTAAGTTGTCTTCCACTCAAAGCAGAGGTAACAGTAAAAGAGCTCTTTTTTGATGAGTCAAAACCTTTTCATTTAAAAATAATCGATGTTATTCCTGAACAAGGTATTCTTCAAATAGGTAATGATGATGCTAAAAATACTATAATTGAATTTATGGACTATTTTTGCGGATACTGCAAAAAAGTACACGTTGAATTACTTCAAATAGCAAGTGAAAGAAACGATACTAGAATTATATTTTTACAGCATCCAGTTTTAAGTGAATCTTCTAAATTACTTGCTAAAATGGTTGTTGCGGCCAATATGCAAAATAAGGGCATTGAGCTACACAATGCATTATTTGGAGTCGAAGGAAATTTGAATAATGCCAAATTAAAACAAATAATTGAAGAACTTGAAATTAATAACGCAAAAATGAATGTAGATATGTCAAAAGATGAAGTTAGAAATATTGTTAATCTTAGTTCTTTTTTAGCTAATGGTTCTGGGGCTAGAGGGACACCTACTTTTTTTGTTAATGAAGAACTAGTTGTTGGTTATATCTCTATAGATAGAATGAAGGCTTTATTAAAATAAAGAAGCTCCATTATTAAATAGAGCTTCTTATTGAAATTATTTATCTACTACTTCTCTTGTGTTTGCGTTATGTGATTCAGTAAATGGAATTGGAACAACTTCTGCATCTACTGGTACACCAGGTGAGTCAGAATATTGATCAGGTAGATGAACTTTAAATTTACGACCATAATTTCCCATAGGAAAACCATTTTTATTTAAAGTCCCATCAAAAGGAACATAACCCATAGCAATGTTTCTTCCTTGCTCAGGATGATACCAAGGAGATGTGATAAATCCACATGGCTCATTGCCATCTTCTGAAACAAGCCAAAAATCAGGAGCATATTCTTCAATAGGTTTTCCACCTAAACTTAATCCAACTAATTGAAGCTTATATGGTTTTTTTCCGTCTTTTAATTCAGCTTTCATCTTTTCAAGAACAGACTTTCCAACATAGTCTGAAGTTTTATTCCACTCACCTTTACCAGATAAAGATACTTGATAACCTAGATTACATTGAAAAGGATTGTGTTGATTATCCATATCTTGACCCCAAGATAGAATGCCCGCTTGTATTCTACGGTGATGAGCCGGAGCTATAACCATAAGATTATGTTTTTTTCCAGCCTCTAAAACTGCATTCCACATATCATCAGCATATTTCGTTGAATCATATAAATATATTTCAAATCCTGCTTCTCCAGAAAAACCTGTTTGTGAAATTATACAATCTCTTCCACCAACTTTAACGGCAGCAAGTCCGTAGAATGGCATTTCATCAACTTTCACTTGATCACCTACTAAATCATTCATCAAGGCGTGAGCTTTTGGACCTTGAATTTGAACAGGGCTTACATCAATTTCATCAATATGGACATTAAATCTATTATCATGATTTACACCTTGTAAATACAAACCAATATCTGAATCAGATAAAGAAAACCAAAACTCATCTTCAGAAATTCTTAGAAGAATAGGATCATTTAAAACACCCCCATATTGATTACAAAGAATTACATATCTTCCTCTCATTGGAGATATTTTTGTTGCATCTCTTGTTATAACGTAATCAACAAAAGCCTCTGCATCAGGTCCTTTAACTTGAATTTGTCTTTCAACTGCAACATTCCACATGGTAACATGATTTTTAATTGCCTCATACTCAACCATTGCTCCACCATCTTCTGGTTTTACGTAACCTCTTGGATGGTAAATTCTGTTATAAACTGTTGCTCTCCAACATCCCGCCTCCATTGACAAATGCCAATAAGGTGATTTTCTCACTCTGGTTGAAATAAGCATTTGGACTGGTGTAGGACCACTTTGTCTTAAATTGTAGGGAACCTTTCTGTCCGATTGATCCACCGACGTAGAATGTTTAATCATCATAAACTCCTTAAATAATTATGCTATTTCTGTATTTAATCTTTAAATACTCTGCAATAATAAAATGTGTATGATATGAAAAAAATGGTGGACCTTAATTCGGTCAAAATTTAGTCTCAGTTTTGACAGTAAATTTTGATAATAGAACTTTATGAAATTTAAATTTTTAATACCTATTATCTCCATTCTAATTTTTTTAACCGGTTGCTCTGCTAGCTATAAAGAATTATCTACTATGGAAACTAATAAGCCAAGAAACTTTCAAGAGCAATTATTATACGAATACAAAAAAAGAGCTACATTCGAAGCTGAAGAGATGCATGATTGGAGTTCAGCAAAATTATATTCTGAAAAAGCTCTCAAGAGTTTAGAAACTGATAAAATATATCCAGAAGAAATTTCATATTGGAAACTGCCAGAAGAGAATATTAGTGAAATAAGAATTGCATATGACAACCTTATGACAATTTATAAAGATGCAAAAAAGATTGATCCTTTTAATTTAGCAAGAGCTATTTCATCATTAGATTGCTGGTCAGAGCAACAAGAGGAAAATTGGCAAACATGGGATATTAGTAGTTGTAAGAATGATTTCTTAAACGCCATGCATAATATTTATAATAAAATATCTACTCAGGATAATGTGCAGGAAACTGCAAATAATAAAGATAAAAATTTAGAGAATCAAACGAAAGACGAAGTAACAATTGTAACTAAAAATGAAAATGAAGAATTAATGCAAATAATATATTTTGATTTTGATCAATTTAATTTATCTGAAGTAAGTAAAGAGAAAATAATAAAATTTTTAAATAATTATGGAAGTATTATTAATGAGTATCTTGTCGTTGGACATACTGATACTAAAGGAACAAATAAATATAATTTATCATTATCAGTAAAAAGAGCTGAGGTTGTAAAAGAAATTTTAATTAATTATGGAATTAATCAAAGTAGTATTAAAATTTTAGGCAGAGGGGAAGAATCTTTAGCTGTAAATACTCCAGATGATACCAAACAACCAGCAAATAGAAGAGTAGAAATAAAAAAAACAAATTAACTTTTGTTTACAATTATTTTGGTATATTGAGCTTTCTTCAATGTATTCTAAAACAACAAAAAAAATAAACATTACTGTAAAACCGTATTATCTTGAAGATCAATCTGAGCCAGAAGATCAGCATTATGTATGGGCATATAAGGTAACAATTGATAATCAAGGTAACGAAAAAGTACAACTTGTAAACAGACACTGGAAAATTATTGATGCTAATGGCACATTACAAGAAGTGCGTGGAAAAGGTGTTGTAGGTGAACAGCCTGTACTAAATCCAGGTGAAAAATTTGAATATACAAGTGGAACACCCTTAACTACTTCATCTGGTTTTATGGAAGGAACTTACGAGATGCAAAATGATAACGGTAACACTTTTGATGTTCAAATACCTCAGTTTTCATTAGATACACCATTTGAAAATAACAAATTAAATTAATTAAAAAAAAAGAATGAGAGACTTTAGGTCGATATTAAATATAATCGGTTTACTTATATGTATTGAAGCATTGGCAATGCTAATACCAATGTGTTTTGATCTTTATTATGGTAATTATGAATGGTTACAGTTTTTTTATTCTAGTCTAATCACATTTTTTATAGGTATAATTTTATATTTTTCTTTTAGAAAAAAAAATATTAAGCTTGGAATTAGGCAGGCATTTTTATTAACAATTTCATCTTGGTTAGTAATATCTCTTTTTGGTGCAATTCCATTTGTGTATTCATCATCTTCTCTTTCATATACAGATGCTTTTTTTGAGTCTGTAAGTGGAATTACTACAACGGGCGCAACTGTTATTAATAATTTAGAAAACTTATCAGAGGGTATATTAATTTGGAGATCTCTTCTTCAATGGTTTGGAGGAATAGGAATAATCGTTCTTGCAATGGCTATATTGCCAACTTTACAAATTGGTGGAATGCAGCTGCTACATATGGAACATGATGATCCTTATGAAAAAACAATTCCTAAAGTTAATCGGTTTGTAATTGAATTATTTCTACTTTATGTATTTTTGTCAGTTATTTGCGCCTTTTTGTATTTTGTTAATGGAATGAAAGGCTTTGATTCAATTATTCATGCAATGACTACTATTTCAACTGGTGGGTTTTCTAATTATGATGAATCATTTTCATATTTTAATTCGTTTAAACTAGAAAGTATAAGTATTATTTTTATGTTGGTAGGAAGTTTACCATTTGTCTTATATTTACAATTTTTACATAATCAAAAAAAATTGATTTTTAAAGATGATCAAATTAAATTATTTTTTGTAATTTTGTTAACAATTATTTTGTTAACGACAATTTGGTTAACTACTAATCAATCTATAGATGCAATTTCTGCTTTTAGAATTGCTTTATTCAATATTACATCAATTCTAACAGGGACCGGTTATACTAGTAATAACTTTTCCAATTGGGGTAGTTTTGGCATTGTAATAATGATGATTATTATGTTTGTTGGTGGATGTGCAGGATCTACTACTGGTGGAATTAAAATATTTAGATTACAAATTTTATTTAGAGGAGCAATTACACAAATTAGAAAGTTAACTCAGCCTCATGCTGTCTTGGTTATGCGATTTAATGGAAAAACCGTTAATGAAAATACTTATAATTCAATAATGGGCTTTTTCTTTATGTATATATTTTTATTTATCTTATCAGCAGTAAGTTTAAGCCTATTCAATTTAGATTTTTTAACTGCCTTTTCAGCAGCAGCTTCTGCAATATCAAATGTTGGCCCCGGTTTGGGTGAAATAATTGGGCCTAGCGGAAATTATTTTTTATTAGATAATGGAGCTAAATGGATTTTATCAATTACTATGATTATTGGAAGATTAGAAATTTTTACCGTATTAGTTTTGTTATCTATAAATTTTTGGAGAAGTTAAAAAATCAAATAATCTTTCATATAAATTGATAATTGGTTTTTCGTTTCATTTATATAATCTCTCATTACTGAAACTAATAAATCATTAATAATTATTTCAGTTTCATTTAAAGAAATATATTTTTGAGAAGTTGTGGATCTTGAAGTTTCTACTGTAGTATTAGCTATCAAATAACTACTACTATCATAAAGTTCATATTCCACTAAATAAAATACTTCGTATTTAAATAAAGTTTTTTCCTCATATTTTTTAGCATCGACATTTATGATTTCAGTTTTTTTAATAGATGCATCTAGAATGTTTATTACTAACTTGTTTTCATTTCCAAGTTTAAGAATGTTTTGATTATTCCATTCGGCCATTAAATTAATTGGAGATTTTTGTATTTGATCTTCAATATTAGATTGAGAAAATACTGAATTGTATTTTTTATTAACCTCAATTTTTTCTACATTTATTGATATTTTTTCAAATCTAGTAGTATCAATTTCAATTGGTTTTAATATTTCAACTGGTTGACAAGATAGAATGATGATCAAAATTAAAATAAAACTATTTTTTAAGTACATAAATTAATATCGCTTGTTGAATATACATTCTATTTTTTGCTTGCTCTAATACAACAGAATTTTTACCATCAAGAACATCTGAAGTTACTTCTTTTCCTCTTTTTGCCGGTAAACAATGCATGAAAATTGCATTATTTGATGCATTACTCATAATTTTTTTATTCACAGTAAAATTTTTAAAATATTTTGTTTTATTATTCTTTTCACCCATTGAAACCCAAACATCAGTCATTAAACAATTTGTATATTTTGTACCTAATATAGGATCAAAAAAAATATTTAAATTTTTATTTTTGTATTGCTCAAACTCTTTTTTATAATTTTTAAAAATTTCTTTTGGAATGATTAAATTCAGTTTGAAATTATAAATATTTTGCAGATGAATGAGTGAGCGTAAGACATTATTAAAATCACCTATCCAAGCAATATTAGCATTTTTTATACTTTTAAGATGCTCTTGTAGAGTTAAAAAATCACCAAGTATTTGGCATGGATGACTATATTCAGTTAAACCATTTATAATAGGCAAAATATTTTCTTTGCTTAAATTTACTATTTGTTTGTGATTATTATTTCTTATCATTACGCAATCAATATATTGACTTAATACATTAAGGATATCTTCGGCTTTTTCTCTTTTATTATCAAAGCCAATATCTTTACTTTGCAATTCTAAAACATTACCTCCTAATTTTTGCATTCCTACATTGAAGCTTAACCTTGTTCTTAGTGACTGCTTTTCAAAAATTAAACCAAGGGTTTTATCCTTGCAAGATGAAGAATATTTTTTTGGATTTTTTTTAATTTTTTTAGCAAGTAAAATTATTTTATCAATTTCTTTTTTTTTAAAACTATTAATATCAATAAAATGTTTCATCTTGAAAGTTCTTTTATACTCTTTTTAATTATTGTTATTGATTTATCAATCTCTTTATAAGATACAATAAGTGGCGGAGCTAATCTTACTGTATTATCTGCAGCAGGTACATTTAGTAATTTATTTTTTTTTAATTGTTCAGAAAAATCTATATTGCTAATATTTGTTTTGATACCTAATAGAAGTCCAGCACCTCTAACCTCTGAAATAATATTATATGTACTCTCTAATTTTTTTAAATTTTTCCAAAAATATCTAGCAGTCTTATCAATCTTTGAAAGAAATGTTTTATTAGAAATAATTTTTAAAACTTCTAAACCTACACTCATAGCTAACGGATTACCACCATAGGTTGATCCATGACTGCCCTTAGTCATTGCAACACATGCTTTGTTTGTTGACATACAAGCTCCAAGTGGAAAACCAGATCCTATACCTTTTGCAACAGACATGATATCAGGTTTTATTTTTGCCCATTCATGAGAGAATAATTTACCAGATCTCCCAAATCCGCATTGAACTTCATCAAAAAAAAGTAAAATTTTGTTTTCATTACAGATATCTCTTAATAGTTTTAAAAAACTTAGATTAGCAGGACGAATACCTCCTTCTCCTTGAATTGGTTCAATAATAATACCGGCTGTTTTTTTATTTACTGCAGAAATTAATTTTTTTTCATTATTGAATTCGATTTTTTTAAAGCCCTTGAGCATAGGGCCAAAACCATTAGAGTATTTTTTATTTTTTTGTGCTGAAAGTGCGCCATAAGTTCTTCCATGAAATGCACCATCAAAAGTAATAATCTCTGTTTTTTTTGTCTTGTGATATGAATGGTACCCTCTAATTATTTTAATTCCACATTCAATAGACTCAGTTCCAGAATTAGTAAAAAAGACTTTATCTGCAAAAGAATTTTTACAAAGTAATTTTGCAAATTGTTCTTGTGTTTTAATTTTATATAAGTTTGATACATGCCAGAGTTGTTTTGATTGCTTATTGAGTGCCTCTATTAGTTTTGGATGACAGTGACCAAGAGAGTTTACAGCTATTCCACTTGCAAAATCTAAATATTTTTTGTTTTGACTAGTGTATAAATAACAACCCTTACCTTTTACAAATTCAAGAGTTTTATTGCCATAAGTTGGCATAACATTTGATAAATATTTGCTAACCATATTTAAAATTTAATTTTATATCCTTTGTGAAACATAAAATAGCATATTAAAATTAATATAATATTAATAATTATTAAGAATATTGATCCATGAATTAATGAGCTATCAGAAATACCTGTAAAAGCATATCTGAAACCATCAATATTATAAAAGAATGGATTCAATGAAGAAACTGTCTGCCAAAACTCAGGAAGTCTTGAAATTGAATAGAAAGTTCCTGATAAAAAAGTAAGAGGTAAAACAATAAAATTGGTTATACCTTGTTGCTGATCCCATTTGTCTGCCCAAATACCAACAATTGTACCCAAAGTTCCCATCATTGTGCATCCCATTAATGTAAAAAATAATAAAGCAATATAAGAGTGAACAGTTAGAGGAACAAATATCATAACCCCCAATGTAGTAACTATACCACAAACAACACCCCTACAAACAGAGCCAATAATAAAACCAAATGCAAGTTCAACATTATTTAATGGAGCCATTAATATGTCTACAATATTTCCTTGAAATTTTGATTGACCAATACTTGATGCTGAATTAGCAAAAGAGTTTTGCAACATAGTCATCATTATTAAACCAGGTGCAATGAAATAAGGTAGATCAATACCATTTATAGCATTTACGGATCTTCCGAGAGCTAAGCTAAAAACAGCTAAAAATAATAAAGAGCTAATAGCTGGACCAATCACAGTTTGAATTCCTACTTTTAAGAACCTGAAGACTTCTTTTTTAACTAATGTAAGAAAACAAAGATAATTATAATCAATCATATTAGGAGTTTTCTTTTAATATATTTAAAATATTTGTATATTAGTTTAGTGGACGACAAAAAACTCTTAAAATACGCCATTGATTATTTAAGCAAATATGATTCTTCTAAAAATAATTTAGAAAATGTGCTTAAAAGAAAAATTTTAAGATTAAACATTAAAAATTATGAAAAAGGTAAACTGATTAATAAAATAGAAAGTATAATAATAAAATTAGAAAAAAATAAATTTATAGACGATAACAGATATAGTGCAACCAAAATACTTTCTTTATCAAATTCTGGAAAATCTAAGAATTTTATTTTCAATTACTTGATAAAAAAAGGGGTAAATAAAACTCAAATTCAAAATAATTTAAATTTAATGCAACAAGATAATGATGATTGGGAGTTTGCATCTGCAAAAATATTTGTTAAGAAAAAAAAATTGTTGGAGAAAAATGAAAGTTATGAAAAAAAACTAGCAAAAATGGCTAGAGCTGGTTTTAGCTATGATATATGTAAAAGAATATTAAGTTAACTTTCCCTAATATGAATTTTACCCTCAAGTAATCTTGCAATCTGCCTAGTAGTTTCAAATCTTTCAAATGAAATTCTGATTATTGCAGTTAAAGGTGCTGCTAGAAGAACTCCAATAAATCCCCAAATCATTCCCCAGAAAATTAAGGATAAAATAATAGTAATTGGATGTAATCCAAAACTCTCACCAAATATTTTAGGTTCTACAAAATTTCCTACTATTTGATGAATAATCGTAGGCAAAATTATAATTAGTATAACTAGTGTTGGATCGTTATATTGAAGGAAGGCTATTGGTAATGGGAGTAAGACAGCTATTACAGATCCAATCACTGGAATAAAATTTAAAATAAATGTTAAGCTGCCAAAAATAAAAGCTAATTCTAAACCTAAAAACCAATAAATTAATCCTGCAGCAATGCCTGTAAAAGCTGATGTTAAAAATTTTGTAAATATATACTTTTTTACTAACCGGATAATATCATTCCATTCATCTGAAGTATTTTTAGAAGGGGTTCCTAACAATAAAAATAATGTTATAATTACAACTAGGAGAAATTTTGAAATAAAGTTTGCACTATTACTTAATATAGTTCCTGCCCAATTAGTAATGGGTAACTCTGCAATTGTATTTCTAATTGTCTCTCTATCAATATCAATTTCAAATTCTTGAAGCTGTATTATGACTGCCTCTATTAAAATTATTACTTTTTGATTATAGTCATCTGCAGACTCTAAGAATGTTGCTACAGAAGAAACAATAAAAGGAACTATAATTGAGAATAAAAGTACAATTAAACAAATACTGATAAAAACTGCTATAAATCTGTGTACACGAAGATTTATAGTCTGAAAGTCAATTATCGGATCAATTAATATCCTTAAAAGAAGTGCTAAAACAAATGGCACCATTATGGGTTGAGAAAAATTTAAAATAAATGCAACAGCAATACTAGCTAATATAAAAAGAGAGCCAGAAATTACACGATTACTTTCGTTCATTATTTTTTTGCAGATTGAGGATTAAAAATCTCAGTTTTTTCATCAGATAATTTTTCAACATAAAGCGATTGACTTGGAAAAGCAAAACCGGCTTCATTATTTTCAATAATTTCAATTATTTTTACAGCAAGAGTCTCTTTAATTTTTAAAAATTCTGCCCAGTCATTGGTAACAGTAAAAGCTTGTACAAGCATATCTATGGAGCTATCTGAAAAACTATCAATTCGGACGTAAAATCCTGCATTTTTATTTTTTGCAAAATTTTCATCTTTTTCAATTAAATTATTTATCTCATCTCTAATTTTTTTTAATTGATCAATTGTTGTTCTATACTCTAAACCAATTAACCATCTTATACGTCTATGATGTCTTCTAGTATAATTAGTAACAGACTGCTCAGCAAATTTATAATTTGGAACCATTACAGGAGTAGAATCAAACCTCCTAACAAGAGTAGATCTAAATCCAATTTGTTCAACAACTCCCTCTACTTCTCCAGAGACTAGAATGACATCACCTACAGTAAATCTCTTTTCCATTAGAATCATAATACCGCTAATTAAATTTTTAAATAAATCTTGGGCCCCAAGTGCAACAGCTACACCAAATAAACCTAATCCAGCAATCACTGGACCTACTCTTATACCCCACAATTCTAATATTGCGACAGACCCAAGCACTATTACAAGAATTTTTAAACCTTTTAATGTCCAATCAACTAAAGGTTTAGAAATTTTTGATTCAAAATTTTTAATTACAAAAGAAAATGGAATAATTAGTTGATGAAGCAGCCAAAATATAAAAATTGTAATTAGAGATCTGTTAATTAAATCTAGAATATCTTGATTATTATCTGTAACATTTAAATATGAGGAAGCTATAAAAAAGCCAATAACGACAGGAAAAAATTTTAATGGCCCATCAAGTACTTCTATAACAGCATCGTCAATTTGATTAGCAGTTCTTGATACTATTCTTGATAATCTATTAAGAATGAATCTAGCAATCAACCTTCTTAATAAATAAAAAAGTAAGAAAATTATTAAACTAACGATGATATCCGAAGCATTTATGCCAAAAACACCATTATTCCATACATCTAAAAAAAGATTGTTAAAGCTATTGAATGATTCCATAAGCGATATATTTATTACTCATTAACATGAAAATTAAAATTTTAGTTACTTTTTTGATTATGTTTAACTTAAAGAATACTTTATTAGCTAATGATACTGTGAATTTATATGACTTTTCATTTGAGGATATAGACGGCAATCAAGTAAATTTAGAAAAATTTTCTGGTAAACCGATTTTAATTGTCAATACTGCATCAAGATGTGGTTTTACACCTCAATATGAAGATCTCCAAAATTTATTTATTAATTATAGAAAAAGTGATCTAACAATTATAGCTACTACTAGTAATTCTTTTAATCAAGAATACTCAGATAATGAGGATATCAAAAAAATATGTTTAGTAAATTATGGAGTAGGTTTTGTAACATCTTCTCCAATGAATGTTAAAGGAAGTGATGCTCATCCTATTTTTTCATGGATAGATGAAGAATACAATGAATCACCAAAATGGAATTTTTATAAATATCTATTTAATAGAAATGGTGAATTAGTTAAATCTTGGTCATCTATGACAAAACCTGATAGCTCTAAGATTACCAATCAAATAGATCTTTTGATTTAAAAAAAAAAGGGCAAATAAATTTGCCCTCTCTTTTAAAATATAATTATTGGTTACATCATGCCGCCCATGCCGCCCATGCCACCCATGCCGCCCATGCCGCCCATATCAGGCATCGCAGGAGCTGCAGCTTTATCTTCAGGTGCATCTGCTACCATGGCTTCAGTTGTAATTAATAACCCGGCAACGGAAGCTGCATCTTGAAGAGCTGTTCTCACAACTTTGACTGGATCAATAATTCCAGCACTTACCATATTGGTATATTTATCATTTTGAGCATCATATCCCATATTGTGATCTTTGCTTTCTCTAATTTTTCCAGCAACTACTGCTCCATCAACACCTGCATTTTCTGCAATTTGTCTTAGTGGATGAAAAAGAGCTCTTCTAACAATATCAACACCAATTTTTTGATCATCATTTGAAGTTTTTACTGAATTCAACGCTTTGGTTGCATATGCTAAAGCAGCACCTCCACCTGAAACTATACCTTCCTCAACAGCAGCACGAGTTGCGTGCATAGCATCCTCAACTCTATCTTTTTTTTCTTTTACTTCAACTTCAGTAGCACCACCTACTCTAATTACTGCAACACCTCCAGCAAGCTTAGCGAGTCTTTCTTGAAGTTTTTCTTTATCATAATCAGAGGTTGTTTCTTCAATTTGCGCTCTGATTTGATTACATCTACCTTCGATATCTTTCTTTTTACCAGCACCCTGAACTATTGTAGTATTTTCTTTATCTACAACAAGACGTTTAGCTGTACCAAGCATATCTAAAGTAACATTTTCTAATTTAATACCAAGATCCTCACTGATTACTTGTCCACCAGTTAAAATAGCAATATCTTCTAACATAGCTTTTCTTCTGTCTCCAAAACCAGGAGCTTTTACAGCAGCAATTTTAAGTCCACCTCTAAGTTTATTTACAACTAAAGTTGCTAGGGCTTCGCCTTCAATATCTTCTGCAATTATAAGTAATGGTTTTGTTGATTGAACAATTGACTCAAGAAGTGGAAGCATAGGCTGAAGACTTGATAATTTTTTTTCATGCAATAAAACTAAACAATCACTTAGTTCTGTAATCATTTTTTCTGCATTTGTTACAAAATATGGAGATAGATAACCTCTATCAAACATCATACCTTCAACTACATCAAGTTCAGTATCTAGACTCTTAGCTTCTTCAACGGTAATAACACCTTCTTTACCTACTTTTTGCATCGCACTAGAAATCATTTTACCAACTTCAGAATCGCCGTTTGAAGCTATAGTTCCAACTTGAGCTACCTCTTTATCAGTCTTGATTACTTTAGATTTTGTTTGTATTTCTTTAACAACTGAATCAACTGCTAAATCCACACCTCTTTTTAAATCCATTGGGTTCATCCCAGCTGCAACAGCCTTCATGCCCTCAGTAGCAATTGCTTGCGTTAAAACAGTTGCTGTGGTCGTACCATCACCAGCAATATCATTTGTTTTACTAGCAACATCTCTCACCATCTGAGCACCCATATTTTCAAATTTATCTTTTAATTCGATTTCTTTAGCAACACTCACACCATCTTTAGTAATTCTTGGTGCACCAAAAGATTTGTCCATTACGACATTTCTTCCCTTAGGTCCTAATGTGACTTTCACCGCATCAGCTAGTTTGTTTACACCAGTTAACATTTTTGATCTGGCATCTGATCCGAAAAATATATTTTTTGCAGACATTTTATAATCCTCTCTTAAGTTTTATTTTTTTTTCTTAGATGAAGTAATGATACCCATAATGTCAGACTCTTTCATTATAAGATAGTCTGCACCATTCATTTTTACTTCAGTTCCTGACCATTTACCAAATAGTATCTTGTCACCTTTTTTAACATCTAAAGGCACCAATTTACCCATTTCGTCTCTTGCGCCAGAACCTATTTCAAGTACTTCACCTTCCATTGGTTTTTCTTGGGCAGTGTCAGGTATTATTATACCCCCCGCAGTCTTTTCATCAGAGTCTACTCGTTTTACAAGAACTCTATCATGTAAAGGTTTAAAATTCATATTTCCTCTTTTGTTAACTAATTGAAATTTAATATTTTTTTATTAGCACTCTCATTATAAGAGTGCTAGTTATTTAAGCATTATTAAAGTCTATTCAAGAAGAAACCAAAAAAAAATTCGAATTAGCTAAAGTGTATGATATTTTGAAAAAATGGTATTTTTCAATGTTTTTTTTAGAACTCTTGGTTTTTTGAGTGCATTATTAATTTTTTTGATAATTATTAATATTTTACTTCATTTTTCAAATGACCTGGAAAAAAAACAGTTCGTAATGACTGAAGGAATATCAAACTCTAACAATGTTATAGCCAATATTAATTTAAATGGTCCAATATTTAATAATAATAGTAATTTATTAAGAAATAATCTTTACGATTATATAAATCCTGCGCAGGTAAAATCTTATTTAGAAGAATTAAAGGAACTACAAATAAAAGCTCTAATTATAAACATTAATTCTCCAGGTGGAACAGTGAGTGCTACTGCTGAATTGGAACAAATTATTTATGAATTTAAGAAAAGTACAAACATTAAAGTGTATTTTTATACAAAGGAAATTTTAGCATCTGGTGGATATTGGGTTGCAACAACAGCTGATAAAATATTTGCCTCTTATGGATCAATAATAGGTAGTATAGGAGTAAGTGGACCAAGTTGGTTCTACTATAATATGCCAACGAGCCTATCTTCTGGAATCTTTGGCCAGACAATTGAAACTAAAGAAGGAATTGAAGTTTTTAACCAGAATGCTGGAGAAGGTAAAGATTTGTTTAATCCATTTAGACGACCTAAAACTAATGAAATTCAACACCTACAGGATATTGTTGATGATGTTTATAATGATTTTATAACAAAAGTTTCAAAAAGCCGTAAAATTGAAATTTCTAATATAAAAAATAATATTGGTGCTTTGATATATAGTAGTAATCAAGCAAAAAGTAATTTTTTGATTGATGATATTTTAAATTATGAAACACTTATTAATTTAATAATTAAAGAAAACGAATTTGAAAATTACAAAATCTATGAAAATAAAGTAAGTAATTCTTTCTTTACACATCTGCTAGCTAAATACATGGACCAAACTAATGATGAATATTCCTTCAAAAAAATTTGCAGAAATTTAGAAACTAATATTAGTGTTGTAATTCCAATTTATTTAAAAGATTGTTAAGCTAAATTTTATTACTTAGTTCACGTATTTTAACAATTAAGTTTTTATAGTAATTGCTTTGTGATAAAACATTCTTATGGATATATTTTTTTGCTAAAACAGAATGATTTTCAACTTCAACTGTATCAGAAACGATTTTATTATGCTTAAGATTATTGATTAAACTTAAGTTTAAATATCTGTCTTCAAGCATTTTTTCATTATCTCTAAAAGTAGGTGTGATTTCAAAAATTTCAGTTCCAGGTTTGCAAAAAATAATATTTGCTAAATTAGAACCGTGTGGAGCAATAATTTTTTCAGCATTTGCAAAGATTTCAATTTGTTCATCAATTTCATATAATTGAGGATTAATAACTTTATATCCCTTCTCTCTCAAAAGGGTTGCTACATCGCCTTCATTTATAATTTTTCTATAATTAGAATCTTCTCTAGTTACATATATTTTTTTACTTATTTCAATACCAGTCTTTGGATTTATGAATTTTTTTAACATTTCAATTGAATCGTTCATACTCAAAAACTGAGGAAATTCAGAATCTGTAAAATGATAAAAATCGTCGTCTAGAAACACGAATGTAAATTCAATATTTAGAGATTTTAAAATACTTTCAATAAAGTTTCTATATTTGTTTGATGAGTTCCTATGA